>JAJYDV010000013.1:7881-13930 GCA_021777375.1 bacterium | reverse complement strand
CTTTATTAAGAACTTGTCTTATTTTCAGGTAATATGACAACAATACTATTACAATAAGAACAAATCTATGAATGATATACGACGAGTAGCCGTTCGCGGACTCATATATAAAAACAACCAGTTATTTGGTCAAAAACTATTTAATTCTAGGGGGGATTGGTGGTGCACTCCTGGGGGCGGCTTAGAGTATATGGAGTCACTACATGATGCCCTAACTCGAGAAATGATAGAGGAGACTGGGGTAAAGCCTGTAATTGGACGCCTGGTATTAGTTCAGCAGTACGCAGCGGAAAACATAAATAGACCCAATGAGAAAGAAAATTTAGAATTTTTCTTCCTTATTGAAAATGCCGACGACTATGTGGCAATTGATCTTAACAGTACTAGCCACGGGACGCTTGAAGTGGCTGAATTTGGTTTTGTTAATCCGAGTGAGAAAAATATGCTTCCTGCCATACTCCAAAAACCAGAATTTATTAACGCATTAATTGATCAGCAACCAGTAATTTTCTATACGCAACTAGACTAGATATTTTTTTCTTAAGCAATCAGGAAGTTCACTTTCTTTAGTTAACAACATGTGGGATTATTGTTTTATGAAAGCTAAAGAATCAGGCTTTTCTTTAATAGAAGTAGTAATCGTACTTGTAATAGTTGGCATTATTGGTTTGGGCTTTTATAGAGCAATGGGCGCACATCATACTACGACTCTATATTCAGCATCTAGCTCGAGCAAGCAAACTCAATCAACACCAACCGTAACAAATGTAACTAACCTAAAGCCTGTATCTCCTATTTCTAGCCCCCCAAGCACTACTACAAGCACACCAGTAACCGCAACTGCACCTGCACCAACCTCAACATCAACTCCTATACCTAAACCACCTACACCTATCGCTTTTTCGCTATCATACCTACTCAACTCAGGTGCACCATCCCAAAATATTCCTGCCAATGTAAGCACTTACACAATGACATGCTATAAAGGCGGGGGTAGTGGTAGCTTTAATACATACACAATTACTGCCGAAACTTTAAATGGCAATGTGCAAGTAAGCATGTGCTATTACCAGTCATTCGAAGCAACGTTATTTACTCAATACGCCAGACTGAACCTAGCTGATGGCAATTATATTGACGTCCCGCTAAAGGGCGGCGGCGCCGACTATCAACCAACCTGTAGTAATGGTCCAGCTAGTGGGCCAATAGTACCAGTCGACATCAATAATGGCGGTGGCGCAATCGTAGATGTTCAGCTCTGTTCAGGATACAGGTTCCTAACCACTCCGGTTTACTAAGCACACCTCCTAACGAACAATTACGGGATTAGATAATTAACCTTAGTCGCGGCATAGCTACCAATAGGCCTATTGTTCATTTACTTGGCTGTCTTGGACTTGTCGTTTTTCTTCTATTAGCGCAACCTTAGCTATAAGCATTCGGACATGTTCATTGATCTGCTCTCTCGCAATTTCTCCACTTTGATCTAAAGCTTCAATATCGTTTATGCTCCATTTACCTAAAGTCGGTATAACAACCTCGTTCAAGTATTTGGGCGTATCATAAATTCTGGCTCTTTCAATCTTTAAGGAGTGCCTGTTAAAACCTGGTATGCCTCTACCTGGCATGGCAAAATTAACTAACTGATCACGGATACCTACTAACATCGCGTCTGGCTCAATCTCTAAGGCCATTTTAGCGAGCTCGCTATAAAAGATATGATGCCTGTTCTCATCCCCAGCTACCGTCGCCATTAATAACTTGCCGCGTCTTTCGCTATCTAACGCTCGACCAGTATTGGCATGAGCGACTCGAGTTGCTAACTCTTGAAAACTTGTATATGCCAGTAAGTCAGGCAAACTTTGTGGATTCGGGACATCGGCTTTGCGCATCTGGACCTTCCGTGCTCTTTCAAGTTCAACTGGGTCAAGGGCTCTGGTGACGTGAGCCCACTCCCGAATAACAGTCGAATGTTTGGCTTCCTCTTCTGTCCAGACATGGCTCCATTCGTTTAGCGATACGGAGTCCTTTAGATAATGCAATATGGTATTCGAGTAATATGGCAGGTTATCTTCCGTTAATAGATTTACGAAAATTGAGCTTCTAACTCCATCCGTTAGGGGATAGTCCTGCGCTGACCACGGTTTATTTTTGTAATCCTGACCAATATCGTAAGGTATTAATTCACTTGGCTCCCAATCGCTAGGGTGCTGATTATGTCGGTTTAGTAGTTGTTCTGCCGTTTCAGTAAGCTCATCAATCAGCACGACATCACTTTTAGCTATTTCATGATTATTCATAACTTCACCTAAGAATAGCATTGATTACTCTCTGAGCTGGCATCATTTAATTTAGTAAGACTGGACCCCGTTTAAAGCCAATTACTATTAATATTGCTCGGAAAAGTTTTGCCAAAAATGGCGATTTATCTTGCTTGCTAAATTTGGCCTTGAGCAATTTTCTAGCCAAACATCATAATCTACAAGGATTAGCACTAATTAACTATAAGCATTTTGTTATATGATAAGTATCAAGTGTTCGAGAATAAGATTCAAATTGCAATTGACGAGGGAATATCTAAAGGTATTCCTATTGATTATATTGCCTACAGTCTAGAGCGCGCCGGCTGGCCGACACAAATGATTCAAGAAGAAATCAACCATTGGTTAATCAACAATGGTCGCTACCACAAAACCACGGCTTTTAAAGACTGGTTGAAAAAGTACTACCACCAAGCTATTCCCGGCATCATCGTTATGACCTTGTTTAACGTTGTCGCTGACGGCATAGCATTGCTTAGACCGGTGCCGTTAAAAATTCTTGCTGATTCCGTTTTTGGCAATATTCCGGCACCCGGTTTCATGAAGCCGTACACCGGCACTTCAACCTTGATTATTATCATTTCAGTAATGACTCTCCTGATCTTCCTAACTGGTTCAGTTTTTGGTGTAGTAAAGGATTACGTACTCAATAAAATCAGTTTTTCGTTGAATAAGAGCGTTAAAGAAGAGTCCTTTCGGCACATTCTACATCTACCCCTATATCACGAAGGCAGACTCGCTAAGGGTGATTACATTTATCGTCAAAATGACGTAACAACCAGCCTATCTGATCTAGCACTTAACTCAGTTTCAGTCATAACTGAATCAGTGATTCTTGTCTTTGGTGTGCTAATAATCATGCTCAGGATCAATCCGCCATTAGCGTTGATTACCTTGGCGGTAGTGCCATTCCTAATTTTATCTGTTAAAAAATTCGGTCCCATTATGTCGAAGTTCGGCAAGCTTTTAGTTACCCTGCAAAGTAAGATGTCTTCTTTAATTACGGAGTCAATCGATAACACTGAAACGGTACAAGCCTTTACGCTTCAGGAAAGACAGGTCAATCGACTAAGAGATATTTGGCAGAATACGTACAACGTAACGAAAAAAGCAATCGTATGGAGCGACTTTTTCAATTTTAGTAATGGGCTAATCGTTATATTAGGAACGTCATTAGTTATTTATTTGGGGGGTAGCGAAGCTCTCAAGCATAAATTTACACTAGGAGATTTGCTACTGTTCATGACCTATATGGGCTACCTAATAGCGCCAATCCAAAATATAACCGAGCAAGTCACTATTCGACGTCAGAAGCTAGTGAACGTCAGACGAATTTACGAAGTTTTAACGGACCATGAGAACATCGAATACCAACAGCAGGATGTGCATATAGGCAAAAGTACGGGAAGGATTGATATTCAAAATGTCACCTACGCTCTTAATGATAAGGTTATCCTCGATCAAGTTAATATGACAATTATGCCCGGTGAAAAAATAGGCATAATTGGACCAAGCGGGGCCGGAAAGAGCACTTTGTTGAGACTACTTGATCTCTATCTCGAACCAACCGCAGGACGTATATTGCTTGACGGTAAAGATATCCAGTCAATTAGCTTGCATGATTTACGCAAAAACATTGCTTGGGTAAGTCAATTTCCGCAACTCTTCGCAGACACAATCGAGAATAACATTAGGGATGGAGATATCGATCGGGACATAGCACCAGATGAATTGATATGGGCTGCAAAAGCCGCTAACATCGATGAGTTTGTATCTAAGCTACCGCTTGCAAGCAAATCTATCGTCGGTGAAGGAGGGTCCAGCTTAAGCGGTGGGCAAAAACAACGAATATCAATCGCACGCGCTTTAATTAAAAACGCACAGATAATCTGCCTCGATGAGCCAACCTCTGCGCTTGATGCTCAATCGGAAATTTACATTCAGAAGTCCATCGGCAAGTTAATTGAGGGAAAAACAGTTTTATTGGTAACTCACCGTCTTCCTCTATTAAGTCTAATGGATAGGGTTTTCGTGCTAAGTAACAGTAAGCTAAAAGATGTTAATGAGTTCGGCGGTCTCGAGAAATACCTCTATGAACTTAACGGTAACGGTGGACTTTAGTAGGACTATTTAGTCTAAGATATCTTTGTTAATCTTATTAGCCATTTGTAGCCGATTTGCTAAAAAATGAACATCAATTATTCCTACCTATAGTAAAGGGTAAAATTAAATTGCTATTGCTTAAAAATAGAAATATAATTTAAGCCATATAATCAATAAAAAAAGTAGAGAAACAAAATAATGATTTCAAATGCGGATAAAAATAACATAATTGCTAGAGTTGGTTCGCTTTTTAAAAGACAAGTACCTACAGCCACTCCAACTGCTCCAGTTCAAATTCTAAATGGCTTTTCTAATGGTAATTTATCACCATCAGAACAAGAGGCCATTAAGAACTCTCCATTTTTTGTCGGTAACGCTAAGGGCAATCAAGTAATTGCCCCGAATGCTCTAAATGATTCTGTTAGGTCTCTTTCACCTGATCATAGTTTCACATCTCAGACAGGTTCAGCTAGTGATCCAGTTAGGTCTCTCTCACCTGATCATAGTTTCACATCTCAGACAGGTTCAGCTAGTGATCCAGTTAGGTCTCTTTCACCTGATCATAGTTTCACATCTCAGACAGGTTCAGCTAGTGATCCAGTTAGGTCTCTTTCACCTGATCATAGTTTCACATCTCAGACAGGTTCAGCTACTTCTCATCTTAACGATACTACTAGCCATAGTCCGGTCGCAGTGGACATAAAGCCTACTGCCGAAAATACCCTGCCATGGAATTATGCTATGGATACACTTCATACTAATATATCCAATCCACAAGTTTTGAGTAAGTTGACGGACAATTCAGCAGGAATTAAATTCAATGGAAATGGGCTAAGTGGCGGTAAGGGGGCTATTGATAGCGTAACAATTAATGGCCACACATACACCGATCTAGGCCACATCAATGGTGCAATAAAGCACGTGCTAGATGAAAATCATTCAAATACGAATGCGTCGACAACAATTTCTGCACAAAGAGAAGATCAGGTTCTGGCCATGCATGCAGGACGTACTTCTGGTAGCAACACAGCTGACCCAGTCCGTTCGGGTGCAGCGTCACCTTCTACTCTAAGAGAAGATCAGGTTCTGGCCATGCATGCAGGACGTACTTCTGGTAGCAACACAGCTGACCCAGTCCGTTCGGGTGCCGGAACAACACCAGCTCCTAGCATGTCACCATCACAGGCTATGCAGGCCGAACGTTCAGTATTTAGTTCAGCGACACCGAACTCATCACCATCGCAGGCCATGCAGGCTGAGCGCACTATGGGTAGTAACGTTTCCGATTCAGTCCGTTCGGGTGCTGGTACTGCGCCTTCAGCAGCTTCCGTTAATTCTGAAATTAATACACTCAATCAAGAGCGAAATCTTATGGGCAACAGCGTTTCCGATTCAGTCCGTTCGGGTGCCGGAACTGCGCCTTCAGCAGCTTCCGTTAATTCTGAAATTAATACACTCAATCAAGAGCGAAATCTTATGGGCAACAGCGTTTCCGATTCAGTCCGTTCGGGTGCCGGAACAACACCAGCTCCTAGCATGTCACCATCACAGGCTATGCAGGCCGAACGTTCAGTATTTAGTTCAGCGACACCGAACTCATCACCATCGCAGGCCATGCAGGCTGA
>JAJYDV010000013.1:7316-7871 GCA_021777375.1 bacterium | reverse complement strand
CAGTCCGTTCGGGTGCCGGAACAACACCAGCTCCTAGCATGTCACCATCACAGGCTATGCAGGCCGAACGTTCAGTATTTAGTTCAGCGACACCGAACTCATCACCATCGCAGGCCATGCAGGCTGAGCGCACTATGGGTAGTAACGTTTCCGATTCAGTCCGTTCGGGTGCCGGAACAACACCAGCTCCTAGCATGTCACCATCACAGGCTATGCAGGCCGAACGTTCAGTATTTAGTTCAGCGACACCGAGCTCATCACCATCGCAGGCCATGCAGGCTGAGCGCACTATGGGTAGTAACGTTTCCGATTCAGTCCGTTCGGGTACCGGAACTGCGCCTTCAGCAGCTTCCGTTAATTCTGAAATTAATACACTCAATCAAGAGCGAAATCTTATGGGCAACAGCGTTTCCGATTCAGTCCGTTCGGGTGCGGGTACAACTCCGGCGTCAAGTACATCACCGTCGCAGGCTATGCAGGCAGAGCGCACAGGCAGCGTTTTCCCGCCAACATCCACGTTTGCAGTACCAGCTCCGCAAGTATCTTCAAATCCAA
>JAJYDV010000013.1:0-7216 GCA_021777375.1 bacterium | reverse complement strand
GGTGCGGGTACAACTCCGGCGTCAAGTACATCACCGTCGCAGGCTATGCAGGCAGAGCGCACAGGCAGCGTTTTCCCGCCAACATCCACGTTTGCAGTACCAGCTCCGCAAGTATCTTCAAATCCAAACGGGGTAGTGGGAAATAGTCCCATATCTGCAGATATTAAGGAATCCGGATGGGGCGGTAGACCAGCTTTAGATCCGGTAAATCCAATTATCGAAGCGCGTTCGCAAACCCAGTCAAGTATTGCTAAAGTTGAAGCACAACATCCCGGTCATTTATGATAAGTAAGTTTTAATCTTAATAATATGTCTGGTTGGTAAATAAACTATTATTGAGCTCGGAATAGACATAATAGGCGCTTAAATTGTTATGGTAAATATAAAATGAAAGACTTCTTACTTAAAAAAGTTAGGCTTAGCACCTACTTCTGGCTGTTTTTCTTAGTTTTTCTAATTCTTTCATTTACCTTACCAGAGTACAAGTTTGATTCTGGGTCTTTAGCATTATTCTCCGTAAACTCTTTCCTCTACGGCTTCTATATCTCACCAATACTGGGCGCCCAAAAAGCGCGCATTGATGCCCTACATCAAACAGTTAGAAGCGAAGCAACTGCACTATTTGATCTAGTGCTAGGCTTAAAGAAGTTAACCGCACAGACGCGAAACCATTTGCAAGCATTGGTAGTCTCCTATATGCAATCCAAAATTAAAGATAAAAGTATCAGCGGTGGCGAGAAAGATTACGAAGAGCTTATTACTTATTGCGTGGACTATAAAGGAGATGAGAAAGATGAAATTCAGGGTGTTCTATCTAGCCTAGTTAAAAATCAGCAGAATCGAACTAACTATAGTATGCAAATGGGCAATAAGATATTTACAAACGAATGGCACATTACGGCTATTTTATTCTCGATTACTCTAGGTTTTATTCTAACTATCGATATTCCTCACAACTATTTAATGCGAGCTGTGAAGGCACTACTATGTACTGGCTTAACCATGCTGATCGTAAACCTCATTAAACTAAACTCATTAACTCATAAGAAAGCTAATCAAATGTGGTCACCACTCCAAAAACTAATTGCCACGAACTTCTATCGTATTGATTAGATGGCACTATGCTTTGCTATAATTGGCACCGATGAAACACGTCGTCAAACTTGTAATAATTGATAACAATAACCGCCACTTAATATTAAAACGCAGCAATCACCCTAAATACCCAAACGATCCAGATTTACCGGGTGGCACACTCGAAGGTAATGAAGAGCCGCTACAGGCCTTAGCTCGTGAGATAAAAGAAGAGACTGGCATTGTAACTAATTGGCAGCAGGCAACTAAGCTCTACGAAGGCACTGACTATGCCACTAGCTACACGTACCATCTCTACGGCATTACTTTAAAGAATCGACCAGAAGTAGTCATTAGCTGGGAGCACTCATCCTATGAGTGGATCGAATTAGACGAATTTCTAGAAAAGGCCAAAAACGCCAAAGACTCATATATGCATATGGTCTATGACGTTCTGAAATAGCTATAGTCAGCTTTTTACTTTTTAGATATGAATGCTTAATAATTTTAAACTACTTCACCCCATCTGCCTGAAGCATCAATACGGTTTGCTTAATAAGCCTAATGCACCTATGCTAAACATAAAAGGAAGGGGAAAGCGTGAATATTGCAGTTATTGCAGCTAATGGGCGGACTGGACAAGCCTTTGTTGAGCTTGCCTTAGCCGCCGGTCATAATATTCGAGCTGGCGTCTATCATACTAATAATCTTCCCGAGCATGAGCACCTGAGCATTGTTCAATGTGATGCTAGAAACTCAGCGGACTTAACTAAGCTCATCGAGGGCCAGGAAGCGGTAGTGAGCTTTATTGGTCATGTTAGAAACTCACCGGCCCAAGTCCAAACTGATGCCATGAAAGCACTAGCAAAAGTAATGCAGCAAGAAGGATTAAAACGCATCGTTAGTTTAACGGGTACTGGGGTACGTTTTCCTCAAGATAAGATATCTTTAATTGACCGAATATTAAATCTCAGTATCTCCCTGATTGATCCCAAAATAATTAAAGATGGACGTGACCATGTCTTATTTTTGCAGCAAAGCAACTTGGAGTGGACGGTAATTCGGGTACTTAAACTACAGAACACCTCTCCTAAACCCTTCAGTTTAACGCTATACGGACCAACAAAATGGTGGGTTAGTAGAGAAGATGTCGCTAAAGCATCACTACAAGTACTTTCTGACCATAGCTTTATTAAACAAGCACCAATTATTTCTAAATTTAATCTATTGAAGTAAAACGTTAGTTGATAATCGGTAATGCTTCAACTGGTACGTTAAGAACAGACGCCAAACGATCAATTTGCTGAAATTTACAATACCGTATTGGCACGCCTAAATTATCATAAACCCGGTAGTAGTGGTCAAAGTTGATTACTTCACCCTTAAAGTTCTTGGCTTTGGTCGGTTGATCAATACGTTTAATAAACCAGCCCTGGGCTTGGTTGTCGAGTATACGTTTTAACTTTGCGTAATGATTAAACGGCATAGTTAAAGTATATCAATATGATTAAGATAGATTTTAGCAACCCATATAGACAGACTTTAAATAGGGAAGGAGGGCTTCGTCTTAATTAACTCTAGGCTCTAAGGCTGGCGAAGCGGATCAGTGTTAATAGTCCAAGTTTCTTCTACTACACCGCTACCTTCAAGAAGCTCAACCTGATCGGCCATAATAAGCTCGCCGAGCCGGGCTTCGTCAACTCTTAGAACAACCTCGGAGTGCAGTATTGAGGGAAGTTCCTCATTACTAAATCCTAAACGTCTAATTCCAGCTTTTAGCGCCGTCTCAACTTTCTTAGTAGTAACAGTTCCTTTACTTGTTTCATGACCTAAAGGCACAGATATTGTCGTAACTAAATCTTCACCGACAATGGTCGAGTAGGCAACACCTAAGGACTCTTTAAGGAGCTCAGCATTCCAGATAATTTTATGGGTTGGAATAGCTGTCAACGATAGCTTGTCTGTCTCAGAGTCAATACCACGTAGTCCAGGATGCCCTAAGGCCAGATTCTGGACCATCTCTTTCCTCATATTCTGAGCCTTAGATAGTCTCGTCATCTGCGCTCTAGATTTTGCGATCATCCGGCCTGAGATTGCCAATCGACCAAGTTCACGCTTAATTAAACGTGGACTGTTAATGTTACCGCGCTCGACGCGCAAGTTGAGGCCCTTAACTTGCGTTGGGATTGATTCATAAACTGGCCGATAGGCACGGCGTCTTAAAACTTCTTCAAGAGACATTGAACTTTGTTTTGCTTTAGCCATATTGTTGCGCTACTCCAGCTTTAAAAAGCTATTATATAATGTTGCACGTTAATTTCCTTGATTTGTCGCACTAAACGAGTCATGTCTCAAAAAAACATCGCAGGCTACCTGATATGATTAAGATATATCTAAAGCCATTTGGAGAATCTATGATCTTAAAGCTAATTAATAAGGTGCACTTAACGGATAACGTTTACTCTTTTATTTTTCAGCCAGGCGAACCGCTAAAGATGCAGGCTGGTCAATTCGTGCGGGTTGAGTTAGTGCATGACAATCCAGACGCCGAAGGCACTAAGCGTTGGTTTACCAATTCCGCTGCACCCTATGAGGGCATCTTGCAAATTACTACCCGTGTTACGTCAAGCACTTTTAAGAAAGCCCTCTCTAATCTAGCGGAAGGCTCAGAAGACCTACTTCTAGTTGAAGATCCGGAAGGTGACTTTGTTTGGCAGTCTTCAAAGCAAGCGCTTGTTTTTATTGCGGGCGGGATTGGTATAACACCGTTTTATAGCATGCTAAAGCAACGCTTGCACGACAATTTAAACTTAGCTGTCACTCTAATCTATGCCGCCAGAACTGACGCCATACCTTTTAAAGATGAGTTAACTAAGTGGCAGGACTCACACCCGGAATTTAGCGTTAAGTATGTTATTGGTGAAAGGCTTGATCTATTTAAACTTGGCGAACTAATACCCAGTCTTAAACAATCATTAGTTTACTTGTCTGGTCCTGAAGAGATGGTTGAAGCACTTGGCAATGATTTAGTAAAAGACGGCTTAGCGGAAGCTCAACTTAAACAAGATTTCTTCCCAAACTATAATAATCTGAACTATTAATTACCGTTCTTAGGCCTCTAAGTGGTTTTTAATTTTAAACATCAGTTGCCGATCTTCTTTACTAAGACGAGCCTCATTGGTGCCAATAAGTCGGCGCATCTCTCTAAAGGTTACTATTCTATCTGGATCGAGTTCATTAAAAACCGTTTCATAAACTTTTACACCGTCTTCAGTCAAAAGCTTTGTCCCGGACAGGGAATTAATATAGATATGAAACCTTAAACTTAAATGTAATAATTCCGCCTGATCAAGACCAGCTTCTTTAATGATTGATTCAAGTAAATCGTGATTTATTAATTTTTTCTGAAAATCGTCTTCGCTAGAGGAGGGCACCATATCACCAATATTATCGACACCATCAACGCCAACAGGCTTGTCTAACGAAATTAAGTTTTGAGTTCCATAGCGGATAATTTCTGCTACTTGTTCTGGTGTACGATTAATAGATTGAGCTATCTCCGAAATCGTTGGTTGTCGCTTCAGCTCTTCGGCTAGTTCATCCTCGGTACGGTTAATTTCAATCCAATCATTATTTACTTTTTGAGGGATATAGATTGAGCGGTTGTATTTATTATGCGAGCGCTGCGAGCGCTGCTTTAGCCACCACATAGCATAGGTCGAAAATTTAAAGCCCATACTAATATCAAAACGCTTAATCGCAACGTCTAATGCAATGTTTCCTTCCTGCACATAATCTAAGGGGTCGACTGCAGAATTCTCTTTTCGAAATCGGGGCTTATTAGCGAGAATAACTAGGCGCAGGTTTGAGTAGAATATCTTGTAATAGGCAATAGTCATATCAATTAATACTTTTTCCTGCTCAGCACTAAGATCTTTGCCACCACTCTCGACATAAAATTTAAGACCTTTATCTATGGCACCAAATAAAAGCTTCTCATCTTCTGCGCTTAACAAGGGATATTTAATTATTTCGTAACTGTACTGCGTTAACGGATTCTCATTAAAACCAATATCAATGCTACGGTCCTTATAGGCATGCAAGGCTTTTTTAACAGTCCGATCATTCTGGTAAAACTTAACGATGTGATCAATATAGTTGCCACGCTCTTCATAGCTAAGTTTATTAGCATCCGAGTGGCCTTCAGGCTGATGCTTTAAGCTCAGGTCGGTGCCGTCTGAATCGGCAACTTTAGGCTTGCGCGCGATAAGCTTACCGGGCTGCAAATTATCTGTCGGTGCCGATCGGGCATCTACGATTTGAACATCTGCGCTTAAGCGGTATGTCGTGTTTCTAGTTTTGCCCTCACTAATCACAAGCTCATCAAAGCTACTGCGCACTCGATTAATCGCACGCTTTATAATGCCATCCTGTTCTTTGGAGACATTTGATCCAAACAAGCCTCTAATATCTGCCAAGCTAAATTCTTCGCCGGCTAATAAAAAATTAGTTATTAGTTTGTCGAGATTATTGCTAAGTTCTAGAGTGGATCCTAAGACTGTAACGTTTCCTTCAAGATCAATAGTAATGGAAAGATTACCCTCTCTTGGTTCGTCATTTCTACCAGTCGGTACAATTTCTACTAGCATTTTAGCTAGACCGACACCAAGCGTCTGCGTCCAGTCTTTTGCAATCAAAACCGTTTCTTCGTCTTTAGGTTCAGTCGCTAAGTCGTCTTCACGATCATATATGCCTATGGCATCCACCTTAAGTCCGGCACTGCCCAAAGCAGCGGTGAGTTCTGTCTTTTCGGTACTTTCAATTGAAATAATTTCTACTTCAGAGACATTAGACTGCTCGACAAGTTTTTCTAGCGCCAGCTTCGCCGAACGACGAGCGCTTTGGTTGTTGCGATTAACTGGCGTTGAAGCAAATTCAGCAATAACTTCTGAGGACATATTGCTTACTATTATGCCACAATTAAATAGGTTTTTGCAAATATGTATATTTTATGGTTAAAGGGTTGGTTTAGTTGCGGCGCTTCACTTATGCTTAGCTTAGAAACCAGAGTGCAAGATTTGCAATGCCTTAATCAAAGTGTAATATAAACTTCATGAGTGAAATACCTAGAATTTGCAGCGCCACATCTGAAATATGCCCAGCTAGGGAAGCGCTGATAGAAGCCGTCGAACATTATGATGCTGTTGCACTCAAAGATGAGTCAGGCAATGAAGTAACTGAACAGTACCTAAGTGCACAGAAAATACTTAATGAAGCGAATGCTAATTGTTTTGGCGATGAGTGTTGGGTCGTTAAAGGTCTTGTTAGAGCCTTACTGAAGTAAATCCAAAATCAGGGTATATAGCCAGAGCGCGCTATAATGCCTATGTAGATAAAGCATATGGAAAAAGACAGACTTAAAGCACATCCACACGTCGTTAATCCAAAGGACTTGCTAAGTAAAGAGAAGTCATTTAACGATCGACTGGCCGTTTGGATTGGCACGCATGTTGGTAGCATGTATAGCTTTTACCTCTTTAACGTCATCGCATTCTTATCCCTTAAATCTGCCCTCGACACCCATAACTTAGTGCCGATTATTAACTGGGTATCCTCTAACTGGCTCCAGTTAGTGTTGCTGCCTGCAATTATGGTTGCTCAGAATGTAGCCCAATCGGCTACTGACGCTAAATCTGAAGCTGATCACATGACTTTGACGTATCTAGCCAACCTCCAGGATGAACAAATGGTTGAGCTAAAAAACCAGACTAAAATTCTTTCATTCCTCGAAAAGAATAAGTAACAAAACTAATACTTTTTGTCTGTGCAACACTCTTGGAAAAAAATGGGGATAGTGGAATAATAATAGACCTATGAATAACGAATCATTACCCCAGGAAACAGAAAAACTAAACGAAGTTGAACTAACACAGCAAATTGGGCAAACCGCACTCGAGGATATCGAGTTAGATATCCCAGACAACATCATCTTAGGCGAAAAATAACTCGCCCCGACTCACTAGCTTGCGCTTTTTGATAGTTACTGTTTAGATATATTTATGTCTGCTCTTCCTGTGCGCATATTGGTGGGGCCTTTATTCTATGAGTCTTTAAGTGGCGAATTCACGCTTGAATCAAATAA
>JAJYDV010000005.1:15788-62823 GCA_021777375.1 bacterium | reverse complement strand
GGCTTATCCGAAAGCTTAGAACCGACTATCCCTACCTTTCCTCTAAGAAGCTGGCCCGGATAGTACTCAGAGACTACGGCATCGGCTACTCGGCTGCTACTATTGGACGCATCATTAAACGCTTTGGACTATTCTTCAGGGCTAAGATAGTTGCGTCCAAGAAACGTGCTAAGAAGATGCAGCAGGTTTGGAAAGAGCGCAAACCGTATCTGCTAGCAGCCAACAGCCCTCGCTCAGTCATTGAATTCGACATGAAGCATATCTATTTAGGCGGCGTTAAGCAATACGCCTTTGTGGCGGTCGATATATTCACTAAAGAGGCTGTAATCCACCTAGCGATGCGACCCAATAGCTTCCAGGCTATGCTAGCCCTGGAAAAAGCAGTTGAAGTGTTTGGCAAAGACATGGTCATCGTTAACGATAACGGCAGCGAGAACTACCACCATGCCTACAACTATCTTAAGAGCCACGGCATAACTCAATACTTTGCCAGGCCTCACACCCCTAAAGACAAGCCCCATGTTGAGAATCTCATCGGTAAACTCCAGCAGGAATGTCTTGACGAGTTCCGGGGGCACTATACCTTAGCGGAGCGGGAACAACAGATTGTTGGATGGCTAAACGATTACCATTTCTTTAGGCCGCACCAGGCTCTCAACTACCTAACCCCTAGCGAATACTGTGATACACTTGGCTTAACTATTCTCCGCAGGCGAGTGTCCACGATGTAGTGAGTAAGTGCAATTAACTTGCTTATCCTTATAAATCGCACTATCATAGATGCGTATTAACTAACAACATAGAAGTAAAAAATGGCAAACTCGAAAGCAAACAAACAAAAATCAATAGACAAACTTTTAACATCACTAGGGTCGCTGATTGTGGTCCTGTTAGTCATAGTCGGCAGCCTCGCTTGGGGGGCATACTCTTTTACGACTAATAACGTAAAAACCGAGCTCGCTTCGCAGAAAATATATTTTCCGCCAAAAGGTAGCCCGGCATTAGCTAGCCCAGAGATTGGCCCATACTTAAATCGGTATGCCGGACTACAGTTACTAACCGGACCGGAGGCTAAGGCCTACGCCGATCATTTCATTGCGGTTCATTTATCCGAAGTAGCTAACGGGCAAACTTATGCTCAGGTTAGTGCTGAGTCTCTAGCTAACCCAACCAACACTGTACTAAAGGCTCAGGCTCAAACCTTGTTCCAGGGCGAAACCTTGCGTGGCTTACTTTTGGGTGATGCCTACGCCTTTTGGACAGTTGGACATATTGCCCAAATCACAGCCATTGTATTCTTTGTCGCAGCAGCCGTGATGTTAATTTTTGTTATCTTGGGCTTTGCGCATTTAACTTCACTTTAGCTTTACGCAACTCGTTTTCTAAACTATTCTTAGACTAAGCTATTAGTTTAGATAAGGACTGCGAAGGTTAAATGGAACATTTCATAGTATCTGAGATTAGTAAGCACGGTTATCTGGCAATATTCCTACTGATGACCCTTGAGTCAGCGTGCATCCCTATTCCAAGTGAAGCAATCATGCTCTTTGGCGGAGCGTTAACAGCCGGTGCAACAATTGCTGGAGTATCGGCACATTTAAACTTACTTAATGTATCACTACTAGGATTAGCCGGTAACTTGCTGGGTTCGGGAATTGCGTATGCGGTTGGCAGAACCGGTGGACGCACATTAGTAGAAAAGTGGGGGCGTTACATAATGATAAGTCATAAGGATCTCGATCGTGCTGAAACGTATTTTGCAAAACGCGGTGAGGCTGCAGTGCTAATCGGACGGGTTTTACCGGTAGTACGCACTTTCATTAGTTTTCCGGCAGGAGTTGCAGAAATGCCACTGTTTAAGTTTTTCTTGTTCACCTTACTCGGTAGCCTGCCATGGATCCTTGCACTAGCCTACAGCGGCAACGCCGTAGCAGGTAATTGGCAGAGCATTGCTGGCTACTTTACACCGATCAGCATCGTGTTTGGGGTAGCAATAGTTGCAGCGATCGTCTGGTGGTACGTTAAACGCCGCCGCGTACTTGCTGCAAAATAAGACGCGCATAGCTTAGTCATACTCATAACTTTAGGGCTGACTATTTGCCGTATATAATCTGCTGAACAGCGGTCTGAATTGCGTTGTAGTTATTAACTCCTGCAGCCGGCATCAGCGCATCTATGTACGGCGTAGGATAGTAATTAGCCAGTAAATCCTGGCCGTTATAGTCGTTCAGCGTAACCTGCTTGATGCTACCGTTCGATATGCCTCTTACGTCACTATAGAGTGATTCCATTTGGCCGACTTTCAAGTTAGTGATGACATTGTTACCTACGGCCTTTACTAGACGCAAAACAGTAAGTGGGTTAAGCAATGCCGATGATTGGGTGGCTTTATTCTTAAGTGCAACTAATTCCTTCTGTTGGTACTGCGTCCTTGTGAAGTCATAGTCTGGGATGCCATAAGCTCCGGGTCCATAACCGCGGGTGCGCGCCAGATCAAGCGCCATCTGACCATTTAGATGCACCTCCCCGTTTGGCAGTTTAAGGTGAGTATACGGGTCGTAGATACCTCTTGGATCGGGACTATTAATATCCACAGTTATACCGCCGACGGCATTTACCCCGTCCCGGATTGCCGCATAATCAATTAGAGCGTAGTAGTTAAACTTGATCCCAAAATCCCGGCTCACCAACTGCTCAAGCAATCCCATGCCGCCCGGGAAATAACCAGGCTGATTAAACCCTTCCGCCGCTCCGTCTTCAAAAACCGCATTTATTTTATTTGGACTATTACCGGGAATATTCACCCATAGATCGCGCGGCACACTAATTAAGCTACTGGTTTTGGTTTTGGGGTTAATAGAGATAATCATAATTGAGTCGGTAAGTTGCGGTCCGGCATGGTTCGGATCATCAATCGAGTATCCGGCCAATAGTATATTGACCCTGCCGTTTGATTCGGCTGGCGATTGTGGCCAAAGTGACGCAATTAATGATATGGGGTTATGCTCGTTAGTTAACTTAGAAGCCGACGAGTAGAACTCCCAAGCAAAACCAAACAGCGTAATAAGAGCCAAAAGAATGACTATCCGGCGTGTCCGCCTAAACCAAACTTTAACCCTCGATTTCTTTTTCTCGTTCGTTTGATCTGTCAGGCTCTCGTCATTGATCTTACGTTCAAACTTAGTTCCAAAGGTCGGACTAGCGAAGGACAACGATTCATCTCTATTAGAACGTTTAGATTTCATAACTTTCTAACATAGCAATAATATTTGAGATTTAACTGATTTGATTATCCTATAACTCTTATAACTTAGCTAGGAAATTTAGTGTAGTACTGGCAATTTTTATTACAACCATATAAATTCACTTCAGGAAGAACAAATCCCCTGCTAAGATAAGGGGGTTATTGTGCCCTCTTAGCTCAGCGGATTAGAGCGCCTGTCTTCGGAACAGGAGGCCGCAGGTTCGAATCCTGCAGGGGGCACCAAAAAGCTAGAGTAGCAATTATTAGATAAGCTCTAGGTATACGCGCCCGTAGCTCAGCTGGATAGAGCGTTGGTTTCCGGTACCAAAGGTCGGGGGTTCGAATCCCTTCGGGCGTACCACACAGGAAATTAGTTTTCATGCACCCTTCAGATTAGTCCTGACGTTTTAGTACTTTTGGAATGAGCAATCGCTAACACCTTACAGTATGTTCTACTCCTTATAACCCCTATGTCTAGAAGCCCCTATAAACGTCTTTACGATGCCGAACTCTGATAACTATGACAAGTAGTTCGTTTTTGTAAATCTGATATACAATTCGATAGGTCCCTTGTCTTATACGGTAGATGTTATTTGAGCCTTTGATTTTTTTAGCTTCATCAGGCACAGGGTTTATGTTAAGGTCGTCAATTATTTCTATAATTTTATCCCGTATCACCTTACTTGGCAGATTACGTATTTCTTTTTGAGCAGAGTTCTTAATTTTGACGCTATAAGAGGCCATCGGCTTTAAGCTCTTTAACGAATTTTTTGAAATCTATAGCAGGTTCGTTTTCGCGTTCCTTGACTGTTTGCAAGTCATTAAGGTCTTCTAGAACCTGTTCTTTTATAGCGTCTTCTACGACCGCAGAGACTGTTTCACCGCTTTCAGCAGCCCGAATCCTTAAGGCTTTAAAAATCTTGTCGTTTAGAGTGATGGTTGTGCGCATAATTATCCTTTCATTGTTGACAAGTCTAGTATAGCATATATGCATCAATGCATATATGTGATCATTATATCTCTGTAATCACTCTCAATAGCGGTTCTGACTTCTCGGACTGCGGTGTACCAGCTTGGAAATGAGTATATAGGTATACAGGTCGCAATGATTTCTGGTTATTTTCTCTCATCATTTAACGCTTTGGAGCTCGGTTCTAATTCATTTCGGTTTGGTATAATGTATAGCTTTACTATTGACTTATGCTTTACTTTTCTATAAAGTAAAGTTATGAAAACAATTACTATATCTAGTAAAAATCAAGTGGTTATCCCTAGTTCTGTAAGAACTAGACTAAAGCTTCATAGTGGTGACAGGCTTGTAATAGAAAGAATAACCGATAGAGAGGTGGTTCTTAGTAAAGAGCCAAGCTACAGAGATTTTATTGGTACTCTGCCCGCCCAACAGCAGGATCCTGTTAAACGGGTCCGTGAACTAAGGGATAATTGGGATTGAGTTGGTAAATTATGCTTTACCTCGACACAAATATACTTATTTACTTGTTCGAGTTACATGATCCTTACAGTAAAAAAGTTGCGACTATACTCGAAGAGTTTACTGAAAGCGGTAAACAACTGCTTACCTCAGCCATTACAGTAACTGAATTTTTAGCGGGAACAACTTCTTCAAGCCTTGAGACATTACACAGAGTTCCGAGATTAAACATTATTCCTGTCGATGAAAACTTAGCTGAACAGGCAGCTAATTTACAAAGAAAAAACAGTATTAAAATTGGTGACTCAATTCATCTTGCTACCGCTATTCAGCAAAAAACTGAAGCTTTCTTTACGAATGATAAAAAACTAACAAAGATTGTAGAAAAATACATACCAGTAATCCGTATCTGAGGATAACTTACTAATCCCTAGCGCAAGTCTGTCAGATACTGTTATACAGCAGAACCCTAAGGAGTAAAATGGTTCTGACCTGTTCGATAACGGCGTACCATCAAGCCTTTTATAACAACAACCTCTGTTACTGAAGTTCTAAATATTTAGTGATTCTAGCCAACTCGGAACAATTACTTCTTTAATTTGGTTCGAATCCTATTAGGACTGTTTTTGAGAACCATTACTGGTTAATAATTCAAGAAAAAGTTGCAGATCGGTATTAGGGTTGTTTTCGAAATAGTCTTTGGTTAGATCAAAGTTAACTCCATCTTGCGTCATTTTTGGAAGGGTTTCATACATGTAGTCTCTTAAGAAGTCAAATATGCCAGACGAGTGCTGTAATGGGTCTTTATGCCGTCTAGCTTCACGTAATAGCACACCGTACTTATGAGCTAAGATACGTACCGGATATTTATCTTCGTTATTAAGAAATAGTAAGTCGGCCCTTATACTGCGTGAAGTCAAGATTGTATCGATGCTTTCGAAAGGCATGACCAACTTAATGCCGTAAGGCCTGGCTTGCAAGTTTAGGTCTTTATCATCTTGCGAATAAAAACGATTTTTAAGCAATTTAAAACTATTCTGCCAGAATTGGTTATGGAACTCTTGCTTGCTACTTGCCTTGTATTTACTGGGGTCTATACCGCCTCCAAAAAACATATCAAGTCCGTTACCTGTCCATAAGTTAGTAATGCGTTCCTTTTGGCAGTGTTCCATGCAAACATCCATCGCTAAATCATAAGCAGTTGAGTATAAACCACCTCTTGTGCGAGGTAATATCTTAGATAATCGGTCTGGAATACTTGCCTTCGTAAGCCTACACTTTTCCCATCTGACTCTGAATATTTCAGCGATTTCTTTTGAAGGCAGGACATCTGCATCGGTAGTCTCGGTCATGGGGCTGTGAAGCAGACAATTTCTTTATTTGTTAAAGACTTAAGCATTGCAAGAAGCAGGCTGCTATCTACTCCACCAGAAAGGAGTAAGCCGATTTTTTTATCAGCTTCATTTTCTTTTAGAGCCGATTGCAAGCTGCGAGTAAAACTTTCATCAATGGCCTTAACTGCTGGCCTGATGCTAGTAATAGATGGCAATGTATTGTGGGCTAGTTTCTGGTCTGTTTCTGAAAAGTAATACTGCTTAAATAAAGTCATGTGTTTATTTCAAGTTTATGGCTTTAATTATAATCAATTAAACCCGTAAAGAAAAAGAAGCCGCCGGAGATGTTAGATGGTTCTAGCCTCGTTAATTGTGCTGTACCAAATATTAGTAAGTGATGTCTTCTTTATTCTTAATTTCAATACATTGCCATATTACATACATAAGCAGCATAGATAACGAAAACCATATTAGAGCATTTTCTAAAAATTTGGATGTGCCTAAAAAGCCTGAATCGTTTGGTTTAAAATCTACAGCACTGCCGGAAGTATTATCCGACTCTAGGTAGTATTTTATAGGAGCACCCCTATAGCGTATATAGTTGGTACTCCCTATATAAAATTGACTAACAGATTTTGATTTAATGAAAAACGTCAAGCCTGTAATAGAAAATCCGATTATAATCGCCAACAACAGGTGATGATTGCTTGCAATTTGTGTTAGTTTTATAAAGTGAGGCATATACCAAAAAACTTTCTACCTGCTGCTGTTGTATCTGTTTTAGCCGCTTCTATGGGTTTTCTTATAGCTCCGATCGAATCTTTGTACATTCAGCACCTGGATCATAACAATTTTGTCACAGGTTCAATCTTTGCACTAGGCTCGATTCTTATGACGGTTTTGTCCCTATGGTTCGGCCATTTAGCCGATAATGGTCATAGACATAAATTAATATTCCTGGGGTTATTCGCGGCAGTAATATATCCATTTCTGTATGCAAACGTTATAAACGCCTTCCAATATGCCGGAATAAAAGTCTTCTGGGCAATGGCTGGTATCGCTACCGGCCCACTGATAACGGCATATATCCAAGAGGGTTTAAGCAATGTTGATAAAAAAGGTAAATGGTTCGGGTATTTATATGCCACTAGTTCGATAGTCGGTGCCCTAGCTCATTTTATGGGAGGCTACCTAGGTCAGCATTATGGCTTAAGAGAGGACTACATCGTTATAGGATTTATCGCAATCTTTAATCTTATTTTTGCTGCAATATTCCTACATCCGATTAAGTCAATAAAACACAAAAAAGCTTCTCAAAGAATGATATTGTCAGGTTTTAAATATTTTCTAACTCATAAACCTCTGACGTTTTATCTGGTAATGAATATGGCAATAGATTTAAACTTTACAGTTAAGTATTTTTTATGGCCATTGGCTATCTTACAAGTTAGTCATAAAGTTATTTATAGTGGGGATATTTTTGCGACAATGGGTGTGGTGGCGTTTATTGTTTTGGTTACTTCGCATAAATGGGCAGATCAATATAGCCCCTACAAGACCCTAATCTTCTCAGTAGCAATGCTCGCAATTGGTGGCTTAGTTTTTAGTTT
This sequence comes from bacterium, assembly GCA_021777375.1. Classification (GTDB taxonomy): domain Bacteria; phylum Patescibacteriota; class Saccharimonadia; order Saccharimonadales; family UBA4665; genus JAJZWH01. Next base: position 55,203 of record JAJYDV010000005.1, on the reverse strand, counting down.
GACTAATTCAGTTTATGTACTTTGGGCCTCCTCGGCAGTCTTTGCTATAGGAGAATCAAGTTCAGGACCACCTCAAGGAATATTAATGACCGACAATATACCGGGTTCACTTAGAGGCCGAATCTTAGCTATTGATAACAGTATCGACAATATAACTTATTGGCCCTCTTTGTTGTTGGCTGGATCATTGCTTACCATAATTTCTGCTCAAAAAGTATTTTTACTTTATGTGTTAATAAGCGTTGTATCTTTAATTTATGGTGCAATAATTTATAAAAAACACCTTAAACAACCGTTGCCAACATTCTAGGAATAGGGCACTTATAGATTAGTCAAGATGCCAATCAACAGTTCAATTCCTTCATAACGAGGAGTTCCAATAGCTCATGTCGATTACTGGCTAGCACTTCTTGATAGATTGACGCACTAGTAACTTAAGTTGATACTAGAGGGCTACGCCGGAAAAACATCTGTTGCCTTCGGTTTAGAGCTGTGCTATGGTGTTTTATTATTAGAATAAGGACTTTGTTATGGCAATAATAGAAACGGATCCAGAAATAACAGCTTTAATCTATGACGCAAATGGCGGAACACATATAGGGGACCTATCCCTGTTTGAAGAGCCGGTGGAAATAGAGCGAGCAAACCCAGAAGAGACAGTAGTAACCGAGGATGTAACTGATAGATTGGCTCTTAGAGCGCTTCACGGATACCGAAAATGGGACAAACTTCCTCGTCGCATTTCTAGACTCTCCGACTAGATTTTCAAATTTAGGCGCTTTTAGTAATTCTTCTTGTATCTTTAATAGCCTAACAAGCTATTTTAATGCCAAATAAAAGTCGGCCTTAGGTACTCAACCTTTAATATTTCAGCCAACAGGTCTTATTGTTAGCCCGCCTCTCTTACGCTGTCAATATAACTTACTCTGTTGCTCTTTAACTTCCGCCTCTACCCAGCTTCCATGTTTACTTGGCCACCAATTCCACTTGCCAAGTAGCACTACCGTAGCCGGCACAAAAAGCGTTCGCACTAAGAAGGTATCCATAAGAATTCCGAGGGACAATCCGGCTCCAATGTCACGGATCTGACTCGAGTTTCCTCCCGCAACTACTGCCAGTACAGCGAAAGTCCCGGCTAACACTAGGCCGGACGAAGTAACCGTGGTACCAGTCGTATTAAGTGCCTTGGTAACTGCTTTTGCCAAAGTCATACCGTGAGCCTCTTCGCGAATCCTGGTCATAACCAGAATATTGTAATCTTCACCCAGAGCCAGCAAAAACAGGAACATTAAAAATGGCAAAATAAATGTTAGGCCGCTGGCACCACCAATAATTACAAAAATTAACACCGTTAGACCAAAGGCAGCTAAATAAGAAAGAGCCACCGAAGCGACTAAATAAAGCGGGGCTACCAAACTACGCATCAACAAAGCCAGCAATAGACCAATAACGATAATGGCTACCGGAACAACTCTTTTTAGGTCACTACTCGAAATCCTGTTAATGTCATAAAGTGCCGGAGCTTCTCCTACGACACCGCTACTAGTTGCGCCGACTTTACTTGCGATACTTTCAACTGCAGATCGAATGAGGGGAGTAGCATTCATAGCCGGCGTGGAGTTAGGATTTCCAGCTTTTAGGCCAACATTAAATTGTACAGTTCTTCCATTAGCGCTTATATAGTTTGCAAGTGACCTAAATGCCTGGTATTCAATAACCGAGAGTCCTAAGCGGTGCGCTAAGGAGGTCTCAATAACCGGCAACTTTAAAGGCGCTCCTAGAGAAACATAAAGCCGTTTAATACTGCTGGGGGTTAGGTGAGTCCCCTGATTAAGCGGTCCGTTAACCTCGTTAAACTGTGACACCTGCACCATCAATGTCTGAAGATTGGATAATTGTAGCGGATCCTGCCAAGCGGAATGCGGCAAAACAAAAAGTACGCCAGTCGGGTTAGCGCTGCTACTTGGAAAATACTTAGCTAAGAGAAACGATCCCTTGGCTGAGTCACTACCTGGGGGCGGGGTCGTTTGACCGCCAAATCCTGCCGCCTGGTATCTGGAAGTTGCCAATGCTAAACTGCCGAAAAATACTAAACCAACAATAATAACAGTAGCTGGACGGCGCACCGCGGCGGCAGCAATCCGACCCCATAAACCATAGGTTCCCGGCTTAGCATATTTTTCGCTCGGCCAGAATACGGTTCGGCCGAAAACCGCAAGCAAGGCCGGCAATAGAGTTAATCCTGCCAGCAGCATTAAAGCGATACCAATTGCCAAAGGTACACCTAGGTCCGAGTAAACCTCAAAACTGGCAAGCAAGAGAGATAATAAGGCGGCAATAACCGTAGCAGCAGAAAAGGTTATTGATTCTCCTACGCGGCTCAATCCTTTAATAATGGCCTCATGGCTGGTTAGTCCATCTTGCCTCTCCTCGCGTACTCTAAATATTAAGAATAGGCCGTAGTCGGTGCCAGCCCCAATTATTAGAACGGTTAGTAGAAATTCAGCAAAGGGCGAGACTTTAAGTCCATGGTGGGCAATGGTGGCAATAAACGGTCCGGCCATGGAAGACACTAAAATTGGCGGCAATAGGGTAATAAGCGGTGCCAGCGGAGCTTTAAAAATTAGTAACAAAAGCAGAATAATAAAGATTACTGAACCAATCTCAACCTGGACATTTTGACTTCCCGAACTACTGCTATTGTCTACGGCAATAGCATCTTGACCAGCCAGATGGGCCTCAAGATTAGAAGGTAAGTGGGCTCTGTTAATAGCGCTTCTGAGGTTGCCGACTAGGATCGTAGGATTAATTGCACCTGATCCACCAGAAAGCACTTCAAGCTGATCTGCTTCACCGTCTTTGGATAAGCCAAAGTTTTTGACACTTTGAACGTTCGGGACATTGCGTAATGCGACGATTAGTTTAGCGATATTAGACAAATCCGTCGTACTAAGTTGTTGTCCGGAAACCGATGCAACTATAACCGGTTCCGGATTGGCGCCATTAGCGGTACCGAAAGCTCTCTCTAGACTGATAGCTTTTTCGGTAGGTGCGCTAGCTGGAAGAAAACTGCTGTTATTAGAATTAACTACACTTGTCAACGACGGCAAGGTCTTAACGGCAACAATCGTACCGGCCAGCCAAACAACAATTATTAGCCAACGAAACTTAACCGAAAACCTGCCAACTAACCCAAAAAAACGAAAACCAATATGCTCTATGCCTTTAAGTTCATCTTTTTGTGTTGTTTTCACCTGCTCTATTTTACTAAAATTTAATCTCTTGCATAGCTAGATTTAATGCCGGGTTTGGCGGCAATTTATTTAGCGACGGTCGAGTGGTCCTGCTCAGGGTGCTTAGAAGATATGTAGGCCAAGAGCAAAGACATTAGTAATGCACCGACCGCTACGCAGGCAAAAGCCCTTAGCAGATGCTGATGAACATGCCCGTAGAAAACTAACAGCCCAGCAACAGCAAAGTTTAGCCAGCCCCAAATAACATTTACGACAGCTGAAGACGGCCTACCGAAAGGTGTTTGATGCTTTTTGCCGCTAATACCCATTACAAAACTCGGGAAACCTTCAGCTCCTAACACTCCGGCTAGAAAGCTGTATAGATATAGTTGCCAGTCCATTTTTATCTCCTTAATTTAAGAACATTATCTCTCTAAAGAAGTGTCCTGGCAATAGCGCTTATGCTAAGTCTAGTTCTGAAGGGGCAGTCCAGTTGCTGTAGTTTGATTCCAATCCTGTCCTAGCACTACGACAAAGTCTGTAGAGTAATTAGCGGCTTCGGCAGCTTCAGCTGAACCATTCGTAGAAGTCACCTTCTGGCCTTTAATGTCTTTTTGTAGTTGCGCGCTGGCCGCAGGCTTGGATCCGGAAGTGTTGTCTACTATTAGTGACGATGGATATTCTGTACTAGCATCGGCAATCGTCGAGACATTAAAGCCCTGGGAGTTAAGCACTTTCTGCTCACGGGCCGCAAGACCGACAACGTTGCTGGCGTTAAGTATAGTGACGGTCGGAGATTCTTGAACAACCGGATTGGATGATGTAAGTCGTTGGTAATAAGCCTTTAGCGCCGTAAAGTTATCCACGCCCAGTGCCGGGATTAGTGCATCCTCGCCGTTAGGGGCAAGATAACCGACTAGCATCGGGTTCGATCCGCCGTAGGTATATGCAAACGATTGTATACTGGACAGTTTCATTCCGCTCACTAAGTGCAGAATAGAAGTTACGTCACCCAGGCTCAGGTTTGTCGTAACGTTGTTGCCAAAGCTGTTAAATAAGCTCGCAATCTTTATGGGATTTGTTAATACTCCTACTGAAAGAGACTTTTTGGCTAATGCAATTAGCATTTCGCGCTGGAACTGAGTACGCGAGAAATCGGCGCTTGGGATACCATAAGAACCGGGGCCGTCACCGCGACTACGTGCCAGATCCAAGGCCTGCTGTCCATTAAGTTTGTCCTCACCGTTAGGTAGCTTAAGGTGCGTGTAAGAATCATAAATTCCATACGGATCGGGGCTTTGAATATTAACGGTTATCCCGCCTACAGTGTTAACCGCGTCTCTTAGGGCCGAGTAGTCAATGGTTGCTTCATAGTCGATTGGAATACCTAAATCAGTTTGAACTATTTCCTGAAGAGCGCCGATGCCGCCGCTAGGATATCCTGGCTGATTAAAAGCGGTTACGACGTTTGCAGCGTTGATCTTTTCATGGTTCCATCCGGGAATATCTACCCATAGGTCACGCGGAATACTGAGTATAAAGCCGCTCTTCGTTGCGGGGTCGTAGCTTATCACCATGATTGAATCGGCTAAAAGTGCTCCTTGGTGATTCGGATCGTCTATTGAATCTCCCGCTAAAAGTATGTTAATTCTTCCGTTTGATTCTTTAAGCGTAGTCCCGCTAACTAGAGCATGGACATCTGAGAAAACATTGCCATGGAAAGTTTTGTCGAGACTCCCGATTACCGAAGAACCAAACCAGGCACCGAAGCCGATGAGTGCCAGTATTAAGCTTATAGCGGAGTATCTTAAAGTACGTTTCAAGATCGACTTGCGTCTTGGCAGAGAATGTTTAACGTGGCCACCTAAACCACCTGGCGGTAGGGCCGAGCCAATTAAAGATGGCATTCTTGAATCGCGACTCAATGGTCTGGATTTAGGGACGGAGGGTTGATTATTTAAGAGTGGCAAATTTACTACAGGGTTAGTCTTTTGAAGCTGCTGGCTATTAATCCGATTGCTGGCAGCGGGTAAGGTAGTCGGTTTTTGGTCTAGTCCGATTGATGGATTGTCCGGCTTGGTAGGGTGCCAGGTATTGCTGGTTAGCCGAGGCGGCACTGGTCTTGATACCCCATCAATAAAAAAATTCCGTCTATTATTCCGATAGGCGGAACTCTGCCTAGCTCTCGGTTTTTCTTCTTCCATGCCTAACTAGTATAACAAAAGCACTTCGTTCCTAGACAGTTAATGCATTTTAAGCCCGTTGTTTTTATTAAGCTACTTTTCCGCAAAAGGCGTGCCGTAAAACCATACCTTAATCATATCTAGGAGTATTAGGTAAACTCCGCTCATCAAAACAATCAAACCGAGTGAGCTAAGTGTCAGGTCCTTAAATGCGAAGATGTTGCGAGTTGGTGGAAAATAAATTAAAGCGACGCTTAGTAAAGCAATAACTCCGAAGGCCCATTTAAGCGATGAGGACATTTTAGCGGCCCTGTAAAAATGTTCGCGGTTGCGTACGGCCATGATGACAACGAAACTAATAATAGTCAGGAATAAATAAAGTTCAGTCCGCTCTAACGGCAGACTCTGTTGACGAACAAGAGCGAAATAGAAAATTTCAAATATTGAGGTGAAACTTCCAAGTATGACAGATACAAAGATTAGTGAGTGCATGTTATAGCGACTGGGACGGTGCAGGCTCTTAGCATCTACATTATCTGTAGCAATTACGATTAATGGCACGTCGCTAAGTAAACTGGTAAGCAGCAGTTGGATGGTAAGTAGCGGTAAGGTGGAGCTTAACAAAAGCAAAGCTGACAGTGCAAAGAAGTTGCCAAAATTGCTAATCATCGTGTAACGGATGTACTTATTTATATTGGCAAAGATGCTTCGACCATACTTAATGCCGTTAACTATGACATCGAGATCACTCCTAAGTAATAGGATATCTGCGCTGTCGCGCGCAACGTCTGTGGCATTGTTTACGGCAATTGCCACGTCAGCCAACTTAAGAGATGGGGCGTCGTTAATTCCGTCGCCCTGATAGCCGACTACATTACCCTTGGACTTTAAGATGTTAATGATCCGATATTTTTGTTCCGGTGTGAGCCGAGCAAATGCCGAATGGCTATCTAGAATTTTACCCAGATCCAGATCCGTCACGGCATCAATTTCGTCTCCTGTATAGACGTCTTCATTCTCATTAATTAGTCCGACTTCTCTTGCGACATAAGCAGTAACTTCGCGGCTATCTCCGGACAGAATTTTAATGCTGAGCCCTAACCTACGTGCCGTATCAATCGCAGTTTTAGCTGAGGGACGCAAACGATCTTCTAGGGCGACAAAGCCGATAAATTTTAATCCGGTTTCGTGCTCTTTAATCTCAAACTTCGCTTTGGGGTCATAGCTTACCTCTTTATAGGCATAACCCAAGTGACGCAAGCCCTGTTTACCGTTCTGCTTAATAATTTCCAGGTATTCTTTGGTTTTTGGATCTTTAGTTAGTTCGAGCAGCGTTTCAACTGAACCAATTTCTATTAAGAAGGTTTTGCCTTCCTCTCTAAAAACAACTCTTCGGCGCCTGGCTTCAGGATCAAAGGGTAACTCTTCCATTTTTTCACTATTTACCCTGGCGTGATGAGTAATCGAGTTAGGGATGAAGTCCGCCAAAGCTTGGTCAAATGAATTAAGCGCATGGTGATGCTTGGCGTCGCTTGCTCCTAAGCTAGCGGCAGCCAGACGCATAAAGAGTGTTTTATCTTTAGCGACTAGTTGCTTAACGACTTGCCGATCCTCGGTTAGAGTACCTGTTTTGTCGCTACATAAAACGTTAACGTTACCAAGATCCTCAACTGCAGTTAAGGTTTTGGCAATAACATGTTTTTTAGCTAATTTAAGAGCTCCGCTGGATAAGGTCACGGTTGCAATGACTGGCATCGCTTCGGGTACTACGGCTATAGCTAGAGCAATTGTAAATAATGCAAGGGTCGTGAGATTACTTACGTTACCATCAATAATTAGTTTGGCCACAAAAACAATAAACAATGTCGCAAAGGTAACTTTAATCAGGAAGCTGCTGAAATCCGACAAAGACTTCTCGTATTGGGTTACCCTCCTGGTAGTAGTCGTAAGACCGGCAATACTGCCCAGACGCGTCTTCGGACCGGTGGCATAGACTAGCGCCTTAGCTTCGCCTTGTTCGACGGTAGTTCCAGCAAACACTAAGTCGTGGTCTTTTGTATTTGACTTACTGACTCCCGCAGACTCTCCGCTCAGAGCAGCCTCATTAAGTACTAGATCATTGGCGCTAATAATCTGGGCATCCGCCGAGACCGTGTCGCCTTCTCTAATGATTATTACGTCGCCCGGAACCAACTGCTTTTCATTGAGCAGCGTTTCAACACCGTCCCTGAGTACCAAAACCTGTCTCGATACCAAACGTTCAAGACTATCTACGGCTTTTTCGGACTTAAATTCCTGGTAAAAGCCTATTCCGGTATTTATAAGCAGGATTACGGCAATGACTAGCGCATCGGATACGTCATGCAAAAGAAGCGAAAGTAAGCAGGCAACTAACAATAGGTAGATCAGGGAGCTTCTGAACTGCTTGACAATTAAGCGTCCGGGCGAAAACTTTGACTTGGTATAAAAAGCGTTGGGACCAAATTCATTTAGGCGGTGTATGGCTTCAGTGTCAGCTAAACCAAGCGCGTTACAATCGAGCTCCTTGTAGCGTTGTTCAAGCGTTAAGTATTTATGTACCACTCCCAACCCCCTTATTACTAAGCAATACTATAGATGGCCGAAAGACCGGATACGACCATTAAAACCACTAACACCCAGCCAATTGATCCGCTCAATAATCCGACCTTCCATTCCCCCATAACTTTTTTATCTCGAGCAAGCAACATAATCTGAACTAGAATTATTGGTGCCACGATACCATTAGCCACAGCCGAGTAAATTAGCGCTTTGATGGGGTTGATACCTAGGAAGTTAATGCCCAGGCCAACTAGCATCGAAATAATGATTGCACCGTAGAACGCGTAACCTTCCTTAAGCTTAGAGTTTAAACCCTGACGTTTTCCTAAGCTCTCGCTGATTGCGTAGGCACTCGATCCGGCAAGGACCGGTATTGCTAGCAGACCCATGCCGACGATACCAATCGCAAAGAGATAATAACTTGCCGAACCAGCAAATGGGCGCAATGCTTTAGCAGCCTGTGCAGCCGTATTGATGTCAGTAATACCGTGAGTGAAGAGAACACTGGCACAAGCGGCAATGATGAAAAACATCACGACATTGGATAGAAACATGCCCGACCAAACGTCAATGCGCATTTTTTTAAGTTCGGTTTTGTCGCTACCGTGTCTGGAAGCTAGCGTCATTTTACCTTGAGATATCTTCTCTTCAACTTCTTGAGACGTCTGCCAGAAGAAAAGGTATGGAGTAATAGTTGTGCCTAGCACCGCACAAAGCAGAATAATGTTGCTTTTGTTAATAACAAAGCGCGGTACAAAGGTGCTGTGGATTACGGTTGTCCAGTGAGGATGGGCCATAATTGAGGACAGGATATAGGCTAACAGTACCAAGGCTAGCCATTTAAGATACTTCGCATAACGCACGTAAGGTGTGAATACCTGTAGCAGCAAGATAAATAACGTCGTGCCGATGACCAGTAAAGTAGTATTCAGCTTAATTACCAGCTGCACCGCGTTAGCCATGGCGCCAATGTCCGCTCCAACATTAAAGGTATTAGCGGCAAACAGAAATACCGTGCTTATGTATAGTGCGCGTTTGCCAAAGTGCTGGCGGATATTGGAGGCCAGCCCACGCCCAGTGACCAAGCCGATTCTGGCACAGATCTCTTGAATTACCGCCATCAGCGGAAAAGTAAAGACAGCCGTCCAGAGAAAACTAAAACCTGTCTGAGCGCCGGCTTGAGAGTAAGTTGCGATTCCCGATGGGTCATCATCAGATGCTCCAGTGGTCAAACCGGGACCGAGCAGGTACCAATAGTCCCTGGCTTTCTTTAGCGGCTTGTTATAACTGCCGTGGGAGATATTCCGCGCTAGTTTTCCGCCGCTTTCAACACTGCGCTCCAAAACTTGCGCCGGAGCCTCGATAGTTTTCTCAATTATGCTTTTTTTGGCCATGTTTGCTTTACACGAAGTACTTACACCCAATCATAATATAAACATAGGGGTATTACTAGGCTAAAAAACCCTACCCTGGACATTTAGTTGTACTTGGGCCAATCCACGCAAAAGATCTTCAGTGCCGCGACCCGCCAGAACTAGCAAGTTTTGCGGCGTCCAGCCTAGATAGTGGCGATAGTTATCTACTCTTAAGACTCTAGTTCTACCGATCGTCTTCTGATAGGCAGTGGCTAGCTTGAGCACGGGTTGTGAGCCCAATCCAAACAGTGCAGCGATGCAATTTGTAGCAACTATACCGTCCGTTTTTAGTATCCGTTTTAGTTGTTTGGCGAAGGTTTGGCTCATAAATTGATCGGGAATTGCCAGATCGTTAAATAAATCAGTGACGATTAATTCATAATGATGCTCTTTTTGTCGCGCTACGAAATGTTCCGCATCGTCGAGAATAACCGTGAGCCTGGGGTCTTTTTCATAACCGAAGTACTTCTCTGCCAAATCTATTAAATCCTTATTAATCTCAACAGCCGTTATTTTGGTTTTCGGCAAGTGCTTGCAAAGTGCCGTGGCAAGCGTCAGCGTACCGCCACCTAGTATTAATATATTTTTGGGGTTCAAGTCTAGAGCCAGTTCAAATAACTGCTGGATATAATCGAAAAGTAGCTTTGGATTGCCGTCTAAAGCTAGTCCGGATTGTGCAGAGTGCGAAGGTCCGCTAAATAATACCCGAGAGTTTCGACCGTCATAAGTTAGTTCTTCAACGCTGAAACTGCCGAACTGGTCATCTACTTGTTCTAATATGTGCGGCTGAGCCATTTGGCAATAGTATAATCCTAGGGCATTTTATGATTGCTAAAAATGAAAGCTTGGTCTCTTTGCGTATAATATTAACTTAAGATCCATGGAACAGAAATTTAAAAACAGCATAACCTGGATTAGCGAGCACAACTACATTCTAGCCGTTCTGATTGCGGTCTGTTTCGTTGCACTGACTTTAAGTGTCGGGCATTACTCAAACGAGACCATACCCGGTAATTTGGATCCTCATGCACGCTACTTATCCGAACCCGGTACACATCTTGACTATATGTCTGAGTGGGACGGAGTGCATTATATTCATATTGCCCAATACGGCTACAGCGACGACTCGTTAACTGCTTTTTTCCCGCTTTACCCTCTGGCTATCCGTACCGTAATGCTAGCCATCTCCTCGCCACTGATTAGCGCACTGCTAGTCAGCTGGTTAAGCCTAGCCGGCGCACTGTGGTTCTATTTAAAAATACTTAAAGAATACCTAGGGCAAGATCATATCGGGGCATTGCAGGGATTAATGCTTTTCCTATTTTTCCCGACGGGTGTTTTTTTGGCTGCGACTTATAGCGAAAGCCTGCTTGCCCTTTTTGGATTAGGCGCACTCTACTTCGCCATTAAGGGGCGCTATCTGGGAGCTGGCATTATGAGCGGGCTAGCCACTATTTCAAGACCCGACGGAGTATTCATATTGGTGTTGGTCGCGTTGCTACTGCGCGAAGCTAAGGCTAAACTTTGGCAGATCGTCCTAGCGGCCATTATGGGAATCGCCGGAATTACTGGATACGCTCTTTATCTCTGGGCAAAAATAGGCAAACCGTTGGACTTCATAAGCGCTCAGAAGCATCATATCAAGTGGATGAGCAGTCAGTTCTTAGCGGCCTTCTTTCACTCAACATCTCCTGTAGCATTAGTTTTGTTCATTTTAGCAATATGGGCAGTTGTCTACTGGTGGCATAGACGTGTTAGCTTTGCCATGTTCGGCCTGTTGTTTGCGCTGTTGCCGTTGCTGACCGGTAACTTTGACGGGTATCCTCGCTACCTGCTCATCGACTTCCCGCTTCAGATGATGCTACTAAACAAATTTAAGCATTCAACTCTAGGCTACGCAGTCGTATTAATGCTCAGCGCGCTCGGTTGGGCTTACTTCACGATGCACTATGCAGCTGGTTATACAGGTGGTTCTTAAATAATTCGTGTTATTATTGCCAAAAATGAATGATCTACGCCAAATTAAAATCACCATACCGACTTGGAGCGCCTGGTTATATGTCGTTATCTCAATTGGTTTAGTCCCCTGGACCATTTACTTAAGTTTCGCTCTTCCGGCGCACCATCTAGCTCACTATTGGGATGCCACTTGGGTCGGTCTGGATTCAGCATTAATTGGAGCACTTTTTGCTACCGGCATACTGGCCAAACTGAAGTCCATTTACATGGTCGTAGCCGCCGTCATAACCGCCACTCTATTTGTTACAGACGCCTGGTTCGATATCTTGAGTTACCGGCCGGGAACACATGGTTTTACCGAGGCCCTTATTATGGCTGTTTTAGGTGAGATACCAATGGCCGCTATGAGCTTAATGCTAGCTATTCATGGCCTGCGTAAGCTCCACGCTAAGACCGAATAAACATAGGAAGACGATAAGTTTATTATTTCTTGGGTTTGGCCGTAGATGTTTTTAGTGCTACTTGGTGGAGATTTTCCAACATTTGTTCAATCGTCATTTTTTGGAATACCTTAAGCTAAGAGAGATTATTTTTATACTTCCGAGGATATCATAGAGCCAAGCATTAGCAGTTTCTGTAACATTTCTTACTCTATCTTGCCTGGTGGAAGCATTGGATGACCGGAGGCGTATTTAGCATAAGTTAGCGCGATGCCCAGAGCTTTTAATACTTCGGCGGCCGATTCATAGCTCATACCTAGCCGAGAAACTACGAATGTGTTGTTTTGCGGTACGGATTGGGTAAAGCTCATGGTTAGCCCTTTATTATTGCAGTCGACACTAACACCATCGGTATAGATAGTGCGTCCGTCAGTTGCCAAAACCATAACTAGCTGTTTAGCGGCTGCCATAGCTTCTTCAATATAGTCAGCCTCTTCTAAATGCTCGCTATATCCGGCCAACTCCCAGAGTTGCATCGCCGTTCGTTCATTTAGATGGTAGTGGTTAATTAGCAGGTTGAGAATTTCCTCATCCGGACGGTCCGTGCCCGTTTCGATGCGCTCTAGGATATGCTCGTCAATCTCTACAGCACCTGACACCTCGGCCAGACTTTCACGACTGGAGTTGCGCAAGGCTCTTAACTTTTCGCCTAAATTGGCGTATGGCTTAGGTCCAATTGAAGAGTGATTCATGACTCCATGGTATAGCGATTAGTGAATCTTATGCAAGTCATTTTGCTATAGTTAGGGTAATGGAAATACAGTCTAACATTTTGCTTAAACAATACTCGACAATGCAGCTTGGTGGTCCGGCTCTTTATTTAGTTGTCGTGAATGACACTTCTCAATTACTCGAGGCGGCACAATACGCCAAATCTAATAATTTGCCAATAATTGTTATTGGTAGTGGCAGCAACATCGTCTGGCGTGACGAGGGATTTCCGGGACTAGTAATCGTCAACCGGATTAAAGGTTTTGAGGTAACCAGTAATGACGAGTTTGGCACTTATCTTACAGTTGGTGCCGGCGAAGAGTGGGATGACGTCGTGAAGCAGAGCGTCGAACAAGGACTATCGGGAATTGAATGCCTAAGTTTAATCCCGGGAACAGCCGGTGCAACACCTGTACAGAATGTTGGCGCCTATGGCCAGGATATCTCACAAACTTTGGTTACCGTTACGGCATATGATTTAAATACCGGATCAATGGTGACACTGGCCGCCGGAGACTGTAAATTTGCTTACCGGACCAGTATTTTCAATACTTCCGAGAAGGGCCGTTACCTGATTACAGCAATCACCTTGATGCTCAATCGAAACAATCCAATGCCTCCCTTTTACCAATCACTAGCTTCCTATTTAGAAAAAAGAGGGATAAGTGATTACACTCCAGCTGTACTGCGTAAGGCAGTGATAGATATTCGTCAGGCTAAACTCCCCGACCCGGCAATAGTTCCAAACTGCGGCTCCTTTTTTGCGAATCCGGAAATTGATAGCTTCCAGCTAGCAGCTATCCAGGAGAATTATCCAGCCGTGCCAAACTGGCCGACCGCTGATGGTCAAGTGAAATTATCCGCAGCCTGGCTAATCGAACAGGCCGGTTTCAAAGATTATTTAGATCCGGTTTACGGTATTGCGACCTGGCCCACGCAATCTCTGGTTTTTGTTAACCGTTCCGCAACAAGCACCGCTGATCTGCTAAAATTTGCAGATAAGGTTAAAGCCAAAGTAGCGGAACAATTTTCGATTAATCTTCGGATGGAGCCTCTGCTCCTGCCCTAGGGAATCTTCTAAACCGGCAACGGGAAAGAAGCTGCGAAACGCTTTACCTCGCTAGATAACTTAGTAAGTTCGTTCTCGTCATTATGGCTTTTTAGGGCTTTATACATCCATGCGGCAATTTGAACCATATGCTCTTCTTTAAGTCCTCTGGTTGTAATAGCCGGAGTGCCGAGCCTAACCCCACTTGGTCTGTACGGAGGCAACGGATCGTCTGGAATAACGTTCTTATTAAGGGTTAGGCCGATTCGGTCGAGAGTCTCCTCAGCGACACTGCCGTCAAAACCAAAACTCGACTGAATATCTATTAGCATCATGTGGTTATCGGTACCATTAGTGACTAACTTAAGGCCTCGGCGCATTAGTTCTTCACTTAGGACCTTCGAGTTAGCCAAAACCTGCCGACAATAAAGTTTGTATTCTGGCTGAGCGGCTTCATACAGAGCGACAGCTTTAGCGGCGATGATATGCATATGGGGACCGCCCTGAAGCCCAGGGAAAACTGTTCTATCGATTAGGGTTGGCAGATTCTCGATATTCTTTTCCGGAGCTTTCAGGGGGTTTCCGACTACTCCTTGAGACAGGATCATTGCTCCACGCGGCCCTCTAAGTGTCTTATGGGTGGTGGTGGTCATCACATGAAACCCGAAATCGAAGGGATTATTTAAAACTCCGCCGGCAATCAGACCGGCAATATGCGCCATGTCGGCCATCAATACCGCACCTACTTCTTTACCGATTGCCGCAAATTTGGCATAGTCCAGCTCTCTTGGATATGAAGAAAACCCGGCCAGTATAATCTTTGGCTTTGTTTGGAGAGCTATTTCACGCATCGATTGGTAGTCAATCTCACCCGTCTCGATGTCTTTAATCCCATAGCGAACAAAGTTAAATAATTTAGCCGAGATCGTACCCGGACGGCCATGCGTTAAGTGACCACCATGGCTAAGCTCCATTCCCATAATAGTGTCTCCGGGTTCTAACCAAGCATGATAAACCGCCTCATTGGCCGGAGCTCCAGAATGAGGCTGAACATTGGCGTGATCGGAATGAAACAGGACTTTAGCCCGATCGATTGCTAGCTGCTCAACTGCGTCAGTGTTTAGCTGGCCACCGTAATAGCGTTTACCGGGAAAGCCTTCGGAATACTTATTCGTAAAAACGCTGCCCATGGTTTTAAGTACTTCCTGGCTAACATAGTTTTCGCTTGGAATAAGTTCTAACCCCTCAAGTTGGCGTTTTTCTTCAGCGGCAATAAGTTTAGCGACGGCCTTATCCTGCATACTTTTCCTCTTCTTGGAATTATTAGAGCTATTGTAACAAGGCGACAGGTGGAATAAAATACGTTCGGAATCCAAAAACAAAAGTATATTGCTAATCTAACACCATATATGGTATAACAGTCAGATGTCGACTACCAACCAACAGATTGGTCAACTCATATCCCAGATTCGACAAGATCGCGGACTTACGCAAAATGAATTCGCTGCTCAGCTCTCGACTTCGCAGTCGGCTGTTAATCGTATCGAACATGGCCGTCAAAACTTAAGTCTGGAGACTCTGGGCCGAATTAGCGAGGTTTTAAATAAACAGCTTATTAGCGTGTCGGCCGGTTCGATTAGTTTAAGGATTGATGGCGGACACGAGTTAAGGGGAGAGATTAGCTTAAAAACCAGCAAAAATGCAGCCGTCGGTTTACTTTGTGCCAGTTTGCTTAACCACGGTACCACAACACTAAAAAATGTTGCCAGAATTGAGGAAGTTAACCGAATAATCGAGGTTTTACAGAGCATTGGCGTGAATGTTAAATGGCAAAATGGTAATAACTTAATTATTAAAGCTCCTGAGAAACTGAATCTAAAGAACATTAACCAAGAGGCCGCCAAGCGGACCCGTAGTGTGCTAATGTTTATCGGGCCGCTAGCCCATCGGAGCCAAGAATTTATTATCCCCTACGCCGGGGGATGCGATCTGGGACGACGAACTATCCTGCCCCACCTTTACGCCCTTGAAGAGTTCGGTGTTAATGTGGACACTGTTGCAGCGCATTATAAAGTTAAAGCAAAGCTTAAATTACCATCTCGACATGTCGTACTTTATGAATCAGGAGACACTACGACCGAAAACATACTCATGGTCGCTGCCCTAAGTCCCGGCACTACAGTTATTAAGATGGCTAGTGCCAATTATGCGGTTCAGGATCTCTGTCTTTACCTGAACAAGCTAGGCGTAGCCATCGACGGTATTGGCACTTCAACACTAATTGTTCACGGGGTTGAAAAAATTAACCGTAACGTTACTTATTACCCCAGCGAAGACCCTGTAGAGGCCATGACCTTTATTGCTGCGGCAGTAACCACTAATTCATCAATTACCATCCGCAGAGCGCCTCTGGAGTTTCTAGAACTTGAGCTACTTAAGCTTGAAAAAATGGGGTTAAAGTATGAGCTGTCCGACACCTACAAGGCAGATAATGGATACACCGAGCTAGTAGACATCAAGCTGCACAAACATAATGGCAGTTTGGTTGCGCCAAAAGAAAAGATTCACCCTAACGTCTTTCCCGGGCTGAACATCGATCACCTGCCCTATTTTGTTCCGATAGTTGCCGTGGCTCGCGGTCGTACACTAATTCATGACTGGATTTACGAAGACCGGGCGTTGATGTATACCGAAATGAAAAAAATCGGGGTCAACATGGAACTTGCCGATCCGCATCGCGTATTTATTAGCGGTCCGACCAGGTTTAAACCGGCCGATTTGGTCTGTCCGAGCGGCATCCGACCGGCTGTAATGCTACTTATCGGGATGTTAGCCGCCCCGGGTATTTCTATTTTGCGTAATGTCTATACAATCAACCGCGGGTATGAAGATCTTGCCCAGCGACTGAACTCTCTGGGCGCGCACATTACGGTTTTAAGTGAGGTTGAACCTTTAGCTTGAGCTCTAACTAAATAGAGACAAAAGGTGATATAATCACCCCTGTTGCGGGTGTGGTATAACGGCTATTATCCCAACCTTCCAAGTTGGGGACGGGAGTTCGACCCTCCCCACCCGCACCATTTGCCCCGGTAGCTCAGTTGGATAGAGCAGAGGACTTCTAAGCCTAAGGTCGTTGGTTCGAATCCATCCCGGGGCACCAAATATTGTGGATAAACATAAGCTTAATGCTAAGATTTTAGTTCAAATTTTAAAAGCTATCTACAGATATGATTTCGCTTTTATCCACATCGTTATACACAGTTTAGAGTCCAAGGTCTTGCATAATAAATATCGCCTGCTAAACTAGAAATTACCATCGTTGAGGTGGTTGCCATCGAAAGATGACAGA
Organism: bacterium; assembly: GCA_021777375.1. Taxonomy (GTDB): domain Bacteria; phylum Patescibacteriota; class Saccharimonadia; order Saccharimonadales; family UBA4665; genus JAJZWH01. The sequence goes on along the minus strand of JAJYDV010000005.1, from coordinate 38,225 downwards.
CTAAGCCAGAAATGACTTAGTCAGTAAAAAGACCTGGCAACAGGTCTTTTTACTTTTAATGGCTATTTACTTCCTACCACTCTTGTTTTTAACTCATTTAAATTACATAATAACTTTGGAAAACGACCCTAATCCATCAATTAAGCCTCAATTACCCCTCAGCTTGATATTAGAAAACTAGATTTAACGTCTAGAAATTGCAAAAAATTTTGTTTATTAAGAGGTGGCAAGGTAATATTGTCGGTTTATCGCACACTTATTGAACAGGATAATGACTCCTCCGCCAAAGCTTAGCTTGCTCAATCGGTAGAAGTTTCGTATAATCACCCCTGTTGTTAATGCTGGATAATACGGCGAATGTAGCTCAGTTGGTTAGAGCGCTGGATTGTGGTCCCGGAGGTCGTGGGTTCAAATCCCATCATTCGCCCCACCATGAAATTGTTTATAAGGACATATTTGAAAATAATCACTTCAACCGTTAATAAAATAGTTAAGTTCTTCAGGGTATATAAGCTTTTTGGGCTGGCCCTGCTGTCGATTGCTTTAGGTGGAGGTTTATACTTTGGCGGCTTCCATACTTTAGCCCTGTGGGTAATGGGTACTGCAGCTTTGGCTGAAGGCCTACCGCTAATTAAAACAATGTGGGAGGATATCCGGACTGGTCGCTACGGCATAGACATTCTTGCACTAACCGCAATTATTACATCGGTCATCTTAAAACAAGACTTTGCGGCCTTGGCAATAGTCATTATGCTTACCGGGGGGAAAGGTCTTGAAAATTTCGCCGAACACCGTTCACACCGTGAACTAAGCGCCCTACTTAAAAACTCACCCAAAAAAGCCCATCTAAAACGTGGCAACAAGATAGTCGATTTAGATGTCAGTGAAGTCAAAGTTGGCGATCGAATCATTATTAAGCCGGGTGAGGTCGTTCCGGTAGATGCCTTGATTCTAGACGGATCCAGTAGTTTCAATGAATCCAGCCTGACCGGCGAAAGTCTACCGGTGTCTCGCGGTATTGGTGAGCAGATCCTCAGCGGCACAATTAACAATGAGCGACTAGTTACCGCCAAGGCCATTCGAACTGCCAAAAACAGTCAGTACCAACAAATCGTTCATCTAGTGTCCGAAGCCGAGGCTTCCAAAGCCCCTTTTGTGCGTTTAGCCGATCGCTACAGCATTCCTTTTACCATAGCGGCTTATATCATTGCGGCAAGTGTTTGGATTATTAGCGGTCATGCGATTCGCTTTTTAGATGTAATTATCGTTGCAACACCCTGCCCTCTTTTGCTAGCTGCGCCGATTGCCCTAATCTCGGGCATGAGCCGTTCATATAAGTACGGTGTGGTTGTTAAGACTGGTTCCAGCTTAGAGAGACTAGCCGAAGCTAAAACTTTCGTTTTCGATAAAACCGGTACGCTCACTACAGGGTCGCTGGCCCTGGATAGCATAGAGACCTACGCTCCCTATAGCGAAAATGAAGTGCTCGCTCTGGCAGCCAGTACTGAGCAGAACTCAAATCATATTATTGCGGCGGCAATTGTTAAAGCTGCTAAGGATAGAGGAATTAAACCGTCGAAGGTCAAGCATGTAACCGAATTGCCCGGGCAGGGGGTACAGGCCACGCTGAAGTCTGAGCATATCTTAATTGGGCGTCGGGACTTTATTACTAATCATGGAGTCAATGTAGGGAAAATTCCTCCGAGCAAGGCTAGAACCACCGTACTCGTGGCAATTAATCACAAGTTGGCCGGAGTAATCTTCTTAAGCGATAAGTTGCGAGACGAATCAAAACGAACTATTGAAGAGCTTTACAGATTAGGTGTATCGCGAACTGTTATGATGACTGGGGATAACCAGGGCACGGCCGACACAATAGCCAAACAACTAGGTATCAAAACCGTTTATGCAGAGACTCTCCCCGGCGAAAAGCTTCACGCCTTAGAAGATATAAAAGAACGTCCTATCGTTTTTGTCGGTGACGGAGTAAACGATGCCCCGGTACTTACCGGTGCCGATGTCGGTATCGCACTCGGGGCTCGTGGTTCTACTGCAGCCAGTGAATCCGCAAGCATCGTCGTAATGCTCGATGATTTAAGCAAGGTAGCTACAGTAACTCAAATTGCTAAAAAAACCTTCAGCATTGCTAAACAAAGTATCCTTGTTGGTGTCCTTCTAAGTCTGATATTAATGGTTATTTTTGCTACCGGGAGATTTCTGCCAATTTACGGCGCTATACTACAGGAGGTGGTAGATGTAGTTATAATATTTAACGCTCTGAGAGCACATACCATCAAGGTTGGTGAAAGCCGGTTTAAATAGACCGTCGTACTTACTATATATTCTGAATGTGGTCGGGGTGATCCGATTTGAACGGACGACCTCAGCGTCCCGAACGCTGCGCGCTACCAAACTGCGCCACACCCCGTTTTAACTTTCCAAGTATACCACTCTTGCAATCTGTTCCGGGCGATAACATATAACAATATTCTAAAATACAATAAAATAATCTTGCTTTTTTTAACCGTTAGTGTTATAGTGAAGACATGAGTAAATACCCCCCAATTGAAAACGGCTCTCTAAAATTTGCCACTGACAAATCTGTCTTGTCACCTGCTGATAGACTTAGAACTAAACGCTATACCCCTAGGAAGCTCGGCCTAGTGGCCTTATCTGCCGCTACCGTCTTTGCAGCATATAACAGCCTTGAAAAAATGGGAAAAATTGAACCGGCTTCAATTCAATCAATACTTAGCAAAGCAGATTACATTAAGCTTACTGAAGGCGGTTTGAAGGGACTGGAAAATATTACGCTAAAAGGTCAGGTCAATATTAGGAATTCATGCGGTTTTGAAAATGGCGCAGGAGAACCCCTAAACAATCTCGTTACCACTACTTCTCCTAATAGTATCTTGCATTTTCCAGTAGTAATAGAGGTTAGCGGACAATCGGCAAATATAAATAAGTCTCAGAGTGATGAGTGGTTTGTTGCCCCCATCGGTCATGGAGACGAAGCTGTGTGTTTTGATGCAAGCGAACTAATTAGAGAAAACTTCGGTAGTGTAACTACCGGTAACGGAGAATCGGCTTTAGGTGTCGAACCGAATGCTAATTTAATCCTTAAAAATAATACCGTGTATTTTAATAACCAACCAGTGCCCTCAGTTAGTCTCTCTAGTCAATAAAAATATCTGTCGATATTAGGTATAAATATCAAGTCGGTAATTATTTCTAAAAGAAAAATATGCTAATAGAAATTTCGAGTGTAAAAACTAGAGCGAGTTACTGCTATAATCATTAATATAAGCTTGAATAAAAACTGTTATTAAAAATATGGAAAACAACAATAGTAATAACCAAGAGCCGATTCCGCAGATTGTTAACGAAACAAATCAAGAAGACCAACGTTTACAATCAACTGAAGAGTTAGGATTAGTGCCATCCAGCATTCAAGACAATACCGCTTCCGAAGTCGAACACAATCCAGTAGATGACTTCAATATGGACGCTGAGGCAATTAAGCAAGTCAACGAGACAGAAGTACAAGAGGAAATACCTCTAGCGCCAGAAACAGTTGAGACAACAGCGCCCTCGCAACAAGTTGACACATTCCCAGACACTAAGCCAGTAGCTGTTTCTACCGAGATGGAAATGAACCAGAGCGTAGAAGCCGAAAAGCCGAATCAGCTAGTTACAGAAAATAACTCAACAGGTGAAGGAAGTATTATAGTTAACGATCTGCTTGGAGCCACAACTCGACAAATAGAGCGGCTGGAAGATAAAATTGCTACTGAAAAAGGTTGGGGTGAGGATGTTTCTAAACTCGAGGAAGAGCTTAAGGGCCACCGGGATATGCGTGATTACTTGCTTGGCAGAGATTACCTAGACAAGCGAGACAACGTACGTGATGCAAGTACCGGACAGTTTAAAGCTAGAGAGGATACCAATAACTCTGACGAAGCAGACTCTAACGATCAGGCTTACGAAAATCTGCCGTTGCTCAAAGAAGACGGGCTTTTAGATAAGTGGGCAGACGCTGAGGATCATAATGACAAAACCGCGGCATTAGATATCCAAGATGAGATTTTCAAACGCATAGAAAAAGAAAATGGAATGGATGAGGCCCGTAAACTTCAGCTTATAGACATTGTTGATAAGGAAATGAACAAACGCCGTAGAAATGTGCCTGAACAGTTGGAAACAGCGACTGATGAATCCAGTCAAAATGCCGAAGAGATCGAGAAACAAGGTAACGACCAGCCGGTAAATGAAAATCCTGAAGTAGAAAATAGTGACGAGCAAGAGATTCAAGTTCCCGAAGCTCCCGAGATGGAAGCTAATCGCCGGTTAGCCTTAGATAAGGCTATAGAGGGGTATGCCAAAGCTAAACTACATGCTGAGAGGTTGTTTTCGGGCAAGAAAGACAAAATAGAGTTTGACTCGGCTGCGGCAATACTTAAAACAAAGTTCAATGAATACATGGCTGTCATACCAGAAACCATGCGGGTAGCAGATCAGGCGCTGGCAAATGCTCGTGAGGCCAATAGCGCAGAAATAAGTGAAATAGATCAACAGCTTAGTGAGCTTAATAATCGAAAAAATAGTGCCGGAGAGCAATATGATGGATCGCTAGACAGCCAAATAAATGATCTCCAGGCAAAACTTGAGCTAGCCAATGATACGAAAAAAGGCATAGATAATGAATACGAGCAGCGCGAAGGTGCTAGACAGGCCTATCTGCAATCTAGGCTAATGGAGACTAGCAAGAATATTAGTCAGGCTGTTATTGACGAGCGCATTCGCTCTAATCCTAGGATGACTAAGTTTATGGGCTTTTTACGATCACACCCAAAGACTAGGCTGGCGGTAAGTATTGGGCTAACGGCGGCTGGATTTGTCGGCGCATCAACCTTTGATGCTCCATTGGTAGCTCTGGCTACTGTTGGCAAGGGCTTACTTAGAGGATATGGTTCTTATGATTTAGTGCAGCAATTAGGTGAGCGGAAGGCCGCCAAAAATGTGTCTCAGTCGGAACTAAAGACTATCGATGATTACCTGGCCTCCTCTTCTAAAGAAGCGGCAACTTTACGCAATTACAAACGCGGCGGCGCGGTCATTGGTTCAATTCTAGCCGTCGGACCAATCGCCTGGTCACTAGCTGAGGGGCATGCCCCAACTTTAAATAGGCCTACGCATAGTAGTGGTACGCACCCGGAGCATGCTCCGGCTCCCATTGAGCATCCTTCAACAACCAGTACGTTGGATATTAGGCCAGTAGATGGCAATACCCTGCCCTGGGATTACGCCATGAATTCGCACCTCGGGAATCTTTCTTCGCGATTACCGGAACTAATTAACAATCATTACGGCATTCACTTCGTTGGCAATGGTTTAAGCGGTGGTCAAGGAGCAATTGAAAGCGTTACGATTCCCGGACAGGGGACATTTACGGATCTTGGGCATATTAACGGGGCAATTCAATTTATCCTAGGAGGTGGCAAATAATGACGACTGAAGAACTAATTCAGAAATTAGGCATCGACAAAGTTGATCCTGAGACTCAAAAGTTACTCTTAGACAACCTAGCTAATGTCGTTGCTACCAGAGTCATGGCAAAAGTATCGGAGCGACTTAGTGATGAAGATCTTGACCAATTAAATACACTTATCGACCAAAACGATGAAGGTGCGGTTGAGTGGTTTGTAAAATCTAAGTTTGAAAACTACGATGAATTTGCAGCTAAAATTGAAGAAGAGGTCATAGAAGAACTGGCAGAAAATAAGCGAGCTTTAGAAAAAGCATACGAGAATGGCGAAAGCCCAGCTACCAGTCTTAATCTTTAATTATTTGGAGTACCTTTAAGGTTATCTATCGCCTTGAATACGAATTGAATAAATAATAATGGTCAACGGAATGATGCTGCTGATGAACTTATATTACTACAGGGATTTGAAGCCTTGCTAAACTACCGCAGTTTCTAAGAAAGTTTAGACAGCCTCAATTTCTTAATAGAAATGTCAAGTTCATATATTCGTACACCCAAAATACAGCTTCTGATATGATTTGACTATACTAAATAACCTGTTCTAGTATTAGCCAATAAGTTGACGAACCTATGTGAAGTAAGTAATGAGACTTACCCCATGTAGCCCACAGCACATATTAATACTAAGCTTAGAGCTATTAACGAGTCTTCAACTGCACTGAAGCCTTTTTGGTTGTTTCTTAATTTACTTTTTTATCTATCTGGCTTTAGGGTGCGCTAATTGTAGCCTCTACTGCAACACTATTTATTGAACTGTTGCTACTTTATAATGAAATGTTTGCCGATAACACAAAAAACTAAGCAGCAGTCTATTGAATTTCGCGCTTAGAGCATAAGCTATGACAAGATTGCTAAGTAATTGAAAGTCAGCAAGACTGCGTTAGTAGCATGGTCTAGAGAATATAAAGTAGCTATAGCGCCTGGAATCCAGGTCGGTTGAATAAAAATACGTGGTCGAGACGCACGGATACTCCTCGAACTATTTGAGTATATCACCGAGAACCTTGAACCATCACAAAAGCTGCTGGATAAACTTAAGCTTTCTGGACCAAAACAACCAAAGTTAATAGAAAGGTTGATGTTTTGGCCTACAGACTAAGAATTGGCATTTCATTAATTTGAAGATCAATAAGCGTTCTATCATTGGTGACGAATGATGCGGCCTTATACTGAATGGCAGTTGCAATATGTATTGCATCGTAACCATACAATTTCTTGCCATATTGCTTGGTTAGCATAGTTGCTCTCTCACATATCGCTAAGGTCACAGGCACAAATCTAGTTGCACCTAAATCATTTAGTACAGTCACCAGTTTTTTATCTAAATCACCGCCTTGTAAAACCAGCCCAGTCACTAACTCCTGCCACGCCAGAACTGATAGTACTGCACCTTCATGTTCCCCTTGTTGCACGATAGCCTGAGCAGCTTTTGACCAAGGGCTGGTACCCTCAAGAGCATAAATAATTATATTTGTATCGTAAGCTATCATCTTTTATCTAGCTTTGGGCTTAGGCTGCATCGAATTACGCAATTTTCTTGTATATTCGGCAGCATCTTGACCATTTGAAGTCCAGGCATTAGAAAGCACCCCAAAGTGCTTCTCTATGGGCAACTTCTCAGACAGCTGCAGCTTACCATCCTCTGCTACATTAATTGTTATACGAGAACCTGGCTGCAATCTTAAACTTTCACGTAAGGCCTTAGGTAAAGTGATTTGGCTCTGGGAAGAAACCTTTAGTGTATATGTAGCACTTTTCATAAAACCGAGTATATAGTATTGTACCCATAAAGTAAAGTTATTTACTTTACTTTACTTGGTCGAGTTCAGCATATGCTACTCGAACTATTTAAGTATATAATCGAAAATCCATGTTCATCAGAAAAATTGCTCGATAAGCTCAAGTTATCTTCAGTCTGTAAGCCAAAGTTAATAGAAAATCTTGTACTTTAACCAGTGGTAATTACTGGAATCGAGCTAAAGGCACGATCTCAATATCAAGTTTTAGGTTGGCTAACCGACTATCGTTGGTGACGAATTGATGTACACCATTCTCTAAAGCGGTTGCAAGGTGGATTGCGTCTGCTGACTTAAGTGACTTATGGTTATACCTTAATTCGCCAGCTAGAATAGCCAAGGAGGCCGTAAAGTCATGTACATCAAATTGCGGATTAGCAAAGAAGTTAATGATCTCCGTGCTATGAGGAGCCCCACTTCGTATTTCCATGAATGTAATGACTGGCACGCAAATAGGACCAGATGTTAAAGCGTACTTAATAGCTTTCTCGGCAGTATTATAAAATTTTGAGTTCTTCTCAAGAAAGTAAATATACACGTTGGTATCAAGTGCTACCATAACTAATCCCAGTTTTTGTCACGCTGTTGACGAATCCAATCGGACGCGTCAATTCCCTGTTGGCCCCATTTAGTCTCTTCGGTTTTAATACTGCCAGCAAACATAGCTAGATTATCAAAACCTGTTAGCCGATCTGCTGGCCTAACAATAATATCTCCATTATCTGCAGCTTCGACCTGCATTTTCTGACCAGGTTTAATCTCAAGCTGCCTACGAACAGCTTTGGGTATGACAATCTGATATTTTGGTGAAACAGTGGTAGTCATACCTTTAAGTATATATAAACGTAAAACTTTCGTCAAGTTTCGTAAAACGAAATACTGGTCGGCAGTCACATATCCTGCTTGAACTTTTTAAGTATATCACTTAAAATCCTGAGCCGTCAGAACTGTTATTAGAAGAACCAAAGACCACTAGACCCGCTAAGCCTGCACTTGTGGAAGGTCTAGTATTTTAGTTACCAAGTTCAGTACCGCCCCATTCAACGGCAGTAAAGCCTACACGCTGAAAGGTTGGGAACGTTTGAGGTGATACTTTTACAAGGCTTTGTAGTGGTTCATAAGCCATAAAAACTCTAAGTAATGAGTTGGGCTGGGGTGATATATTCAGTTTGACTACGCTAGTGTATTCACTACTTGCAAAGTGAATTAGATTGTAGATGTTGTGTTCCATTTTCGGAAGCCAGTATGCTATGAAGGCTGATGTTTCATTTTGGTTTAGCCCCATAGATACTAGCTGTTGTTGTAGGAAGCCCTTGGTATCACTTCCCGCTACCACGAAGCCTTTAGACATATCAAAATGCAGTGAAGGGTCTGGATTGCCTTCCCAAAATAGATAGGGGTAAGTTTTACCGTTAGTTAAATTAGTTAGCGTCCCATTTGGTTGAGCTTCAACCTGCCAGCCAGTTTGCTCATTATAGCTAGGCACAGTTTTTATAAAGCCTGGTTTGTATCCAACTTGAACACTGATACTTTCAGTATGAGTCGGGTAAAGGTAAATTACAGGTTTATCTATACCATTTGGGTACAAACAGATCTGAGTTGTAGCTCCTGGTCTTGGTGGATAGCCGTAGTATTCGCCTGGTGGACAGTTACCGCCTGAGGAGTTATCAGAAGTAAAGTTAATATGCGGTAAAAGCGTATCACCCTTTTGTGTTTGATAAATAGCTAATTGATAGCCAGCATAAAACACCACACCTACACTAAGTAGTAACACAACAGCCTTTAGTAAAACTCCAGGGTGATTGAAACCACTAAATAAACTAGCTAACTTGCTGGGCTTATTAGTTGCAATAGTGTTAGTGGAGGCAACAATAGGAGCAACTGATACTTGAGGAGCTTCTGGTTGAATGTTTTGGTCTTGTGGAGCATGTACTTGCTCTTGGTCATTCATTTATATAAGCATGGCATAGTTCAACCCTGAAAACAATAATAGCAATAAAGTATGTTACAATATATTAAAGGGGTTTGTGCAAATTATGGCTGCAACACAAAAAACCAGAGAACAGTTTATTGAACTTCGTGCTGAAGGCATGAGCTACGATAAAATTGCTAAACAGTTAAAGGTGCCTAAAAGCACCAAATAACATGGTCTAAGATTTACGAGCTAGACATACAGAACTTACGAGCCATTACCCATGAAGCCCTAAATGAACGTTATAAAGCTGGGCAGCAGCACCGTTTACAAATGTGGTCAGAGCAGCTAGAAAGCGTCCGAGAGGAGCTTAAAAAGCGTGGTCTTAGCGATATACCAACCCCAAAACTAATTGAGCTGTTAGACACACTGAGTGAAAAACTAAAAAGTGAAGCCTACAGAGTAGAGTTTAAAGGTCAAAAGATAGAAAAACCCTATGAAGTTAAAGAGTTTACCAACTCTGCGCAGGATATTTGGTACGGCTAATACCAAAACTAGGATAAAACTACACCACTTTGTACCTTAACATTTTATAGCCCTAATGCCTTAGAAGTAGGGTTTTAGTTGGGTAATATGAGGGTGAAAACAGGTCTATAGCTAAAGCTAAACTAATATGTTGTAGTTGTAATATCTAAACATGAGCGTATAGTAGAAATTAACACGTTGGAAGATAGTGTACCCGCAGGGTCGTGAGCCTTGCACCAAACTATAGACTTGGAGGGTATAAAACAAACCAGTCTACCCACACAGTTTCGGCTGATTTGCCTTCCGTCATTACAAACCTAAAGACACCTTTAGATGTAGAGGGCGGAGTTTTCTCGTGGGTAAAATTAAAACCTCAATAGAGGCTGACGTTGGTTTAACGTTGGCTTCGGATAAACAAAAATATACTGCTAGTATCAAGCCTAAACTTGTTCATGCTTAATGGCATTGTCTACTGTAAAAGCTGTGGTAAAACACTATCTTCAGGTATTACGACTAGTAAAACGCCTTCATATCGTTATCGCTGTGAAACTGATGGCTGCCCAATGAAAAACAAAGGACCTAGGGCCAAGATTATCACTGATTATTGTATTGATTACTTAGACCAATACCGCTTTACTACTCGCAATAACTACGAAAACTACGCTGCTGAAGTACAAGAAAAGAAAGTTGAGAGAACAAAAGAATTAAATGCCATGAATGCTTCACTAGATAAACAAATCCAATCTAAGCAGAAAGATTATGATAACGCCAAGAAGATAGTATCTGACCCAAAGAATCCACTTAGAAAACACTACATTAAGGACTTAGATGGTTATATAGCTACTTTAAGCGAACTAAAAAAGGCCTATAAATTAGCTACCAGTGAGAAAGCCAAGTTAAAAACTGCTATTCCAACCTATGAAAAATATCTCGAACTTTTCGATAATGTGGCCAGTTTACTGAGGCGAACTAGTAGTATTACTCAAATGGATAAGACACTGCGTAAATTCTTCTCGAACCTGACTTTAGAGGGTGAAATTATTGGTCCAAAAAAGGTAAATTCCAGATGGCAAGTAGTCAGCTGCGAGCTAAAAGAACCTTACGCTACTTTCATTAAAACCCAAGATTTCGAACGTGGTCGGGGATAGAGGACTCGAACCTCCGGCCTCCGCGTCCCAAACGCGGCGCGCTAGCCAACTGCGCCAATCCCCGTAATCAGGGGTAGTATAGCAAAAAGTCCGGCCTATTCATAAATCTGATTTAAGGCTTCGGCCGAAAACGACAAGCCTGTTTTCGGATTAACTTCAAAGATCAGGCCGTTTAGTTGCCACGGTTTTGCTGATTCAAGAACGTTTGCGTTAGTTTTATTGTCTCGCCAGCGCTGAACAATTACCTCTGTTTTGACTCCAAGACTGGCATTGAGTACCCCTACCATGCCAACGTCAGTTATATGAGCCGTGCCCTTAGGAAGAACTCTAGCATCGGCGGTTGGTACGTGCCAATGATCACCGATAACGGCACTTACCCGCCCGTCGAGATACTGTCCAATCACTACTTTCTCGCTACTAAAGTCGCCATGAAAATTAACAATTGTAGCTAGACGGGAAGTATGTTGTTCTTGCTCTAGAATGGAGTCGACTATTTGTAGCGGGTTATCCATAATAATACCGCTATCCCGACCTACGGTTTGTCCTAGCAAACTAATTACCAGTACCTTCCCCGCTTTAGTTTGCGCATATTTATATCCCAATCCAGGGGTACCTTCCGGATAGTTGGCTGGCCGAATGATCGGCTGTGCTGGATCTGTTAGCAAGTGGTAGCTGGATTTTTGCCAAAGCGTCCAGTTGCCACCAGTACAGAAGTCAACACCGGCAACACGGAGCCTTTGGTAGTCCCCTGGGCTACACCCTTTACCCTCACTAACATTTTCGGCTTGGGCAAGGACAAAATCCAAGTTATAGCGGTCTCTTAACTGAGACAGATTTGTCTCAACCAAGCCTAGGCCGACATCGCCCATCACGTCTCCCAGATATAGAAAGCGGACTTTACTTGGCAAACTCAATTGCTCTAGTCTCCCGTATAACGTTGACCTTAATAGTCCCTGGATATTGCATAGAGGATTCAATCTTCGTCGCAATGTCACGCGCTAAACGGATGGCACTTAAGTCATCAATTTGCTGCGGACGAACAAAAACCCTTACCTCGCGACCGGCGCTAATAGCATATGTTTTATCGATACCGCTGAAGCTGTTAGCGATGTTTTCCAATTCCTTCATTCGCTCGGCAAAGTTTTCAGCACTGATGTTTCTCGCACCCGGACGAGAAGCGCTAATAGCATCGACTACACGAATAATTAGCGCTTCTACGCTAGTTGCTTCCATGTCATCGTGATGCTGTTCTGCTGCTAAAGCCACCTCTTCAGGAGCTCCATACTTGCGTAACATTTCACCGGATATGTGGTGATGCTTGCCCTCCATTTTATGAGTCAGCGCTTTTCCTAGATCATGGACCAAGGCCGCATATTTAACGGTCTTAACATCCGCCCCCAGCTCTTCGGCAATCATACCAGCAATGTGGGTCATTTCAACCGAGTGTCTAAGTACGTTCTGGCCATAGCTGGTGCGGTATTTAAGTTCACCCAGTAAATGCAGAACTTCTTTAGGTATACCTATTACGCCGACTTCTCGGGCAGCATCTTCACCGGCACGCACAACATCTTTCTCGACATTCATTTGTGCCTTTTCGACCACCTCTTCAATACGTCCCGGATGGATACGGCCGTCTTTCATCAACATTTCTAGCGCTATTCTAGCCACTTCACGTCGCACCGGATCAAAAGAGCTTAGAACTATATACCCAGGAGTATCGTCTACCATAATATCGACACCGGTGGCACGCTGCAGAGCTTGAATATTGCGGCCCTCTTTGCCGATAATCCGGCCTTTCATCTCTTCATCTTCAAGCTTAACTGAAGTTATGGTACGCTCAGCGGTTACTTCGCCACTCATGCGCTCCATGGCCGTGGTAATTATTAGAGCCGCGGCCTCTTCGGCATTTTCCTTTGCTTCGTTTTGAAGTTTGGCAATTAAGTTAACCAGGTCGTTCCTAATGTCTCTTTCGGTCATTTGCATCAGCTTTTCAGCAGCTTCCGCCTTAGTAAGTTTAGCGATTTTCTCCAGCTTATCCTGCTGCTTAACACGAATGTCACGTATTTCGTCTTTCAGCTTTTCAACTTCATCTTCGCTGGCTCGCAAGTTCTGATTACGCTTGTCTAGCTCATCGAGTTTTTTGTCTAACGACTCTTCTCTTACTACTAGACGATTCTCCAGATCTTTAAGCTCTTTGCGTCTGGACTGCTCATCCCTTCGTGCCTCTTCAGACAATCTAGCGGCCTCTTCTTTTGCTTGGGAGGTTATCTTTTCAATTTCTTTTTCGGCCTGTTTACGTTCTTTTTCGAGTTTTGATTCGATGTCGCTCGTCTTGCGGCGAGAAATAAAATTACTAACCCCGAAACCAGCTCCAAGACCTACTACGCCAAATACTATGGACAACACAAAAATCATCTTCTTCCTTTCTGATATTGAAGGCTACTCTTAAAAGATGGTGCTACGCGCTCACTTACGAACAATCGCTGTCAATTCACTAGCCCGGCTAAGCCGGTAGCTGCCAATCTCTAATAAAATAAACCCCAAAACTACTTAAATACGGTTATATACAGGGGCCTGACTTTAGGAAAACTCGTGTCTCTCTAACAATCAAGCTCTGCCCATAAATATACGCTTAAACATCTTCCGAGGTCAATTAGGGAAACCAAAAAACTTATTTACGAGGCTTAGTCGTTCGCGGTGGCGCACCATAAAGCGGTACGACTAGTCGATCATTCTTTCCTTCTTCAAGCATCGCTACTATCGACGCCTGCCAATCCTCACCACCAGCCTCAACAATCGGTAGTTGAAGTCCGTAGGCCAATGCGTTGGCTACACTGTGCCCTATTCTCAGTGAAGTAAAACTACCCGGGCCGCTATATACGCCAATTGCCTGCAGCTGGCTCAAAGTCAGCTTGGTTTTTTTAAGTAACTGCCGAATCTCTTTATTGATCGATTCGGCCAGCTGATGATTGGCCTCCCAGACATGCTTAACTAAGCACTCACGGTCTTGATTAAGATAGAGTTCTGCCATCTGTTGGTCTGAACGGATCATTAGGATTAGCACTAATATACCTCCTCAAACAAATAAGCATAATCATCCGGATAAAATATCTCAACTTCCCTTGATCCGCTTGGCGTCGGCTTAAGGAAAAGCTTAACACGACGAGGCGGCAAAACCTGACTTAGTTCAGAACCCCACTCGATAACTACTACGGAGTGCGAGTCGGATAGCGTTTCAGCCAGCACTTCTTTGAGCTCTCCCGGATCACTCAAACGGAAAAAATCAAAATGAGCAATGCTTAGATTTTGCGAGGTGTAGTCGTTACGGATTGTAAAACTAGGGCTACTCACCGGTTCATTAATTCCGGCTCCATTGGTAAGTCCAATTACAAAAGTGGTCTTGCCGGCCCCTAGATCGCCAATTAATTCTATCGTCTCACCACCTTTAAGACGCGAGCCGATTTTATTTGCCAAACTAAGCGTTGCAGCCACGTCTTCTAACGCGACTTTCTTGTTCCGCGAATGATGATTGATAGTGTTATCTCCCATACGGCTATTCCTTATTATCTGACTATCAGGGCGAAAACTCCAATGCTCTAGGTTGTGCACTCTCTAGTAGCAAATTCGTTAAGCGGATTATACTATGATTAGTTATGCTCCAACTAAGTGCCACGCTATTAAATAAACCGGTTATGTCCTTAAGAACCGGGGCTCAGATTGCAACAGTCTACGCACCGATCATTAATCCGGACAATCTGAAAGTTGAAGGCTTTTACTGCAGAGATCGATTCAGCACTAAGACATTGGTTTTGGTTTATCAGGATATCCGCGAGCTGCTAAATAAGGGATACGTGGTTAACGACCATGACTCACTAAGCGAACCCGATGATTTAATTCGGCTTAAGGACGTTATTAGTTTAAACTTTAATCTTATCGGTAAACAGGTGGTTACTATAAACAAAAGTAAGGTCGGAAAGGTCAACGACTACGCTGTTGAAGTCGAAACGATGTTTATCCAAAAGCTCTATGTTACACAGTCCATACTAAAGAGCTTTAGCGGAGGAAACCTAAGCGTCGACCGCAATCAGGTTCGTGAGATCACCGATACTAAAGTAGTGATTAATGATCTGGCGGCCGGAAATCCGGTTACTGCGCCGGCCACAATCATTTAAACCTGCCGAAATTGCTTGGTGGACGACCAATGCGTTTTTCAATTTCTGGATAACTAAAACCCTGCCGCAGCAAATAGCGAAAAAAGCGGGCCCGATTTCCGCCGTATCGCCCGCGTCTTAAGCTAATTAGTTTATCCAAGGCTTGAGCGTCATCATAGCCTGATGCAACAATGGTTGAGTTAATAAGCTCTGGGTCGATTTGTTTCTGCTTCAGCTTTAAGGCAAGCATTTTTCGGCTAAGAGGTTTTAATATTTCGCTATCGTGAACATAGGCTTCTGCAAGCTTTGACTCATCAATTATTCCTAGCCTTGTTAGTTCTTTAATGATTGAGGTTGCTGTCTGTAAATCGCAGCCTCGGCTCCTTAAATAACTTTTTACTTCGGCTTGGGAGCGTAAGCGGCGGTCGGCATGCCTTAAGGCACTTGTATAGAAAGCTGCATACTTAATTCTACTTACTAGCTGCGCATAGCCGGCAGTACTAATTTCGCTGCCACGAGTCAAACTTAAACTTAGAACGTCGTCCGCAGTCAGATAGCCCAAGGGCTTATTGTCTATCGAAACCCTATACATACCCGGATTATGAGGCATGTGTTCGATAGCCGTAACTTTCATGATGGTTTTAAGTCCTGACCCTATTAGAAAAACAACACCTAAACTTTAGCGGTCTCTTCTTGAGTCAGAATTGCGCTAATTAGTTCGTCTAGTACCTTAGGGTTATTCTTAAGGAAAGTTTTAGCAGCTTCCCGCCCCTGGGCAATTTTCTCTCCTTTATAGGCATACCAGGCTCCGGTCTTTTCAACTAAGCCACGTTCTGCGGCCATATCAATGACGTCACCGGTTTTAGAGATACCCTCGTTATACATAATATCGAACTCGGACTCTTTAAAGGGCGGTGCGATCTTGTTTTTGACCACTTTTACCCGAGTTCGGTTACCAATTACTTCCTCGCCCTGTTTTATTTGGCCAATCCGGCGGATATCCATGCGCACACTGGAATAAAACTTTAATGCGTTACCTCCGGTGGTGGTTTCGGGATTACCAAACATCACACCAATCTTCATCCGGATTTGGTTAATAAAAATAACGGTGGTTTTGGAACGCGAGATAACCCCGGTCAGTTTACGTAACGCCTGGCTCATTAATCTGGCTTGCAATCCGGGCAAACTCTCTCCCATGTCGCCTTCAATTTCGGCTCGTGGAACTAAGGCGGCAACCGAATCGATTACGATTAGATCAACCGCATTGGAGCGCACTAAAGTTTCAGTAATCTCCAGAGCCTGCTCGCCATTATCTGGTTGGGAAAGCAATAAGTTTGCAACGTCGACGCCGATTCGCTTGGCATAGTTAGGATCTAACGCATGTTCAGCATCAATGAAAGCGGCCGTGCCACCATGTTTTTGGACTTCAGCAATAGCATGCAAAGTCAGTGTAGTTTTTCCTGAAGACTCCGGCCCATAGACTTCAACTACCCGGCCCTTGGGCAAGCCGCCGCCTAACGCTAAATCTAATGATATGCATCCCGTCGACGAAAACTCTATGTTGCCACTAATGTGCCCTTCGCCCATCTTCATGATGGCGCCTTTGCCAAACTGTTTTTCAATCTGCTCCATGGCTACATCAAGGGCTTTGGCCTTACCGCTGACACTAGATTCCTTAGCCGGCAATTCACCCTTGCTTTTAGTTGCTCCAGACTTAGTTTGCGCCATAAAACATTTCTCCTCCGCTAACCTGCATATTTTGCCAGGTTTCACTTTACATTGAATACTACTATACGTTTATTAACGCCAGAGACAAAGCATTACCGCTCAAGGCTTTTAAGATTAAATTAATTATTACTAGGGCTTAGCATTTTGTGCCCCATATTGTATACTTAACGCTAAAGGTTAAAGTGGGCTTATACCTAAAAAGCAAACATGCGCATCGCCGATAAACTCGTCGAGAACTTCCTGCAGCAAAGCGGCAAAGTTAGTGCTGATCAGCTAGCACAACTCCGGTCACAGGAGAAGACTGAAAAACGACCCCTGCAGGATTTAGTCGTTGCGGGTAATATCTTAAGTGAAAACGAATTGACCAAGCTATATGCCAGTGCGGTTGACGTGCCTTTTGTTGAACTAAACCCGAAAGATCTTAAGCGGGAGCTGCTGACGCAACTTCCGGAGCGGATTGCCAGGCAATATAATGCTGTGGTTTTTGATGTCGATGAAGACGGCGTGAGATACGTTGCGATGGCCGATCCGGATGACATTCAGGCGGTAAATTTTCTGCAGAAACAACTCGGAAACAATTTACGGGTCTACGTTGCGCCGGAGAGCCAAATCCAATCGGCTCTAGATACTTATAGGAGCAATATTGAGGGTGAACTAACCAAGGTTATCTCTAGTGACGAACTGAGCTCCGAAGAAGATGAGGGTACGGTAGACGAAAACGATCTTAAGGAAGACTCGCCAATTGCTCAAACAGTCAACCTAATTATTGAGTATGGTGTTAAGAACGGCGCTAGTGACATCCATATTGAGCCGCGCGAAAAGTATGTTGTGGTACGTTACCGTATTGATGGCATATTAAGAGAGGCCAACAAGCTTCCAAGGCGTGTACTTAATGCTTTGGTTAGTAGAATTAAGATTTTAGCTAATTTAAAGATTGATGAACATCGGGCACCGCAAGACGGTCGTTTTAAAATTGCAGTAGGCAGCCAGGTATTTGCCCTAAGGGTATCGACCTTGCCAATTGTTGATGGCGAAAAGGTGGTAATGCGCATTCTAAACGAATCCGTAAAAGCCGCCACCCTTGAAGAGTTGGGCTTTTGGGGCGACGCGCTTAGATTATTGCAGCAAGCAATAGTTCAACCCCACGGCATGATTTTAGTAACTGGCCCGACCGGTTCCGGTAAGTCTACTACCCTCTTTAGCGTACTGTCTCTTCTCAACACCCCGAGCGTTAACATATCCACGGTCGAAGACCCAGTCGAATACCGAATTCAGGGAGTTAATCAGACACAGGTTAATCCGCTTGCCGGAATGACCTTCGCTAATGGTTTGCGCTCGCTGCTACGCCAGGATCCGAATATTATTATGGTCGGCGAGATCCGGGACACCGAAACTGCTGACTTGGCAGTGCAAGCAGCACTTACCGGACACCTTGTGTTTTCAACCCTGCACACCAGCGATGCGGCAACTTGTTTACCGAGATTGATGGATATGGGCGTCGAACCGTTTCTTATTGCCAGTACGGTAAGAGTAGTTATTGCTCAGCGCCTGGTAAGACGTCTTTGCCAGGAGTGCCGCGAGCAGTATGAGCCAGACAGCGGTGTGATTGCCCGTATAAAAGAAGCCTTTTCGCTGAAAGATGCACAGGACTTTGCGAAAATTAACGAGCTGGAGCGGCAAGCTCTAAAAGACGGCATCGGCACTCGTGACGATAACGATAAGGGCATAGTTAGCGAATTAAGCAGTAGTGAAAAAACAATTAGTCGCTTGTGGCGAGCTCACGAAGATGGGTGTGCCGCTTGCAACCATACCGGCTATAAAGGGCGCATTGGTATTTACGAAGCATTAGACAACAGCCAATCAATTCAAAAAGCGATTGTATCCAACACTACCAGTGAAGCTTTAGAGTCTCTAGCCGAAAATGATGGCATGATCACAATGCACGTTGACGGACTAATTAAAAGCTTGCGCGGCGAAACTACTCTAGAAGAAGTCCTAAGAGTAACCGCCAGGACCAAGGACTAACCTAATGCCCGACTTTGAATATACAGCACACCTTAAAACCGGGCAGCTACAGAAAGGGACCATAACCGCCAGGGACAGAAATGCCGCGATGACCGCTTTGCGCGAGAATCAGTTACTTCCAATCATCATAAGAGAAATCGGCAAGAAAAAAGGCTTAGGAATGGAGATTAATTTGCCCGGCGGTGGCAAAGTTAAGCCTAAGAGCTTGGTAATTTTCACGCGCCAGCTCTCAACAATGGTCAGTGCCGGGGTACCTCTTCTGCGCTCTTTAACATTACTGCGTGATCAAACTGACTCACTCCCTCTAAGAAAGGCCCTTGCTGCAGTTACAGACGATATTCAAGGAGGAGATAACTTAAGTGATGCGCTTGCGAAACATCCTAAGGTTTTTTCCCCAATCTATGTCAATATGGTGCGCGCCGGTGAGACAGGAGGCATCCTGGACAAAGTATTAGACCGCCTCGCAGTTCAGCAGGAAAAAGACTCGGCGCTGCGCGGTAAGATTCACGGCGCTATGATTTACCCCGCAGTAATATTTTCAGTAGTCATCCTGGCCTTCTTTGTGTTAATGACCTTTATTGTTCCGAAAATTGGTGCGATTATGACTTCTCTTACCGCTGGCAAGGCTCAGCTACCGGTTTATACGCGCGCCTTACTTTCAATCAGTCACACTATGCGGCAGCCTTTGTTTTTAATTGGCGTGGTAATCTTACTGCCGGCAATAATTATTTCCTTTAGGCGTTATATAAAAACCAAACGTGGGCGTTACGTCTGGCATTCATTTCTGCTCAGAGTTCCGGCGGTTAAAAATATCGTCGCGAAAACCGCGATTGCTAGATTTGCACGCATCTTTGCGTCTCTAATGGGTGCCGGCGTTTCAATTGTTGAATCAATCAACACCACAGCTGAGGCAATCGGTAATGCGGTAATTGAACGTGAACTCCAGGCCTGCTCTAAAGCCGTGCAAGCCGGTAGTCAGTTATCAACCGAACTCGGTAAAAGTAAGCATTTTCCGGCAATTGTCGTTCAGATGTTGGCCGTTGGTGAAGAAACCGGTCAATCGGATACTATTATTTTGAAAGTAGCCGATTTTTATGAAGAAGAGGTGGATTCTGCCGTTAGTGCGATATCTTCAATTATTGAACCGGTAATGATTGTAATCCTCGGTGGAATGGTGGGAATTATAGCTATAAGTGTTTATGGGCCAATTATTAAACTTTCTAGCACAGGATAGAAATAACCAGCCAAGCGAATATCGATATGTTAACTCAAAATTAAAACAGTAGCATCACAAATTTAAAACTGGAGTTGTCTTGGTGTTGGTATCTGCTGGTATCCAAGTACCGTATTGTTTCTAAGAAACCTTACTTCAGTTATTGTCTGATCTGGAATAATATGCAGGGCTACAGGTGTTCCATCAGGAAGATTGCCTGGGACACTAATCTGTAAACTGTTGAAAGATATCTTTCCGTAACCGTTAACTTTGCGTTCAGTCCTAAGGCAGAATATATCCCTAGTTGAAGTTACTGGCGGTTTAGCTTTAGTAAGGTCTAATGGCCTAAACACTGACCTACCATCATTCACTGCATTACTGAACCTAATACTCGGTATCTCACCAGTAGTGCTATGCACAGCTCGGTTATTGTACCTATCTACCTCATGGTAGAGTATGCGTCTAACATCATCTATGTTTTTGGCATGCTCTCTGGCTGATCTTCTGACAAGTCTATCCTGTAACCATCGGTATGGTCGCTCAATCTTACCTTTGGCTTCAGGACTAAGTGCGTAGGTTACTTTCATGCCACTGGCTTCAACAGCTTGTTTCCACTGCGGGGCAATGTCATCAGTGTCAAGAACCCTCTGGTAATTGGCAGCACTCAGACCATTGGCATCACGGTTTGTCACATACCGAAAGATAGCGTGATTATCTGAGTAATACTGGACACCAACCCCATTATGTAAAACTACTGATTCTAACGACTGTATATGTGCCCAAGCGGACTCGTGTTCAAATAACTCTGCATAGAGTAATTTACGGCTGTGGTCATCTAATGTGGTAATGAGTGACCACTTCAGCGGCTTACCGTCTGGTCTAAAGGCATAGGGACTCCATTGGTGTGAGCTAGCATCATGCTGTAGCAACATGCCAACTGAATCAGTTAATACCTCTCGGGTGTGAGCCTTACGTTTCGGTCTTTCTAGGTAGAATCCCCACCTCTTGGCATAGTTGATGACTGTCTGAGCAGACAGATTGTATCCCGTTTCTTCCTCAACCACATCACGAATAGCTGAGTAGTTGTAGAACATGATTGACATAT
The DNA here is from genome assembly GCA_021777375.1 of bacterium. GTDB lineage: Bacteria > Patescibacteriota > Saccharimonadia > Saccharimonadales > UBA4665 > JAJZWH01. Next base: position 17,077 of record JAJYDV010000005.1, on the reverse strand, counting down.
TAGGATTAGTCACATAACCTCTTTCTGTTTCTAGCTCTCTACGGATTTGTTTGACTACTTTAGGCGGTAAACTCCTGGTAGCTTTTAGGCGATTGTATGCCACGCTAAACTGTTTCGGTTTATCTATATACTGAGCAAGCAATACATAGAACCTACTGTCCTTTATGCCAAGTAGGGTTAATACCTCAGACTTAGTCATAACCCTTGTCTCATACCACTTAAGATATTGTTTTATCTCCTCGTCACTAAATTGTTTATGTAGTTGTTTCATAAGGTATTCTCCTTTACAGAGAGAAGCATAGCTAAGTACACCTTATTACTCCACTTTTAAATTTGGGCTAACAGCGAAATACTGCCCCCTTGTAAAAAGCTAACTAAAGTGATACAATATACTAATGACTGTCCGCAATCACGAACAAAGTTCAGAGACTAACGTTCGGCATGCTCAGGAACCGACCTGTCTAACTCCTGGAGACCAGCCATGGCTGGAAGTTTATGGAGTAGATCCTCAATGGATGTATGATCCAGTACTCCGCCAGTCTTTGAACGACACTATTATTACTGGTTCACTTAGACTTGACGAGCCAGTTAATGAAGATAAATGGCAAGATGTAGTTTCGGCACGCCGAAGTTTCCTAGAGTTTATTGGTTTATCTGCTGGACTTGTTGATTCTTATGAGATCACACAGCCCACTCTTATTCCGTTAGATACCTTTATCCGCACTCAGCGTACCATGCATTCCTTTGGCTTAGACGCTCCCAGGCTTGTTAACGCCATGCCTTCAGCCATAGGCTATGCCTCAGAATCGGTCAGAGAAAAGATGGATAATTACACGGCTTTAGGTATTGATGCCGTCAAGCTTGTTAACGCCTCGCATTCAGCCATAAGCTTTGCCCCAGAATCGGTCAGAGAAAAGATGGATAATTACACGGCTTTAGGTATTGATGCCGTCAAGCTTGTTAACGCCTCGCCTTCAGCCATAGGCTATGCCCCAGAATCGGTCAGAGAAAAGATGGATAATTACACGGCTTTAGGTATTGATGCCGTCAAGCTTGTTAACGCCATGCCTCAAGCCATAGGTTTAGCCCCAGAATCGGTCAGAGAAAAGATGGATAATTACACGGCTTTAGGTATTGATGCCGTCAAGCTTGTTAACGCCATGCCTTCAGCCATAGGCTATGCCCCAGAATCGGTCAGAGAAAAGATGGATAATTACACGGCTTTAGGTATTGATGCCGTCAAGCTTGTTAACGCCATGCCTCAAGCCATAGGTTTAGCCCCAGAATCG
>JAJYDV010000005.1:0-15778 GCA_021777375.1 bacterium | reverse complement strand
GCCTTCAGCCATAGGCTATGCCCCAGAATCGGTCAGAGAAAAGATGGATAATTACACGGCTTTAGGTATTGATGCCGTCAAGCTTGTTAACGCCATGCCTCAAGCCATAGGTTTAGCCCCAGAATCGGTCAGAGAAAAGATGGATAATTACACGGCTTTAGGTATTGATGCCGTCAAGCTTGTTAACGCCATGCCTTCAGCCATAGGCTATGCCCCAGAATCGGTCAGAAACAAAATTGAGTTTTTACGACGTAGTGTCAAACTACTTAAATGGGAATACAGCCCTGAACAGTTAGTTAACACTTACCCTGCGATACTAGGTTTTAATACAAAGAAACTATCTGTATTGCGTCGAATCGCAGCCGTTCATTTAGATTTAAATGCCAGAACTGTTAACCCAAATACTATACGTTCATCTCTTATTATTCCACTTGAAAAGTATATTATCGCAATAAGCCAGCTTCAGGAGGAGCAAACAATACCTCTGAGTAAATTATTCCTTAAAGCTAGAAATATAAAATTAGACTCATCAGACCGAAAAGAACTGGCAGTAGAAGTTGCACCTTCTTTGGGACGTATCGGTGTAGTGTATTTAGATTACCGCTAAAAACCTAACGCAAGATGAAGAGGATAAATTATAGTCGGAGGTGTGCCAGCTGTTTAACTGAACAGTATGGTGTATACTCTTCTCGCTAACCTTTCGAATACAGTGTGCTTAGATTTTACGGACTTAAGTGCTGTAATTATTTTTGGCTGAGAATGAGGGATTCGAACACCACTATTTAGGAGAGAAAAAGCGAATATCGATATTGACAATCGGTTAAGCATAAGAAATAATGTTCTCATTAAGGTCGCAATAAAAAATAACTAAATACACTTCATAGAAATTAGAAAGGTGGGCAAATTAATGCGTAATAATAAAACTAACTCGAGAGGCTTTACCCTTATCGAGTTACTAATCGTAATCATCATCATCGGTATCCTTGCCGCAATCGCCTTCGTGGCCTACAGCGGTGCAACTAATAAAGCGCATAAGGCCGATGCCCAATCAACGATTGCTGAAGTAAAGAACAAGCTTGCTGAGTATTACGCGGACAACAACAGCTACCCAGCCGCGGGCGCGTCCGGTGCTACTACAACCAATGTCGACAACTGGCTAGGTGGCAGCGCTGGTGGCAATAACACTACTATGGCCGCCGACTTTACAGATGCTAACGGTTACGTTTATGCAGTAACGCCTACCGGATGTGGCGACACCGTCGCCAGTGGCGGCGCAATCACTACCGGAACGACTGCATGCTCGGGCTTTACGCTAACAGCTAATGCAACCATTTGGGGCGACTCCAACACCGCCGACAACATAGTGGTTACTAACTAGTTCGATTCTAGATAGGGAAATAATAAACCGCTTGGGTGAAAGCTCAAGCGGTTTTATAATTAACAAGGATATTGTAGGCATGAAACAGACAACAACAAACTTGACTAGAGATGACGGTTTTACTCTAGTTGAGTTGTTACTCTCGATTCTGGTTCTAGGCATCGCGATTACCGCACTAGCCGGTCTCTACTATCTTACTCAGCAGGTTCAGAATGAAAATGCCCACTATGATTTAGCTGTCAGAGCGGCCCGCACTGAGATAGAGGAGCTGCGTAACAGCGGCTACAACTCACTTTCATCCACCAGTCCGCCAACCTTTCCTTCCAGTCTACTTGCAGGTCTGCCCTCTAATAGTAGCGGCTCAGTAAGCGTCTCTCAGCCGCTGCCCGGCCTGAAAGAAGTAAATGTCACTATAACCTACAGCGATTACGGCCAACCCCAGAATGTTACGTTAAGTTCAGATATAGGGATCATCGGAATTAGCCAAAGTTAAATTATGCTAAAAAATAACCCAAAAGAGGCCGGTTTTACACTTATCGAACTACTGTTGGTGATGCTAGTGATGGCTATCCTGTCGCTCACTATCGCTAATTTCATTACCAGTTGGCTGCAGTCTTCAAGTGAAAACCAGGCTAAGGCCAACTTATTAAACACCGCTGAATCGGCGCTTACTAAAGTAGCCGACGACATAATGCTCTCCGGCAGCGTAGATACCACAAACCGCTGGCCAGATCCGAACGGTCCTAATGGCAACCCCTACGGCTGGACTTCAGGCAACTCAACAATGATACTGGCTAAGGTTGCCGTAAATAGTAGTGGCGCGGCTATTTTTACTGATGGTTCGGATTACATTACCCTAAAAGATGATGAGGTTTACTTCATCTCCGGAACGACTCTCTATCGGCGGACATTGGCTTCAGGCGAGCTTGGTGATTCGGCAGTCACAACCTGTCCGGCCTCAGATGCTACAGCTCAATGTCCACCCGATAACGTTGTAGCAACCGGAGTGACTAATTGGGTGGTTTCATATTACGATATAAACGGTAATGCGGTGTCAGCGGCCAATGCCCGCTCAGTTCAAATATCTATTACCCTCAGTTCAATGTACGGCAGTACCCCGATTACTAGTAGCTATACAACAAGAATGGTCTTTAGAAATGATTAAAAAACTCCTGGTAAAATTCAGACAAAATGATTCAGAAAGCGGACAGCTTTTAATATCAGTTCTGGTAATGATGCTGTTTTTAACTGCGCTTGGGCTGGCTATTATTGGGCTAACAACTACCGAGTTTCAGACTACCCATTTTGAACTTTATTCTCAAAACGCTCAGTTAACAGCCGAGGCAGGCATCGAACAGACAATTGCCGAGCTTAACCAAAACAGTGGTTTCGCAGGCTATCCGACAGCGACCGTCTTTTTCGATAATGCTAACCAGGGTTATGGGGTATTTACGACTACCGTTACTGCATTGTCCGGAGACTCTTTAGCCAAACAGATAACTTCTGTAGGGAGTGTCTATAACTACAACAATACATCTCAGTTAATGGCCACCCACGGCGTCGTAGTTACCGTAGTTGGCACGGCTGCGCCAGGCTATTCGGTAATTAGTGGCCCCGGCGGTCTAATTATGGACGGTAGCGCAGCAATCACCAACTCCACACTTTACCTCAATGGCTACATCAATATGAGCGGTGGTGCAACAATTGGTACTTATTCCGTACCGGCATCGGTTTACGTGGGTGATGTCTGGTGCCCACAAGGATCAAATCCGGGAAACACTTATCCATCAACTTGCTCATCTAGCGTTCAGCCGATAAGTCTAGACGCTAGCACTTATATATATGGCTCGGTTTGCGCGCTTAACCAAACCTCTTCAGGACCTAATGGCAATGAGGTACAGCCCGGTAATGGCGGCAAAGGTCTTGAGGTAGGCTGTATACCGCCAGCGGTCTCGATGCCAACCTACAACTGGCAAGGTCAGGAGGCGGCCGTTACGACTACCGCCAGCGGCACATCCGGACAATACTCATGCAAAGGCAGCGGATCGGTCACGCTACCAGCCAATATTGAACTCACCGGTAGCTCAATCACTTGGGGCAACAGCTGTAATTACGATATAACCGGTAACGTATACATTCCCGGAAACTTAACGATTGACGGGGCGGCTCAGGTAAAAATCGATAACTCAAACGGCACAACTCAGCCCGTAATATTAGTCGGTGGCACAATTACTGTTAACGGCAGCGCTTCAATCCTTGAAAATTCAAGCAATACAGGTGGCGACTTTATATCTATCGACAGCAATGCCGACTGTGGCTCGGATTGCACTAACGGAATTACTGGAACGGCACTCTACAACACCCAGACATTCCAAACCATAGATGTAGCCGGCGCGGCCAAAGTTCCTGGCTCTGTTTTTGATGCTTACTGGGGCGAAGTAACTTTGGGCGGCTCGGGCACAATTGGCGGAGCCACCGGGCAGACAATCAATCTTCACGGTGCCGGTTCAATTACTTTCGGCGTAACACTTGATTCTGGCACCAGTACGTGGACAATTAGTAGCTATGAGCCATATAGGAACTAACCTTATGTTAAGCAAGAGGCGCTTTAGGGAAAGCGGGTTTACACTAGTTGAGATTCTCGTCATGCTAGTACTAGTTGGTGTGTTGCTTACGATCGTCACGCTTGATTACTCCAGTGCTAAAGCCAGGTCGCGAAATGATATCCGTACTACTGCGATTAAAAGCTTGCAGGATTACATAGAGAAATTCTATTCAGAAAATACCTACTACCCTAGCCTGTCCGATATGAATAACCCTTCCTGGCTAGCAACTAACCTTAAGAATGTAACTACTAGCATGTATGCCGACCCTTCCTGGAGCGCCTCAAATAAGTCTTGCACGAAAAACAATCAGCCGATCCTATTAGCCAAATCAGTGCCTGGCTGCTATGGGTATGACCCGACAAACAGTGGCGTAAGTTGTGAAGCAAATGATACAACATGCAGCGATTACACCCTAAGCGCAACCCTGGAAGATGGTCAAGGCTCTTACATCCTAAGACAATTAGATTAATGATGTGGCGGAAAATTATACAAAATACTCTATACTTAATCGTAAGGCATAGCTTGGATGGGCAACAGACAAAAACTTCCATACTTTTTTAAACCAAGACCAATTTTTGGTTTAGATATTGGTAATGGCTCGCTAAAAGTGATGCAGACCGAGCCAGGACCAGATAGCTCTAGTGTTGCTCAGAGCGCTAAGAATTTAAGTAAACTTATTGGTTACGGAAGCTGTCATTTTGACACAAAGGCTATTAGAGATGGTGTAATTGTCGACCCGGAGATAATTGCTGAAGCTGCTAATAAACTGTTTGAGGATGGCCTTATAGGAGACATCACCACACGCCGGGTTGCCATGACTATTCCCTCATACCGGTCATTTACCCGTTCAATTACCTTACCAAACTTGAGCGCCAAAGAGCTGAATGACGCCGTGAACATGGAAGCTGAGCAGTACATTCCAGTGCCCATCGATAAACTCTACCTCGATTTCCAGCCAATTCGCAAAACGGGTGAAGAGATGGAGATATTATCGGCAGCGGTGCCTAGAGAGATTGTCGATTCCTACATGGAGCTAGCCAATATTTTAGGTTTGGAACCGGTATTTATAGAAACAACAATGAGTGCTGCGGGAAGACTTTTTTCGCATGATTACCAAAGTGATGTACCAACCGTTATTATTGACTTTGGCTCTTTGTCGTCGGACATCGGAATATTTGATAGCAACATGTTAACGGCCAGTACCGTTCAAGGAGGGGGTGAGGTATTTACTAAAAGTATCGCTGATGCCTTACATGTCTCCATCCAAGAAGCTCACATTATAAAAACCCGCTATGGATTAGGTGTTAGCAGACGCCAGAGTGAGGTTGTCTCCGGGATGGAACCGGTATTAGAGCAGATTGTAAAAGAGATTCGGCGACTGATACGTTACTACGAAGAACATTACGGAACCGAACGCCCGATTAAACAATTGGTTACTCTAGGCGGGGGCAGTAATATTCCGGGGCTAAATGAATTTTTGACTGAAAAACTAAGACTGGCCGTTAGACCTTCGGATCCTTGGCAGTACCTCGAGATACATAAACTAAAGTTGCCTTTGCGTGCAGATAAGCAGATGTATGCAACTGCGGCAGGACTTTCGATGGTCAATCCGAAAGAGGTTTTTAAGACATGATCAATTTGTTGCCACCTGAAGCCAAACGCTCCTACCGTTACGCCATGATAAATGACCGTCTCTTACTTTGGGTACTCGCCTTAGTTATAGGGCTGGTCGGACTAGGCGGTGTTTGGACGTACGGATGGGTTAGTTTGCATCAGTCGATTAACACTCAAAGCAAAAGCGTAAGTAACTTAAGCCATATCCTGAGTGCCGAAAATTTAAACGGAACCGAAGCTCAAGTACAGAACATCTCAAATGATTTTTCGCTGGTTGTTAAGGTTTTGTCACAAGAAGTTTTATTTTCTAAATTGCTCAAGCAGATGGCCGCTACAATGCCGCAAGGAGCAAATTTAACTAGCTTGACGATTACGAGTACGGCCAAAGGATCGGGACTCGGCATAACCGCTGAGGCAACCAACTATACAACGGCCACACAAGTGCAGATCAATTTAGCTGATCCCGCCAACGGCATCTTTTCGAAGGCCGATCTAGTGAACATTACCTGTGATAGTACTAATAATGGCAGTAGCCAGAATTCGCAGTATCCATGTAAAGTAACCTTGCAGGCACAGTTTGCAGCTAACAACCAGTTCTTGTTTATTAACCAGAAGGGCAATTAGAGTAAGATGAAAGCAAATCTAAAACTAAACAGTTTACTGGTCAACCGCTTCTTACTTGGACTTATCGGCTTATTAGTGATTTTAACCTTATTAGGTACCAATCTGGTAGTTGGTAAATTAAAAAATCAGGGGAATATGTTGGTCTCGCTAAAAGCCAAGCAGCAGGCCTTAACCCAAGAAGAAGCCAATCTGGTCACCGCTAAGGCCGAGGTTAAGAAATATGCTGAACTCGAAACCATCACTCAAGCTGTCGTTCCTCAAGACAAAGATCAAGCCGAGGCGGTACGGGAAATAGTCAATTTGGCTCAAGCGAACGGTATTACCCTGTCTACAATCTCCTTCCCCTATTCAACGCTAGGCACACCGACTACCAGTACGCCAACTACATCGGCCACCTCAACACTATCGCTATCTCAGCTAACAGCAGTTAAAGGAATCCCGGGGGTATACTCATTACCAATAACTATTGAGGACACTAATAACTCTACGGCAGTTAGTTACGGCGCTTTCTACAACTTTTTGACTAGCTTAGAGCAAAACCGGCGCACCAGTTTAGTTACCGGACTTAACATTCAGCCTCTAGCTAATGGATTGGTTACTTTTTCACTTAACGTAAATGAGTACATAAAACCACAATAATGAACAACAACAGCACCAGCACCAAAGAAAATAAGCCGACTTCAAAACAACGGCTGCAACAAATAGTCCAGAAAGCCTCGTTTCTAAACCGCAACTTATGGCTGGTATTTCTAGTTCTAATAGTTATTATCTATGGTTACGTATTATTTAAGATTAACGGCTTCTTAAGTGCCGCTCCATCCTCTAGCACTATTTCTCAAAACTTAAAGACCTCACCGTCCCCAGTCATTAACCAAAACGTAGTTAATGAACTCAACAATCTACAAAATAACTCAGTTAGTGTACAGGCACTATTTAACCAAGCCCGCACCAATCCTTTTCAGTAACGAATAATTAGACTAATTTAGACTGGTTGGAGTGGTCGGCATTTGTTTTATTTAAGTGAGTATAGGCTTTGGGTGTTACTTTGCGGCCTCTTGAGGTACGTTCAAGCAGACCAATTTGTAGTAAGTAGGGTTCAATCATATCTTCGATTGTCGCTCTCTCTTCCGCCGTTATTGCTGCCAAAGTTTCTACGCCAACTGGACCTCCGCGGTAGTTATCGATTATTGTACTGAGCAACAAGCGATCCACCGGATCCAACCCTAACTCGTCAATATCTAATAGCTCAAGTGCCTTACGGGTAATGTCATTATCGATAATTCCGTCGCCGTTAATATCTGCATAATCACGTACCCTTCGCAGCAAACGGTTCGCAATCCTCGGGGTCAGGCGGGAGCGCTGAGCGAGCGCTGAAGCTGCTTGGGGTTTAATAGCTATGTTCAGAATTTTGGAAGCTCTTTTAATTATCGCTTCGATTTGCTCAGGAGTATAGAAGTCTAGACGGTGCACCATGCCGAAGCGATCACGCAATGGAGCGGCTATCGATCCGGTACGTGTAGTGGCCCCAATAATGGTGAAGCGGGGAAGATCCAGTCTTAACGAGCGGGCGGAAGGTCCTTTACCAAGCATGATGTCCAGCTTGAAATCCTCCATTGCCGTATATAGCACTTCTTCAACCGTTCGATGCAATCGATGAATCTCATCAATAAATAAGATGTCGTTGTCAGATAAGTTAGTTAGCAAACTGGCCAGATCGCCAGGACGCTCAACGGCCGGGCCGCTGGTAATTCTTATTTGAGCATTCATTTCATTGGCAATTACGCTTGCCATCGTAGTCTTACCTAATCCCGGAGGTCCATAAAGTAGGATGTGATCCAGAGGTTCGTTACGTTTTTTGGCTGCTGCAATGGCTAATTTTAGGTTATTCTTAAGTCGGTCCTGCCCAATATAGCTATTGAAATCTCTCGGTCTTAGGGTAACTTCAATTTGCGGCTCTTCACTATCGGCTTGTTTGTCTGCGGCATTAATTATTCGTTCAATCATAACTTTATTTTACTGTTTTTAAGGCTTGCTTGATTCGGGCTTCAGTAGAGAGTGATGAATCTACATTGGCCAAGGCTGTACGGGCATCATAAATGCTATAACCAAGGCTAACTAGAGCCTCAGCTGCTTCATCACTGCTCATTTCTTCACCGCTTCTGCCGACTATTGCTTCGGCGCCAAGGGTAGGCGCAAGGCCTACTTTATCTCTTAGCTCTACTACAATCTGTTCGGCTGCTCTTCGTCCGACTCCTTTAGCACTCTGAAGCACTTTTACATCTCCGCCGGCAATAGCCAATCTAACTTTTTCTGAAGAGCCAATATTTAAAACTGAAAGTGCCACTTTTGGACCAACGTTTTTAACTGAAAGCAACTTCTCGAACAGTCGCTTCTCTTCGAGTGATAAAAAGCCATATAAATCATGAGCATCTTCTTTTATTTGCTCCCTGATAAACAACTTGACGGGTTTGCCTGTTTCTAGACCGGCAAGAGTGAGGTCGGTTAAGAATATCTCATATCCAATACCCGACGCATTAATTACTAGACGGTCAATTGTCTTATCCTCAACTAAGCCCTCAATGGATGCAATCATCTTAGACTTATTATGTCACATATCTGGCTTAGGTAATGAACTGAGCGTGAGTAATAGCCGCCGCTAGGGCGTCGGCAGCATCATCCGGTTTCGGTATTTGGTTTAGTTTTAGCAGAATACGTACCATCTCCTGAACTTGCTTCTTGTCAGCCCGTCCGTAGCCAGTTATAGCCATTTTAATTTGAAGTGGAGTATACTCTGCTATCTTTAGCTTTGCATGGCCTGCAGCCAGCAGTAGTACGCCTCGGGATTGAGATACACTCATGGCAGTCGTAACGTTACGTGCAAAAAACAATTTCTCGATACTCAACCACTTCGGACTATATTCCTCTATTAGATGGTTCAGCTCATCGTAAATCGTGCTTAACCGAAGCTCTGCAGCCTGCCCAACGGGTGTCCTAATAACCCCCGCACTAACCAGTTTTATGTTACGGCTATCGGCATCAATACAGCCAAAACCAACGATTCCGGTGCCCGGATCTATTCCGAGAATTCTTTGCATGTAAGCTCTATTCTAGTAGCCTTAATTAAGCTGCGCCAGGATAGCTTGCGGTATATCGAAATTAACATATGTCGCACTGACATCTTCTAAGTCTTCAAGAGCTTCCATTAAGCGTAGTATTTTGCCGGCAGTTTCAACATTCTCGACACTAATTGTAGTTTTTGGCACGTAGGTGAGTTCTGCTTCTAAGACCTTAAATCCAGAGTCAGTTAAAGCGAGCCTGATTCGGTTTAAGTCTTTAGGATCGGTATATATTACACTGCTATCTTCTTCTTCGTTAACGTCTTCAGCGCCTGACTCAATGACTTTTTCGAGCACCGAATCCCCTATTTGCTCAACCCTAATCATTCCTTGTCGGTTAAACTGAAAGGCTACACTACCCTTCTCTGCCATACTTCCGCCGTGGCGGTTGAAAGCAACTTTTACATCAGAATAGGTACGGTTAACATTGTCCGTCGTACATTCGACCATAATTGCTACACCGCCGGGGCCATATCCCTCATACAATAATTCTTGCAGTTGTGCGGCCTCTTTGTCTTTTTGCCTATCAATAGCACGCTGAATGTTGGCCATGGGCATATTTTCAGCCTTGGCTTTATCGATTGCTAAACGCAAGGCAAAGTTAGTTTCCGGATCTGTCCCATTGCGAGCCGCAACGGCAATATTGTTGCCTAGCTTAGTAAAGATCGCCCCTCGTGCAGCATCTTTAGCGCCTTTCTGCCTCTTTATAGTCGACCATTTACTATGACCGCTCATCGGGATTAATCCTTATCTTAATCAGTTGCTATCTGTTATTTTAACACCATTCATTTTTCGGTGCCATAATTAAGAAATTGACAATAAGATTCTAAACCGGATAATGTATGTGGTAATTAGCCTGATAGCGTGGGCCCATAGCTCAGCCGGTTAGAGCACCTGCCTTTTAAGCAGGGTGTCGTGGGTTCGAGTCCCACTGGGCCCTCCAGTACGACAAATTCATCAAATTTGACTTTAAAAACCTTACTTTTGCATCTGTTAAACCTTGGGGGTAAACATTGTCGAAACTGACCCGCAAAAATTAACTGTATATTTTTGCTATTGTTTACCCCCAACCAAGGGATTTCGACTTGCATTTTCAATACACGTAATATACAATGTTTGTATGAGTACACAAACTTTTAATATATCAATGCCTGAAAAACTAGTTGAGCAAATAGACGCTCAAACTAAAGCTCAAGGGGGCAGTCGCAGTGATTTTATACGTCAAGCCGTTCGTAAACAGTTAACCACTTTAGAGCGTTGGAATAATTTAACTAGTAAAACTCGTAGCCTGTATAAGGGTAGGCAGTTAAGTGAAGCTGAAGTAGCAGATATTGTTCGTGCTGAGCGCTCAAAAGGCTAGTATCCTGAAACAATGAGAGTAGTCCTTGATACAAACGTTCTAATTTCTGCATTACTGTTTGACGGTAATCCTGAAAAGGCAGTGTTATCTACACTTAATGGCCTAGAAGAGCTAGTCCTATCAGCCTATATAGTAGCTGAGACAACACGTATTCTTGAAGATAAATTTGGAGTTGAACCATCTAGCCTAGGACTTTTACAACAGCTATTAAGCGAAGCTGAATTAGTATATTTTCAGCCATTCCTGAATGTAATAGAAGATGAACCGGACAATAGAATACTAGAAACGGCTGTTAGAGGTAAGGCAATCTATCTTGTAACAGGAGATAATCTCCTACTAAAATTAAAGCAATATAAAGATATAAAAATAGTTAGTATTAAAGAATTCTTAGAGATAATTGAATCTTGACGACTATTAATGGCGGCGATATAAAAGCAGCTCAGTGGTGGCTAGAACGTAAATCTAGATTCGAGTTTGCTTCGAAGTAAGACTTCATAACGCGCTTCTAATTGCCGACTACCATGAAACATACGGACTTCTGCGTCAAATGCTAGAAATCGCGGTAAATCGCTTGTATGCGGCGTAGAACACAATTTTACCGATAGGTGTTATCAATCTGGTGGTAAAATAAATGTATGTCGGAGATATCTAGTTACTTCAAGTATCTGAAATCTGAAGGTGATAAGTCGGGGCTATACCCTTTCGCTTATGTTAATGAGGATAGAGTATTCTCTATCGGTGATGAAAAGGTAGCACTGAATGACTTTGACCCGTATACATTTAGTCCAGATGAACTAGGTATTGGTGATGGTATTGATATTGATGCAATGCCACAACATCCGGTGTTAATACCGATTATGGGAGGTGCTATTGTTGGTCCTCGACTACATGAATGGGTTGAGACTAACCCTAAAGCCCTAGCTAATACTTATTAGGTTATGTATGAAGCATATGTTGCGTTTCTAGACGACCCCTCGCAAGTACCTGCTGAACGTACAAATTCACACATGGGTTTCGCTGCAGGTCTTAGAGAATATGGCGGTATCGGACTACAAGTTTTAGGAAACTGTGCTTGTATTGGTCCTAATCCTCAAAGTCATTATATCGATGACCAGTTTGAAAATGGATTTGCTGAATATGATTTGCACAATGCTGATAGTCAAGTTCAACGAGCCAGCCTTTACGCTGGATTGGGGCATTTAGCTAGACTAGCTACACCTAAACCCTGAAAACGCAAAAAGTCTCATATATAGGTGGTGTACTTTTGAACTTTCAAATCGGTAGGTAGTTAACTAGGGGTAGTTCCGCTAACTATCCCTTTTAACTATTAAGAGGACGTTAACAGCCACAATCTTCCCTTAAACAGCCCGAACGAGTAGAGCTAGTTTGCTTTCAAAACTTGTTGGGAGTACACAGTACCAATGACAGTACGCCAACGTAACATTTCAGCTATTAATTGTGGTAACTTAGTGTCTGCCTCGACCTCCAAGACACTTCTTACAGATATGAATTTAAGCCACAATATTTGTGGCTTTTTGTTTTACAGAGGTAATGTATATAAACTCCTTAGTGGATATTTTGTTATTATAAATTAAGATGAAAAACGCAATATTAGTACATGGCTGGGCGCATAAAGATGAATATTATGAACCAAAATACCCAACTAGCAGCAATTCACATTGGTTCCCCTGACTTTCAAAACAATTAATGATTAGAGACATTCATACTGTAGCTGTTGAAATGCCATCATCGTACTATCCTGAATATCTAAAGTGGAAGACTGAATTTGAAAGATATGAAATTAACTCTGAAACTATACTAGTAGGTCATAGTTGTGGAGGAGGATTCTTAATTCGTTGGCTAAGCGAAAATAAAGATAAAAAAGTAAATAAATTAATTCTAGTTGCACCATGGGTTGGATCTGAACCAGACCAACCATTTGATAATACTTTTTTTGAATTTGAGTGGGATAAACGCATGTATCAGAGAATGAACAAGTTAATAATGTTTAGCTCATCAAATGACGTAAAAAGCGTTAAAGAGAGTGAGGAAATTATCAAACAAAAATTAGAAAACCTTAGAGTAATAGAGTTAGAAAATAAAGGGCATTTTACTCTGCATGGCATGGGTACAGTAGAGTTCCCAGAACTACTTGAAGCGTGCCTAGATTAAACTAGCCTTTTGTAATATGTAAGTCTTAAAAGTTTCTGGCACACAATTACATAACTCCCACTAGGAATATATAGCACTCAACCTTTTCTTGCTAAGCTGTTCTTGCCTATATAGATTATCCAGAAGTGCTCTCCATCTATGAAGTTTCTGAGTGCTTAATGCATTGGAGGTACAATACTTACACGCCGACTTTGTATTATTGTTATATAATAAACTTATGAGAAGCAAAACATCATATACAGCTATTATTGAACAGGACGCAACCACAGGATACTATGTGGCCTATATTCCCGATTTACCTGGAGCTCATACTCAAGCAGAAACACTAGAAGAGCTAAAAGATAATATTAAAGAAGTTGTTGAGTTAGTACTTGAAGAAAACCCTAAAAGTAAACCAGAATCATACTTTATAGGCACACAACTAGTAACTATTTAGTTTAAGATTATGGGTAGTGATTTACCTGTTTTAAAACCAAAAGAAGTGGTAAAAATTCTCAATAATCTTGGGTTTGAGCTAGTTAGACAAAAAGGTTCACATTAACAATTTCGTCATTCTGATGGTAGAGCCACTACTGTGCCGATGCATAAGTCCAGGGATTTATCGCCTATTCTACTAAGGCAAATTTGTAAGGACATAAAGCTTACTACTGACGAGTTTTTAAAAGCCAAGTAATATATTTCTGAATACACATCCCATAACTCCCACTAGGAATATATTGATTTCAACCTTTTCTTACTAAGCTGCTCTTGTCTGTATAGATTATCCAGAAGTACTCTCCATCTAAGGAGTTCATCAACCAAAATATATAACTTATTTCTTTGGTGGACCTCCACGCAGATAAATTCACTGATTTTTACTTTAAAAACCATACTTTTATATCTGTTAGACCTTGGGTGTAAACATTGTCAAAACTGACCCGCAAAAATTAACTGTATATTTTTGCTATTGTTTACCCCCAATTTCCCTAGTCCCAAATCTTCTTATTGACAGCATACATATATATTTACTATAGTATACATACATTATTTATATAGGATTTATATGTCTACACAAATTGTCAACTTATCATTACCAAAGGACTTGGTGAAGAAAATAGATAAAGCTGCTTCTGGTCAATACGCTAGTCGTAGTGAATATATTCGTCAAGCAGTAGTGGGACGTTTACGAAATGAACAAGACGATGATTGGGACAGTTTACTATTACTATCTGAGGAGCTGGGTTCTAAGGCAAAGCAGGCTGGTCTAAATACAGATGATGACTTTGTACAGGCTGTTAAAGAAGTACGAGCAAATAAAAAACGTTAAAAAATGCGCGTAGTTTACGATACAAATGTGCTAGCTCCTATACTACTTAGACGTGGCGAAATCCTTAAATTAAAACATCAAGTCAAACACAATAATGTTACAGTTATTACTTCTGAATTTATTCTTGATGAACTAGCTGCAGTTCTTCGTCTGAGATTGGGCATGACAAAACAGCATGCTAAAGCTAACTCACGTGCCTTTATCAAAATTTCACAAGTAGTGAAACCAACTATAATTGAACCGATAACACGTGACCCAGATGATGATTACATATTAGCTGCTGCCGTTGCAGGTAATGCTGACTACATTGTCACTCTAGACGAAGACCTGCTTGTACTAAAAGAATATAAAGGCATAAAGATTATCAAGCCAACTGAGTTAGATAGAATGCTCCAAAACTAAATCCTTTTCAGACAAAATGCGCCTTGCTGAAGATTGGAGTACATTATGAGCAAGACAGCTTATTATGCAAGACAAGGAACAGAGATGCTTTTAGTTTAAAGTGTTTATGTTGCAAAGGTGTTGATATATTACGACCAGAGACTACGATATATATATGACAATAATAAAGCACGCTTCAAACCAAAAGGTTTGTCTACTAAAAAAATGCAATCCTGGGAAGAGTTTATTAAACCAAATCGTTAGCTAGTTTATTTTTTCCTAATCAAGTACCCTTTATAACTCCCACTAGGAATATATTGCCTTCAACCTTTTCTTACTAAGTTGCTCCTGTCTATATAGATTATCCAGTAGTACTCGCCATCTAAGGAGTTCCTGGGTGAAAATATATAACTTATTTCTTTGGTGGCCCTCCAAGTTGGTTGTATATTACTACAGTAACCTCTTAGATTTAGTAAGACAACGAAGCCAAGGAGCACCATCGCTTGACATCAAAGCACTACCGAGTATATACTTTGTAGTATGAATACGGTAATAAGTGTCAGAATAGATAAAGACGTCAAAGCTTCCGCCCAAGAAGTGGCTAACAGTGTAGGTCTTACCCTTAGCACTTTGGTTAATGCTTATCTTCGTCAAGTAGCTGCCACTCGTCGCATTGAGCTATACGCTCCAGAACCTATGACGCCAAAGCTAGAGAAACTTATTGAAGAAGTTGAGGCAGAACTTAAGAGTGGCGAGACAAGTAAGAGCTTTGATAGCGTCGAAGAGTTCCTTGTGGATCTTAAAAGCTAGACAACATGACCATTCGTTACCTGCCGAAATTTAAAAAGCAATATAAAAAGCTTCCAAAGAAAATTCAGGACCAATTTGATGAGAAAATAGCATTGTTTGCCATAGACCCAACGTTACAGGTACTGAAAGTGCACCCACTTAAAGGAAACTTTAAAGGCTACTGGAGCATGAACGTCAACGGGGATGTGCGAGCCTTATATATTATGGAGGGCGACTCAATAGTAATTTTTGCACTTATTGGGACACACAGCCAGCTATACGGAAAGTAGAATTTCCTCTCAGAAGGTCGACCCACTAAACATTTAGCACACTTGTATTAACTGTAGCATGTTCAAAGCCGACTAGGCTTTGCAAGTACTCGATCGGTGTCATCATGCCAAGCATACTGTGTGGTCGGTAGAAGTTGTAGTC
>JAJYDV010000001.1:136863-190885 GCA_021777375.1 bacterium | reverse complement strand
GACTACAACTTCTACCGACCACACAGTATGCTTGGCATGATGACACCGATCGAGTACTTGCAAAGCCTAGTCGGCTTTGAACATGCTACAGTTAATACAAGTGTGCTAAATGTTTAGTGGGTCGACCATAGAACAGTATTTATATTTGCCAATAATGCAATAAAGTATGTAAAATAATAAATATAATAAGGATATGTGAGGGTACACTCCTTTGGGGGTCTATAGTAACACCGAAATTCGCGAAGCAATTCAGAGTGGACATATTCTTTGTGTCCCTTTTAACGAGAAACATGTAGCCCATGCCAGCATGGATGTTACGCTAGGACATTACTTTTATCGTATTGAACGGATGAACGAACGCGCCATCTACAATCCTTTTGATAAAGAAGATGTGGAACGCTATTTTGATGGGCCGTATAAAGCTATGCCCCATCTAGAATGGTGCAAACAAAACAGTTTTTTGCCACTCAAGAATATACCACCTGATCACCCTGTAATTAGTTTAAAACCTGGTGAACGTATCTTGGCGCACACGCATGAGTTTTTTGGCATTTTACCTCCAGGTGCATATGAACTTAAAAGTCGTTCTAGCTGGGGTCGTAATGGTGTAGCAGTATGCTTCGATGCCGGATGGGTCGACCCGGGTTACATTAACCGTTTAACTTTAGAAATTTATAACCTCAATCAGCGCGAGACTGTTCTTTTACCGGTAGGCGAGCGAATTGCTCAAGCGGTTTTTCATCATACCGGACCAGTTGAAGGCAATTACGGCGAAGGTCGGGGCGAAGGCTTTAGTGGTAAGTATCAGCAAGGAACTGATCTAAAGATGATCATTAAAACATGGGCGCCAGATATGATGCTACCTAAAGCCTACAAAGACAGCCGTTTTATGCCAAAACCCATTGACGGATTGGCTTATGACTAGAGGCAAATACATAGTTATCGAAGGTCCTGGGGGAGTTGGTAAAACTACTCAGGTACAAGAGCTATCGCGACGGTTACAAGCTGTTGGGTTAGCAATCCGTACTCTTAGGGAGCCAGACTCGCAAAGTGACCTAACTGCTCGAACCATAAGACACCTAACTCAAGATCCTTCCTACCCCATGAATACGGTAACTGAAGTTTTGCTATATAACGCTGCGCGCGCTCAATCATTGGAGGTTATTGCACGTAGTATCGAACAAGGAGTCACTTGTATTGTCGACCGCAACTACTTAACTACCCTAGCAGTCCAATACTATGGCAGAGGTGACGTAAAAGACTATGATACTATCAACCGAATAATCGCTTTTGCTGTGAATGGCATAGAACCAGATCTAACGATTGTTATGGATGCACCTGTACAAGATCTAATTAGACGTATCGGGGAGCGCAATCAAGGTGAGCGCTTTGATCAGCAAGATGCGGGATTCTTGGAACGCGTTAGAGCCGGTTATTTATGGGAGGCAAATCAACGGAAATTTCCGATAATTGTCGCCACCGGTTCTGTAGAAGAAGTAGCAAATCGCATTTGGCCCCACGTCGTACAAACTTTATCTCTACACAATACTTCTCAGCAAAGTTTAGAATCAGCGCCACGCACACTTCAAGCTTACCAAGCATCTGAACCACTGAAAAACATTATTCAAACTAACGAACCTTTATTAATTAAGCAAGGAAGTAGTTATCAAATAACTGATAGCGGACATCAAGTACTAGATCAAGCGGTTACTGATACAAAGGGCAATATATATGCCTTTAACGACTATTTTTCTCCAACTTCCGTAGCTGCTGCAATGGCCAGATTAAGTCGCAGAGGTGACGATATGCGAGTTATTTTATTGGATGAGTTTATAGACCAAAAAGGGAAAGACTCCGATTTATTAAAGCGTGTCATCACGGCATACGGCGATGATTCGGTTCAGCAGTTGGCTGGCATTCATGTGGTAGTTGAGCAAGCTTCTAATTTGCTAACCAAGAAGTTAGAGTGGGGACGGCTAGGAGCATATCTGGAGCAGTCGACACGCTACATTTACTACGACAAAAAGGACAGCCTAGGGCAATACCGATACTACACGCCAGAAACATTAGATAGCAAAAATAAGCGCATCTTTAAGCAATCAATGAATCAAATTTTTGAACTCTACTCATTATTGGTGCACAGGATAAGCAGCTTCATCGAATCTACGAGCAATGTACCTTCAAGCGAACGTGACGCTGCTTTTCGATCTTCAGTTAAGGCTCAAGCCTGCGATGTGGCCCGACCAATGCTACCAGTCGCCACGACCTCAACTGTCGGGTTATTTGCATCTGGTCAGGCAATAGAATCATTAATTATGCACTTAATGTCAGACGATCTTAGCGAATCAGTTGATGCCGGTCAGGCTATTTTAAAACAAGCCCGTAAAGTTATGCCAATGTTTTTAGAACGCGCAGATAAGCCTGATAGGGGTGGAGCCATTGTAGCTTATCGTTCAAACACCGTACGTGCAATGAGAGAAATATCTAAGGACTTACTTGGACAAAAACTTACGTCATACTCATCCGCTAATGCAACTCTTGTTGATATTTGGCCGCTCAACGAACTCGACTTAGTAGCCGACATGCTTTACGATTACAGCGATTTACCGCTGGAGGAAATTCGCAAAAAAGTTGCAACCATGAGTTATGAAGAAAAAGTTAAAATCATGCGTAGCTATTTTGGCGAAAGACTAAATCGCCGTCAAAAACCAGGACGAGCTCTCGAAAAAGCACATTATAGCTGGGATATTGTATGTGACTACGGTATCTTTCGAGATCTTCAAAGACATCGCATGGTAGATGATCTAAGTTGGCAAGCATTGACTCCAAGATATGGTTATGAAGTACCAGAGTTGGTAGAAAAAGCCGATTTAAGTGATATTTTTGAAGACGCTTTTGATAAGTCTTTAAAACTATACAGTCAGTTAATTGCAGCCGGATACGTCCTTGAAGCACAATATGCAACTCTGCTCGGGCATCGGATGCGCTGGAAAATGACCTATAATGCACGCGAAGCTTTTCATTTGCACGAATTAAGAACCAGTCCCCAGGGACATCCAGGATACCGCAAGCTTATTAAGTCAATGCACGAACAACTGTCTATTTATCATCCAGTCATTTGCGATGCCATGATCTTCGTTAATCGTGACGAAGATCCAGAGCTAACTAGGCTATCCGCAGAACGCTATACGCAATTTAAGTTAAGTAATTTAGCCCCGAAACAAACAAAACCAAACGCAGTAAAGAAACGGACTAAACCTTAGGCATCACTATCCGGATTACGGATGTAGCTAATCGCACAAATTCCAAGCGTAGGAACCGTTTCGTCAGGAAAAGAACGGCTGAAGTCATACTGGCAGTTAATTCCTGTATTATAGTACCTACCTGGCAAAAATACTGATTCGGCCAATAGTTTTTCTCCGTTTCCAGACCCGCGGCTATAAGGAACATAACGGTACGGATCATCGAAATCGAGAGGAGCGACTCGAAAATCGTCTGGATCTTTACCAATTTGAACCGCGATAATCCTACCTAAGTGATAGCGTATTTTATTGTGCATAGCGTTAAGCACCTCATCCCCGGCAGGCAAATATATCGCACTTTTTTCTGAGGCTCCATAAAGTTCAAGAACGTTCTCACCGATAAACTGTATAGCTTTTTTATCTGCGAACTCATTAAGATCTTCCTGATTAAGAGATTCGTCCTTGTTCCTATGGATATAACCTTTAGCAAAGCGATGGCGATATTTAGAGCCACTGGTATTTAGATAATCATTAATAGTGGCTATCTTTTGCGATAACTCAGTTTCTGCCTCTGGATAATAGCTTTTTTCTAATGTCATTTTAAACCGAAATTAAGAGTACTAGCATTCACTCTTGTTGTCAATGTAGATAAAATTTATTATTATGCAATAAAATATTTAAATTTAAAATCTTGGCGATTTTGCATTTAGAAGTCATTCTGTTAGAATAAGTCATAAGTTGCCTGAAGACAGCGACGGGAGTTATATCCTTGATTATGTCGCCGAGGTCTAGTTCAACTCTTGGAATGAAGTTTATCTGCCAGTTCTAAAATGCAGACTACACTTCTCGGCAACCATTGTTAAAGCATCGAGCTGGAATTTATTTGGTCGATAGCTCGTAATGTAACTAGGTTAATTAAATATCGAAAGTGTAAGTATAAATGCCTTTAACTAAAGAGAAGAAGCAACAGGTCGTCTCAAACGTTGGCGAACTGCTCAGTTCATCTAAAATGACTGTAATTGTTAAGTATCAGGGTACCTCTGTTAAAAGCTTGCAATCCTTGCGCCGAGAGGCCAAAGAAAACGGAACGGTTATTAAAGTAATCAAGAACCGCCTCGTAATTAAGGCCTTGTCACAGCTAGAACACTTAAAGTCAGTCGACGTTAGTTCATTGGAAGGAATGCTAGCTTATGCCTTCAATGACAGGGATGAAGTTGCGGCTGCAGCCAGTTTAGCGAATTTTGCTAAAACTAACCCTACGCTAGAATTTGTCGGCGCAATTACTGCAGATGGAAACTGGCTGGGATCTAAACAAGTTAGCGATTTGGCAAAATTACCAAGCAAGCCGGAACTAATAGCTTCGGTCGTAGCATTGCTAGGAGCACCGATCCGTACAGTTATTAGTGCCACTTGCTCCGGGCTGCCATCAATAATCTCAGCCCTGGAAGCAAGCAAGAACCAAGCGTAGAGAATAATTAAGAAACTTTTAAGGAGAACAATCATGGCTAATAGTAATAATATCGACAAAATAGCTGATGAACTGGTCAAGCTGACCGTTCTAGAGGTTAATGAACTTAGTAACATATTGAAAGACAAATATGGCATTGAGCCAGCTGCCGCAGTTGCTGCTGTAGCCGCTCCTGCAGTTGCTGGAGCCGTTGAAGCCGAAGAAACGAAAAGTGAGTACGATGTCGTACTAAAAGACGCAGGTGCTCAGAAAGTTGCTGTTATCAAGGCTGTTAAAGACATTACTAACCTTGGGCTTGGCGAAGCTAAAGCTTTAGTTGATGGAGCCCCCAAAACAATACTTGAGAAAGCAAAGACTGAAGATGCTGAAGCCGCTAAGAAAAAGCTTGAAGAGGCCGGTGCAACAGTAGAGTTAGCCTGAATCTCTGTTTATTAAATACCAAACTATTTGAACAAGTTTGTTCTTTATCCACAGAACACTTTGACATTAGTAAGTATTAATGTTAGTTTGAATTTAACTGTCCGAAACAAATACGGATTAGGTCGGAGGAAGTGAATAGATACCAACATGCCAGACATACCTGACAAACAAATCAAGAGACTTCGGTCGTTAATTAGAGAAGCGGAGACAAACTTAGCAGCTGCTGGTGAGTTGCTGGTAAGTTTAGTAGGTGATGATGAGAAAATTGCCCCAATTGCAAGGGAAGATACTCTTGGCAAAATTATTGAGGGAGTTTTCGATGGGCAAAACATGGTCGGTAGCGATGGTAAGACATATCCGGTACCGGCTAATTACGCTTCAAAGTCAAAGCTTGTACAAGGGGATATTCTAAAGCTTACGATATCGGACGATGGTGCATTTCTGTACAAGCAAATCGGCCCAGTGCCAAGGAAACAGGTAGTTGGCACCTTAAATCTTGAGAATGGCCATTACCTGGTATCGGTGGGCGCTAAAAGCTACCGCGTACTTCTGGCTAGCGTAACTTACTTTAAAGCTAAACCTGGAGACCAAGTTAGTGTTAACGTACCGGAAGACGATAATGCTGAGTGGGCAGCTCTAGAAGCAGCACTGTAGCCACGAATTACTTATTAGCTTAAAACTTTAAGATATAATAGGTCTATTCACTATGGGGCAAGCGCTATATCGCAAATACCGATCTAAAAATCTATCTGAGGTAATTGGACAAGAACATATTACTAAAACCTTAGATCAGGCAATTAAAAGCGGCCGAATAGCCCATGCTTATTTATTTACCGGACCTAAAGGTGTAGGTAAAACTTCAGTCGCAAGAATCCTTGCGCATGATATCAATGGATTGGAATACACTGATGATTCAGGCAATATAGATATTATCGAAATAGACGCCGCCTCGAATCGTAAGTTAGAAGAAACCAAGGCATTAATTGAAAAAGTCTATGTTGCCCCGGTAAGCGCAAAATACAAGGTATACATCATTGATGAGGTACACATGCTTACCCGCGAGTCTTTTAACGCCTTGCTCAAGACACTAGAGGAACCTCCTGAGCATGTTGTATACATCCTAGCAACTACCGAATTTCAGAAAATGCCCGAGACTATCGTAAGCCGGACTCAGCGTTTTGTTTTTAAACCTATTAGGAAGGATGCCGTAGTCAAACATTTGACATTTATTGCTAAACAGGAAAACATCAAAATAGATCGCCAAGCTTTAGATATGATTGCTGAACATGGGCAAGGGAGTTTTAGAGACAGTATTGCACTATTAGACCAAGCGGCTAACTACGCTCAGCCGATTACCGAAAACGACATTAGCAATCTTTTAGGAATACCCCCGAACAAGTTAATTGAGAGTCTGATTAATGCGTTAGCTGAAGGACAGTTAAATCAGCTGGTTGTGCATACGCACGATTTAATTGAACAGGGTTATCCTGCCGCCTCAATTGCGTCACGCTTAGCTAAAGAATTGAGACAGAAGCTTATAGATGGAAAATCGCCGCTTTCTAGCGAGCTTACTTTAAAACTGTTAGGAGACTTGCTAGACGTTAGCTCAGCTACAAATCCCGAGACCTATTTAGAAATATGCCTATTAAGATCATTACCTCCTTTTGAAGCCAAGGTTAAGACAATCTCTATAGAAGCGGATAGGAATGACACTAAGGAACTGGCTCAATTAATGACTCAAGAACCAGCTAAGCTTTCTAAACCAACCGTCGAATCATCCGGCACAGTAAACAATAAGCAGCATAAAGGCTCAGTTAAAGATAAAAAGAAAGTCCGAGCAATAGATGAGTCAACTACAAACGAGCTAAAAACTCTGGATGTCAGAGCCGAAATGGAAATTAAGACTCAAGCACTAAACGAAGTTTTAAAATCCAAGATACCGAAGACGCTAGACAAAACCACCTGGAATGAAATATTAGGGTTGTTAAAAAAAAGCCATAACACACTATATGGAGTAGTAAGGATGGCAAGTGTAGGTTTCGATAACACAGATAGTTTAATCACACTTAAATTTGCATATCCCTTCCATAAAAGGATGATCAATGAGCCGAAGAATTTATCTAATATCCAAAGAGCTATTAAGAAAGTAACAGGGAAAAGCTATGTAATTGAATGCATAGTGGATAAATCACTTTTAGCTAAAGATGAAGCCGACAAAACGATTGAAATGAATAAATTAGAAGCCATAAGCACGATTTTCGGAGGAGGCGAACTAGTCTAGAACTATTAGAGGAAAAAGTGTTTATAACTGTTAGGGTAAACGTTGCCTAGATAATATAATAAGAAATCTAGATAGAGAAGAGATTGAAATTATGGCAGAAATTACAAAATCACTTCAACAGCCACCGCAAAACCTTGATGCAGAAGCTTCATTACTTGGCTCAATACTGATTGACGCTGATGCCATAGTTAAAATAGCCGACCAGATAAGACCAAGTGACTTTTTCGATAAACGCCACGAAGTAATTTATTCGGCAATAAATGAGTTATATACCCAACACTCAGCAATTGATGTACTTACACTCGCCAATCAACTAAAAGCCAATGGCGAAATTGACAGCATTGGTGGTGCTAGCTATTTAACCGAACTTACTAATTTCGTACCAACTGCTGCACACGTCGAGCAATATGCCGAGATTGTCGCCCAAAAGTCTTTACGCAGGAGATTAATCTCTGTTTCTCAACAAATGGTATCGCTGGGATTTGACGAAACCAAAGCTTTACACGAATTAATAGAAGAGGCTGAAAGTAATTTATTCGCCGTTAGCGAGCAGCACATTAAACAATCTGTCGTTAGTCTAGAAACCATATTGGCCGAGAGCTTTGAGCGCCTCGACGACTTGCACAAGGATAAAAAGAAACTACGTGGTTTATCTACCGGTTTTAAAGATTTAGATAATCTTTTAGCTGGTTTTCAGCGTTCAGATTTATTTATTTTAGCCGCTCGTCCATCAATGGGTAAGACCGCATTAATGCTTAATTTCGCGCATAACGTAGCCGTAAAGTCAAAGCAGACGGTACTATTTTTTAGCTTAGAAATGAGCAAAGAACAGCTGGTAGACCGCCTTTTAAGTATTGAGTCTGGCGTAGATGCTTGGTCATTAAGAACCGGAAATCTTACCGACACGGACTTTGAAAAAATAGGCGAGGCAATGGGAGCTTTAAGTGAGGCTCCAATTTACATCGACGACACTCCCGGTATTTCTGTTAGCGATCTGCGAACTATTGCTCGAAGAGAAAATCATCGTCATTCTTTAGGCATGATTATTGTCGATTACTTACAGTTGATGAGCGGCGGTAATCGGTTTAGCAATGACGGTAACCGTGTTCAAGAAATATCCGATATTTCGCGCGGCCTTAAAAGTATTGCGCGTGAGCTAGATATTCCCTTACTAGCAGCCTCTCAATTAAATCGTTCAGTGGAAAGTCGTAGTCCGCAAATTCCGCAATTATCAGATCTTAGGGAAAGTGGGTCACTTGAACAAGACGCCGATGTTGTTGCATTTATTTACCGTGAAGAGTTCTATAATCCAGAAACCGACCGCAAAAAAATTACCGATATCATCGTTAAAAAGCACCGTAACGGACCAGTTGGCGGTATTGAATTATTCTTTGATAACGAACGACAACGCTTTCGCTCATTAGATACTAAGCATAATGCACCATTCTAAAAGCTACAAAGATGCCCGATAAAGAAAAATCGACACACAAATTGAGTGGCGGCAAAATTAAACTTTTACTTTCACATTTAGATTTTGAATTCTATGGTTTTATTTTAATCATATTTTTTGGCCTTTCTTTGCTTTTATTTAGACTAACTAGTTTGACACTAGGTTTTATTAACAAAGAAGAATTAATAACTAAACATCAGCTATTTCTTCATAGTCCTTGGTGGCTATCGTTAAATGGCTTCTATGGCCCATACTTTTTGCTCTTGCATCTCACTTATGCGATTAATCGTAGCTTATTCGGTTTTCGATTGGCCTCAGTTATCATTGCACTACTAGTAATATCAATAATTTACATGCTAGTTAGCAGCTGGCACGGATATAAAGTTGGTATGCTGGCCAGCGTAATCGTGTTATTTAACCTCGGTCTGCTTACGGCCGGGAGAGAAGCTACACCACTAGTATCCCAGATGCTCTTAATGGCCGCGCTGCTCCTTGTTATAGCTGTCTTAAACCGAAAACCATCTTTACTAGGTTTAATTTTGGCGGCCATTGTCTTAGCTGGAGCGTTATATCTACCAGGGGGAATATGGTTATCTTTAGTCACTGCACTTCTTGTTCAACGAGCAATTGTGAAAACCTTTAGAACTCTAAGGAATAAGTCTAAGATCTTAACGATCCTACTTCTACTCATAATGTTAGTACCTATTTTCTACCAGTTAATCGCACACTACCAAACTAGCCAACTTAAAGTTTGGCTCGGTTATGACCTCGGCAATAAGTTTTTACTTTCCGGACGTAACTTCTTAATAAATCTGATACATGTACCTGGTGATCTGTTTATTCACAGTGAAGGTTTAGGGCCGGCCTTAAGTATTGGCCATCTACCGGTTTTTCCGATTGCCTTTAGTATATTGTTTCTAATCGGCTTAGTAAGTTATACCACCAGACTATCAAATTGGCGCTGGCGTTCAGTTCTAGTTTTATTTAGTTCAGGGTGGATTGTTTCAGGATTAGGCATCATTAGTCCGCTATCCTTGCTACCCCTTGTAGCCATAACTGCCGGAACCGGTATCGCATTTTTACTAAAGGAATGGTACTCAATTTTTCCACGGAACCCAATCGCTAGAAATCTGGGACTTACTATTATGTTTTTAGTAATTGGTCTTGGGTCGGTTTATGGAGCACGTAGTTACTTTGTTGCATGGGCTAATAATTCAAACACCACATCGATTTATGTCCGACGCCTAAACTAGCGGCCAATAGAGGTGTTATACTATCGAGTAAAGCACCGCACTATGGTTCATCATTGTAGTTTTTTTAAATAACTAAAGGGGAGTTGTAGCAATTATGAGTAAAATTGAGCAAGCTAAAATGGCACTAAAGATAAAAAAAGTTCAAAAGGAGCTAGAGCGCGAAATAATAGAAATCGAAAAAGGCAACGGAGCAGTCAGAGTACAATTTAACGGCGAACAGAAACTTAAAAAAATTCATATCGATCCCAATTTAATTGACTTAGAAGATATTACCGAGCTTGAACGCTGGTTGGAAGAAGCAATTCGCGAAGCCATTCAAAAAAGTCAACGCCTAGCGACCGAAAAAATGCAGCCTTTCATGGGGCTACTTAGCGGGCTAGGGCTGTAAGATTTTTCAATTAGGTAAGAATAAAATATTCACAACTAACGACATAAGAAGATACCTGAAATGAACGTATTGCCTCCAGCGCTGAACGAATTAATTGAAGCTTTTAATGCGTTACCTGGCGTTGGCCCCAGAACGTCTGAAAGATACGCCTACTGGTTCGTGCGTCACGATTTAAATGCCGGAGCCCGATTAGCTGCCGCTTTAACTGCTCTGCCGGATGGAATTAAATATTGCGAGAAAACCTTTGCTCTTATTTCTGCGGATCAACAGTATTCAGAGCTTTATACAGATCCTAGGCGCGACAAAACTATTGTTGCAGTGGTTGCCGAACCATTTGACATTTTAGCTATTGAGAAAACACTTCAATTTCATGGGACATATCATGTACTGGGCGGCTTAGTATCGCCAATTGACGGAGTCTCACCAGATCAGTTACATATTAAGGAACTTTTAAAACGCATTGATGAGGACAAGGTTAGAGAACTTATTTTAGCAACTAACGCGAGCGTAGAGGGAGAATCTACGGCTCTCTATATTCAGCAACAAGTAAATAATAAGAATATAAAGGTCAGTCGTCTGGCGCGCGGACTACCTATTGGCGTAGATTTAGAATATGCAGATCAGATTACACTCGGCCGAGCGATCGAGCATCGCCAGATTTTAAGTCAGCCAAATAGCGAAAATAACCAAGATGACTAATTTTACAAACTACCCCCAAGCTGACCAGATTATGAAGCTTATAGACTCTTCTAGTAAGATTTTAATTGTCCAGCCTGATAATCCCGACGGTGATAGCTTAGGCAGCGCATTAGCCATGGAACAAATACTGATGCAATTGGATAAAGAAACGGAGATGATTTGTGGAATTAAAATTCCGTCATACTTAGCCTACTTGCCGGGCTGGGATCGAGTCACTCAGGAGATTACAATGGACTATGATTTAGCCATACTGCTCGATACTTCATCGTTATCATTGATCGATAATTTAATTCGAAATCCTTCACAGAACAGACTTCGCAAAAAACCCCTAATTATTATTGACCATCACTCTACTCCATCAGATATTGATTTTGCGACCATCAGTCTAGTTGATCCTCTTGCTGCGGCTACTTCTCAAGTTATTTACAATCTTAGCAAACAATTAGATCTTGAACTGAATATTGTTGCTAAAAACGCCTTAGTTGCATCAATACTTTCTGACACCCTTGGACTATCCACAGAAAACGTTAATACTCAGACGATCAATACAATTGCCGAACTTGTTGAAGGCGGAGTATCTCTAGCTGCTCTAGAGTCAACTAGAAGAAGTTTTATGCATAAAAGTCCTGAATTAGTTCATTACAAGGGCCAACTACTTCAAAGAATTAACTATTTTTATAACGACCGGATTGCGGTACTAACCATTCCGTGGCCAGAAATTGAACGTTATAGCCCGTTATATAACCCTTCGATGTTAGTACTTGATGACATGCGTCTAACTACCGGGACGGCTATTGCGATAGTCTTTAAAATTTATTCTCAAGGTAAAATTACCGTTAAGATTCGAACCAATCACGGCTTTCCGATTGCCGCAAAGCTGGCTGAGAACTTTGGCGGCGGAGGCCATGAATATGCTAGCGGGTTTAAAATAAACGACAGCCGCGATGCAAACCAGTTAACTAACCAAGTGATCAGTAAGGCTACCGAGCTACTTAATAATGAGGATCTACTAGATGCGTCTTTATGACACCTTAAGCAGGCAAATTCAGGACCTAAAGCCTCTACATCCTCCGATAGTTAGTGTTTATACTTGCGGACCAACAGTATACGACTACATGCACATTGGGAACTGGTTTACGTTTATCCGTTATGATTTATTAATTAGAACTTTAAAAAAATCAGGGTATACACCTAACTGGGTACTTAATATTACAGATGTTGGACACTTAACCTCTGACGCCGACGAGGGAGAGGATAAACTGGCAAAGCAGGCCACTAAAGAAGGCAAAACAGCATGGGACATCGCTAACTTTTATAGCGAATATTTCTTGAGTGGTTTAAAGCGACTAAATATTAGTCATCCCAATCATATTCCTAAAGCTACAGAACACATTTCTGATCAAATTGATTTTATATTAAAACTTGAGTCCAAGGGCTTTACCTACAAACTAACAGACGGGATCTATTTTGAAACTAAAAAGTTTTTAAGCTATGCCGACTTCGCTCGTCTAGATATTGACGAACAACAAAGCGCACAGCGTACTGAAGTAAATAAAAATAAACATAGCCCCTCAGACTTTGCGTTATGGAAATTTTCTCCTACTGACCGAAAGCGTGACATGGAATGGGATAGTCCATGGGGAAAGGGTTTTCCAGGTTGGCATATTGAGTGCTCCTCAATGTGCTTAAATTACCTCGGAGAGACAATAGATATTCATAGCGGCGGAATTGATCATATACCAGTTCACCATACGAACGAAATAGCCCAGTCTGAATCACTGACTAATAAACCTCTAGCCAATATCTGGGTACATACTAATCACATCCTCATTAACGACTCCAAAATCTCTAAAAGCCTAGGCAATACGATTACATTAGAGGATATCGAAACACGGGGTTATTCTGCAGATACATTAAGGTTACTCTGTCTGGAATCGCACTACCGCACGCAAAGTAAGTTTAGCTGGGAAAGTCTAGAAGCCGCCCAGACAAGATTATTAAGATACCGCAACTTCGCCGTTCGACGCTACCAAGCTACTGGGAGTGCTTCATTAGAAGCCCCTGACGCATTAAAACAAATGCAGAATGACTTAAATACTCCTCAGGCATTAGCATCTTTTGAAAGCTGGCTTGAACAAGCTGAAACCATTGACATTAACACTGAGTCTATAACTGCTTCGATAAATTTATTAGACGAATTGTTAGGGTTACGTTTGATGCAGGTTAGTGATATAGACGATCGTTACAAGAAGTTGATTCAAATGCGAGAGGTGGCTAGGAAAGAAAAAAACTGGACTAAAGCCGATGAACTGCGAAACGCATTAGAAACGGCAAATATTACTGTTCTTGATCAACAAAACGGACCACTCTGGCAATACTTATCCTAGCTGCCACTTTCATTGACGTCGTCTAAGTAATTTTTTGGTAATTTATTGCGTTGCTCTAAGAATTCAGCCGTTGCTACTCTAAGTACTGCAGCTACAGGAATGGCAATTAATCCACCGAGTAAACCACCGAAGTTTATACCTACAACAATTGCAATTAAAACTAACAATGGCGACATCTTAGTTGTGTTAGCCTGAATTTTAGGTGCCAGGACATAGTTTTCTATATTTATATAAAGAACATACCAGATAAGTACAACTAATGCCGCAGGTACCGAATGAAATAGTGCCACTACCGTCAGAATGGCCGCTCCTATGGTGTGCCCAACTAAGGGTATCAGTCCGCTTATAAAAACAATCGCCATTAATGCTACCGGGTAACTAACTCCCATAATAAACAAAGAAGGCGCAACTAGTAGGGCCGCGATAATCGCGAGCAAAACTTGCCCATTAACATAACCCCGAATCACACGGTACATTTCATGTGCGACACGATTTACCAACTTAACATGGCGCGGACGCACAAATATCGAACGAAAACCATTAAGCCACCGCGGTCCTTCAATAAGCATCATAAATGTCAGAGCCAGTACTGCAAGCAAAGAAAATACATCCTTCACAATCCTGATAAGCGATGTGAAAGCTACTCCGCCAATATTCTTAAGTTGTCTGGAAAGTTGCGAGGATAAGTTGTTAACTTGGCTCTGAAGATGATGATTGCGCACAAAGATACCTAATGAAGTGTTCTGGTTTTGCGTTTCTCGCACAAGATTAGGCGCAGCTGCAATAAAACGCTCAGTTTGATGTACGAAAGGAGGGATAATATATGCAATAAATGCCCCTAGTATAACGATAACCACAATATACGATACGGTTGTAGCGATTAGACGGCTGCCGCGAATTTTCCCAGGCAATAAATTCGCAATCCAAGTTACCGGGCCATTTAAAACCAGGCTTAAGAAAAAGGATAGTAAGAGTAGCACCAAAGCTGATTTTACCCTTAAAAAAGCCTCAACTAGTGCGATGGTTATTAAAACAATCAATACTACACGAATTAATGTTTCGTTTGAGACAGTCACCTCTACGCGGGAATGTTTTTTTTCTTCGTTATCAAAAAGACCAAAGAAAGACATAAGTTAATTATCACTTATACAATTCGCAAACGCAAATATAGAATAATTAGGTCATACTAAACGCAGTTGATGCTTGAGCTCGGGAGGTAAAAATGCTCCGGCTGAACGCTTATCTTTTTTAAGCGAATAGACATTTTTTTTAATCTGCTGCAGCATAATCACTTCCTTAAAAATAATTTTTAAGTGCTGTTCAATATGGTTCTGATTCAGTTCTTTCTTACCTAACGAGACGTGATATAGATTTAGAGATATTTGGTAGCCACAGTTACTAAATGTTGTTAGCTGATTGACTACCGCTCCGAAGGTACGTAGATCACTACTAAGCCAGCGTTGAACTTCGTTTTCGGCAAGTATCTTTTTAGCGCTACTAGAATTTGGCATAGAAATACGGTGCATGTATTTATGTTTAAGAAGGTATCGGCTATAGACAGTCGAACCTAGAATTATTGAAAGCATGCGCATCGAAAACAATTTACCTAGTAGTCGATAGCCAATTGCTGAATAAGGTTTTGATATAAAGTCCTCATGATCAGCATATCCGCCAAGAGATATAAGCAAATTAACCCGAGCTGCAATATCTGGATTTCGAGCTAGCATTCGCGTAACGGCTACAAAACCAAATCCGACCCCAACAACAACGATTCTTCTGTTTCGGTAGCTCATTTTTACAAATGATGATAGATAGTCCGAATAATTATCTAACGTAGGACGCTTGCCAATCTTAAAAAAACTAGTCATGCCGCCTATTCCTGGCAGATCGGGAGCAGTAACGCTTCCGAAGTCATGAAGAGCCCGGATTAAACCCCACCAAAATTCCAGATTAGCGCTTAGATCTCCAACAAACAGTATTTCGGTCGCGTTTTTCTTATTTATGATCCGCAGCATACGGCCTTCAAGATGGTTTATATATAGCGGAGCAATGTATTTTGCCGGATCGTTTCTTCTATTCGCCATGTTCAGCTAACTGTAGCCCAGTATTATCTGAGTATGCAAGCATAACTGATTTAAACAAAACGTAAAAAGATCTTGCAGCCAATTTGTAATTTAAAACTAGCCAATAGACAAGGCTGGATAAGAAGTAGCTTATTGTTTGAGTACATAGACCGCTTTAAAGAGCTGTACTTGGCTTGGGCATCGTTACTTTTGATATTTCTTAAGACTATAGAGTTTTATGGCGAACTTTTAACGGCATGTTGACGATCGGATTATAATGGTAAGTGTTAATGATGAGGGGCAATTATGAAGAATTACGAAATAGATGAGTTTCAAAAAAGCAAAAAGACTATTCGAAAATACATATTTAGCGCCGTTTTTAGTCTATTAATGATTGGGGGCTTTACTGCTCCAGCTTATGCTGCTTTCGATACCTATGGGACTTCCAACCCTAACTCACCAGTAGTTAGTTCTAATGCCAACCCTAATGCCTGCTTTGGACAAGCCAGAGCATCTTATGCTAAAGGTGGACCTAATGGAGCGCTGGCACCACACAACAATGGCTATTACATATCTCTAAGAAAAGGAAATAATCCAGCAAATAACGATTGGTATAGAGACACTTATTGCAGCAGCACAAACAACAATAAAAACAACTGAAAAATAAAAGTTTAACTTCGGTTAGAGAAGAACTCCATTGTTTAGGCTAGAGCTCTTAATATGCTATGGGAAGTTGTGTGCAGCTCAAGCCTGTAAACAATCTCGGGGATATCAATATGAGCTAGTGAGATACCTACTGCAAGATCTTCAATTTATCCATCTTTCGTAGAAAATTTAGTTCCATTTAAATCAAGCATTGTGAGCCGCGTAATCTTTGCAGTTCGTTTGTTGCCGTATACAAAAGAATGATTTGCAACGATTACCCTAATCATAGCCGTAGCTTTGTCTAAAATGCTTGGATAGAGTTCATCTCCGAAAACATTTTTAGATTTGGAGGCAACAGCAGCTGCCAAGCTTCCTAAGTCCCGAAGACCCGCGGTACCACCAGTTGAAATGACGACTAAGATAAGTAATTCCAGTAACTGCTTAAGTGTTAGACTGATCATCTATTTGCGAGATTAACAAAGTCCTTTTTGTAAGTGTCCAAAACTTTTTGGCTGAATCTATAACTTTTTGATCTTCAATGTCCTTATTATTTAAAGGACGTACTATTACCTTTTCGGACTACAAATTTAATTCTTAACATATGTTTATGTTTTAACGCTGTCTGGCAATCATTAACATTCCCAAACCCATATATTTGCTTATTGCGCAGCATAAGTGACTTTATTGGCTAGGGCGGAGGGATTCGAACCCCCGAATGCCAGGACCAAAACCTGGTGCCTTACCACTTGGCGACGCCCTAATATATCAAGAAACTTATATTTCCAATATCACTTGATGGATTATACAAAACCGTCTCTATTAAAGCCAATTTAGGGCTTTATTATTTTGATTCTATGGGAGGTGATATTTTTCTGTTATTTGATTTAAGACAAAGACATAACGGAGTACTTTTGATGACTAAGCTTAATAATATTATCAGCTGTTCGAAGATTACCGGTACCTCTTAGTACAATAGTCTGGGCGCTAACAGGACGCTTAGCACTTTCGCCTGCCGCCTTTAAGTAGAACTTATATGGTTCTAGGTTTGTAAGGTCAAACCCACTTAAGTAGGGCTTAAATAGCGGCAGAACTCTTTTCATATCAATATCCGCAGCCGTCCGAAAACTTATTACGTTGCCAACGTTAGCTAACAAAATATTACTTTCTTTGTTGCTTTGATAGGCCGTAGTTTGC
Organism: bacterium; assembly: GCA_021777375.1. Lineage (GTDB taxonomy): Bacteria > Patescibacteriota > Saccharimonadia > Saccharimonadales > UBA4665 > JAJZWH01. Next base: position 173,395 of record JAJYDV010000001.1, on the reverse strand, counting down.
TCTGCTAGTGTTAGAGACATACCAAACTTCCGCGATTCGCTAATCATCTGAGAAAAAATCGGCGCATTAAATTGCTCGAACTCGTCAACATATAAATAGAAAACGCTCCTTTGGCCGTTCAATCGAATAGCCCGACTAATCGCTGCCAACTGTAGTTTGGAAAGCACAACCATGCCAAGCAATGTTGAGTTGTCTTCGCCTAGGTTTCCCTTTGCTAGGTTGCAGATTAAAATTTTTCCCTCGTCAATAATTTTTAAAAAGTCAATTGTAGATTTTGGTTGGTTAATAATTCCGGCTACCGATGCTGATCTTTGAAAACGGCCTAGTTTTGCTGTTACGCCACTTATCATTTTTATTCTTTGAAAACTTCCGCTTTTGTTATATTCTTCTAACCAAAATTTTTTGAGCGGTACATCATTTAAGCTTGCGACTATACCGGACCTATAAGCATCGTCAGTCAGAATTTTATGAAGGGTCAATAACGTAGCTTCTGGAACACTAAATGCAGTGTAGATAGCGTTACGCAAGATATACTCTATTCGATGACCGCCACTATCGTCATCTGAAAATACTTTTCTAAAAATCGATACAATTGCCTCAGCAATAAAATCCTTGGCAATCGCCAATTCGGGGCCGCTAACTTGACTTGGCAGTTCCATTAAATTAAGTGCTACCGGATAGTTAATCTGGGCAGGATTGAGATAAATTACATCATCGGATCTGCTGGGTGAAATATACTTAAGTAGCATCCCCGCCAAATCACCATGAGGATCGATTACCGCCACACCTTTGTTATTTGCTATATCTTGAATAATGCTATATCCAAGTAATGTCGATTTACCCATCCCAGTGCCACCCAACACTAAAGTATGCTTAGCCCGCTCAAGTTGGCTCAAACCAACTACCTGGTCTTTACTAACTCCAAGCACTACCTCCGGTTTAGGATCACGCACTCGTCCGGCCGGAAGCTCAATACTAAAGTTTAACTCAGAATCTTCTTCCCAGATACCATTTGCTAACGGCAAAGCAAACAGCTGGCCAAGAATGTCCAAAGATTCAAGTGGAGAGGGGGCGATTAGCTCGTAGGATTTAAAAGACTGGATTTTACTTAAACTTGAAAAACTTTTTGTGGGCTTAATTAAAGATAGTCTAGCAGCCGCTTCTACAGCTAAACAAAGCTGAGAGATTCGTTGATAAGACTTAGTAACAACTAGAGAGCTAATATCCACTCTTAAGCCCAGTCGGTCGTCGGTCTTTAGTTTCCTTATATTTTTGTCGATGACACTTCGATTATTGGCTCGCTGACGCGCTGCTACGGGATCATTTTCTATAAGTTCACGAATTAATGAAAGTACTATTTTAATAACATTCACTATTGCAATTAGAAAAGTTTTACTAAACTTTTGCCCAAAAAAAGTCCGATCAGAAACGATACTTACGCGCCAATTTACATATTCATTGTTTTTTAGTAATAATCCATGCAAATTAGTCCCTAGTAAGGAAACGACTCCTTGGTCTTGCATCTTAGAATCTTGCGCAACCCGCCAACTGGTAATTACACTAGGTTTATTTGAAGACGGAATTAATAATTTATTGGGTTGAGCTTTGTAAATACTAAGTCTAGCGTTTGAAGCCATTAACTGATTTTTAATAATATGAATTAGATTTTCTGGAGCACTAACAATAAAATATGTGCCATTTTTAGAGCTAAATACAGCTTCAAATATTACCCGTGGCTGTGGTTTAAAGGGTCTTGACTTTGTTGAATTCAGTAACTGCCGGATAGTCGAATATAACTGTGTTAAATCTACGTCATGCACTGAATCTTTAGCAACCCCTGGTTTGATCAAATAACTGACTAAATCTAGTGGTTTATTTGGGTAACTGGACAAAATTAACCGTGCTACAACTAAACCTACTGCGCCTATGACTATAGCTAGCACTAACACTACTTAGCCCTCACTACGACATATTTTAATGATAGTCTCTTAGCGGCAAAGACTTCAAGCGAAAAGTCTAGTCTTGCAAGACTAGTTTAAGACGGTGCACGCCAATAAGCGCAAACGCCCCTATAGTTACTGGCAACCAATAACTTAATAGCCGGTATGCTAAAACAGCACTTAGCGCAGTACTGGTACTCGCTCCATGCACGGCAACAAGCGCGGCCACAAGACTGGCTTCTACACCACCAAGCCCTCCCGGAGTAGGAAAAAAACCGCCAACTAAAACACTAAGCGAATAGATTAAAAAGGCTGACGGAAAGGCCAGCTCTATATTGAAGGCCTTTAGACTTAGCCAAAAAGCCGTTGCCGTTACCGATGCTTGCCCTAAAGAACAGCCATAAGCTCCTAGAATGCGAAACCAATGATTCTGATAGCGCTTAAGAGCTAGCCCGAAATTGTGCCTAAACTTACGCGCCATACTGAAAGCGCTACTTAAAAACAAAAATAATAGCATAAGCGCCAAAAACGCTGCTAATACGATGTATATTAAGCTGCGCTGGTGTTTAGTAAAAACGTCTAACAAGCTATTATCGGCACCAAAAATAGAGATCAAAATAATTAACATGGTTATATTTCCTGCGACGCCAATACTATTATTTAATCCAACGGCAAGAGCCGACGATCCGCGAGTTAGCCCCTTATCACGCAAAAATAGATAGTTCAAACTAATCCCGCCTATTCCATCCGGCAAAAGTAAATTTAATGCCGAACTGCCAAGTTGAACTAAAGAAATTTGAGCTAGACGAATCTTTTTAATCGCCAGCAAACGATAGCTAATAGTGGAGAAGCCAAAGGTTAACATAAACGAAAAGAAAGCAAGAACTGCGTATAGCCAATGGTCAGGAATCTTAAGACGTAGATCGACTCCGAAAAGAGAGTTTAAATTTGGAATCAAACCATAAATCACAATTAAGCTAACGCCAGCTATAGCTATTGAACGTCTAGTCGCTTTTGAGCGAAAAGAAAATGTCAGATTATGATAAACCTCAGACATGGTATTTCAAAAACCAATAGCATTATGACAGAGAGTAAGAATTTATGCACTTATCAATATTTCGGCAGCTATATAATAACTATTAATGTCAGATGTTAAATCTCATTTATATAGCAGTCAACAGGTCATTAATGATGTCTTATTTGATAGCATTGGCGATGGAGCAGTAACGACTGACGAGTTTGGTAAGATAACCCGTATTAACCCTACCGCAGAAGCTATCGTCGGTTTTTCGGCCAAGGAGGCTATTGGCGTTTGGCTTCCAAAACTTTATGCTCCATTTGACGATACTGGAAGACAACTACCAATCACGGAACGTCCTATGACCCACGCTTTTGTTACGGGCCAGGCTATCTCCGATCATGTTAATTACCGCCACAAAGATGGACATCTGGTGCGAGTCGCCCTAACTGTCTCGCCAATTATGGAAGGCGAAAAACTAGTAGGAAGCATCCAAATCTTTCGTGACATTAGCACCGAGTATGAGATTGATAAGATGAAAAGTGACTTTATATCTCTTGCCTCACATCAATTACGGACGCCCCTATCCTCTGTGAAAACCTATTCGCACATGCTTCTTGACGGTTACATGGGACAATTAAATAAGCCGCAAATTAAAGCTCTTAAGACCATTATTTCAGCAGCTAATCGAATGAACGAAACTGTCTCGACACTTCTTAATATCTCACGCATTGAAAGCGGCAAAGTAATTGCTGAACGTAAATTAATATCTGTACATAAACTTTTCGAATCAGTAGTTGAAGAACACAGTCTGATAGCTTCAGAAAAATCAATTAACTTTAAGGTTAACTACCCGCCAACTAAGGTGAGACTATACTCTGACAGCTCGGTGCTTAAAGAAGTTTTGGGTAATCTAATTTCCAACGCTATTAAATACACTCCCCAATCAGGAATGATTGTACTAAGTGCAAAAGTTCCGAAAAAAGGCAACCGGCTAATTGTCAGCGTATCTGATACAGGAGTAGGGATTCCTCAAGAATCACATTCCAATATCTTTAGTAAGTTTTACCGAGCCGAGAATGTAATTCGTCAAGAAACCTCCGGTATCGGCCTAGGCCTTTATCTAGTAAAAGGTCTGATGGACGAGCTTGGCGGTAAAGTTTGGTTTAAAAGCGAAGAAGATAAAGGGACGATTTTTTATCTTTCTCTTCCGCTTAGAAGTCGGCAACGAACCAAAGATATATCAAGCGGAAAAATAAAGTCTGGTACCGGTAGAGTAAGGAAAACGACAGCAAAGTCTAGAATAGGTGTGACATAATGGTATTAACGAAGGTATTATTAAGAACATATGGCAAGCATTCTAATAGTTGAGGATGATAAAGATTTAAATGCGGCCTATAAGATTATCTTAGAGGGCGCCAAACATCGCGTTAAAACGGCCTTTAATGGCCTAGAGGCACTCAAAATACTAAAGACATACACGCCAGACTTAATACTACTCGATTTATTGATGCCCGTAATGGGCGGACTTGAGTTACTTGAGAATTACCATTTAAAGAATCACCCTAACGTTAGAGTTCTAATTTTTACAAATATGGAAAATTCACCGGAAGTAAGTAAAGCTTATGCCTTGGGAGCAACACGCTGCATTATTAAGTCCTGGACCGCACCACAAAACCTAACCAAAGTAGTAAACGACTCACTTAAAGAAACTAGTAAAGTTACCAGCTAAAAGTCCCCTAAAGCCCACTACTTTAACTGACTATTAATTACCGGTTGCTCGAGCTCGGCAATATATTGATCATTTAAAATTGACTGGAGTTTAGCTAGATTAACAGTGTAGGGCATATTTTTGCCATAACTAATAATTCCTTTATGCTTAAGCTTGTTTAGCTCGGTAGCAGCTGTTTCGCGAGTTAACCCGGTAAGATTTGCATAGTCCTGATGTGTCAGATGTAAATCAATGACCCGTTGGTGTTCTCCAATAAGCTTTCCATAAGTAAGAGCTAAGTAATGCAGCGTGTACATCAATTTCTCACTAGCCCTTGAGTGCTCAAGGGCATTAAGTTGCATAGATAAACCAAGTGCACTTTTAACATAGTTATTTAACTCGTTTAGTGCCATAAACTGATGATCTTGAACGAATGAGACGTATTCTTCGCGCGGGACAAGATATAACGTACACTCTTCAGAAAACGTTTCATAATAATAAATTGAACTCGGCACTCTTGAGTAAATCCAGCTACCCGGAAAACTCTCCATCTGATGATGAAAACCTACCGGCTTTTCGTCACCATGAATGCTTAAGTTATAGGCTTTAACGATGCCTGTTTTTATTACATAAGCGGCGCGCGGAGATTCACCCTGGAAAACTATTATCTCACCCTTAAGAAAAGACTTCTTAGGATATTTACTTATAAAGTTCTCTAACAACTCGGCTTTGATATCTCCCATAGTGGCCTAAAAGTAGTTTACTCGATAGCCATCCAGATAGCTACTACAGGTAATTTTTAAAAGTATTTAAAAACTTTTAGTATAACTCTCGTTGTTTAAGCTTGACCAAGCTAAATAGGTTATAGTAAGTCAGTATGCAATTCAGTAAAACCCAAAAAACAGTAGCTATTTATCTGTTTTTAACCATAATCTTAGGACTGTTTGGTGATTACATTTTTGATCATAAGAGTGTGCTTAACGAATTAAAGCATATTAGTCCTTTGTTGATTATCTCATTGGTTCTTGGCTATGGACTTATGCTTCTGGTCTTGATGGGTATCTATAACGCCATTCTCGATCTCTGCGCTAAGCCTTTAAAAACTAAAGAAAATTTACTGTTATCTATTTACTCAACGTTAACTAATTTTTTTATGCCACTTCAAAGTGGTATAGCGGTTCGGGCTGGATATTTAAAGACTAAACATCGGGTAAAAATTTCTTCATACATCATGGCTTCATTAATATATTTCGCGATTTATGCCGTTTTGAGCAGTGTTATACTATTTGCCACTGGTCGATACTTTTGGATGATCCTTCCCGGCGTAGCTTGTGCTGTCCTAATAAGTTACTTGGTACTTAAAATTGCTAGCAAGCACTTTAGGCGTAGGCATATCAAGATCAACCTTAATCTAAGCCGTGATAAAATACTTCGCTTAACACTAATTGTCATAGCTCAGTTGGCATTGCAAAGTGCAATCTATTTTCTTGAACTTAGGCAAGTCTCCGGCAATATCAATCTATTAAGAGCTATCAGCTATACCGGGGCAGCTAATTTTTCGTTATTTGTTGCTCTGACACCTGGGGCAATTGGTTTCCGGGAAGCCTTTTTAGCCCTTGCGCACCGCTTACATGGTTTTTCTAATGCCCAGATTCTTGGCGCAAACATAATTGACCGTGGAGTCTTTTTAATATTTTTAGGCTGCATTTTTATAATTATGCTTGCCACTCATGCTAGGAACCGTTTTAAGCAAGCAAAACCATCCTCAGATCAGTAGTTCAGCTATTTTTCATGGATTATCATATACTTAACAAAGAGAAGCGTTAAATTTAATTAGAGCTCTGAGAGAACATAAACGATGCGTGTATTACTTGTCGAAGACGAAGAAAAAATAGCCAATGCCGTTAAGCGCGGGTTAGAACTGAAAGGTTACGCCGTAGACACGGTCGCCGATAGCGACACTGGCTTAAGTTATGCAGTCGATCCGGACTACGACATTATCATTCTTGACCGCATGTTGCCCGGGAGCAAGGATGGCCTGGATATTGCACGACAAGCTCGTGCCGAAGGGCAAATGGCTCCGATTCTAATTTTGACTGCCAGGGGTAGTGTAGAAGACAAAGTCGAAGGTTTAAATGCTGGTGTTGACGATTACCTAGTCAAGCCCTTTTCATTCTCAGAACTAGTAGCTCGCATGCAAGCATTGCTACGCCGCCCTCCGGTTCCAACCTCATCGGTTCTAAGTTATGCCGACCTAACTTTAGATCCAGCAAAATATGAGGTAGCTAGAAGCGGTAAGGCAATTAAACTTTCCAACAAAGAGTTTGCGCTGCTTGAGTATTTTATACGCCACTCCGAACAAATTTTAACCAAAGACATGATTATTAATCACGTATGGAACGAAGATGCAATTGTGATGCCTAATACGGTTGAGGTATACATTGGGTATTTAAGATCAAAAATTGATCGAGCGTTTCCAAATCAACCCCAGCTACTTAACACTGTACGTGGATTTGGTTACAAACTTAGCCGCTAAAATATATTCGTTAAGACAAGGTAAAATACTACGATACAATGTTTAAAAACGCTACCTTCAAACTTACCCTATCTTACTTAAGCGTTCTGATGGTCATTAGTCTAATCTTTTCAGCTGTCGTTTATCGAATTGGTTCGAACAATTTAGTGTTCGGCTTAAGCCGTGAATCCCGCGAATTATCTATTTCGTTTCCAATATTTAATGGCACTCGATTTGGCCAGCTCAATCCTGCGGATTTAGCGGCTGGTAGAGCCCATTTACTCGATGAGTTGATTTTAACCAATTTAATCGTTTTGGTTAGTGCAGGGCTAATTAGCTACTGGTTAGCTCGCGAGACCCTAAAACCAATTGAAGCTGCACACGAGCAACAGAAGCGATTCGTTGCCGATGCCAGTCATGAACTTAGAACTCCTTTAACAGCCCTTCGTATGGAATCTGAGGTAGCCCTACTAGACGATCAACTGGATACTAAGGCTCTGAGAAGAGTGATCACTAGTAATATCGAGGAGGCATCGAAACTTGAAACCCTAATTAATAACTTGATGCGCCTATCGCTACTTGAAGCTGAAAAACAGCAAAGACAATTTACTATGCAAGACTTAAAGCCGTTGGCTAAAGAGGCTATTGACCAAATTAAGTCTCAAGCCGATGCTAAAAATATCTCGGTATCTATTAGGTCGCCATCTAAGGCGACATTTAAAGTTAAAGGGGATCACGACAGTCTGATTCAACTTCTTGTAATATTCTTAGACAACGCCATCAAGTACAGCCCGAAACAAACACATGTCGTTCTAAGTCTTGCTCACACTAGCGACTATGTATCGATAAAAATTACAGATCAAGGACATGGAATAAAAGCCGGGCATTTAGAGCACGTTTTTGACCGCTTTTATCGAGCCGATGCTTCGAGAAGTAATGAAAGTGGATTTGGTCTCGGTCTCTCTATTGCTAAATTAATTACAGACATTCACCAAGCGATTATTACTATTACCAGCGCTCCGGGCAAGGGAACAACCGTCCAGGTGGACTTTCCGATTAAAGCTTAGCGAAGGGCTAACATTACCGACATCAAAACCACAACTAATAAAGAGTAAACAAAACTTTTCCGAGCCCAAGTTTTTAAAAAGTTAAGTTTCCGACCTTTAAAGTTATAGATCAACCAAGCAAGTGAGGCAATTCCGAGCACGATAACATAGATAACACTCAGCTTAGAATAGAAGTAGAGACTAATTACGGCGACGGAAAAAAGCAAATTATATACTGCCATCGCATTAGTAGTTGCCGCATAACCTTTGACTATCGGCAAAAGTGGAATCTTCGCTTTGCGATAATCGGACTCTCGAAAAAGTGCAATGGCATAAAAGTGAGGCATTTGCCAAAGTAGCATCATTAGCCCGACAATAAGGCTTGCTCCGTCTAAATGGCCTGCGTACGCCACATAGCCACCAACAATCGGCATAGCCCCAGCAATGGAACCAATTAGAGTTGAATGATAGGTCTTCCGCTTAAAATACGTGTAGATTAATGCATAGTCAATAAAGCCAATTAATCCGATTGCAACACACAGCCAATTTACAAACAACGCGAGCAAGGCAATCCCCAGGACACCAAGAATAATTGCAAAAATAATTCCTGACAAAAAAGGTATGGTTCTGTTAGCTGAGGGGCGTTTACTTGTGCGCTCCATAATAACGTCAATATCCCGATCAAATAAATTATTTAGGGAACAAGCCGATCCCATAATTAACGTCGTCCCTGCGCACATGGCCAAGAACACTGCCCAATTTAGTGAAAGTCTAGAGGCAAATAAATAACCGGCAACAGCAGTTAATAAATTACCGTACACCATGCCTGGTTTTGCTAGAGTATAGTAATCATTTAACTTCTTAATCATAGTTAATAATTCTTTTGATCATACATATACTTATTAAGGATTAATATCAGACGCTAGCTTAAATTAAACATTATCCAAAAAGATACGCCAACTCATATCATAACCACCAGTATATAGTGTTGACACCCAAAAATGGTTAGAAATGATCGCGGATATGGGAATAACTATAGTCCCAGTCCGAATCAGTTTTCTTATGCGGATTAAATATATTACTTGGATCAAAAATATGTTTTACATCTTTAAATAATTTAAGCATCTCGGAACCAAATTGTTTACCTAACCAAGGACCTCTAATTAAGCCATCATTATGCTCACCTGAAAGAGAGCCGTGATAACTAAGAACCAGCTCATTTACTTCCTTCATCGCCGGCAGCATGGTATCTCTTTCAGCCTTATTTTCTAGCTTCATTAACGGAATAATGTGAAAATTACCGTCTCCCAAATGCCCGGCAATAGTTGCGAATAAATTGTATTTTGCAATAATTTTGCGCATTTTGGGCAAGAAATCTACTAAATACTCAGGGTTGACTACAAGATCGTCAATAAATGGCGCAGTGTGCTTGTCTTTAACCTTACTCCTGAGCAAGTTGAAACTTTGCCGTCGCATTACCCAGAATTTCTCGCTTTTGCCCTCTGTTGCATCTTCCTCGAAACCATTTATCTCATAACGCGCTCTTTTATCCTTTAGTTCCTTATGGAGAGCCTTAATTTTATCTCTCACTTCAGACTCCGTTTGGGCAGTAAACTCAACCATAACAATAAGTTTCGGTACACCCTTTAGCAGTTGCCATCCATCAGGAATTAAACTCAATAATAAATGAATAAACCGGACTGGACCGAGTAATTTAAGAAAGCTAGGCATAAAACGAATCGATAGCCAAAGTGTCTGATCGTCAAAACTTTCGACTGTTGCCGGCTTGTGCGACAAAACAGTTGGGATCAATTCCCCTAAATCATCAATGTCTCTTAAAAAGAGTACTAGCAATCCTGAGTGTGGGACATTTGGTACTAAACGAAAGGTGATATCGGTAACTAATCCGAGCGTACCTTCGCTGCCGACAATAAGCTTTGTTAAATCAAAAATACCGGTTTCTCGGTCCCATACCTCCCATAGCGTATAGCCCATGGAGTTTTTGCTTACTTTAGGCCTAGCGGATTTAATTAAATCGTAATTCTTCTCGCATAACTCATAGATCTTTCGATAAACCTCACCTTCGAAATCTTCTTGAGCCATTATTTCATCAAGTCGTTCTTTGTTAATAGGCTTAACGCTACGTTCAATGCCGTCGGCAAAGACCAGCTTTAGCTCCTCAATAAAATCTTTAGTTTTGCCGTACTCAAGCGACTTCTCACCACCGGAATTATTAGCTACCATGCCGCCAATCGAGGCCAAATCCCTAGAGGCTGGAAAGGTCGGCATTAAGGCTCCGTTTTTAAGAGTTTCAACTTCGAAGTCCTTATACAGTACACCAGGCTGAGCATGACCCATGCTCGAGGTTACTTTTTCAATTTTTGTAAAATAGCGCCTAAAATCAACAATAATTGAGTCATTTATTGCCCCTCCGGCCATGTCAGTTCCGGCTGATCGGGCAGTCAAAGATAAACTTTTGTCCCAACGCTTCTGATCTTTTACGGACCGCACTAATTTTTCAATATCTTTAGAGTCCTTAGGAAAGACAACAATTTTTGGTCGTATCTCAAATAATGACGCATCGTGACTATAGTTATCGATAGTCGGAGACGAGTCATCGATCTCGCCTTGAAAACCGCTAGCTTTAATTAATTCCTGTAAGTTTTTAGTCATTCCAATATTTAAGCATAAGGCTTAAGCTTCATTAGAGCAAGGCTGTTACAAAAAACAACCATAAGCTATATAATAGGTATAAATTATTATGGCAAAAGAAAAAGTATTAATTGTTGGCGGAGGCTTTGCCGGGACAAAGGCTGCATTAGAGCTTTGTAAAGACCCACACTTCGAGGTTACACTGCTTTCCGACTCTGACAACCTTACCTACTTTCCCACGCTTTATCACGTAGCAACCGGCGGCGCGAGAGCCAACGCTTCGATTCCACTTAAAACTATTTTTGAGGGTAAACATGTCACACTTAGAAACGGACATGCATCTTCCATTGATCGTCACAATAAAAGCCTGACTACCCAAACCGGACAGAGCTATTATTATGACACATTGCTTTTGGGTCTTGGTGAAGTAACTAATTATTTTAATATTCCTGGCCTAGCGGAACTTTCATACGGTGTTAAGAGTATTGATGAAGTTGAAAAACTTAAAGCCCATTTGCACGCTCAACTTTTAAGCGACCATAAACCAGATCTCAACTACGTAATTGTCGGTGGCGGGCCTACGGGTGTTGAACTAGCTGGTGCACTCAAGGCCTACTTACAACGTACAGCCTATTTGCACGGCCTGGAAAACAGACCTATCCATATAGATATCGTTGAAGCATCACCTGGAATCTTAAGTAAATTGTCAAAAGACATGAGACGAGTTATCGCGCGACAGTTACGCCGTCAGGGAATCCATCTTTACCTAAACAAAAGGGTAGAGGGGGAAACAGCTAATGAACTTAATGTTAATGGCAAGCCAATCCAAAGCCATACTGTTATTTGGACTGCCGGAACGGCCAATAACCCTTTCTTTAGCCTAAACAATTTCGCACTTAGCTATAACCATAAAGTAGCGACTGATGTTTACCTTCAAGCCGAGCCAAACATCTTTGTACTTGGCGACAATGCCAATACACCTTATAGCGGAATGGCCCAAACCGCCATATATGACGCAATCTTTGTAGCTGAAAACCTAAGGCGTCGCGCTAAAGGCAAGCGATTTAAAAGCTACGTTCCACATCCGCCAATTACCGTTATACCAGTAAGAGAAGGTTGGGCGGGTATTTCATGGGGTCATGTTCGTATCTATGGCTGGATTGGCTGGCTGCTCCGTCAAGCGGCTGACGCTAGAGCTTTTCACTATTTTGAGCCCTGGAGTAAAGCTATGCCCCAGTGGTTTAGTTATGGCGCAGGTGAAGCTGAACAGTGCAGTATCTGCAGTAAACAATTCAGCTAGCGTTATAATTAATCTTCTATGGCAAACACTCCTAGCGACAAAGCCTTCGCTAAAGCGATGGAAGAATTAAACAGTGAACAAAAAGAAGCGGTTAATCAACTGGAAGGGCCAGTTCTGGTTATCGCCGGCCCAGGTAGCGGTAAAACTCAACTACTGGCAACTAGAGTAGGGAACATCCTTAAACACACTGACACGAGCGCTGAAAATATTCTTTGCTTAACCTTTAGCGAATCGGCTGTTAGCGCCATCAAACAGCGCCTAGCGACACTAATTGGACCAGCGGCACGTGATATTACGGTCACTACTTATCACGGCTTTGGTAGAACGTTAATTGCTAATTACCCCGAGCAGTTTAACCAGGAGGTTTTAGACGCCAAACCTGCCGATGAATTGTTATTAGATAAATTACTGCGTAAAATACAAGCCGAACTTCCATATGCTAATCCGCTCAAAAATGATTACTATAATAGCGATCTTAAATCTTTAATCAGCGGCTACAAACGGGCCCTTATAACGCCAGAACTTTTAGAGCAGATATTAGAGTCAAACAATACGTTTATGAATCAGGCTAATATGCTCTTAGAGACGATTTTCAATCCAGAATTTAAACTTAGCAAATCTGCTATTTCATTGTTCGAGCGGTTGTTAGAAGAGTCCAGTAATTTATTTTGCCCAACTGTCGAGAACATTGTGCCACTTAAAGAGCTATGGCAAGAAAGTCTTGAACAGGCTTTAGATCAAGCCCAAGAGCTAAACAAAACTACGCCGTTGCGCGAATGGAAAGATCGCTGGCTGGAAAAGAATAATCAAAATTGTTTTATTGTTGGTTCGCCCAAAACAATGCGTAAACAACAAGCCTTCGTGGAAGTTTACCGCCGCTACAATAAACTTTTAACTAACAGTGGGCTATTCGACTACGATGACATGATTATGCTAGCCATTAAAGGGCTTAGTGAAAACTTAGACTTAAAACAAACTCTGCAGGAGACGTATCTTTACATCCAGCTTGATGAGTTTCAAGATACCAACGAAGCGCAATTAAAACTTGTTGAGCTATTAGGTGATCACCCGCTTAACGAAGGAAGACCGAACATTTTAGCCGTTGGCGACGACGATCAAGCAATATACAGTTTCCAAGGAGCCCACTATTCACACATCGAACGCTTTTTAAATCTTTACCATAACGTAAAACTCGTAGGGTTAAGAAATAACTATCGTTCGACTCAGGATATTATCGACTTAAGCTTTAGAATTAGGGATCAAATAAACGAAAGACTGGATCTAATTCCTAAACAGCAAACATCTAAAGCTAAAAATACTAAAGATGCAACCATTGAACGTATTGAACTAGATAAGGACATCGAGTCTTTAGCTTGGGTTGCAAATTTTATTCATCAGCAGATTAAACAGGGTGGCAAGGCTGAAGAGATTGCTGTTTTTGCGCCAAGACATCAAATGTTAGTCGATCTAATTCCGTTTTTACATGCCAAGAACATTGCCACTAATTACGAACAAAGAAACAATATTTTAGAAGACCCGAGGATAGACGAAATCCTTTCGGCGGCCAAACTAGCAATTCAGCTTAATGATTCAAAATCCGCCGATGTCCTTTGGCCCAAAGTACTTAGTCACGCTTACTGGGAACTACCGGCTAGTTTAATTTGGAAACTTTCACTTCAATCATTTAATTTGAGACGATCTTGGACGGAGCTTGTTTTTGAAAACCCCGAGACTAAATCCATCGCCTTATACTTCATGCGCTTAAACCAAATAAGTAATGAAGCCCCCTTTGAGCTAGTTCTTAGTTATCTTCTCGGCAGCCAGAAACTGGCAATAAATGAGAAGAGCATTTCAACATTCACAAATCCCTTTTATAGCTACTATTTTAGGCAACTCTCACGGCTAGGCAAGCAAGTCGAGACCGCATCCTTGCAACTACTTGGACAACTGACTATTTTGATTTCTAAAGCAAGAGAATCCAGTGAGCAAGGACTAAAACTTGTAGACTTTATTGACTATTGTGACAGCTACAAAAAGGCTAAGTTAGTTATTATTGACAGCTCCCCATTTCGCGAAAGTGTCGATGCCGTAAATCTAATGACCGCCTATGCTGCCAAAGGGCAGGAATTTGATACTGTAATATTACTTAATGCTGTAGATAATGTTTGGGGGAAGAGTGCAAAGCGCCAACCGGATAAAATATCTTTACCGCAAAATTTAGCCCATGTAAAACTTAATAAAAATAACGATGACGATAAACTTCGCTTGCTTTTCGTAGCCGTATCACGGGCTAAGAGAAAGCTTATTTTGACAAGCTATAAAAATACTTTGTCTGGTCGCAGTAGCGAACCGCTGTCTTACCTAAATGAACATCAGCAGGACGGCCGATTAATCTCGCCATTCTTACCTTCAATACACCAGGAAGTAAAATATCCTCAACCAAATCAGTTACTAAGCCTTGAGACTGCACCTAGTTGGTGGAACCGACATTTGGACGATTTTAAAGCAGACCGAACCGCGCTACTCCAAGATCGGCTGGATAATTTTCGTCTCAGCGCAACTAGCCTAAATAACTTTACCAATGTCGTAGACGGCGGACCACAACTATTTTTTATAAATGAAGTATTAAAGTTCCCGCAATCTCAATCAGAACGTGCGCAATACGGTAGCGCTATGCACTTAACGCTAGACTGGTTGTTCAAGCAAACGCAGCTTGCTAAGGGGCGACTTCCGAAGACTGGACAGGTTTTAGAGAAGTTTGAGACACTACTTGCTCAAAGACAATTAGCGAGCCAGGACTTTAAGCAATTGCTTGAGCGGGGAAAGGATGCACTAAATAAATTTCTAATTCAAGTTCCGTTTATAGTTGGTCCGGATGATTTAAGTGAGTTTGCTTCAAAACCGATAATTGGAGCAGCAAATAATATACGACTCAGCGGTACAATCGATCGATTAAATATTGATCGTAAAAATAAAACGCTTAAGATTATTGATTATAAGACGGGCTCAAGCTATAACCGCTGGAGCAAATCGGACATTAAATCCCTGCACCATAAACGCCAACTGTACTTTTACAAACTGCTACTTGAAAATACTCCAAAATTCAAAGGCTACAATGTCACTCAAGCTTGTATTCAGTTTGTTGAGCCAAACGAGGACGGAGTAATTGAAAGTATTGATTTAGGCTTTAATTTAGAAGAAGAAAAATATGTAGAAGACTTAGTTCACGTAGTCTGGGAAAAAGTTATGGTCTTAGATTTTCCATCTACTGATGATTACCGAAAAGACGTTACAGGCATACTAGCTTTTGAGAAAAATTTATTAACGTCAGATAATTTTTTGAATTACCAAAAACAATAAAAAAAACTGCCCGCTATTTGTGCAGGCAGTTAATTCTTCCAAACTTTTTAAGTCTGAATATTAGCGGCGAGTCTTCTTTGCAGTAGAAGATTTTTTCTTGCCACGAGTAGCACGAGAGCTAGCCGATGAAGTTGTTACCGCCTCAGCAGCTACCATTTTGCCGCTGCCCGTAGACTTGGAGTCCGCGAACAAAAGCATGTAGAGGTTGACGCCAATTAGCGCACCTAGCACTGGACCAGCAACGTAAGTGCCCCAGCCCATAGAACCAGCAAAAGCCCAAGCTCGAATGCCTAGAGCAACCGCCGGGTTGGCGACACCGAAACCGACACCAGACACTGCTGCAAGAATGATTGCTAAGGCGTATGCTCCACCCAGCAAGAATGCTCGGTTGCCGTTTTCCATCTTACGCACCGATGCAGCACCCCAAGCCATGGCAAATACGAATGCGCCAAGAGCTTCAGCTACTAGTACGTGTGCACTGTAATGCCCACCAATTGGCTGAAAGCCATTCCCCACTAAATAGTGGTAAACACCATACGCCGTCCAGGCGCCCAGAACTTGGAACACGAGGTATAATGCCGCCGTGACCGTTCCTACTTTTCTGGCCGTCCATAAGGCCAGGGTGATGGCTGGGTTCATGTGTGCGCCAGACACATCGCCGAAGAAGTACGCTGTAGCTGCAACTGCAACGCCTGCCGCAATGGCGACGAAATAGGCAATGCCGATTGTAGAACGCTGAACGCTTAAATACGTTAGCGTCAATAAACCGACACCCAGGAACTCAGCTACAAATGTAGCCACCTGTTTTCTTCCAATTACCATAATTGGAACCTCCTTATATTTTATAATCCTTAGCGTACAAGGTATGAATACAAATGTAAAGGTTTTAAGCTTTAGCGTAATAGAAAAGTTAATAACAAATTTTCATTTTACGTAGCAAATGAATTTATAATTGTATTGAATTGTCTTAATATATAGCTAGAGTAAAGCTGTAAAATACGATGCTGTCAGACTTTAAGAAATTTATACTTCGCGGAAATACTATAGAGTTAGCCGTAGCATTTGTCGTTGGAGCAGCTTTTAACGGTGTCGTTCAATCATTAGTCAAAGATTTAATAACACCGCTAATCTCGGCAGTTGGCGGAAAACCAAACTTTTCAGCTTACTATTTTACGATCAATAATAGTCGCTTTGCATACGGCGATTTTATAAATAGTCTGGTTTCATTTCTAATGATTGCGGCTGCCGTTTTCTTTTTGGTAATTCATCCACTAAATAAACTTATTGAATTTACAGCAAGGCTAAAAACTCCGCCCGACCCAACGGACAAAAAGTGCCCGGAGTGTTTTAGTACAATTCCAATTAAAGCAACGCGCTGCGCTTTTTGCGGCGTTAAATTAAAAAGCAATTAAGTCAAGAAAACCAAAAATTATCTTTGACGGTGCCTGCGGTGCAAGTTTGCAACCTGAAGCCGTACGGCACTACGATCAATTAAAGCCTGGGCATGCTCCAGCGATACCTGATCCTTAGCTTCAGCGTGCATACGCTTAGCCCTATCAAAAGCCTTTTGAGCCTCAGCTTCATTAATCCCTTCCGCGGCATCAGCCTCGTCGACAATTACCCGAAGATTGTTATGTTCGAATTCAATCACACCGCCGTATGTTGCGTAGTGATCCATTTGCTTTTCAGTATCATGCGGGTTTTTACGCACGCTAATAACGCCCGTGGTCGCGACACTAATTAGCGGCATATGGTTGGGTAAAATACCGATCTGACCATCCAAAGTCGGCAATAACACTTCATAGACATCACCCTCAAACTTAGTGCCGGTTAATGTCACAAGTTTGAGATGAAACATCACTACTTTTCCTCTTTAACTTCGTCAATCGAACCCTTCATGTAGAATGCCTGCTCGCTTTTATCGTCATGTTTACCTTCGAGAATTTCTTTAAAGCCTCGAATCGTATCGCTCAGCTTAACGTACTTACCGCCCATACCAGTAAAGGTCTCGGCGACGTAAAACGGCTGAGTCAAGAAGCGCTGGATACGCCGCGCCCGATCGACAGTTTTCTTATCTTCGTCAGACAACTCTTCCATGCCTAAAATTGCAATAATGTCTTGAAGATCTTTGTAGCGCTGCAGAACCAGCTGAACTTCACGTGCGACATTGTAGTGTTCAACACCAACAATTTCCGGGTCAAGAATTGAAGAGTTTGAGTCAAGCGGATCAACTGCCGGGTACAGCCCAAGCTCAGTTAATGCACGGCTCAACACAATCGTCGAGTCTAAGTGGGCGAAAGTAGTTGCTGGAGCCGGGTCGGTAAGGTCGTCTGCCGGCACATAAACGGCCTGAACTGAAGTAATTGATCCCTCGCGGGTCGAAGTAATTCGCTCCTGTAAAGCACCCATTTCCTGCTGCAGGTTTGGCTGGTAACCTACGGCCGAGGGGAGACGACCAAGTAGGGCAGACACTTCGCTTCCAGCTTGTGTAAAGCGGAAGATGTTATCAATAAACAAAAGCACATCACTGCCTTTATCCCTGAAGCCTTCCGCAATTGTCAGTCCTGAGAGACCAACTCGTAAACGGGCTCCGGGTGGTTCATTCATTTGCCCAAAAACTAGGGAAGTGTTTTTAATTACCCCGGACTCTTCCATTTCGTTATATAAGTCGTTACCCTCACGAGTTCGTTCGCCGACTCCGGCAAATACCGACACGCCGGAATGAAACTTGGCAATGTTGTTGATTAGCTCTTGAATTAGAACGGTTTTACCGACTCCGGCCCCGCCGAATAGTCCGACCTTACCACCTTTAGTAATTGGGGCAATCAGGTCAATAACTTTAATTCCGGTTTCCAAAATTTCAACTTGTCCGGATTGATCAACCAATAAAGGAGGCGACTTATGAATTGGAGCAAACTCACTAAAGTTGCCCCCTAACTTGTCAATTGGCTGACCAATGACATTAAACATTCGGCCCAAAGTTTCCTTGCCAACCGGAACGCTAATTGCACTGCCGCTGTCTTTTACTTTTGCACCGCGTTTTAATCCGTCAGTGGAGCCAAGCGCTATCGCCCGGACACTAGATTCGCTGAGGTGTTGAGCAACTTCTAAAACTAATTTTTCACCTTCCAGCTCAACTTCTAAAGCGTTATAAATTTCCGGCAGGGAATCGACATCGAACGAAACGTCTACGACTACGCCAACAACCTGACTAACGCTGCCAATTTTAGTTGTCTTTAATTCTGCTGCTGTCATTACACTACTCCTTTTAATCCTTCATTGCTTCAACCCCACCGGAAATTTCGGCCAGCTCCTGGGTAATTGCTGACTGGCGGGCGGTATTAAATTCCAACGTATATTCATCAATTAGCTCTCCGGCATTATCCGTAGCATTTTTCATGGCCAGCATTCGCGCCGATTGCTCAGAAGCTAATCCCTCTAATACTGCTTGCCATAACTGAGCTTCAATTAAACGCAGCCCGGTGTAGTGCAGCACACTTTCAATATCCGGTTCAAAATTCGTAAATGAGTCATGTTTTTCGTGATCATCATCAATGGCCGCCGGCATCAAATTGATTTGGGTCGTTATCTGAACCAGGTTAGATTTAAACATTGTGTAAATAAGTCTGACTTGGTCAATATCGTGTTTTAAATACTTCTCGACAATAGTATTTAGTATCGGACGCAAATCATTAGCACTTGGTGAATCGCCAAAAGCCGAGTAAACCGCAATCAAATCAATCGCATCAGTACGGCGCGCAAATTGTGCTCCTTTATTACCGACAGCAATAACCTGGCTCTTAATGCCGTTGTCACGGTCGTTCATTACCTCATTGGTCAGCATCTTAAGCACGTTAGCGTTATAGGCTCCAGCTAAACCACTATTAGATGTAATAACTACATAAAGCCGCGTCTTAACTGAACGAACACTAAAAAGCGGCTGACGAGTAACTTCGCTCATGGTACTTAAACGCGTCAGTAAGCCATAAGTCTCATCTCTATAGGAGCGGCTACGTAAAGCCTGGTCCTGAGCCCGGCGCATTTTTGATGCGGCCACTAACTCCATAGCTTTAGTAATCTGCCGGGTGTTACGGATTGATCCGATACGTCGCTTAAGTAATATTGTCGATGTCACTATTTACTCGCTTTTTGCCTTTTTCTTAGTTTCAGGAGCCGGCTCGTAAGAAGCTGCAATAGTCTTGCCGACACTTAAAATTGCTTCTTTTTGGCGGTCTTCTGGAAGCGCACCACTATTAATCTGCTCAATCATCTTAGAGTGCTTGGCCTGAAGCTCGCGTAGCAACTCAGCTTCCGCAGGTTTAATCTTTTCTAGCGGCACTTTGTCTAGTAAGCCTGCGGTTGTGACAAGTATTGCAGCATACATCTCCCATAATGCGTAAGGAGTGTACTGGGCCTGTTTTAGTAGCTCTGTAAGCCGTTGACCGCGCTCAATGCGGCTTCTGGTATCTTGATCAAGATCGGTAGAAAACTGGCTAAAAGAGGCTAGTTCACGGAACTGCGCCAAGGCCAAACGAAGTCCACCAGCCACATTCTTAATTCCCTTGGTCTGTGCGGCACCACCAACTCGCGAAACTGATAAACCAACTGAAATAGCCGGTCGAATACCCTGATAGAACAAGTTCGTTTCCATAAAAATTTGACCATCAGTAATCGAAATTACGTTCGTCGGAATGTACGCAGAAATGTCACCAGCTTGAGTCTCAATAATCGGCAGCGCAGTCAATGAACCGCCACCTTGATCGTCGCTTAATTTTGCAGCCCGCTCCAGCAAGCGTGAATGCAAATAAAAAACATCCCCCGGGTAGGCCTCTCGTCCTGGTGGACGTCGAAGAAGGAGACTCATCTGCCTATAGGCAACGGCGTGCTTCGATAAGTCGTCATAAATAACTAAGGCATGGGCCGAGTTATCGCGGTAGTATTCGCCCATTGCACAACCAGCGTAGGGAGCTAGGTAGAGAAGGGCGGCCGGATCGGCAGGAGAAGTTGCCACGACAATAGTCTGCTCCATCACACCCTCACGTTTCAGTCTATCTACTAACCGGGCAACCTTGCTCAACTTCTGGCCAATTGCCACGTAAACGTTAATAACTCCTGTCTTTTGGCGTTTTTGGTTAATCATCGTATCTATAGCGATGGCTGTTTTGCCAGTCTGACGGTCACCAATGATTAACTCTCTCTGTCCGCGACCAATTGGGATCATTGCATCAATTGCCATAATACCGGTCATTAGCGGTTCATGAACGCTTTTACGATCCAGCACGCCCGGTGCCCGGCGCTCTACCCGAGCGGTCTGCTTAGTCTTAATGGGCTCGCCGCCGTCCAACGGACGTCCTAAGGGATCAACAACTCTTCCAACTAGTTCCGGACCGACAGGCACTTCAAGCACTTTACCGCTCAGTGAGGCTTTTGCACCAGCCTTAACTTCAGTATCCTCACCCAAGAGTACTGCACCGATTTCATCGTCGCCTAAATTAAAAGCGAAAGCTGTAACCGGTTTACCGCTTAAACCTTCAATCTCAATCATTTCACTAAAGCCGCAACGTCTTAATCCATATATCCAGGCAATACCATCACCAACGCGGGTGACAATTCCGGCTTCTTCGATTTCCGGGCGACTTTTCAGTTCAGTTATGGCCCGGCGAATATCCGCACTTAAATTTTGAATCGAGATCTCAGCCACTATTCGTCCTTTCCGTAAGTCATTAATTGTTTAAAGCGATTTAATTTCCCCCTAAGGGTTAAGTCCAACTGGGCATTAGCAAATTCTAATCGCACGCCACCAATCAGCGATGAGTCGAGTCTTGGGCTGACAATAACCTCTTGAGCTTTAGGATAATGCATTAGGACTTCACGTTTGATATCTGCAAGCGTCTGCAAATCCAAATCATGAGCGCTTACCGCAACCACTTCTACGGTGCCCTGCTGAGCACGATTTTCCATAACGTCACGCATCAGCGAATCTAGCTCATTGCTCCTACGTTCAACCAATAGATAGGCAGCAACCTGGTTAGCTAATTTGTCTATCGGAGTCTTAAAACTAAGATCCGAAACGACGGAGGCGATTTGTCTACGCGCTACCTTCATGAATTAATCTGTTCCTTTAAGGCGCGGTTAATAAGCTCCGAATCCTTAGCGGAATCTACCTTCTCGCCAATTACAGCCTCCGTAGCGTCGGTCACTAAACCGGTCAACTGTCCTTCAAGCTTGCGCCAGGCTCGCTTAGTTTCGAGTAAACCCCTTTCAGATGCGTCTTTAATAATTACTTCAGCCTTAGCTCTGGCCTGATCCTCAGCTTCATGCACCATCTGCCTAGCAGTAGCCGAGGCGTCAGCTAAAATCTTATCTGCTTTCTGACGAGTCTGGGTCAAGGTGTGGTTAACTTTAGTCTCCAGCTCATCTTTTTCTCTCTGCATCTGCTCACCTAAACTAACACCCTTTTCAATAGCTTCACGCCGCTCATTAAGAACTTTCATGATTGGCTTAAAGGCCCACTTGCGCAAAACCAGCAGGGCTATAATAAAGGTCACCAACTGGATTACAAAAGCTGACGCACTTAGCCCTAGGGCTCCTAGTCCTGTCGAACTGCCAAAGTTTTGTGCCAATCCTATCATTTTTACTCTCTTACTTAAGTCTTCTAATTATTATTAATACTCTCTAGGCGATAAAAAACACCGAAGCAAACGCCAAAAGGGCATAAAGCTCAATAATTGCTACGAACACTAAAGCCTGACCTAATAGTTTAGACTCCGGATTTCTTCCGGTAGCTTGCAAGTAGCTGCCACCGACTACACCCATTCCAATGCTTGGCCCAATAAAGCCGCCACCAATCATTAGACCTTTAGCGATAGTCTGCATTGCTTGCGGCTGTGTTAATGTTGCTAGAATCGTTACCATACTTTATCTCTTCTCCTTTAAATTGATTTAATTCACAACTAACGTCAATAACCTCTATCTCAGGCGTTCGCTTTAATTCTTTCAGGAAGCACGGTCTCGGTCAAGCTGTCTTTCGCGTTAGAATGAGCAGAACCGTGATTAACTGCAATCGCCAGATACATTGTGCCTAGAAGCACAAAAATAAAGGCCTGCAGCACATCGTCAAACAAATCGAGTAAATAAAATGGAGCGGCGGTAAACGGAGCGATCACGTGTCCGAGCCAAGCGAAGACAACTACTATAATCTCAACGATCGAAATATTTAAGAAAAGACGAAGCGACAGGCTGATTACTCTAGTCAGGTCAGTGACCATCTCTATTAAGCCTAGAAATATATAGAACGGATTCTTTAAGCTACCGACAAAGAAATGACCGAAGTATCCCTTCAATCCTACCTCACGAATCGAGCTAGTATAGACCAATCCCATAGTAATAACCGCCATCGCAAGAGTAGCATTAAAATCTGCCGTCAGTGGTCTAAGTAGTGCCGTACTGTTGTAGGTAATTGGGTCACCAATCCCCGGAATTAATCCAAGCAGGTTATTAAATAAAATAAAGAAAAACAAGGGCACAAAGTAAAGCACATACTTCTGGGCTCTAGCTTTCTCATCAAAAGCGTCCTCTACGGTGCCGCCAATATATTCCGCAATCACTTCAATAAACTGGATAATCCCGCCTTTAGGCTTAACGGTAATCCGGCGTGCAATCCAAATAAAAAGAATAATCATTACTATCGTGCCAATCCAGCCAAATAAGATCGAGTTGGTAATTGCTAAATGCCAGATATGGAACAAACCCTGAGGCGCAATATGCACCGACGGGCCGCTAGAAGCAAATACATGGTTTGTCCAAAAATTCATTTTTTATCCTTAGGATTACTGAGGCTAGTATCCCCATACGCCGCCAGCATTCGCTTAATGACCAGGTAAGTTCCAAACATGGCGATAATAAAACCGCAAATCGTTAGCCACGGCGTGGTGTGCCAGTGTTTGTCGAGCTCGACACCGCCAATTATAGGAACCAGTACGACTATTGCCATTTGCCAGCTCATGTCTAATACAGCACCCATAAATAAATTCATGGCCGTCTTTCTAGCACGCTCTTTTTGCGCCTGATTCATCTTAGCCGGCTGTCTGCCGGTCATCTCACTAGACATTTCTTAAATTGTAACAGATATCCGCTAAACGTTATAAAATTTAAGCTTGCCGCTCTTCAGCAAATCTTCAAATATAGATGTATAATAATAAATACTATGGCAAGCGATAAGGATACAACGGTAACCATTTACACGGCCACTTGGTGTGCCTTTTGTCACGCTGCAAAGCAATATCTAGACCAAAAAGGCATTAAGTATACAGATCTTGACGTCGAGAGCGATCCGGCTAATGGTAACGCAGCGGTTGAAAAAAGCGGCCAGCGCGGCATTCCGGTATTAGATATTGGCGGTGACATAATTATTGGCTTCGATCGCCCTAGAATTGACTCAGCCCTAGCTGCACACGGTTTGGCTGCCTAATCTATTAGCATACTTAGTTAGAATTTCAACAGAACATCTTAGTAAAGAAGTGTTAAGATACACCTACCAAGGAAGGTGACAAGTGTATAACGAAAATGACTTTGAAGTTAACTACGCTCCTGGTGCAGTAATAAAAGGGATTCTCGAAGCGCCGGAGGCTGCCGAGTTGGCGCTAGATGAACTGAGGCGTAACCCGATTCACGGGAACGCCAGTGAACATCTGTCTGAAATAGAACAAAAACACGGCACGGACGTATTAGAGTACTACGGTTTCTTATTTCAAGTAATAAACAACTCCCGAGCCTTTTTAGATATTGATTTCGATCCCCGAGTAGACGATGCCGTAGCGAGCGATATTACGCAACAAGAAGTCGAAACCGAGATATTTGCTCACTTAAGAAACAAAGACTTAGACGATGACTTAAATCCGGAATTAGTAATTTCCCGCTCCAAGCGGGCTAATATGCTAAGAATGGTTGCTAGCTTAGCCATTCAAGATAAATTGGAAAGCATGAAATCAAAGCCAAAACTTGAGATACAAATTGATACACCAGTAAATTCATTAATTACGATGTAGCAGTAAGCTTTCCCGAGACATTATATAATACAGGCAACTAACTATGGCATTTGAGAGATATAAAACCAAAGAATCGGTAGTTGTGGTATTTACCGGCGAAGGGAAAGGCAAAACCAGCGCTTCAATTGGGTTAATGGCACGGGCACTCGGTAATGGTTGGCGTGTAGCTTTCGTTCAATTTATTAAGCACTGGGAGGTTAGCGAACACGTTTTCATCAAACAAATTCAACCGCTGTACGAAAAAAAACTTTTTTTCTATAAGGGCGGCAAGGGTTTTTATAACGCCGGCGACCTAAGCGCTAAAGATGTTACTTTGGAAGAACATAAGCTAGCCGCTGAACTAACACTCAAAACCGCCATGAAGTGTGCCAGTAGTGGCGAGTATGACTTAGTAATTTGCGACGAGATAAATAATGCCGTAAATGATCACCTACTAAAAACTAGCGACCTCAAACAGCTAATCTTAAAGCGTCACCCTAAGACCAGCCTTTGTCTAACTGGTCGTAACTTTAAATTCGAACTGTTAGATTTAGTAGATATCGCAACTGACATGAAAAAATTAACTCATCATTTCGATAAAAACTTTTTAGCAAATAAAGGTATAGATTATTAAGCAGGGTAATGTTAAGCTTCACTTGAAGATAAGAGACAAGCAGTTTCGTCAAACATCAGATGGTCGAAGATTTAAGCCGAGTAAGGTACGCTACTGCTCTAATCAATCCGGTTAGCAGCTCTAAAAGACGTGGCCAAAAACGACTGCAGCGGCTAATCGATGTCTCTCCTTTTGAAATCAATACCGTCATGACCGCCAAAGATGATCACGTCACTAAAGAAATTATCCGTAACTCACTAGAAAGCAGCGATTTACTTCTCGTTATTTCTGGAGACGGAACTTTTAATAGCGTAGTTCGCACCATTATTTCCAACAATTTGACAGAAAAGGCTAAAAAAACACCGGTCTGGAGTCTTGGCGGCGGCAACGCTGAAGATGGCACCAGAGCGACACATACCAAACTATCCCTCCGTCATCCAGAAATGGCCCTAAGTAACAGCCGGATAGTCGAAACTCGTCCAATCCGCTTTGACATAACTTTACCTAATCAAAAGCAAGAAATGTATCCCGCCGCCTTTTACGCCACCCTAGGCGCATCTGCCTTGGTGGCAAGTAACGAGTTTCTAAACCGTGACACGTACCGTAGCAGCCTGCTCGCTAAGTATGCCCTTAGCCGTTCTTTAAGCGAGCTGCCATTAGGAATATATGGATTGCTTAGTTCACAGCAAAGTCTAATCCGCACGGAAAATGGTACTCAAGAATTTTTTGATTTCGGCTACATTAACTCCCGCATTATGGCTAAGTATTTACGCTTTCCCACCAATCTAACTCAGCCCGAGCTTTTTCGTTACCAGATTCCGAAACGCCATGACTTATTCCACTACATATCTAAAAGCATGATTATGGGACAGCCTAGTGGTGAATTTCTTAATTTAGGGCAAGAAGATTCATTTGTCATCGAGCAAGATATCTTAGCGCAGTTTGATGGCGAAGCTAAGATTATTCCTGCTCAAAGCCAGATTAGCGTCAGTATTCATGAACAACCGATGCACCTAGTAGTCACCAAGCCTAATCTTTAAGAAACGTTAACCGTCGGATCGATTCGCACCGGACGGCGGCGATTCAGCCAAAAAGTGTGCCACGAAAACGAGCCGCTAACACGATCGTATCCTAAAAAGAACAGGTGTGCCGGAGCATAAAGCACCCAGCATAGAATTACGACCGGATAGATAAAGCGATGATAGCGCAGTCCATGGACTGAATATGAACGCGGACTGATGAGCGAGTATCGAACATAATCACTAAAACTTCCTCCGACGCGGCGGATTGAAACACCGGCTACCAACTGATCATCATATGCTACGCGATAACCTTCAAGCTGAAGATGGATCGCCAGATCAATGTCTTCATGAATGCCATTTTTGGCGCATAAAGTAGCTTTCACACCTCTCCAGGCAGTACGGCGAATAGCCATGTTTGATCCATACAGAAACAAATGTTTCGCTAAATGCTTAGCCAAAAACTTCCTGATTTGATGATCAATCCGATTGGCTGTTTTAGTCAGCATAATGTCATAGTAATCAGGGGGCCCGGATACGGCAGCCAAATCGAAGTCTCTGCTGAAAAGTCCGACGATTTGCTCAATCCAACCATCATAAAGTAGTGTATCGGCATCAATTCGTGCCAAGATGTCACCCTTGGCCGCATCGAAACCGCTGCTGCGGGCGTGTACAACACCTTGCTTACTCTCGCTAATTAATGAGACAAAGTTAAAGCTTTTTGCAATCTCACGAGTTTGGTCGCTTGAGTTATTATCTACGACAATTACTTCAAAAGGCTTAACTGACAGTTTTTCAATATTATTAAGGCAGGCAAGCAGACTGTCGGCGTCGTTGTATACTGGGATAATAATGCTGACTTTTAGATTTTTCTTCATTAACACCGCTTTATTATATGCCACTTAATACTGAAATCTACGCTTCTAAACTGAAAAAGTGCTTGCTGTTCCTGTACGAATTACCGTTGCGTTACTGGCGCTATGGTTGGTTGCAAAAACTGATACTCATTTTAGTAGTCCTAACCTTTTTAATTATTTCAACATTTGCCGGAATAGGTGAATACTACATCTCTACGCAAAGCGACATACCCTTGACCTACGGAGTTACTTTTATCCCGGATTATGCTCAAAGTTTAGGTGTGAATCCTAAGCAAACCATGCAGGCTTTACTTAGCATCGGCGTACGCCAGTTTCGACTGACTAGCTACTGGAGCGACATCCAACCAAACAAGAATGTTTATGATTTTAGTCAGCTCGATTGGGAACTTAGGCTAGCTAATCAATACCACGCTAAGGTAATTTTAACTGTTGGTCTACGCCAACCTCGTTGGCCGGAGTGCCATCCCCCCTCTTGGGTAAATACTGCAGCTCCAATGAGCACTTGGGAACCGCAATTACTTAGTTTCATGGGTAGCGTCATTAACAGATACAAGACCAATCCGGCTCTAGAGGCCTGGCAGTTGGAAAACGAATACTTTCTTAAGGGATTTGGCGGCTGCACTAATTTTAGCCGCACCAGACTAATTACAGAGTACAACTTGCTAAAGCGTCTTGATCCCAGGCATCCAATAATTATTAACCGCAGCAATAATGCCCTAGGTATCCCAACCGGATCACCCACACCGACTTTCTATGGGATATCCATTTATAAGCGGGTTTGGGACGCTAACATTACCCACCGCTATATTGAATACCCGTTTCCTGGTTGGTTTTATGCATTTTTAGCCGGCACTCAAGAAATCTATCAAGGCAAAAATATGATCATTGACGAGCTGCAGGCCGAAGCCTGGCCGCCAAATGGCCAGCCGATTCCGCAAACCTCTCTGGCGGAACAAAATAAATCTCTATCTCCAGCAATGCTCAAGGGGCGCTTCGCTTTTGGCAAATCTACTGGCATGAAGGACATCATTATGTGGGGAGCTGAGTACTGGTATTACAGATTGATAGTTCTCCACGACCCGTCTCTATGGAACATTGCGAAACAGGAGTTTAAAAGCAACAATTACCATGACGGAGAATATCTGCTCTCTCATCCAAAC
Source organism: bacterium (assembly GCA_021777375.1). Classification (GTDB taxonomy): domain Bacteria; phylum Patescibacteriota; class Saccharimonadia; order Saccharimonadales; family UBA4665; genus JAJZWH01. The sequence goes on along the minus strand of JAJYDV010000001.1, from coordinate 145,157 downwards.
CTGTAATAAGCTATAGTTTAAACTATGGCTAAAGCCAAGAGGACAACCAAATCAATTGTTAACCGCCGAGCCCGCTATGATTACATGATCGGGGATACTCTAATCGTGGGTCTGGAGCTCACCGGAGCAGAAACTAAAGCCTTGCGCTTAGGACATGGCAATTTGACCGGCTCATACGTATCCATCAAGGATAATCAACTATACCTGATTAATGCTACGATCAGCGGTACCGGCGCAATTCATATTAAAGACGTTGAGCAAACTCGTACTCGCAAGCTACTAGCCAAGCGCAGGGAAATAAACCATTTAATTGAGACTAAGCACCAAGGTAAAACTATTATCCCACTTGAAATCTTAACTCAAGGTAGGTTCATCAAACTTAAAATCGCTACCGCTCAGGGGAAAAAACGCTATGATAAGCGCGAGACCTTAAGACAGCGCAGCGCCAAGCGACAAATAGAGACAAAACTTAAATCCAAACGTTAGGGCCTGCAATCATTTGCTCACCAGTTAGATGTTCAGTTATAATCGACGTATTCAGTCACCAATAACCCACAACTATTCCGGGGTAGCTCAACGGTAGAGCGGGTCGCTGTTAACGACTAGGTTGCTGGTTCGAATCCAGTCCCCGGAGCCAATTCCAACATCTCAAATTAAAAAGTAGCTAAATAAAAAATCTTAAGTGAAGTAGTCTAGGTTATTTTGAACTGAGACAAGTACCAAAGTCAGTAAAATATTGATTCTGAAATAGTTGACTTAATAATTACACTTAATGACTTGCTGCAAAGTACAATAGGTTTATGACTCCGTTCGATTTTGTACTTTCGCTGGGATTGATCTCAATTGCCGCAGGCTTGCTCGGGTCTTTAGTCGGACTGGGCGGAGGGATTATAATTGTTCCGATACTAACTCTTGTCTACCACATAGATATCCGGCTAGCTATTGGTGCTTCGCTTTTGTCTGTTATTGCTACTTCTTCAGGCGCGGCCGTTACCTATGTCAGAGAACGCTTAACCAATTTACGTACTGGTATGTTTCTCGAGATAGGTACTACGCTTGGGGCAATATCCGGCGCTTACTTAATAACCAAAATATCGGATAAGGCGTTGTTTGTCTTATTTGCAGTAGTTTTAATATACTCATCTGCTCTTTTGCTACGTAAAAGTCCTAAAACCGAATTACTTGCAATCTCAAATGACAAAATTGCTAACAGCCTCAACTTGCACGGTTCATACTTCGACGACAACTTGAAAAAAGAGATTATATATAAGGTCAAAAACACTAAGCTTGGCTTGTTTTTGATGTACATTGCCGGCTTAGTCTCTGCTCTTCTAGGAGTTGGGTCTGGCTCTCTAAAAGTTCCGGCTATGGACATTGCCATGCATATGCCAATTAAAGCATCGGCAGCAACTAGTAACTTTATGATTGGCGTAACGGCCGCCGCTAGTGCTGGCGCTTATTTCGCTCGCGGGCAAATTAATCCGTTTATTGCCGCTCCGGTAGCGATCGGTGTTTTGCTAGGGGCTATTCCGGGATCGCGTCTGCTAAGTCACATTGCACCGAAATCAATTCAGAGACTGTTAGTAGTCGTGTTAATTATTGTTGCAATTGAGATGATTCAAAGAGGAGTTGGCTTATGACCGGCTCGTCCGAAAATACTCCGACCTGGAGAATCGAAGCTCTAGTTAGCCGCGTACTTCGTATTGGCGTCAGCTTAAGTGCAGCAATAATTATTATTGGGCTGATCATTATCTTTGCACATTTCAACAATCAAACAATTAATCCGTTTAAAGTGGGTTCTTTCCACAAGTTTACGGCTTCGAACTTTACTTTTCCGCATTCGCCAGGCGCTCTTTTTTCCGGACTTATATCGGGCAGCGGTTTAGCATATATTGAACTCGGGATACTACTTCTAATACTCACGCCAATCCTTAGAGTCGCGGTATCATCACAACTGTTTTTAGCAACTCATGATAAGCGCATGGCCTATGTAACGGTGTTCGTATTACTTGTTCTGTTGAGCTCTTTCGGAGTAGGCATAGCAGTGCGCTAACTTATAACATTGCGACAGTCTCTAGGCTCGACTGCAGTTGGTATCTAGAGGCAAATTAATAGATAGAGACCCGTAGTTAGTTATACTGCCACTACAAGAATAAATGGTTGTAGTTGACGAAAGGTTCGGAAGCGCACAGTTATAGCTTAAAGAAAGATTAGTTGGATTACTTTGCTCATTGGTAGAACCGCTGCAAATCAGGTGATCAGCCGAAGTATAGTGGCCCGGGGGATAGCAGCCAATACTTACAGTTGTTGCCCGCTGCATAATAGTGCCGTTGCAAATTACAGCAATCGTATTGCCTGGCACCGAAAGACAATTCATTCCTGTGATGGTATAGTCCACGGATAAGGGCACAAGCGAAACACTGCTGCTGCAAGTAATCTGAGAGTTAGGAAATAGACTTAAGGGATTAGCTTGCGCGCCGCTCACTGGTTTATTAACACCTTGCGATATTTTGGTGCGATTACTCGCTATAACAGGGTGCTCAGCTATCAATTTATAGCTAAAGATAGCACCGAAGATGACAATGGCTAAAATAAGTAAAATAAAAAATAGTTTGCGCATCTTAAGCCTTAATGGTCTGTTTAGGTCCTCGTAATAACTCTACGTCTAGTAAGAAATAAAAGAAATCTAGGTATTGGTTACGAAAATAGCTTGGCCGGTAGGCAAACAAGCATCAAATAAATAAAATTCGGCATTCCACCTCAGTTAAATATAATGCTAGCAGGATTGAAAGTCTTGAATTTAAGCATTTGAAGCAATAATGTATTTTAAAATCTTTTAAGAAACTTCTCAGCTTATTGGAAAAATTAGCGTTAACTAAAAAATCTTGTATTAAATTATCTAAAAAATTAAAGTCAAAATTGATTTAGTCACCAACCCAATCAACCGGGGTGATGATTAATCTGCTGTTTACCTTGCGCCGACTTATGAGCTAAAGTATTATCTGTTATGCGCTCATTTGTCATCGGGCTAGCGGGATTTTTGTCTATCTTAGCTATCGTCTTTGCAATATATACCGTTTCTTCAAGCAACTCTAGCAAGGTAAGCGGAAACTCTTTTTCGAGCACAACCTTATCTAACCCCACACTTAAACCGGCGAACGTACCATCGAAAATTTCTGTTTGCAAGGAAAGTTTAAATTACGCCTCTAATGGTAGCCCGTCGCCAATTCAATGCAATGACGGAGCTTTAAACATTTTGGCTTGGGACGCCTTAGCAACCCAAGAACCAACGGTTATGACACTAGGCTACGCTCCATCGCAATCTCAAGTAACAACTGCTATTTGCAAGGACGCTAACGTCGCCGATTTAGACTCCAGTCCCCAAATAAGTGCACCGCTTGAAGAAACTGCCTACCAACTGGCTTCACTTTATTATGGATGGCATTTTATCTTAAACGTACCTAGCATAATTAGCGCTTGCTAGATTCGATAATCAAGCTCGGCGGCGGTTTCCATGCTAAATACGTAAACGTAATTTTATTTAAAAAATGCCAGTTTAGGTTATTAAGATGAAGATATTTTTTGCTTCTGCGCCACACTTCGCATAAATAAAAACTTTATCGAAACTTGGGGTTATATCTAGAGAATGTAGTGCCTCTTTTGCTATTATAATAAGCGTAAGCATGCACACCTATACTGTATCTGAAACGTCAAAAATTACTCCTTCAACGCTACTGTTAACTTTGTTGCGTGACGAATCTGAGCGTCCTTTAGCTTTTCAGCCTGGACAATATGCTGCAATTAGTTACGAAAGGCGTCACGGCAAGCAATCAGACACCCGCTGTTTCTCGATTGTTAGTTCACCAACAGACCAGCATAAGCTCGAGTTCAGCATGCGCGTTCGCGGCAAGTTCACCACTGCTTTAAGTAAGCTTGAGAAGGGCGACATAGTTGAGATAAGTGGGCCCTTTGGAGGCTTCATTTTCGATACTGTCCGTGACGAAAAAGCTGTTTTTATGGCCGGCGGAATCGGCGTTACGCCATTTATGAGCATCCTGCGCTACTTAAACGTCTTAAACGCCACAAATGAAGTTACCTTGCTTTATAGCTGCGCCGTTCAGGATGACGTACCTTTTAAAGATGAGCTTTTATCAATTGAGACTGAGCATCCAAATCTAAAAGTCATTTTTGTAGTTGGTAATGGCCCAATTGATAAACTCCCGCAAAAACAGGTTACAACCGGATATATTACGGCAGATCTCCTCGATAAAGTAACTGACAAAAAATATAACGATCGCCGATTCTTTATTTGCGGTCCGCCAGTATTTATGAAAGCTTCATCCGGACTACTTGCAAAGCAGGGAGTACCTAGAAGCAACGTGTTAACTGAAGCTTTTACCCAGTCATCTCCAAAACAAACTAGTATTTTGCGCAGTTGGCCGTCAAACGTTTATGCATTAGGGGCTATTTGTCTAGTATTGGGAACCTTCACTGTTACAGTAAGCGACCTCTTGAGGAACTTGCCGCCTACTACAACACTAAAACCGACTAAGACAACGCCTTACTTAATTACCAATGCTCGCCAGCAACAACTTGATCAGCTTGTTAATAGTATCCCACCTTCACCTGACGTTATAACATCGCCCACTACACCGGCAAGCAGTGGCGGTGTAAGTTCCGGCAGCAGTAATCTGCAGACCCAAACTCTTGCTCCTATCTACGCTTCTCCAATAACAGCTCCGGCACCAACTTGTCAAACAACACCGTCCGGTCGATGTATCTAAGAACTCCTATGCAATACTACCAAGAAGCAATTGCACTCGGGAGCAAGACTGGAATCTCGCTAGTTAGTAAAGCTCCAAAAATCCAAGTTGAGTCATTATTCCGATCACTTTGGGGCAAAATATTTATATTTGAAAGGCAATTTAGCCGTTTTCTCCCTGGCAGCGAGCTTTCTATTTTTAATAACAACGCTGGCACAAAACAGACTATTACCCCTAGCTTTAAAGCCCTTCTTAAAGCTGCCAGAGAAATGGCTGTAGAAACCGATGGCTTATACAACCCGTTTATTCTACCAGCGCTTCAATTGTCCGGTTACGTTCGTTCCCGAGTACCAGGACGGGAGCTAGACGCCGTTAATGATTATTCCAAAAGATCGATTTCGACAATTGATAAACTAGAAATTGGCAAGGACTGGGCAAAGATACCATATGGTACCGCGATAGATCTTGGAGGTTGCGGTAAAGGTTACCTGGCAGACCAACTACGCGGCGTGCTGACCGGCATAATATCCGGATACTGGTTATCTTTTGGTGGCGATATCTTAGTAGGCGGCCGAGATGAACATGGAGACAAATGGAATATTGGGATCCAGAGTGCCTTTGATCAAACCAGAGAGGTAGCAAGACTATTTATCGATAACCCAAGCGGTGTCGCAACTTCCGGTATAACCGTACATCAAGGTAAAAAGAATGGAAAATCATGGCACCATCTTATCGACCCAAAAACCGCTAAACCAGCCAGAACCGACATACTGTTATCTACGGTATATGCAAATACGACTCTAAGAGCTGATGTTTTAGCGGGTTGCGCGGTTATACTTGGAAGCAAAAAAGGTCTACCATTCCTTGAAAAACAAGGAGTTAAGTCTGCGCTTTTCCAATGTCGCTCGGCTAGTCAAGAACCAAAACTTGTTTATTACGGTAATGATATAATAATCAACAATTAACATGCGTAATTTAGTCGCTTTAATTATCCTATCTTTTGTATTTATAGCTGTCGGTCTTAGTAATAACATTACGGTTTTTGCCAGTACGATTACAACTTCGCTTACCAGCCAAAATATAAACTCCGAAAATCCTCCAGATATTTTAGTCAATCCCGTTCAGGGTCCTACAGTTTCAAAACGTCTTGCGACCAGAGCAAAGTTGTCTTGGCCCTGGTATATTACTCGAGCAGCCGGATTTGTGGCTGCCGGTTCGTTAGCTCTTTTAATGCTGTCCGGAGTAGGTTTCATAACTGGAACAAGTTTTAAATTTTTAGAACCGCTCACGGCCTGGGCTACACACAAATCCATTGCCTATGTATTCGCCGTTTCCGGAGCTATACATGTAATTGCATTGTTGTTTGATAAATACGTACCTTTCACGGTTGCACAAGCATTAGTGCCTTTCCTTTCGCATTACCGAGAAGTATCTTTTGCTGGGTACCACTTAGGATCGCTTTACGTAGCCCTAGGCGTATTCTCGATGTATTTCGTCATAGCCATCATCTTAACCTCTATTCTCTGGGTAGATAAAAAACCGCATACCTGGAAGCTCTTTCATTTTTTAGCATACCTAACAATGATTTTCGTCTTCTTCCATGCACTTTATCTGGGCACTGACTTGATGCACGGAATTTTCCGCATTCTATGGATAATAATTGGCGTGGCGGTAGCCGTTGCAATAGTTTACCGACTGCGCCGGAGAGTACGCGCAGAATGAATCAATCTAGTGCGCTGACTACTATACGCGTGCGTAATAAAAGAAAACGGCTAATCGGATGGGCTCTTTTATACGCCCTACTGATCACATCTTTCATTCTTGCTATGTACTGGCAAGTAAAACGTATCAACACTCTGAGCTTTGCTAGTGGCACAATACAACTGAGCACTTCCAAAACAAAGTACACCGTAGGAGACCCTATAACTTACACCATAAGAAATGGTCTAAGCCAATCGATTACCCTGATTAATAATTGCCCAGGCCAGCCTCTATATACTTACACCTGGACCAATAATTCCTGGGTTCGCATCAACGACAGGGCATCTGCCTCCGCTTGCGCCGGAGAACCTAAACAGCAAGTCATACCGGCTGGCAAATCCTACACACAAAGTTTCGCGAAATGGCCAAACCTGTTTAAAAAACCAGGCATTTACCGCATCGTAGGACTTGCAACAAACTACACCGCACTACCTTACTATGACTTTCAAGTTGTAGCCAAGCCCGTTGCTCCGAAGATTCAAACCCAAATTATTATTCAGAAGATAATTACTCCCGTTTATATAACTGCTCCAAGCAGTGGAAGTGACGGCGGGGGTGGTGGCACAGATAATTAGCAGTTTTGCGTAGAGCGAACGCAATTACAGTATAAAAACAACCTTAATTAACCTTAGCCTATATGATAGGATTGTCTAGTGATAAGAGCAGTAATTTTTGATTTTTATAGCGTAGTGATCCCTGACGTATTTGAAAACTTTGAAAAAGAGCTTTTAAGTAAAGATGAGCAATCAGCAAGCAAAATTCAAAAACAGTTAGACGACTACTTTATGGGCTTATCTACATTTGAGTATTTAACTGGAGCACTAGAATATATATCTGGAAACGAAAAAAGCCTAACCGAAAACTTTAAACTTTTTGAATCTGATATACCCGAAATTTTTATTAAGCTTGTCGAAGCCCTTCATATGCATTTTTTGAAAGTTAGTATCATCGCTAACATTGGCGAGCAAGAAATTAGTTTATTATCTAATTTTAATGAGCAGTTAAAAGAATTCGACTTAATTGCCGGACCATCAACTTATGGAGATCCCTTGCTAAGTGAATCATTCTTTAAAGCAGCTTTAAAGGATTTAGGCGAGCCACCGCAGAATTGTCTTCTAATCAGTGGGCATCAAGATTATTTAAATTTTGCTAAGCAGATTAGCATGAACGTATATAGATTTATTGACTTCAATGATGTATCTAGATACCTCAAACTAATCGTTAACAGCAAACCTTAAGGTTGAATGTGCCCTAGGGGTTGAGTTTCTGATTTAGGAATAGTTTCTTGGATCTTTTTCTTAGGATCATAAATAGGATTAATTGGATCTAGTGCTGGCCTACCTCCCCACCCAGAAATTGAATCACCAGGTTTATGGAAGTGTGTATCAGAAGCAGAGACAACTATACCCGATGCTGCAGATGTTTGAGAAGGAGGTACTGGTACTGCATAAGTTGAAGATGGAGGGTAGCCCGATCCAAATGCAGGCGAAGGAGAAGCAGTGTTGGCAGTAGGGCTCATAGTACGTTCAACTTTCATAGCTTGAGAAGGCGAAACGCCATTAACTGAGGTAGTTCCTGTCACTGCTCCTGCCGTAAATGTATGATCCGGAGATAGCTGATTCAAAGATCCGGCTGATGAGGTGGGATCTGCGGCATTTTGATTCGACGCATTTTCTTTGCTAATTTCATTCTGTTGGGCAATCTCCTTAAGGTCAGCATTCATTGTCGAAGCAGAAGGGGAGCTGCTGCTAAAAATAGGTGGCGTGTTCG
>JAJYDV010000001.1:0-136853 GCA_021777375.1 bacterium | reverse complement strand
GGATCTGCGGCATTTTGATTCGACGCATTTTCTTTGCTAATTTCATTCTGTTGGGCAATCTCCTTAAGGTCAGCATTCATTGTCGAAGCAGAAGGGGAGCTGCTGCTAAAAATAGGTGGCGTGTTCGTGGTAGATGAGGCAGGATCTGCGGCATTTTGATTCGACGCATTTTCTTTGCTAATTTCATTCTGTTGGGCAATCTCCTTAAGGTCAGCATTCATTGTCGAAGCAGAAGGGGAGCTGCTGCTAAAAATAGGTGGCGTGTTCGTGGTAGATGAGGCAGGATCTGCCATTGCACCAGACGTAAATGTATGGTCCGGAGATAACCGATTCAAAGATCCGGCTGATGAGGTGGGATCTGCCATTGCACCAGACGTAAATGTATGGTCCGGAGATAACCGATTCAAAGATCCGGCTGATAAGGGGTCTGCTCTCTTTTCATCTAAAACAAACTTTATTGCACCGTTAATATGCCCAAGATCAGTATACGTGTGTCCATCTATCGTAACGCTATCGATAGCGCCTTTACCATCGCTAAGTCCATTTCCTTTAAACTTAATTCCAACTGAATTATTTGTAATTTTCTTTAGTACTGCGGGATTTGAAATATCTGTATGCAAATTGTCCATAGCGTAGTTCCACGGTAGAGTGCTAGAAGCAACAGGTTTTATATTCAACCGGTTTACTTTTTCTTTACTAAGTGAGGTAGGATCTGCCATTGCACCAGACGTAAATGTATGGTCCGGAGATAACCGATTCAAAGATCCGGCTGATGAGGCAGGATCTGCGGCATTTTGATTCGACGCATTTTCTTTGCTAATTTCATTCTGTTGGGCAATCTCCTTAAGGTCAGCATTCATTGTCGAAGCAGAAGGGGAGCTGCTGCTAAAAATAGGTGGCGTGTTCGTGGTAGATGAGGCAGGATCTGCGGCATTTTGATTCGACGCATTTTCTTTGCTAATTTCATTCTGTTGGGCAATCTCCTTAAGGTCAGCATTCATTGTCGAAGCAGAAGGGGAGCCAAAGCTCGTGGTAGTAGGTAAAATAACTGCACCCTGCTGTACTTCTATTTGACTAGGGTCAGCATTCGCAGTAGTTGCCGGAGGCGGAACACTTCCGGGATCTGATGTTGTATTATTTTTATCACCCCGAAATATTTTCAAAAACCCGAACAACCCATTATTGTTATCGTTCGTTGGATTCATTTTTCTACCTTTATTTTATTTTCTACCTTTATTTTAATTGTTTCCACTTAATTAAAGATTATACTTGGCTAGGTAAATTATACAATACATATCATAATCCGCCAGTCCGATTAAGCTCGTAAAGATACTTTTCAAGCCCTCCATACTGATTAACATCAACCAGTTTTCCGTTATCCAACACGTAAATCTTATCCATTAAGCTAAGCAAGGGTATTCTGTGAGTGACCAATAAGACAGTCTTACCATTAATTAGCTCCCCAATTGATTTCTGAATATATACCTCGGACTGGGTATCGAGCGCAGAAGTAGGCTCATCTAAACAAATAATTTGTGCATTTTTTACCAGAGCCCTAGCTATAGATATCCTTTGCTTCTGCCCACCACTTAAACTTGAACCGCCCTCTCCGACAATTGATTGATTACCAAGAGGTAATTTAGAAACAAACTCTTCAATATTGGCAGCCATCGAAGCCCAAGCTAACTCGTCTGGGGTAATCTGTCTGTCGATATCTCCATCTTTAATATTATTTTCAATAGTATCTGCAAATAACTGCGGAAATTGACTGACCCAAGCAATATTCTTTCTTAAATCATGCAGGCTAATAGATTGGATATCTTTTCCGTCCAGCAAAATGCGTCCCGCAGTAGGCTCAAGGTATAAGTCAATCAACCGGAGCAAAGTACTTTTACCGGCACCGCTTGGCCCAATAATCCCGATTTTCTCTCCAGCCATAATAGTCATATTGATTTGATTTAAGATTACTTTCTCGTTATATGCATAAGAAACGTTTTGGAAATCAATTCGTCCTACGCTCCTGCCAATCCTAACATCCTGTTGCTGGTATTCGATAGCCTCGTGGTCAGTAAGTACCTCATAGATTCGTTTAACGTTCACTAGCTTCTGTCGACGAACCGTAACTTGTTCGGTAATATTCTGAATTGGAGCAATTAAATAACCCATATAAGTCATAAACAACAGCAAGTCTCCTAGGGTAAACTCGTGTTTCAAGGCCTCACTACCACCAAGATATATGACTAGCGAAGTGCCGAATATTACCACTAAGCCATTTGAAAAATTAAAAATATCACTCCAAATAATAGCTTTCTTGGTTACTTCATATGTTTTCTGCCAAACATCTTTTAATCTGTTAACTTGTCTTTCTTGAAGGGTAAATGCTTGAACGGTCTCGGTGTTATCGATTGATTCAGTTATAAGAGATGACATTTTGCTCTGAAGAGTTACCAGCAGTTTCCCAAACTTCGACATCATTGGGCCAAACTTCTTCACTGACAGTATTAAAAATGGAATCATTACAAGCGTGATTAAGGCAAGTGGGGCATTGATCTTAAGCATAATTGCTAAGACTCCGACAATTAGAATAATAGACTCCGAAATAACAGATACTGAGTTTAAGGTGAGATCAGACAAACTAGTCGTTACATCATTTTGTCGATAGATATAGTCACCCTTAGCGAGTCTCCCTTCGTGATATAGAGGCAGATGCAGAATGTGTCTGAAGGATTCCTCTTTAACGCTTTTATTTAAGCTAAAGCTGATTTTATTTAAAACATAGTCCTTAAATACCCCGAAAATTGACCCCACCAAGAAAATCGCAAGGGTCATTAACGAAATAAAAATGATTAACTTGCTGGTTCCGGTATAAGGCCTTAGTATACTTGGCGCCGGAACGGTCCCAAAAACCGAGTCAGCTAGGATCTTCAGAGGCACAGGTTTAAGCAGTGCGATTCCATCAGCTATAACGTTAAAAAAGGTCATTACTATTATGCCTGGTATAGCTTGCTTATAGTACTTCCTTAGCCAGTCTTTAAAAGCCGTCGTCTTATGGTACCTGCCATTATTAACTAGCCACTTGTTGACTTCTTCTTGAACCATTTGAACTGGCCAACCGGCACGCTCTAGACTATAGGCAATAAAATCTATCGGTATGCCTTTCGACACCCCCTCCTCGATTGCATTTTGAATTTTATTGTCTAGCACTTCTAATAATCATATAACAAAATGCTAATAGTTATTTATCATCAGACTGTCTAATTTTGTCACCTAACCCCAGAGCTCATAATAGTCTGAGATCAATACTATAATGTAGAGATATATGGGTTTATATAATTTTGCGTTTTTTCAGGTCGGGGCAAAGGCTATAGTTAGAAAAGGCAACAAAATACTCTTACTGACAACTCCTGGTGGCCATTATGATTTTCCGGGCGGTCGCATGGATGAATCAGAAGTCGAACTTGAGCTTAGCGAGGTCTTATATAGAGAAATCCAGGAAGAGCTTGGAACAAGTTTCAAGTTCGAAATCGGCAAAGTTATATTCGTCTCAAAGCGCCATTACATTAAAGAAAAGAACTACCGGGTTTTAGTAGTCTTCTTTGATGCAGAGTATCAAGAAGGCGACATACACCTTTCTGAAGAGCACTCCATGAGCAGCTGGGTTGAGCCAGGTAGCATACTTTCTAAACCAGAGAAGTTTGTTTCGACTGATGAATATAAACAGCTTAGAAACTATTATCAATTAAACTTTGAGCTATCGGCAAATAAGAAAGACATTTAAAAAACGCATTTGATGAATGTTTGCGGTCTGTTAACATTTATAGTATGCATGATTTCGGAGAGTACATTCCATATGAAGCAACCGCTAGACAAATAGTTTTAAATGACTATACGCACGAGACATTTCTTCGCTCGCTTATACCGGGGATTACTAACGCACAAATAGAGGGCATTAAAGAGTATCTTGTAGGCTCGGTTCATGACGGAATTATTATTGGCCTGGATATGAATCCGGCTGATGACCCGCTAGATGTTATTTCCGCTTATCAGCTTGGCGTTAACGATGGGCTTAACAGAAAAACAGATTAACCAGAAATTAATAAATAATTAGGTCAATGGCAGACATAAACTTCGTGACATCTACACATTAAATTCTCAACTCATCTACAAAGAAAGATCTTAATAATTTTTTCATCAAGCAGTCAGACAATTTTAGTAACCTAATTATAAACGATTAGGATAAGATATAAAGTTATATGGCTTCTGTTCCAACAAGAAATAAATCTGGACGTAAAAGTCGTACGATGCTGCGAACTAGATTGACTGCGAGTTGCGTCAGGTTAGTGGCCCATCTTACGCCATATGTTGAACCGGAAATGCTAGGACTAACCGAGATTATTAAAAGTCGGGATGTTTGTATTGACATTGGAGCGGCCGCCGGGCTGTATACCGTAGAATTATCGAAACTAGTTGGCCCCAAGGGACAAGTCTTAAGCGTTGAACCACTGGTCTTTGCCCATCCGGCATTGTCTCGTTTACTCGGTACCAAAAACCATCTTAATGTCACTAACTACTGTTTTGCTCTTGGCTCGCAAAGTGGAACATCATTGATTAGCGTTCCAATGGGAAAGTTTGGGCCAATAACTGGTCGCTCTTTCTTGGCCGGAGAGGCTAGCGGTCTTGGCTCAAACAGTGAATTTAGTCACCATAAAGAGGTTGAAGTTCATGTCGACACCTTGGATGAATTTTGTAACCGAGAAAACATCAAGAAGTTGGACTTCATTAAAATTGATGTAGAAGGCGCAGAGAAGAAAGTATTTGAAGGTGGCGCTAAGACAATCGCGAAATTTAAACCAGCCATCTTAGTTGAGATAGAAGCCCGGCATTTAACGCGTTTTAAGAGTAAGCCGAAAGATGTAGTCGACTGGTTAAAAAAACTAAACTACAAGATGTATATATGGAATCGTAGGTGGGAAGAAGCTCTAGAAATTTCACCCGAGATTCGTAACTATCTTTTTAGAGTGGACTAGCAGCCTCACTCGAAAATTATACGGGCGCAGAGTCGACGAATAATCTTTTGTTAATCTGTTAATTTTGTGCTATCATAATAATATTGTATTTGATGAATCCGGGTTAGTAAGTTATTACTCGATTTCAACAACCGCAGTATAACAAAACAACTAACCATCGAAGGATTCTTTTTTTTATGTCATACCACTCGTCTAATCATCCGCCACGCCGCCACAGCTCAATCTCTCACGGTATCAAAAAGGCTTATATAGATCCCTCTAAATTTATAAACAGCGCTGCTGCTAGTAAAGCAGAGGTCTATATAGCTCAACACAATTTCGAGGATTTTAATATAAATCCACTGCTTAAGACTAACTTACGTGCTAAAGGCTACCTCCAGCCGTCTCCAATACAAGATCAAGCTATTATTCCAGCACTAGAAGGCCGTGACATAATTGGAGTTGCCGATACCGGCACCGGCAAGACCGCGGCATTTGCTTTACCGCTATTGCATAAAGTGATGCTCAGCAATTCCCGGGCTCTAATCATTGCACCAACACGCGAACTTGCTCAACAAATTAATGCGGACATTATTTCATTAGCCCACGGCAGCAATTTACGTAGTGCGGTACTGATTGGCGGAGCCGGAATTGGGCAGCAATTAAGAGATCTTCGGAATTCACCTCAAGTAGTAGTTGGCACGCCTGGCCGAATTCAGGATCATATGGACCGCAGAAGTATTAAGTTAAGCACATTTAGCATTGTCGTATTAGACGAAGTTGATAGGATGCTAGATATGGGCTTTTTGGCCAGCGTGAGAAACATTCTGCAACAGCTAAATCCAGTTCGCCAGTCGTTCTTTTTTTCGGCGACACTTGATACTCGAGTCAAATCACTAATTGAAACCTTTTCGAAAGATCCGTTATCAATCTTAGTTAAGACCAGCGACTCCAGTGCCAACATTAACCAAAATGTAGTTAAGTTCACGCACTCAAGCGAAAAAATTACTAAACTTCATGATCTTTTAATAAGCAAAGAGGTAAGTAAAGTAATTATTTTTGATGACACTCAGCGTGGCGTTGAGCGCCTTTCTAACGAGTTGATTGCCCGTGGGTTCCGCGCAGATTCAATTCACGGTGGCAAAAGTCAGGGGCAACGACAACGCTCGCTTAGCAAGTTTAAACATGACGAAGTTAGGATACTAGTAGCTACCGATGTAGCCGCTCGTGGAATTGACGTACCAGATGTCACACACGTTATAAACTATTCCCAACCAAACAATTACTCCGACTACATTCATCGTATTGGTAGGGCTGGACGAGCTGGCAAGGTCGGATACGCCTTGACCTTTATTAACGGATAGAGTCTAAGCATTGGAAGATAATTATGGCAAATCACTTTGTAAACGAAGCAGTAGCTAAAAGACTGCTAGAAGGTAACGTACGCGAGAAACTAATTGAGTTGGAACGCGACCCATCTCTAAATACTCGGCCATCATCTTACAGTGCAAACTCCGCAGTTTACCCTGACGGACAAATTCCCTTTGTCGAAAAACATATTGCCTACCTTATGGCTCACCCAAAGCTAGATCACGACCAATACATTGCGAACCTACGTTTAATGCTAAAAACCAGAACCTAGGGACATTTGATCAAGGAAGTTCAGAAGCAGCGTTAGATCGCTTGCGCAGACTTTTAAGTGCTCGTCCGGCACCAAGTAGCGAAAATACTGCAATGCTACCGATAGCAATGTGCTCAGGATCGGGATGATAAATGCCCTCGGTCGCTAGCCAGATTCCAACACCTGATACAGCCGAATTGCCGATACCCATCAGAATACCGTATCTTTTGTTTTGCTTACGGGTGCGCTCTGGATTTTGCACCTGTTTAAAAGTGTTCATTACAACCGTACCGCCGGCAACCGTCACAACAAAGTCGGTAAGCGGTTTTGATTCCTCTTCGCCAATGCCCATTTTTTCAAGTTTTCGATGTGCCCAGGCAATTGGCTTGTTTAATGTTTTATCCTCAATTAATTTTGCTGAGCCGATAGCTCCGCCAATCTCGGTCATCATAGTTGCACCGGCAAAGCTCAAAGCAGTGATTACATGATTGCCACTCGCAGACTGCACAGTTGCTAATACGGCATAATTTAGAGGCAATAGTTCCGCGAGTGTTAACAGGCTAGCAACCGGCTTATTGATGCCGCGTACGGGTAAGGTTTGCGACTCTTCTAAAGGCTCCGAAGGATAGATCTGATACTTATTAAAACCTGGTTCTTCCTGCAAAGCTGGATCTAATTCAAATTCCTTGTCCATATCTAAATTATGAATTATACTTCAAATAATACTAGCGTAACAAATTCCTAAATAATCAATATAGACATCGAGCTGCATCATCGACCTGTGCATAGATGCTTTTAGCCGCGAATTTAACAAAACGACTTGGCATAATATGCTATAAAATATCCGTGGCAGTTTATATGAGTACTACTGCTAACGTTCAATAATTTATAAGAAAATAGGTTGCGTAAACTTTAGTCGGCTTTTCTGCAAAAACTAAATAAATTCAATTAATTATGGGCAGAAATCTAAATTATTAGCTATACTAAAGTTTATAAGTTGGTTTCTTACTAAGTAAATAACGACTCGGCAGGGATGATTGAGAGCAGCATCAGTTTGAACTAAGTACTCAAATTCATCACTCAATACCGAATAATTTAAAAGACGAGATTATGTATAACCCCAAAAGTGCACTCCTAGTTATGGACGTTCAGCAGGGCATAATAAACAACTTAGGCGAAGATGCAGCGGAATATGTGAAACGCGTTTCAAAAGCGGTAGACATCGCTCGTCAGGCGAGCATACCAGTAATGTTTGTCGTCGTTCGTTTTCGTAAAGGCTACCCTGAATTAAACCCAGACAATAAGATGTTTAGTACATTACGTGAAGGATCCTGGGAAATGGACGAAACAAGTGATTTAACTAAGCCGATAATCGAGCCTTTAGAAAACGAATTAGTAATTGCCAAAAAGCGGGTCAGCGCCTTCGCCGGCAGTGACCTCGAGATGATCCTAAACGCGCAGGGAATTACCGATCTAATCTTATGCGGTGTTTCTACTAGCGGCGTAGTTTTAAGCACGCTGCGTTATGCAGCCGACAAAGACTATAAAATATCTGTACTGTCAGACTGCAGCTGGGATCGAGACGAAGAAGTTCACCGTGTACTAACCGAAAAGATCTTCCCAAGGCAAGCCGAGGTCTTAGATCTCGAGCAATGGAGCCAAAAATTAAATAACTCGCAAATGAATGCTTAGAAGCATTTTGCGCCACACCGATCAGCAAAGCCCTAAATATAAGTGGATTGTACTCAGCAACACTACCTTAGGCATGCTTATGGCAGCACTTAATGCCACCAGCCTCATAATCGCCTTACCCGTAATCTTTAGGGGTATACATATTAATCCACTAAGTCCTGACAGTTTTAGCTATTTACTTTGGATATTACTTGGTTACATGTTAGTTACAGCGGTTTTAGTAGTTACGCTTGGCAGACTTGGAGACATGTTTGGTCGTGTAAAAATGTATAATCTCGGATTCATTATTTTTACATTAGGCGCACTGGCCGCCGCTTTAACTTGGAGTCACGGTACGGCGGGAGCAATGGAATTAATAATCTTTCGAATGGTTCAGGCAGTAGGTGGTGCTCTATTAATGGCTAACTCGGCAGCAATTTTAACTGATGCATTCCCGGAAAACCAACGCGGCATGGCGCTTGGAGTGAATCAGATATCGGCGATGGGCGGTTCTTTTATCGGCATACTCGTCGGTGGGCTACTGGCTCAGTTTTCTTGGCGCTGGGTTTTTTTATTTAATGTACCGATCGGCGTTATTGGAATCATCTGGTCATACGTAGCTCTAAAGGAAATTGATATTTTTCATCCCACTAAAATTGATTGGTTCGGGAACATCTCTTTCGCTGCCGGTTTAGCCATGCTGTTGACTGGTATAACTTATGGCATCAGACCCTATGGTAGCTCGGCGATGGGCTGGGAAGACCCATTAGTAATAATTCTTATTTCTGCGGGAATGCTGGTTCTAGCAATGTTTGTTTTTATTGAGCATAAGGTTAAGCAACCGATGTTCAATCTATCCTTATTTAAGATTCGGGCCTTTACTGCTGGCAATATTGCCGGTCTACTGGCTGCTGTGGGAAGGGGAGGACTACAGTTCATGCTTATTATGTGGCTTCAAGGAATTTGGCTGCCTCTTCATGGCTATAGCTTTGCGCAAACGCCGTTATGGGCAGGTATTTACATGTTGCCGACAACGGCCGGATTTTTGATTGCTGGGCCGCTATCGGGAATACTGTCCGACAGATACGGGGCGCGGCCATTCGCTACGGGAGGCATGATTTTAGCGGCCTTAAGTTTCGGCTTAATGATGCTGCTTCCTATAAATTTTCCATATTGGTCTTTTGCCATAATTCTGCTCATTAACGGCTTGTCGTTTGGTATGTTTTCTTCTCCTAATACCGCGGGCATCATGAACTCAGTTGCTGCTAAATTTCGAGGTGTAGCATCGGGAATGCGCGCAACCTTCCAGAATGTCGGGATGCCCCTGTCAATTGGCGCTTTCTTCTCACTTATGATTATTGGGCTATCGACAAGTGTTCCGGGTAGTCTATATCGTGCTCTAACCTTAAATGGTGTATCTGCAAGTTTAGCTTCTCATTTGTCTCATTTACCGGCTGTAAGTTATTTATTTGCCGCATTTCTTGGCTACAACCCGCTTAAGACATTACTTGGCCCGTCGGTTATCAGTAAACTTAAACCCAGTGCGGCCACGCATTTAACATCAAAGGCGTATTTTCCGCAAATCATTGGACAGCCATTTAAACACGGGCTAGTTATGGTGCTTAGCTTTGCGATTGCAACCTGCCTAATTGCCGCCCTAGCTTCTTGGTTTAGAGGCAGTAAATACATCCACACGGAACCACTAGCCGACCTTAAGAACGAATAAGAATTTAGCCCTTAAAACAACTACCGGTCCCGGCCGAATTAGTGATCGAACCAATTCTATGGATATCTTTGATAAGGTTGCCCGTAGTCATTGCGTAACCGATGGAGGGGTTATTTTTACTTTTAGCAAAAATAATTCCACCAACTTTACCATTCGTCGTTAAAAGCGGGCCTCCGGAGCTTCCATTAGTAATATCTACTAACAGCTCATAGCTCGGCCAGGTTATAATACCTAAGCCGTAAATATTTGATCCAACCACCGGGTAATCATTAATTACTCTTCCGGGCGCAATACTATAAATACTTTTTGGAAATCCAGCAGCATATACCGTCTGATTAATACTTATGGGGCTAGCCAAAAAAGATAACGGAATAGCTTTTAGACCTGGAACATAAATTAAAGCTAGATCCTGATTTGGGTCAAACAGTACAGGAGTGCCGACATAACCATCGCTACCGAGTTTTACAACCGGGTGAGTTATCCCGGCAATAACATGGGCATTAGTGGCTACTAAATCCCTACTTACAACAAATCCCGAACCATCAACTATCCCGCCACAACCAAAACTGGTTATTCTTAAGATACTTGTACTATCTTTTATGACCGCAGCTGGTACTCCGTTAGGCAGGGGAGCGATACCGATAGAAGAGTTTGGAGCTAACTTGTCAAAGACTTGTAGCGGATAATTTGGATTAACATAGCGCGCAAACTCCTCAAACACAGTAGGCGCTGGCGGGAGCAGTAAGTTTAGCTTTTTAACAATGAACGAATTATTAGCACTGTTACTTAACCATCCGAAGGGTAAAGACCCAACTCCAGCCGCCAATAGCCAGATAATGACTAAAGCTGAACCCAAACTTAGCGTAATTCCAACTAGCGATTCAGCTTTAAGCCAATCTAAATGATGCTTTAGTTTTGCATGCAACTGCCTTCCAAACCGATAGCCCCATATTGACGCTATTACGGCGGCTGCCAGAACTAAGTTACCATTAATAACTTCAAGAACACTGCTGGTACCAATCGAAAGCAAGTGCGGCATTAACCAGCCAAACGCAAACAGAGTTGCAAAAAAGCTAGCAAAGCAAAAAAACAAACTAATAATTCCAATTTTAATTCCGTAATAAAAAGCACTGGCCAGGACTAGTATGATTAGTCCGTCAATCCAGTTAAGGCCAAACATAGCATTAGCATTATCTCACTTATCTTTCATGAAAGGTAACACGAAATTCTCACCTCGGCATGGAAGTGATTTAATTGCCCGCCGCCATTTATCTAAGGAATTCTCGAGTCACGGTGATTGGCTGCAAATCTCTTATCCTCGTCAGATAAAGCCATTTCCTTGACCGGTCTGACAAGCGCCCAGTGTCCACCGACAGGGCAATACTGGAACCTGTAAAATCCCAATCGGATGGACTTAAATGAGCCACCAGGAATCCAGACTGTCGTAAACAAGTGGCCCTTTTGGCAGCGAACTACAGTTGAGTTACCGAAAGCATAGCCGCGTCGCCGCCCAATAACGCTACTAGCCGCAAAAAAGGCAACGACCAAAATAACTATTACTAATCCCAAAATTGAGGATGCGGTGTGCATGTTAATATTCTACTCCGTCTAAACTTGCAAGCCGATTTCTAAAATAGCCTAGGCAACACATTCATGCCAATAATTCCTTTTGACTAATTACGCGCTAAACAAAAACGGTATAAAGCGATTTACTTTCCAACAAAGGGCCTTAATTTGCCTAAAGCTGAGTCTTCGAGGCGTTTTATTTTAGGCGCAGGCCAATTAACTAAACTAGCCAGAGGCTTAAAGCCCATGACTTTATCTGGGTATGTCAAATTAAAGATCTCCGAATATGTCTTACTCGTTCCTTCGTTTGATACTTTATCATCGGCCAGAATATCAAAATATATATGGTACCTAAGACTTAATACCAGCAGCTCTTCGCGCGACAAATCAGCTTTCTGGATTGCCGTTTCTATCTGATCACGAATAATTAAATGATCAATAAAGGGCTCTATGCCATCAGATTGCGTCTCGATCACATCGGCAATTTCGCGTCCACTCCCATCTTCAAGTGGTTCGTGTAATGAGCTAGCATATCGACTACAAGAGATGATTAATTCCTCAATTACACGCTCTTTCTTGCCAGTAATCTGAGCAATTTCTTTTGAAGACGGCTCTCTATGCATTTGATCAAAGAGTTCATTACGAGTAATTAAAACCTGATTAAATTCACTCTGAGCATTAGTGGGAATGTTAAAAGCTCGGCCATTACTGGAATGCGCACGTTGGATTTTCTGCTTTAGCCACCAAGTTGCATAGGTGGAGAACTTGTAACCCATAGAGACATTGAAGCGCTTAATAGCCTCACTCAAGGCGATATTGCCCTCTTGAATATAATCCAGCTGATCAGACGAGGGTGAGTTCTGCTTACGAAATTTGTTCTGAGTCGCATTAATTACTAGCCTCAGGTTTGAATAATATATTTTATTAAAAGCAATGGTTGCTTCTATTAGATCGTGCTCAGACTCCTTCGGAGCATTGACATCACCTAAAGCCGTAGCTACTTCAACTCCTCGATCGATGGCCTTAAATAATATAATTTCGTCGGCAGATTTAAGAAAAGGGTAGTTAAGCGTCTGTTTAAGATACTGCCTAAGGGGGTCCTGATCAAATAAACTAAACCTTGGATTAAGCCGGTAATCGAGTAGTGCTTTTTGCACTTCCTCGCACTGCTGGTAGTACGTAATAAAATTGGTTACTACTTCTATCCGATCGGCGTAAGACGGCTTGACTGACTCAACGGGATCGTCGGAGAGAGAACGATCATCAGATAAAGACTCAAAGTATTTTAGCGGATTTATTGAAGCATCTGGATAATTTGCGAAGGTCAAAGGAGCGTTTTGATAGTCAATGTTCTTCAAGATTTCAGGAGAAAAAACACCTTCCTCAATACTAGTCTCGTAACTCATAAGGAATTGATAATAACATATTCCTGGCATATTGAATAATTTCCTAGCCCCTAAAGAACGGAAGAATGTAGCAAATAATAATATTTATGCAACTAATTTGCAGATATCATTAGGCACTCAGTATCATAGAATAATGTCTTCACTTAAAATTTCTAGAGCGGTCCTTACTTTCCTGGCGCTACTAGTGATAATTAGCGTGGTTGTCGTTTTCTTCTTTAGCGCTGCAAAAAAGACCACTAATTCATCGACACAACTAAACATCGTCGCCGGAGAAGATTTTTGGGGTAGTTTGGCTTCTCAGTTAGGGGGATCAAAAGTTAATGTTACTTCAATCGTAACTGACCCGAATTCCGATCCGCATGAATATGAAAGCAATACTGCCAATGCCAGGGAATTTGCCAGTGCTAATTTAGTCATTTTAAATGGTGCCGGTTATGACAGCTGGGGAGATAAATTGTTAAGCGCTTCACCGAATCCTAAACAAAAGGTTTTAAACGTGGCATCGTTACTTGGAAAAAAGAACGGCGATAACCCGCATTTCTGGTATAGCCCAAGTTATGTTAATCAGGTTATAAGTAAAATTGAAGAGGACTTAATTGGTTTAGCACCCAACAATAGTAACTATTTTAAAGCTAGGTACAGCAGCCTTAAATCTAATTTGGCAGCTTATCAAGAACGAATAAGCACGATTAAAAAACAATTTGCGGGAGTTAAGGTCGCGTCCACTGAGGACATCTTCGTCTACCTGTCTCAGGCCATAGGCTTAGACCTCATCTCGCCTCCGGCATTCATGGAAGCAGTTGCCGAAGGTAATGACCCTCCTGCAAATAGCGTAGTACAATTTCAGCAGCAACTAGAGAGCGGACAAGTTAAACTTTTGGTCTACAACACCCAAACCATAACTCCTTTGACGGACAGTATTAAAAAATTAGCAATTGCCAAGCATATTCCAATCGTTGGCGTCAGCGAGACCATTGAACCGCCAAATTTAAGCTTCCAGGATTGGATGAATAACATACTATCAGAAATCCAAAAAGCGTTGGCAAAATCCGTTGTTAGTTCTAAGCAGTAAAGTGGAGAGTCGATGATTGAACTAGTTAAAGCCGAAAGATTAAGCGCTGGATACAACAGCAAGGCGATTTGGCATGATGCCTCATTTAGCATTAAGCCCGGCGAATTTGTCGGTCTGCTAGGTGCTAATGGTGCCGGTAAAACAACTTTGTTTCGTCTCTTACTTGGACTGGAAAAACCCTTATCCGGCAGCCTAGAAATATTTGGCGAAGCCCCAAGACGCGGAAATCCAAAAATCAGCTACATTCCTCAACGGAGAATTATTGACTCGGAAACTAGGATCCAAGCACTTGAGTACGTACGCTTAGGTACTTTTGGTAACAAGTGGGGGTTTTCTTTTGGTAAAAACGCTGTGCAAGAGCGAAAGGCTGCTCTTGAAATTTTAAAGTTGGTCGATGCATCCGATCTTGCATACCGCTCGTTAAGTGAATTATCCGGAGGTGAGCAGCAGCGTATCTTTCTGGCCCAAGCACTCGTGGGCAAGCCAGATTTATTGCTGCTGGACGAGCCACTAGCTAACCTAGATATTCGTCGTGAAATACAGTTAGTATCAATTATTGACCGCATTGCAAGATCCGAAAAACTGTCAGTCATTTTGATCGCCCATGATATCAACCCGCTTTTACCGGTAGTGGACCGGATTATATATATTGCTAACGGTAAAGTCGCAGCGGGTACGCCAAGCGAAATAGTAACCAACCAGAAGTTGTCAGAACTTTATGACGCACCGATTGAAGTATTGCGTGATAGCCGCGGCAGGCTGGCAGTTCTTGGAACCGAGGAGGCCATGCATCATGAATAGGCTTGGACTTTTATCGAGTAGCTTTAGCTTAAATTTGTGGTCCGACTTGCATTCGATGTGGCAGTACGCATTTATGCAGCACGCCTTTGAAGCTGGCAGCATTGTTGCGATTGTCGCCGGAATGGTTGGCTATTTTGTTGTTATTCGCAGGCTATCTTTTGCCGCCCATGCGCTATCGCACGCCGGATTTGCGGGAGCTGCCGGCGCGGTACTAATGAACCTTAATCCCTTATTCGGACTACTTATTTTTACTGGCGGCGGTGGCTTAGCAATGGCCGCCCTAGGGAAGAAAGCTGCCAGTCGAGACGTGCAAATCGGCAATGTTCTTGCTTTTATGTTGGGTCTCGGCGTACTGTTCATTAGCCTATATAAGGGCTACGCCACAGAAGCCTATTCATTACTCTTCGGAGAAATTTTGGGCATTAGTTCTGGCAACGTAACTCTTACCTGGATTGCTGCCTTGGTCATAATCTGCGCAGTGGCTTTACTTTACCGGAGATTGTTATTCACTTCACTCGACGAGGATGTTGCCGAGGCTCGAGGGATTTCAATGCTTGGCATGAACATTATTTTCATGCTGCTTATCTCTCTCGCCGTATCAATAGCAGTCCAAGTAGTTGGCGTATTGCTTATCTTCGCCCTGCTGGTTACTCCGGCCTCTATCGCGCAACGTCTAACCAAGCACCCGCTGCAGGGAATTGGCTTATCAATTACGGTAGCATTAGTCGCAACTTGGATTGGACTATTCACATCATATTACGTGCCCTATCCGGTCAGCTTCTTTATAGTTAGTGTCGTATTTATCGCCTATCTTATTGTTCGCTTAGTGCAATTTTTGCAGCATACTGGCAAAGCACAGCCAGCCAGTGATTAGGCTTAGGTTTATTCGGCCTGTAAATCGCGACGATCAAAAGCGATTGCGCCAAGTAGTATTCCGGATAAACCAAGTAGGCCGATTATTGAAAACGTGCGCCAGTTGGGATTTGCAGCCGGTACCAATGAAACATAGTGCAGTAACGAAGTACTACTAAAGCCTTTACCTAGCTTAAGCGCCGAAGAGATAATATCTATCGTAAACGACCACGCGATAACCGAATACATTATGATACTCAAGAATTTGGGCGCCAAACCATAGGCAAGCACTCCCAGCCCAAGCAGCATGAGCAACGGGCCCAAAATATTTAAACCACCAAAAGACAAAGTTAAGAAGCTAACGTTGATTCCTTGCGCACTTGCCAAGGCCCATATTACGATATTGGAGGTAAAAATTATCAGGAAAGCGGCTCCGATTACTAGCCCAAGACGTGCGTAAAGCCAGTGGCCACGGCTTAGCTTACCACTAATCAGGTTGTCTAGTCTTCCGCTAGTTTCTTCCTCTTTTAATGTAACCAGATAATTAGCGACCATAATTAAAAGTAGCGTTACAATAAAAAACCCAGCAGCACTTAAGTAGGCCACTTCAATCCGCGAATCGGGGTTACCTGTAAGATCCGAGAAAGTTTTAATTAGTCGACCCTTACCGCTGCCGCCGCCACTTAAGGTCCTTGCTACCGTCTTATCGATTGAAGCAATCAGAGTAGCAAAGGCTACACCTCCAAACATCCAGCCAAACAAAACGTTACGTAACAGGCGAAAATTAAAACCAACCTGCGAGCCAAGTAAACCAAACTTCGGCTTGGCACTATCTTTATCTGAAATAAAACTCTGATTTAAGTCACGCTTTGCTGAGAGCAAAATGGCGCTCGTTATGCAAATTAACCCAAATAATGCTAACACTAGCAGCCAGATTGGTTGAGCATGATAAAACGGACGTAATTTATCAATCCAGCCAAAAGGTGTGATATTTTTTAGCCACGTCAAGCCGCTAATTGTATTAGCAATTGATCTTATAATAAACAAAACAATGATTGGGGTTACTGCATATAGCGTTGCGTTGCGGCGAGTGGGCGCCAGTTGAGAGGTAATGGCTCCGATTCCAAGCCCAATCAGCGATCCAGAAATTACGCTTAGCGCAAAGTAGAAGCTACCCCCTAGGCTTAACCTGAACACACCTTCAGAGCTTAAAAGAGCCAGCACTAAACCAAAAACCAGGAATGAGCTACCGAGCGTAGCAACAATACCAAGAATAGATTTAAGTGTCGCTTGGCTTGAGCTATAAGGTCCACTTAACAACAACTCCCAGCGGCCATTCTCTTCCTGGCCGCGCAGCACTTTAGTAGTTATGGTCATTGCCCAGATAGCCGCAACAAGGGCCAAGATAGGCATAATTCGGTAAACCATGTACCCAGAAGGACTAACAATGTTGGCAGTCTTATCTCCGTAAAACAAACTCAGTGCTGCGTTATTTGCCAGACCGTGAATAAGCGATGCTCTTTGAGATACATTAGGGAAGGCGGCAATTATCCCCCGGCCCTGGGCGTAGCTTTCGACCATTGCAAACAACCCGAACAAAACACCACCAATAATGCTATGGCGAAATGTAAACCAAAAGATTGCACTCTTTGCGCCTCGCAACTTTCTAATTTTCGGATCGGGCAAAACAGTACTAGCCAGCATAACTAACTCGCTTCCGATTGACGACCGTATAAAGCTAAAAATAGTTCTTCAAGAGAAGGTTCGCGGCTAATTAGGGTGAGCGGACGGGCTTTAGCAATCACACTTAACAGTTCATCTACCGGGCCGTTAATCTGACAAACCAAATTATTACCGTTAAGTTCAACTTTACTAACACCCTTAATATTTCTAACCTCCGGCGGGTGATTCCTAAAGCTTGCCTCAATTGTTAGCGAAGATAGATGCCTCATCTGTTCAAGAGTTCCCAGCTCAACCAGTTTTCCTGATCTGAGCACCGCAATTCGATCACATAACGCCTCAACTTCTTCTAAGATATGGGAGGATAAAAAAATAGTTTGACCGCGACCTTTAGCCTCGACCGCTGCCTCCCGAAATGCTTGCTCCATTAGCGGGTCTAATCCGCTAGTTGGCTCATCAAGAATCAATAGTTCAGCCCGTGAAGCTAGGGCGGCTATTAAAGTTATTTTCTGCTTGTTACCCTTGGAATAAGTACGTACTTTACGGTTCGGGTCAAGCTCGAAACGCTTAATTAGTTGCCTCCGGTAATCTAGGTCCACCCGACCGTGCACTTTTGCCAGTAAGTGGAGCGTCTCAATACCGGTTAGCGATGGCCAAAGATTAGCTTCGCCGGGAACATAGGCAATAGAAGTATGCACTGTGTCTTTTTCGGTTTGCGCATCGTGACCAAAGATTGAAACAGAACCGGAAGTCGGCTTAATGGTGCCTAGCATTAGCCTTATCGTAGTAGTCTTACCGGAGCCGTTCGGTCCAAGATATCCTAGTATTTCACCTTTACGCACATCAAGTGTTAAGTTGTTCAGGGCAGCTAACTTACCGTACATCTTGGTTAGCCCTTTTATTTCAACCGCACTACGATCCATTTTTTTCTACTTCTCCGCTATAAGCTAAGTTGGTAATTAAACCGTAACTTAAAACACAAGAAGTATCAAGTATCGGCAAGCTTTCAGCTAGAAACGCCTAGGGCAATCAATTTTTAATGTCTTTAAGATGCATAATCGCTAACATGAAGGCGGCTTCGGTTAGACTGACATGCTTTTGATCCGAAAGTTTAAGCAACTTTAGCATTGCCTTGGTCATATATTTTTTAAGCTCAGCATTAACTTTAGCTTCATTCCAGTTCTCGCCGTGCATGTTCTGGAACCACTCCAAGTAACTAACGACCACTCCGCCGGCGTTAGCAATAATATCCGGGAGAATTACACAACCACCTCTAGTTAGTTTCTCATAGGCAGCTTCATTAACTGGACCATTAGCCAGTTCGACAATTATCTTAGCCTTGACATTGTCTACGTTTCGCTCGGTAACCGCATCACCTAAGGCGGCAAGTATTAAAACATCTACGTCCAAGCCTATCAACTGTTCATTACTGATTTGCTTACTGGCATAATCTTTAAATCGCCCCCCAGCAGCTTTAAATTTTGACAGATCCTCGGCATTTAATCCTTTTTCGTTATATATCCCGCTGCCCGAATCGCTTGCTGCAACCAGTACTAGTTTTGAATGGCTTTGACTGGCAACTAAAGTAAAGAATGAGCCGACATTACCAAAACCCTGTACGGCATATGTCAATTTCTTCTTTTCTAATCCCTGATGTCTGAGCAACTCCGTTAAGGCGATCAAGCCACCACGGCCAGTTGCCGCATCACGGCCCAAACTACCACCTTTAGCTACGCTCTTTCCGGTAAAACTAGCCCTGGAGACATCATCCGTAAGAACAGAGTATTCATCAACCATCCAATCAATGATTGTCGAGTTAGTGTTAACGTCCGGAGCAGGGATGTCTTTATCCGGCCCAATATAATCTTTAAGGTGGCGAACATATTCACGACTCAACTGCTCAAGAGCGGCCGTATTTAGTTTGCGCGGGTCAACTACAACTCCGCCCTTTGATCCACCTAATGGTAGGTCCAAGGCAGCAGTTTTCATTGTCATTAATATTGCCAGGGCTCGAACCTCATCAAAATCTACTTCCGGATGGAAGCGAATCCCGCCTTTATATGGTCCACGTTGGTTATTGTGCTGGACTCGATAGGCTTGTAAACGCTGTCCCTCGCTTAGTTCAATTTCAAACTGATGTTCTTTATTTATAGTAAGAAGTTGATCAATTTCGGCTTGGCTTAAGCCAAGTTTTTGAGCGGCACTTTTAACCAGAGCTTTAGCTGTGTCTAACATTCAACCATGCATTATATATGACGCTTGCAACGATTAACAAGTTAGGTGTCAAGGCTGCAGCAATTTTTCGGCGTGCTATGATAAAACTGAATTTAGGCAAACTAGAAAACTGGTATGGTTTCAAACGAAGTAGTAGTTAAGGTTAAAAGTCTAAGTAAGTCGTATGACGGAACGATTGCCGTAGATGGAATTAGCTTCGAGGTTTACCGGGGCGAGATTTTTGGAATACTCGGTCCGAACGGAGCCGGCAAAACGACAACGCTAGAGATGATTGAAACTCTACGCAGCATAGATAGCGGCAGCGCCAGTATTGACGGTGTCGATGTCGCCTCTAAGCCGTATCAGATCCGAGGCATGATTGGAGTACAACCGCAATCGCCCGGTTTTCAAGATAAAACAAAGCTTACCGAACTAATTCAAATGTTTGCTTCAGCATACGGTGAAAAGGTTGATCCATTAAGTTTTCTCGAAGAAGTTGAGCTTGGAGATAAGGCAGACTCCTATGTTGAGCAACTGTCCGGAGGGCAGAAACAACGTTTTTCAATTGTAACCGCCCTCGTACATAACCCTAAGGTCTTTTTCTTGGACGAGCCAACGACCGGACTTGACCCGCAGGCTCGACGTAATCTTTGGGATCTGGTAGAGGAAACTCGAAAGCGCGGCATTAGTATAATCCTGACCACCCATTACATGGAGGAAGCTGAAACACTATGCGACAGGGTCGCTATAATGGACAACGGAAAAATTATCGCTCTGGATACTCCTAAAAATCTAATCAAAGCTTTATTGAAACGTGGCTTCGAGAAAACCCAGCAAGTTGAACGAGCTAATTTAGAAGATGTATTTTTAGACCTAACCGGCAAGCACTTAGCTGAGGGAGCCGTTAAATGAACTTCGCGTTAGCAATCTTAGTATTGGTCTTAATAGTCTTTCGAATCGGCCGAAGACTATACAAAGCAAAGTATACGGTAGTAAAAAAGGTTAGCCAGCCGACACCATGGCAGACTAAGTTATACACCGTCTGGGTATTTTTTGTAGTCAACTTAAAGCGAGTGTTCAGGGATCGTTTGGCTCTGTTTTTTACATTTCTTTTTCCCTTAATCTTCTTATTTGTATTTGGCAGCCTCAGCAGCAATAACCAAATATCCCTACGAATAGGACTAATTAATAATTCAAGTACGGCGTTTGCCAAGTCCTATGTAGCTAATCTTGAGCACAACAGGCTCTTTAAGATAAATAAAGGGGTGGCTACGCTGGCGCAAGCCAATCAAAGTATGAGCCGCGGAGAGATCGATGCAACAGTAGAATTGCCTACAAGTTTTGGTACGCTCGTTAACGGTGTACCAACTGGGCAGGCAATTATTCACTATACGCACAATAACGACCAGGCAGAACAAACTCTAGCTTCACTTATGCAGACACAGTTTAATGTCATTAACGCACATTATGTAAAAACTAGTCAGCCCTTAAAAATTACCTCTCAGGTTTCTAATCAGCATAGCTTGACAGCTTTCGACTATACTTTCACCGGACTGCTCGGTTTTTCAATACTTGGCGTTGGCATTTTTGGACCGATGAATGTTTTTCCGGAGCTTAAGAAAATGGGGATTTTGCGTCGACTACACACAACTCCACTAAGAGTTTGGCAGTTCTTTTTGTCCAACATGCTCGGACAAGCTGTAACCGGATTGCTATCATTAGGAGTAATGCTGCTAATTGCAGTTTTGGTCTATCACATTAAGATTGTCGGTAATCTTGCAGAGCTGTCTTTGTTTCTGATTTTAGGCATTATCTTAATCCTAGGTATCGGTCTTGCACTTGGAGGCTGGGCTAAGAATGAGCGCCAAGTGGCGCCACTAGGCAACATTATTGTCTTTCCGATGATGTTTCTCACCGGTGTTTTCTTTCCGCGCTTTTTGATGCCACAGTGGCTACAAACGATAACCAACTATGTTCCTTTAACTCCGGTAATTGATGGCTCTAGGCTGATCTTAACTGAGGGTAAAAGTATTCTCGACCTTGGACCCCAGCTTGCGGTAATGGGAATCTGGATGGTGATCATCTACGCTATTGCATTTCGAGTTTTTCGATGGGAGTAGAGACAATCTTTGACCTTGCCAGCTAACATAACAGGCGATTTTTTTTCGAAATTTTTGGTGCGCCTATTAATAAAATCTTAGTAAACGCTTATGGTGTAAGCGCCGGCAAACACCGCTTATTAACTAGAGAAGGGCAAGCGAAATATCAAAGCCCCGAAAGTTTATTTTGCCAACCATAACTTCTAAATATACTTAGGTTCAATATATCAGGGTAGAATGCCAATGCTTATGGCGTTATAATGACTGGCGTGAAGTTTAACTGGACTCTAAATAAAGTTTTTCCGTGGCTTTTAATTATTGGTGGCATAATCGGCCTTTTCGCTTCATTTACGCTTTCCTACGACACATTAGCCATACATCACAACCCAAGCTACGTCCCTTCATGTAATCTTAATCCGGTTATTAGTTGCGGCGATGTGATTAATTTTAAAGGAGATTCCATCTTTGGGTTACCTTATCCGTTCTACGGAATCGCTGCATTTGCAGTAGTGCTCACCATAGGCGTAGGTATACTTGCCAAGGCGAAGTTCAATAAATGGTTTTGGCTCAGCTATCAGACAATGCTTACCTTGGGCTTAGCCGGAGCTTACTATCTTCTGCTGAAAAGCATTTATCAAATCCACGCACTATGTCCATACTGTCTGAGCATTGACGTAGTCACGACCATACTTTTCTGGTACAGCACGCTATTCAATGCCGATAAGGGTCTTATAGACAAACGGCTGCCAAGTAACCGCTGGTACAAACTAATTAGAAAACATCATCTGGATATTCTAGTTTTAGCTTTTATTATTTTAGCAGCGGCCATCATTAAGCACTTCTGGTACTATTACGGCAAACACTTGTTTTAGAAAACTTTCATAAAATCAAAATTTAAGAAGGGAAATGTGATTTAGCACACATTATATACTTGATTTTTAGAGATTATTCTGACTATACTGACCGTTTATGAGAAAAGACAAGGACTGGGTCGCAGGAGCACGTTTAAGGTTTGGCAACAGAACTATCTTTGAACCGACAACTCAAGAAAGCTATATATTCACGATTTGTCGTGACTTACGTGATGCGAATGTCCAGGTACTCGATTTAAAGACAGGTTTTACGATGGCCACTTTTTTTGAAGTTAAAGCTCCCTCCAGACGCTCAGCTCATGAAACTGCGCGGCAAACCATACAAAAAACAACTGCAGCATATTTAGGAAATTTAACTTTAGTTAAACTTAATGTTGTCCCTAAAGATGAAGTGTATAGCATAATGCTTGAGGCCAGACCAAATACCTGGCCTGAAATTAGTCGCGGCTTGCCGGAAGAAAGGTTAGTCAATAGTAGAGCCTCTGTTGCTGAACAGTTGCCAGATAACGAGACCGAAGAGAATCTAGATGATGGTCCGTTGGCTGAAATTATTCCTTTATTCCCAAATCTACAGGCGTCTAGATTATCGCACCCATCCAACCTTCCACCCCGGCAACTAGCTGAAGTAGTTTCGCTTTTCTCAACTATCCGTCGGGACCGCCCCTAATTGCTTTAAGTCAGCAATAATCTCTTTAGCGTGATTGCTAGGGCTTACCTTTGAGTACTTCTTAGCAATAAATCCGTCGGGGGTGATAATAAAGGTATTGCGCTCCGTACCCAGAAAAGACCTTCCCATAAAATGACGCGGCTTCCAAGAGTCGTATGCCGCAATGGTTGCATGATCCGGATCAGCTAACAAAGTAAAGTTTAGATGATGCCTGTCGGCAAATTTTTTATGTGAAGCAACTGAGTCCTTACTGACACCTATTACATCCACGTTTCCGAGCGCTGCAATCTCATCGCGCTGGTCACGAAAAGAACAAGCTTCAGCAGTACAGCCTGGAGTTTCATCCTTAGGGTAAAAATAAAGTACCAGCCAACGACCCTTATAGTCCTCTAGGCTATGCCACTTACCGTTTTGATCTTGCAGTTTAAAATGGGCTGCTTTGTTTACCATATACTTAAATTGTATACCCTAAGCACGAATAAACAGGTATAATAAAGCTATTAAGAAAAACAAATGCGTAAAGTAATTTCTAAGTTTTCGCACTGGATTTCGCACTCCGCTAGTTCACCGTTTGCGTTTTTTTTAGCCTCTGTTGGCGTATTAGTCTGGCTGATTAGCGGTCCATTCTTTAACTACTCGGATACCTGGCTAGTAACCATTGCGACAATTACCGATGTCATTATCTTTTTAATGGTCTTCTCTCTGCAAAACCAACAGAACAGAGACAGTAAAGCAATCCAACTTAAACTTAATGAACTAATTGCTGCTGATCAACGAGCCAGAGATTCATTTATTGGCCTAGAAGAAATGACTGATGATGAAATTGAAGAGTTAGATCTACAGTTTCAAAAATTAATCAGCGAACTCGAATCAAACCCCGGACCAAGCGCACTGCACAAACTACATCGAACAATTAGACAAGAGAAAGCTAAAAGGCCTAATCTGTACCGGCAAGCTGAAAGCTTAGTTGATCGCATTATTAAAGGTTAAATACTTTAACTAAATCGTTCTTTAAGTGTCCTTTTAAAGCATAGCGGCACGCTAAACATAATGTTTAAATTTAATAGATCTATGTAATATTGCTAACATTACCCGCTAAGCTAGACGACTATAATAATAGATGAATAAATATCTTCTAGTCAGGTGGCGCTAAATGTCCAGGCGAGTTTTGAATACGTGGGAAAAAATATCTGTTCAGATAGACAATAGATGGCGTAAGAGTATGCAACGATGTTAATTTTAGTCTGCCTTATCCCCGAAGTGCAGGGAAAGATACCAAAACATTTCACTAACTGGCCCTTACATTTGACACTTGCTCCCTGGTTTGAGTTAAGTGGCAAAGAGTTACCGGGATTTTTAGCAGATGTCGAATCAATTGTCGCTAGCTACGCTCCACTTCAGTTGAGCCAAGCGGGTAGCGCTACATTTAGCCCAAGCAAAGTTAAGGTCACCCTAATTAAAACAACCCCGGAAATAATCAAACTGCATCAAGATTTGCTATTTGCAATTCGTAATAGGCATGCCACACTTCTTAGCGCTATATATACCGGCTCCAACTACCGCCCGCACATCACAAATCAACTCAACTGGAATCTGCCTAAAGACCAGGTAATTTACGGCAATAAGCTGTACCTGGTTGCTAGGGAGTCCGCTAATCAACGCAAGGTTGTTTATGATAAAGAATTTAGCAAGAGAAGCTCAGGCTTGAGCACGACGCCGCAGCATTAACTTAGCCCAGCCGTAATGGGCAAGGCTAGCAATCAATGACACGCCCATAAATCCAATTATAGCCACATCACCAGGCCCGGTATTGGTTAGCTGCCCTGAAGCCGTTGCGGCTGGGACTACCGCTGTTGAACCGGAGGCAGCAGACGAAACACTGCTAGAAGGAGGATTATTAGTAGTCGGTTTCGGCTTGCTGGCGGCAACCTTAGAGGAAGATTGAGGCTTAGAAACCGCAGGCGAAGAACTATTGTTTAGAATACTATAAATTCCATAGCCCAAACCGCTTAAGATCAGAGCAACCAAGATAATGGCCGAGGCAATTCTTTTAGCAGCCCAACGCATAGGTACACCTGGCTCGTTACTAGCCTTAAAATCGTTACTCTGCGTCATAAACTGCTCCCAAAGGTTTAAAAAACCAAAAATACTATTATTACGGTAGTATGTTTTTGATATTTTGTCTAGTATCAACGAAGCAATATGGACTTTATTATTATTTTAGTGTATAATATATTATTGTTTCTACCGCTTGCAAGCAGTCTTTAGCGATGTCATTGATTATATTTTATGCAAAATAATTACGAAATCAGTCCCAATCTTATCTCATGCTTAGCCACTAAAGCTACTGGCGTATTACCGTTAGTAGATGGTGCTTTTTTGCCTGGGGAAAGCACCCGAATCGTTGACGCGCATAGTTCATTTTATCCAATACCTATCGGGAACTCTGGCGAAATGGTCTTAGTGGATGGCGGCATGGACAAACATGGTAAAAGATTAGAGCGCTTTGTCGCTCAGCACGACCTTGGCATTGGCGCTGTTCGAGCCGTCCTTTTAACGCACGCGCACCGAGACCACATAGGAGCAATAGTATCTTTACTTAACAGAGGTGTCGATATTAAAGTTTTCGCGAGTGCGGCGGAAGATGAAGTTTTGCAAGGACAAAGACGAAGTGAAGGAAAGTTACAAATGGTAACCGACAGATTGCCTGGTCTTGATGCGGCAATTCCTGGGATTGAGACCGAAATTCTTGAAGACGGTGACACAATTTCTTTCGGGGATCAATTACAAGTTAAAGCGCTGGCCATTCCTGGCCACACCAAGGGTAGCATGGGATTTGAAATTAAAAGTAGCCTTGACGGATCAAACGTACTATATGCTGGTGATGCGCTAGACTTTACACCAAGTGGAGCGAAAAACGCACTTTGGTTGCTCAGTGGCGATACCAAAATTAGCAATCAATCAATAATTGAGCTCACTAACCGCATTGTTCGCGAAGGAACAGAGATTGATGCAGTCGTTCCAGCTCATTCTGGCGACGCTCATTTTAATAATTTGCGCCGCTACAGGGCGGCTCAAAAACCTAGCATACCAAGAATACACCGCTATTCGGCCCCTAGACATATCGCCTTCTAGCTAGACTTCTACTTAGTTTGATTAGGTAAGGGTATATTAAAGCTAGTGCAGATTAAAAAACAGCTTTTAAAACATACGGAAATCCGGCGTTTTATCAAGTATCTAGCCGGAGGAAGCCTCTACTTTTGGGTCGGCTATGCTGTTTTTGCTATAGGTTACAGTATGCTGCATTGGGGCTGGCTGCCTGCCAAGATACTAGCTGATGCAATCGGCTGGAGCACCAACTACCTGATTCAACGTTTATGGGCATTCTCCAACCAAATACATCTTAGCGAGATACGACATGTTGGACGATATATTTTTATTGAAAGTATTGGCTTCATAATGGACTACCTGATTATTTATAGCCTAACTAAAATTGGTATCAGCCCATATATCGGGTTCTTTATTTCTAGCGGCTTTTTTACTGTCTGGAGTTGGTTCTGGTATAAATACTGGGTGTTCCCCAGATATAAAAGCCAGTAAACCAAAGCGCAGAGAACGTAAAGCTTATGCTTTAAACCATTGACAGAATATCATTTTAGGAATAATAATGGCCTTATTAAGTGGTGGGAGAAGAGGGTAATCAAATGGCTACACCAAGTAATACAAAGTTAAATTGGACGGTCCTAGTATGGCCGTTTTTTTATATCATCGTGCTAGTGGCACTTCCGATATTTAGAAACGTCTACGCAAGCAGCTTGCCACACTACATACTATATCCGTTTCAGAATATGCCCCTAAGCGTACTATGGTTCGGCACGCTCGGAGGATTGTTAGTTAGCTTATACTCAATCATTACAAAAAAAGAGTGGAGCGGACCATTTAGTCTGTGGCACATGTTTAGCGGAATGCTTGGCGCTCTCTATGGCCTAATTAGTTACCTGTTAATTGTGGTCTTAATTAACGCAGTTACTATCAGTAACACGTTCGATCGTAACTCGGTCGCCTTTGACGTAATCGCTTTGCTTTTTGGTTTTGGTCAGTCAACCTTTCAAAGCGTAATGAAGCGAGTTACTCACTCGGCCTTTGGTCAGAACTCAGAAAACAACTAAAGAGATCCGACATAAGGAGCGATAAAGCTCCTAGCAACGTCAATTGGAATTGCAAAACTTAAGTTCTGTCCCTGACCGCTAGTCGCGGTATCAATACCTATAACCAAACCGCTGTCGGTCGAAATTAACGGCCCGCCGGAGTTTCCTGGATTAATTGCAGCATCCGTCTGAATTAAATTGTTTAGAGTCTCAGCACCGCTGCTACTGCTCTGATCACTGGCTGTTACGGTTCGCCCCGTAGCTGAAATAATGCCACTGGTTACCGTATTTTGAAATTCGCCCAAGGCGTCACCGATGGCAATAACCCCGGCGCCAACACTTATATTATTGGAATCACCTAAGCTAACAGTACTTAAGCCGGTAGCGTTAATTTTAAGCAAGGCTAGGTCGTCAGTTGGATCAGAAGCTACTACTTGGGCACTGAAACTACGTTGATCAGACAAAATTACACTTATGTTCTGCGAACCTTGAGGAACTACATGGTAATTGGTCAGTATGTAGCCATTCGAGGTTAAAATCATCCCGCTGCCTTCTCCGGACTGGGTAATTGGCCCACCAAAGAAACTATACGACGTACTCTCGGTATTAATACTTACAACTGCCGGGTTATACCTACTAACTAGTTCCGGTATTGAAACTCCATTACTGTTAGCCTCAATAATCTTCGGCGACGCAGCTAGACTTTTTATAACCGTATCGCCATACGGATGATTCTTCTGGTACCAATAGGCGCCTGCTACACCGCCACCGACTCCAATGGCCAGTACAATAACCGCACTTATTATCCGTTTAATTGATTTACTAATCATAGACTTTAGCTACCATATAAAGATTACGTAAGAACAACCTTAAAACTAACTTTACTTCATCTTACATGCATAATTTATAGGGGGCAATTTGTATATTATTTTACCTGCCCTAAAAGTTACGAAACGAGTATACTTCCTAGTAGGCAAGCATACCACGGTCCCTGCTTGATCCCTCTATACACAAGATATCATCTTTATTTATTGCAAAGTTTAGATCGTGATTTGTCCGGCTCAGGATAGCTGCGCAGCTCACTAATACTACCTTTTCCGCACACTTTAGGTCCGTGGCGGGTTAGGACAAGCATCATTTTTTTAAGGACCTCTAGCTATTCAGACTTAAAGCTACTAATTCCTTTGATTGGCGGTGCTTTAAATTTTTACCTTAAGTAATTTATTAATTAAAACTAGTTCTTCTTAGATAGCAGCCATCAAGATAGCTGCTATCCAGGGAACAAAGGAAGGAGCAAGGTGACTATTATGCGCGAGCAAATCGGTCAAGAGGTAAGTGTAGTTATGATTTATAGCGCTCCCAAACGCCAGGCGTTACCACACTTAATCCGCTGGCAAAATCAGGACTACCGGGTAGGGCAGATTGGCTATCATCACAGCGTACGTCAAGGGGCGGCACTGCACCATATTTTTGAGCTGGTAGACGAAGGAAGAGCAACTTGGTTCAGGCTAGACTTTAACACTGCCAACCTACACTGGAGGCTAGAGGCTATCAGTGACGGCCAGCCAGCCTAAAGAAAAGGAGGAGAAAATGTCTACTCCCCTTGAGATCGGCCTCAATCCTAATCAACCTCTGGTTATGCATGTCGATTTAAACTCCTGTTTTGCCATAATTGAGCAGCAGGCAAACCCGCTACTGCGCAACCGTCCAGTTGGGATAGCTGCCTATAATACTCCCGGGGGAATCCTTATAGCGGCCAGTTATGATGCTAAAGCCAAAGGCGTCAAGGTTGGCACTACCGTCAGAGATGCTAAGCTGTTATGTCCGGGAATTGTGATTCTAACTCCTGACCCAGACAAATACTTTGACGCCCACAACCGTTTTAAAAAAGTGCTGCTCAACTACACCAGCTCAATTACGCCAAAAAGCGTTGACGAGTTTGTAATTGACTTTAACGGCTCGCCTGCGCTACGAAACGGTATTCCACTCGAAGAAATTGGCCGACAGATCAAGAATGATGTTAAAGCAACTCTCGGAGAATACGTAACTATTAACATTGGTATTGGCCCGAACCGCTTTCTAGCTAAGCTGGCAGCCGGCCTGAATAAGCCGGACGGCCTAGACGTAATTAATGCCGATAACCTTAGAAGGGTCTACGCTAAACTCACGCTGATTGACTTACCGGGCATTAATCATCGCTATAGCGCCCGCCTTAATCTAGCAGGGATTTATACTCCCCTCGAGTTTTTAGACGCTTCGATGCCAAAGCTTAAACATCAGGTCTTTCATAGTATTAATGGCTTCTATTGGTACCTGCGCCTGCGCGGGCATGAAATAGATAGTGAGGATTTCAAGCGCAAAAGCTTCGGTCAACAATACGCTCTCGGACAGAAGACGAAGGATAAACAAGAGTTGGCCAAACTGCTAATGAAGCTCTGCGAAAAAACCGGCCGGCGGTTACGGCAGGATGCCTATCTGGCGCACGGCGTTCACTTCTGGTTAGCTTTTAATGACCATACTTACTGGTCCAGACGAACGCGCACACCAGCACCCCTCTATGCAACCCAGGATATTTTCAGAGCCGCAAACTGGCTGCTGGATGAAATAGATTTATCAGCTCTGGTGACCAACATAGGGGTAACAGTATATGACTTAGCACCTATTAAACCCTATCAACTAGGCCTATTCGACAACCAACATCTAGACA
This sequence comes from bacterium, assembly GCA_021777375.1. Classification (GTDB taxonomy): domain Bacteria; phylum Patescibacteriota; class Saccharimonadia; order Saccharimonadales; family UBA4665; genus JAJZWH01. The sequence continues at coordinate 106,745 of JAJYDV010000001.1, read as the reverse complement.
GCAGAGCGCTGGCCCGTGCCACCGATGCAGTTAATGACCGCTACGGTGAATTCACTTTAGTGCCAGCTCTCATGGCTAACATGGATGAAGTTATCATTAAGCGGGTAGCCTTTGGTCAACACTCAAGTTAACATTAATTATTTCTTTAAGCTGGCTCTAAGGAATGATGGTATATAACTTAAACTAAACTAACCTGAAGAATAGAAGAAGCATACAAGGAGCAGCCAGTAATGAATGTTTTTAGCCGAGGAATCCGAAATGCCTTCCGAAATCAAATCCGCACAATAGCTGTTGTCGGCATATTATCTCTAAGCATTGGCTTGTCGTTGGCCATGCTGGTAGCCCATAAGGCGGTAGATCAAAAGATTAACAGCGTTAAAGCTAGTGCCGGCAATACCATAACCATTGCTCCGGCCGGTTTCAGCAACTTCAGCCAAGTCAATAATGCCTTAACGACAACCTTACTAAGCAAGGTATCTCAGCTAGCACACGTAACCTCACTTACCGAGACACTGAGTGATCGCTTGAAGACGATTGGCTCAGTATCAGCTTCGTCCTTTGGCGCAAATTCCACGAGCAGCAGCAACCAAACATCTTTAACTTCACCGGTAATTATTAATGCGGATAGCAAGAGGGGTTTAAGAGCCTTCACTTTCGGTGGCCTTAGCGGCATTCCGTCTAACTTTTCTCCGCCCATAACAATTACCGGAACCAATGATCCTTATTCGCTGAATAGTAATAACCTAAGCTTGTCTGGAGGCAATTTTATTAATGGCAACCTAGACAATAACCAAGCGATGGTCAGCACTAGCATGGCTAGTAAGAACAACTTAAGAGTTGGGTCCACATTCACAGCCTACAACACAACCTTAACGGTTACCGGCATATTCTTAAATAACGGCAATCAATCGCTCGGCAATAACATAATCGTATCCTTGCCAACCGAGCAAAGTTTAAGCGGACAGAGCGGGGCAGTTACTTCTGCAATTGCTACTGTTGATTCAGAGGACAATCTCGCTTCAGTAACAACTAGTGTTAAGAATATTTTGGGTAGCAACGCCGACGTTGAGAACGCCCAAAATATTGCCAACCAAACAATTCAGCCGCTAAATAGTGTCAGCAGCGTCTCTATGTACAGCTTAATCGGAGCGGTAGTTGCCGGAGCCGTGATCATCCTGATGATCATGATCATGATTACCCGTGAGCGACGACGTGAGATTGGCGTACTTAAGGCAATCGGGGCTTCTAACTTCAAAGTTGTTACCCAGTTTGTAAGCGAAGCCGTAACTTTTGCAGTATTGGCTGCAGTGGTGGGCATTATTATAGGGGTAGCTGCCGCCAGTCCGATTACAAACACGCTAATCAAAAATAGTTCTGCCAGTTCAACGAGTACTAATTTTAGCGGTGGTTTTAGAACCGCTACCCATTTCGGTGGTACTAACGGACCGGCTTTACTTTCAGGTGGGCGAGGTTTGGGTAAGGTTCGGAATGAAATCAGCAATGTTAAGACCGAGGTTGGCTGGAGCATAATCGGCTACGGCTTCAGTGCGGCAATCATTATTGCTGTCGCCGGCAGCAGCATAGCTGCCTGGTTCATAGCCAAGGTTCGGCCAGCAGAAGTAATGCGGATGGAGTAATTAACATGCTTGCAGTAAATAAGATAAGTAAAACTTTTAAAAGCGGCGATGGTGGTATTTTTAACGCCGTAGATAATGTCAGCTTTAAAGTTAAACAGGGGGTGTTTGCGTCAATTGTCGGTCCAAGTGGCAGCGGCAAGACCACGCTTCTATCTCTGCTTGGAGCATTAGACCGGCCAAGCTCTGGCAGTATAACTGTTGATGGACAGGATATCTCAAAGTTTAACGACCACGAATTAACTAATTATCGCGCCAGGAATGTCGGTTTAGTTTTTCAGTCCTATAACCTTATACCGAACCTAACTGCACTGGAGAACGTAATGTTGCCGATGGAATTTGTAGGTTTAGGTAAATTAACACGAGAGCAACGAGCTAGGGAACTACTCAATCAGGTTGGTTTAAGCGGAGATAAGCAGCAACGTAAACCCGGTAAGCTGTCGGGTGGTGAACAACAACGGGTAGCGATTGCCCGTGCTCTCGCAAATAAACCAAAAATAATTTTAGCCGACGAACCAACCGGAAACTTAGACTCGGTTAACGGAAAAAATATTTTTAACTTACTACACGAGCTAAGTAAAAATCAAAAAACTACCGTGATTGTCATTACTCATGACATATCTCTAGCCGGCAAAACAGACCAACGCTTTAGCCTAACTGATGGGAAGTTGCAGAAGGATAAAGACCTACCCAGATCGTTTCGCTAACTCTATCTATTATTGCCCCTTGCATTTGTCTAGCGTTTATGTAAAGATGTGGCCACACTAGAATAAGCTGCTAATAAATCTTTTGTTAAAGAGATGTTCTAGATTAACAAGTATTAATTAAAGTTTTCGGGTTATTGAGGTGCAGCTAAGCGTTACAGGCGACTTACCTCAGCGCGAAGGAAGAGGTAATAAGGATAGTTATGGCAAATAAACTATTTGTCGGCTCACTGGCTTGGTCTGCAACAGATGATGACCTAGCAAAATTTTTCTCTGGCGTCGGGACTGTTGTCTCAGCCAAAGTAATTGTTGACCGCGACACAAATCGCAGCAAAGGTTTCGGCTTTGTCGAAATGAGCAGCGATGCTGAAGCGCAGGCAGCCATCGACAAATTAAATGGCCAAGACTTGAATGGACGTCCTGTCGCTGTAAGCGAAGCTCGACCACAAGCTCCACGCGCCTAATTTAGTTTTGTTTTAGGATAAAAATTAGGGCTTTGTTTACGTAACAGGGTCCTATTTTTATTTTGTCCCTAAATAAACTCAATTTAAGCTTAAATCCATCTACCCGCTGGTATAGTATTAACTAATGCATGTATATAAAGTCGGCGTACCGGAAATTGTTATAAGCCCACTGACCAGCAAAATAAAAGGAGCTTTAAATCTTGGTCCGACACTATGGTTGATTCCAGGAGGCAGCAACATAGCCCTGGCAGCTACCGTGATGAATCGCTTAAGCGTTGATTTAACCCAAAACTTAACGATTGCCCTAACCGACGAGCGTTTCGGTCCGTATAATCATCCTGACTCTAACTGGGCGCAGCTGAGACTTGCTGGATTTGATCCTAAGCAAGCTCGCATTATCGAGACACTTAGGGAAGGCGACCCAAGCGATATGGCTGCTGTGACTAAGCGTTATAATGCCGAGATTGACGAGCTACTAGACAATACAATGACCGCTATTGGTCTTTTTGGAATGGGCTTAGACGGCCACATCGCCGGCATCCTTCCGGGATCTCCAGCAACAAACGAACAAAACTACGAGACCGTAATTGGATATCCAAGTACTTCCTTTAATCGAATAACTGTTACTTTTCAGGCAATCCGACGCTTAAGAACGGTTTTTTTGGTTGCTATGGGTGCGGATAAGTTGTTCCAGTTAGAACGTCTAATAAATCAAGACCTGCCGCTAGATATTCAGCCGGCACAAATTATTAAACAAGTAGATGAAGCATATGTATATAACGATCAAATAGGAGAGAAAGAACAATGAAGATAGCTATTCACGGTTTAGGCCGCATGGGAATGCAAATTACACATAAATTAGTCGACGACGGGCACGAAGTCATCGCCCACAATCGCTCTGTGGACAAGATTGATGAGGCCGTTGCTTTTGGCGCCAAAGCAGCACTCACCAAAGCCGACGCAGTCAAGCAAATGAGCGATACAACACCAATCGTTTGGGTAATGTTACCAGCCGATGTTGTTGATGATCAGATTGACGAGTGGATGGGGATATTACCAACCGGAAGCATTATCGTTGATGGTGGCAATTCTGACTTCCGGTTAACTAAAAAACTAAATGAGCGCGTCCTGGCTCACGGAATTAGGTTAGTGGATGTCGGAGTCAGTGGCGGTGTCTGGGGTTATAAAAACGGTTTTTCAATGATGGCTGGTGCAGATGATCAGAAAGCTTTTAAAGCGATTGAGAGCGCTTTAAAAAGTCTTTCGTTGCCAGAGGGAGCTTATGCTTACTTTGGGCCAAGCGGCAGCGGCCACTTTGTAAAAATGGTGCATAACGCAATTGAGTACGGAATGATGGAAAGCTTGGCCGAGGGCTATCACATCTTAAAAGCCGGTCCTTATAAAAACTTAGATCTGGCTGCAGCTGGAGATGTTTGGCAGCATCACAGCGTTGTTACTTCATGGCTCAATGAACTCTCAAGGGACTCCTTAAGACAAAACCCAGAACTCGAAAAAATTGACGGCTACGTTGCAGAAAACGGTGAAGCTCGCTGGACGCTAGAAGCTGCAAAAGAATATGGCATTCCAGCACCAGCCATCAATGCAGCTATGGAAGTAAGACTTGCATCACAACATGGCGAAACCAACTTTGCAACAAAACTACTGGCTGCCATGCGCAGTCAATTTGGCGGACATGCACTAAATAAGGACGATTAGGATGTCTCAGACTCCAAAGCTTGCCCCCAGTATTTTAGTAATATTTGGAATCACCGGAGACCTAGCTAAGCGCAAGGTACTACCGGCTTTGTACCACTTAACGAAGGATAACCTAATTCCCGAAGGTACTAAGATTATTGGTATTAGCCGTAAAGAGACGACAATACAAAATGTTTTAAACACTGTGGATTTATGTATTAAGGAAGAAGGTAATGTCTGTGACCCAACAATTCTTTCCCGCCTTAACAATATGCTGAGCATGTTCAGATTTGATCCATTGGTAGACTCGGACTATATCCGTTTAAAAGACTACCTGAATAAAATTGAGCAACAATCCGGCCTTTGTTTGGATCGTTTGTTTTACCTATCAATTCCGCCTCAGATATATGACCAACTTATCGAAAGACTTGGCAAAAGTGGGTTAAACCGCAGCTGCCTACACAACGATAATAATCCGGCAAAGATACGTCTGTTAGTCGAAAAACCATTTGGCTTTGATGTTACAAGCGCCGAAGAACTAATCGCTAATACAAACAAGGTATTCAGAGAGAACCAAATATTTAGAATCGACCATTACCTAGCCAAAGAAACTGCTCAGAATATTCTTAAGTTTCGCAGCCATAACTCACTTTTCGCAAGCCAATGGGATGGACGTCACATAAGTGCTATCCACGTCATCGCTAAAGAGAAGATTGGGATTCAGAACCGAGTAAACTTTTATGAGCAGGTCGGGGCATTGCGTGATCTAGTTCAAAGCCATCTGCTTCAGCTGCTTTCACTTACAGCCATGGATATGCCTGGCAACCTAACCTCCAAGGAAGTTCATGCTTCTAAACTAGCCTTTATGTCTAGTCTAGTCCCCCCGAGCAGAGAAGCAGGAATTAAAAACCAAGCTCGACGTGGACAATACCAAACCTATCGCAAGGAAGTGAATAATCCACATTCTAGTGTCGAGACTTTTGCTTCAATTGTCTTGCGTTCGCTTGACCCTAATTGGAAAGGGGCCTTATTCCAACTAACGACTGGAAAATCACTGGATGAAAAGGTGACCATTATTAAAGTTTACTTTGGCGCAGAAAACCCGAATGTTTTCAGCTTCCGAATTCAGCCGAACGAGGGGGTGGATATTGATTTATTGATTGAGCAGCCTGGGTTTAAAAGGGATCTGCGAAAGGTAAAAATGACTTTCCGCTATGAACAAGATTTTGCAGATAGCAGCAATCATGATGCTTACGAGCGCGTATTAGTAGACGCAATTCGCGGCGATCATTTGTTATTTGCCACCAAAGAAGAAGTTATGGCCTCTTGGCATTTGCTACAACCGGTTATTGAGTACTGGGAAAACAATAGTAACGATTTAGAGATTTACAAAAACGGTAGTACCGGACCGGATGTCAACCGCATGCCAAATACTTTTTTATCCAGACTAAATACTGGCATAAAATAAGCAGATGATTATCGATATTATTATTATCGTGCTGCTGATCAGTGCTGTAATAAGAGGCAGGGAGATTGGTTTCGTTCAGCAAGCGTTTTCGACAATTGGCTTTCTTGGCGGTCTGCTTCTTGGTGCCCTACTTGAACCTCAAACAGTTAAACTGGCTCATACTCAACTTAGCCGTTCAATGGTAACTATCGCAACAACTCTTGGTTTTGCTTTTTTAATGCTTGTTCTAGGTGAGTACATCGGCATCTTTTTACGCGGCAAAATAATACTAAATAAACTGACTCGTTACGATAATTTACTAGGCTCGGTAATATCCGTTATCTCGGTCCTATTTGGTGTATGGCTAGGCGCGGCTGTGTTACGTAGTCTGCCATACTTGTCATTTCAAACTGAACTACGTTCATCACGTATTGTAGCGGCTCTGGACCGTCATTTACCGCCAGCTCCAAATATCATTGCCGATATTAGTCACTTGGTTGATCCGAATGGTTTTCCTCGGGTATTCAACGGTAATGAGCCATCCCCGCCCGGGTCGGTTAACCTTCCTCCGTCCAGCGAATTTGCAACTGCTTTAAACCGCGACCAGACATCAGTTGTAAAACTTGTTGGTAACGGGTGCGGTGGCATAGTTGAAGGTTCCGGTTTCGTAGTCGGACCAAATGTCGTCGCTACTAATGCGCACGTAGTTGCCGGCATTAACCGACCTACCGTTGAAGATCGTAATGGTAACCACTTAGCAAAGGTTATTTACTTTAATCCCAATTTAGACTTTGCACTTTTGCAAGTCAGTAATCTGGCCGGACAGCCTCTTAATGTCAAGTCGGGAACGGTTGCCAGCTCTACTCCAGCAGCCGTACTCGGCTATCCCGGTGGTGGCAGTTTTACGTTTGACCCAGCCGAAGTACTTGATGAGTTTACGGCTACTGGCAGTAATATCTACAATCAAGGAGCAACGATCCGTAATATTTATGAAGTGGCGGCCAACATTATTCCAGGAAATTCCGGTGGACCCCTTATCAGCCCCTCCGGCGAAGTAATTGGGGTAGTATTTGCTCAGTCAACCCAATACAACTCGGTTGGCTACGCATTGGTTTCGACACCTCTGGTAAACATAATTCAAAATACTCCGGCTGGCAGTCGCCCAGTAGGAGATGGTAGCTGCGCAGAATAGCTCTTTACTCGTTACGCAAAGCTTCAATTGGTTCTTTTTTAGCTGCTCGAACCGCCGGAATTGAGCCAAAGATAATGCCGATCAGCATTGAGACTAACGCACCGACAGCAATTACGCGCCAGTTCAAGCTAGGAGTCAAGTTAGTAGTTGCTCTTAGTGCAAGATCGGTTAGCATTGCAAGCACAATTCCGATAATCCCGCCGACTACACTTATGGTAACCGCCTCTACTAAAAACTGTGACATTATTTGACGGTTGGTAGCACCCACTGCCTTACGAATACCTATTTCATGCATTCGCTCAGTAACTGACATCAGCATAACATTCATGATTCCGACACCGCCAACAAATAGAGAGATAGCAGCAATGCCGATGCTTAAGGTAGCTAAAAGGTTTAATATACTGGTGTTACTTTGAGAGACCTGGCTAGGAAGTAAAACGGAGAAATTTTTCTGTCCACCATGATTGCGCAGTAGAATTGCGGTAATCTGCTTATCAACTGCAGGTAAATTCTTGGATTTATTTACTCCGATTAAAATCTGGAATATCGATGCATTATTCATTAAAGACAGTTGCTGAAGCGCACCGGTTGGAATAAAAATGGTGTTATTAAACAAGGTATTGTTAGAAAACGGAGTCGTCTTAAATTCGTTTAACACACCGTCAACAATAAAGGCCTGCCCGCGCCAAATAAAACTATAACCAAGCGGGATTTTCTCATTAAACAGACCGGCCACGGCGTTATATCCTAAAACGGCAACATCTGAGCTAGTTTCATTAGTATCGAAAAACGAGCCAAAAGCCAAAGACTGATTAAGCACCTTCGGCAAATCCTGTGTTGTGGCGATTATAATGCCTCCATGATACGTCTTATCTCCCTGTGCAAGACCCGACAGAATAACTAAAGGCACGACGGCCGTAACATTATGCAATTTATTCAAAGAGGAGATGTCTTGATTAGTCAGTGTCGAAACTGCCGGGCTTTGTGCAACTCCAAAACTACTTAAATTATCCACCTTAGATTGAACCGTAATTACATTCTTTGAGAAACTGTTGACCTGGCTAGTGATTTCATTTTTAACGCCTTCACTAATTCCAACAATAACAATCACACTTGCAACGCCAACAATCACGCCAAGCATCGTTAGAAAACTTAACCAGCGGTTAGAGCGGACCGTTGCGATTGCCGTGTGAATATGTCCGTTGCGCCAACTCAAGACCGGCCTCCGGTTTTTTTACTATCGCGTCTCTTTGATTTATTTCTTCTAGATAATGCAGCTTCAGTTTTGTCTGGTATCGTCTTCATCAGCAGGGAAACGCCAGCCAGATCATCCTCTACCGATTTAGTACGTACTTTGTAGAGGCGTTTCTTAGCAGTCTCCGCAATCTCACCAAGGTTAGTACTTTCATCCTGAATAATCCTTCCGTCACGCATGTAGACTACTCTGGTCGCATATCTTGTCAAATCCGGGTTATGGGTCACAAAGATAATCGTATTTCCCATCAAGTGAATCTCGCTTAATAGTTCCATCACTAAACGACTGCCGGCACTGTCAAGATTACCAGTTGGTTCATCGGCAATAATAATCGATGGCTCATTAACCAGTGCTCTAGCAATAGCTGCACATTGAATTTGACCGCCACTTAGCTGTGTAGGGTAGAAGTACTCACGGTTTTGCATGCCAACTCGCTCGAGCATTGAGGAAGCCAGTTTTAGACGCTTAGTTAAGCCGATACCTTTATATACAAGTGGCAAAGCCACATTGTCTAAAACGGTTTGCCTCGGTAGCATGTTATATGACTGGAAGATAAAACCGATGGTGTCACGTCTTAGTTTGGCTGCCCGGTTATGCCCAAGGCGTTCGACTACACGGTTTTGCAACTTGTAGGTGCCGTGAGTTGGTCGATCCAGTAAACCCATAATGTTTAATAGGGTACTTTTGCCGCAACCGCTCGGCCCCATGACGGCAACGAATTCTCCCTTATCAATAGAGATACTAACTTCATCAAGGGCCAGTGTCGTGGCGTCCCCGAAACCATAAAGCTTAGACACTTCTTCAAGTTTAATTAATGACATATGCACCTTAATTCTACTTGGATAGTTTGCATTTTAACAATATATATTGTAGTAATTTAGTGCTAACAGATTATGTATAATAGACTGTGCGGATGGAGGGGTCGCCTAGTGGTCTATGGCGCACGCTTGGAAAGCGTGTTGGGCCTCACGGCTCTCGAGGGTTCGAATCCCTCTCCCTCCGCCAATTTAAATCTTTCTGGCAGTTAACTTAAACTACAGGACATAATGCTGAAGCGTATTAACCAACGGCAATACGCGCTAAATGGCCGTAATTGGTACTTGCGGTATAGATTACCGCTCCTCCCTGAATATCGATAAATGACTGAATTGTATACTCCCATTCGCCAATCACTTGATTAGGTAAATCAAAATGGCTAATGTAGGTGCGTTCGTGACTTGAATCGTTAATAAATTTTGCACCTCCGGCGCGTAACGTCTGCCAGAAGGATATAGCTTCTAGCAAGCTAGGAATCTTTAGAAATGGATGCTCTAGCTTTAGTTTTTCTAGTTTTTCTCTCTGTTCTTCTACCGTGCCATCGATCTTTAAAGTAGTCTTATTTGGAATAAGGCTAAAGATTGCGACCTTCCCATTATCCGGGTCAGTGCCTGACACCTGCTCCGCTGTATAGCGGCTCTCCAACTCCTCCCAAACTATAGTCCCGTATGGCTGGTTTTCCCCGAAATCTTTGGCGGCTTTAACTAAACTTCCGCTATCCACCAAGCGATTAGGAGTGGCGACAAGAGTAAAATCAAGTGATGGATCGGCCTTTTTGGCTTCGCCTATATACTGCTCCTTATCCTCGGTAAACCAACCTTCAAATTCAGATATTAAGCGTTCTCTGGAAGCTTTAGTAATTCGGTCTCTAGGGTCTCTATCCTTGTTTAAACTATCAATGACCGATTTATAACCGGTAGCGGTTACTCCGAAACGACTTAAAAGCAGCTCCTTAATCGGTCGAACAGAAAGAGTTTCCCGGTCTTTAGCCGCTTCGCTCAACACCAGCTCTCCGCCATATGCCGAAAGCTCAATGCCGCGGCGTCTAGCAGTCTGGGCGATTTCGTTAGCACTAGCAACCAGCCACTCGTCAGTTTGAGCGTCAGGATCGATTGGATAGATAGTGCCGTCAATATTAACTTCCATAATCTCTAGCCTTTATAAAACTTATTATACTATTTACATCTTTTTTTGTCCAATATAGCGCTTGCGCTTGAATAAATTAGTTATCCGTTTTGGGATTCTAGAGGACAATGCTGCCCAAAGTATATAATTAAGCCCAGCAAATATGAGTTACAAGGAGTGCAAAGATGGATAGTAACAAAGTGTTAGTGGTAACTATGAACGACATTCCGGGATATGAAGTAGTTGAGGTTTTCGGTGAAGTATTTGGCTTACTTACCCGCAGTCGAAATATCGTAAGCAATGTTGGGGCAGGGCTCAAGTCAATAATTGGCGGTGAGATTGGAGCATATACCAAGCTGTTAACCGACAGCCGTAATCAGGCTGTTGATCGGCTTAAGCAAGTTGCCGCCGATTTGGGTGCTAACGCGATAATTGCGATGCGTTTTGACACCAGCGAAATTGGCCAAACCATGAATGAGGTCGCAGCTTACGGAACGGCCGTTAGAGTTCAGCCGCTTAATAAACACTCAACTAAGAATTAATAATTGTTCCGGCAGGTTGTCCAGTTGCAGCGTTAACAATGTTATTAGCCTTTAAGGCATCGAATACAATTATCGGCAAATGATGTTCAGTTGCAAGACCAAGCGCTGCTTTGTCCATAACCTTAATGAACGGGTTAGAAACTGCCTCGTCTCCAGTCAAACTATCCATCTTAACTGCATTTGGATTAGTAGCAGGATCAGAGTCAAAAACACCATCTACTTTAGTAGCTTTAAGCACCACCTCGCATGACAGTTCAAGACCCAGGCTGACCGCCGCCGTATCAGTAGTCAGATATGGTCGGCCAATACCGCCGGCCACAATCACGACGCGTCCTCTTTCTAAATGCTTTTCAGCCAAACGATGAATGAACGGTTCGGCAACCTGATCGGCAAAAATATTACTTAAGCAGCGTGACTGTAACCCCTGGTCTTCAAAAATATCATTTAAAGCGAGCGCGTTCATCATAGTGCCTAACATACCAATCTGGTCTGCTGTAACTCTCTTAATTCCATGTCCGGCTAACTGAGCGCCCCGGGCAAAATTACCACCTCCCACCATAATCACTACTTGAATATCTTTGTCAATAACCTGCTTTATCTCATTAGCTAACCAAGCTCCAAGTTCAGCATCGATTCCGCCATCAAATTTACCGGCTAACTGTTCTCCGGAAATCTTAAGCAGTATTCTTTTGTATGCCATTACTCGCCTCCAGTCTAGCAAATTGGTCTAGCACTGACTATACTCTAGCTTAAATAATGCTGTCGCTATACTCGTGGAATGTAAATGGGATCCGAGCGGTGCTGAACAAAGGTGCCTGGGATATGTTTATGGATAAACATCGTCCGGATATTTTCTGCCTACAAGAGATTAAAGCAAAGCCGGAACAGGTGAAATTGCCAACAAATGATTATCATGCCTATTGGTATCCCGCCGAAAAACCTGGCTACTCCGGAGTAGCAATATTCTCGCTTCATCCACCACTAAGCATCAGCTATGGTTTTCCAGAGGATATTATTAAACGTTTTAAACTTCATGGAGACATCTATGGTAACCCGAATCTAGAGGGCAGGGTAATCACCGCCGAATATCCAAAGTTCTACTTAGTTAACGTTTACACTCCCAACGCCAAGGATGACTTAAGTCGCCTGGAATTAAGATTTAAGCACTGGGATCCAGCCTTTCTAACTTACTTAAAACAACTTGAGAGTACTAAACCGGTTATAGCTTGTGGCGACTTAAATGTCGCTCACACTGCCGATGACCTGGCCAATCCTAAAGCCAATAAAGGCAAGAAGGGGTTTACCGATGAAGAGCGTGCTGGCTTTCAAACATTTTTGGACAATGGCTTTATTGATAGTTTCCGGGCGTTCCATACAGGAAACGGATTTTATACCTGGTGGAGCCATTTTGCCAATGCCAGAACCCGCAACGTCGGTTGGCGTATCGATTATTTCTTAGTGTCAGATTCACTTAAAGCGAGGATGGTAAGAGCTGAAATCCACCCTTCAATAATCGGCTCCGACCATTGTCCGACTTCATTAACTCTAGATCTATAAGGATAATATCTATGCCCCAGCGATCCTTTGCAGTTTTCGATATCGATGGAACGTTAATAAGGTGGCAGTTGTATCATGCTTTAGCGGATAAATTAGTTAAGTTAGGGGCAATCGAAGCCAAGCCTTACGAAAAAGTATTAGCTGCGAGACTAAACTGGAAAAGCCGGCGCTCCACGAACTCGTTTACCGATTACGAGTCAGCAATGATTAAACTCGTTAGTAAGTCGATACCTGGCATGCATTATGATATTTTTGCTAAAGCCTGTAGCGACGTCTTTAGCCGCTATCAGGATCAGGTATATACGTTCACACGCGACTTAATTTCCTCACTCCGCCAACAGAACTATCTAATTTTTGCTCTTTCCGGTTCGCCGGAAGAATTAGTTAGCATGGTAGCCAACTACTATAGTTTCGATGATTATGCCGGCTCAATATATAGTGTACAAAACGGTTATTTAAATGGGCAGGTTAAGTTACTGCTTCGCAGCGCCAAGCCGAGACAATTAGCTAACCTGATTAAGAAACATGGCGCCACTTTAAAGGGCAGTATAGCTGTCGGTGATACAGCCACCGACATCGACATGCTAGAGATGAGTGAACGAGCGATTGCCTTTAATCCATCCCAAGAACTTTTCGACTATGCATCTAAGGCTGGATGGGAAGTAGTGGTAGAGCGCAAAAATATGGTTTATCTTCTAAACTATCAACATGGGGAGTACAAGCTTGCTTCAACAGACAATCGGCAAACCCTTATTCCCTAATGTCTTGTGGAGTCAACCGGAACACAGGTCCTCTGCAGGCAAGCTAGCCATAGTCGGCGGCAATAGCGGCGGCTTTAACTCGGTATCCGAGACTTATGCGGCAGCAAAGGTTTCAGGTGCTGGGACAATACGCGTACTATTGCCTTCGGTGCTAAAAAAAACTTTAGATAAAATCTGGCCGGATTGTGAATTTGCTCCTTCGACTAAGAGCGGAAGTTTCGCAGCTGGCGCCCTATCCGAATGGATGGAATTCTCTTTATGGTCAGATAGCGTAATAATTAGCGGTGACTTGGGAAAGAACAGTGAGACAGCAATTATTTTGGAACGCTTCCTTAATGAATACCAAGGACCGGTTACGCTTGCTAAAGACAGCCTGGCAAGCGCAATTAACGTACCCTCTCAAATACTAGAACATCACGACTTAACTTTAGTACTGGATCGCAGCGTACTTGGGCGTTTACTTAAGGAAATTCGTTATCCAATGGCAATGTCAAGTAGCCAAAACATCTACCAATTTGCCGATCTTCTGCATTCTTTAAGCCAAAGCTATCCCTGGGCAATAGTCACTGAATATGAACAACTGATTTTCGTAGCTTACGAAGGCGATGTGTCGTCAACTCCCAAGGCCAATCATAGCTTAATAGCCGCTGGTACGGCGGGAGTCGTTTGGCGTATGCAGCAACCAGGTAAACCATTTGCCGCCCTGACTAGTGGCATCTACGCATTATTTAGTCCGGATGCGCTGTAGGCCGCCTAACAGGCTCAAGTTCAACCAGGCTAGGGCTACCAAGCTCTTTTAAATCTGCCCAAGAGTTAAGTTCATCTAAAATAGAGGGGTCTTTAAAATAACCGGCCGGAGCAATAATGCGAGCCAGTGAGCAGTGCGGATGATACTTTTGGTCTCCAGGATAGGGCTTCAAACTTATACCCCGGATAGCATATTGCTCCATATAATTTTGTGCTTCCGTGACTAGTTCCGGGGCGTCAAGTTCAAGAACTAGTTTTGCGCCAATTATTGAAGTCCTATCGTTTTTCCCAATCAAGCTCAGCCTTTTGCCCAGAAATGCAAGTTTGCCTAGGGGCACGAAAATTGTCTCCGAAGCCGTACTAACTTGTTCGGTAATTATATTAGTTGAAGGTACGTTATCAGAACTGCGTAACTGGTAATAGCTCAACACCGATACACCTAAATCTTTACTTGACATTAGACTTGTGCTTTTGGGCAATCCGGACTCAATACGGCTTACTATTTGTTCAAACAATGGATAGCTACTGGGCGACACTCTCCTTCTAGCGGCAACGACACCATGCTGAACGCCTTCAGAATAATTGTATGTAAAAGACTTGGTTAATTTATCATTTGGATCAAAGGTTAGGGAAGCATTCTGTTCGACTAAAGTTAGCTCCTCTTTAGAAAGTTCATGCGCTATTGCCATGACTCAGAAATCCAAACCTCTCTTTTTTGTCTTCAGGCTTTACAGTTTTAGCCCTGACTATCCGGTAATATATTCGCTTATGCTTAGCAATGTCAATATATCATCTAAAACGTAGGCTAGATTATTTCTAGAAAACGAGCTAACTTTCTTCCTATCCAGTTTCGGTAGTCTATAGGTTCTCCGGAATCTATGTCGTTAGCTAGTTGGGTTATGTCGTCAAGCGAAAGATCATCCTCGATAACTTCATCCTGTCTGTTAGATTTCGGGTAGCTCTCTAAACAATCTACCATTAAGCCCTCACGGTAAACAATTTCATGATATTGGTCACTAGATCGATTACTCCCTAGAATAAACCGACCTATCTTTGGTTCCAGATTGAGCTGGTCAATAACTCTACCAGAAGGTTGATGTCCATAAGCGGTTTTTTTCTCAAGAATAATAAAGTTGGACTGTCCCGATTTTAGAATGAGCTCGTCTATGCCATATCGGTGATATGTATGGATATAATCGTCATGTTTATCAAATGCTTCAATCGCTAAGAGATGAACTCTGTCAACTTGCTCATAATATTCCGGCAAAACCGAATATAGTCGTTCCTTGGGACGTTCCATAATAATCCTTATATTACAATGTTTTATGCTTTAAGGCAATTATGGTGCCGGAAGAGGGACTTGAACCCTCAATCCTAAAAGGAACACGATTTTGAGTCGTGCGCGTATACCAATTCCGCCATTCCGGCCTATGACCCCTTAATTGTACTATACTTAGAGGTGCTTAAAGTAACTACCGAAATTAAATAGATGCCAGCTAATAACAATAGTTCTAACCAAACCAATCCGGTTGCCCAAAATCTAGCCATTAATCTTATTAGGGCTAAGTTGGACTCACTTTACGCATCAGAACCTGACGCAAAAGCGGAAGAGTCCGAAGTTCTCAATTCTAACCGGCGCAGCAAGCATCAGCAATTTATGTATCTGCTAATGACTTCGGGCAAAAATTTAGCGCAAATTCAAACCGAATGGCACAACTACTACCAGAGCTTAAGCAATGACGAAAAACGACAAGTTTGGCAAGAGTTCTATGCCAGTAACCGTAATGCCGCCAAGCATCGAACGGAGCTGCCTGAAACCCCCAATTCCAAGGAACTCTCCGAGCACATTAATCAACGTGCCATTAGTCAACAAAAATCTAAAACTAACCGGATCAAATCCACAAACTTGCACCGAAAAATACTGGCGAACGCCTCTGCCGGACCGCCGCCAAAGCTTTCTTTCAAGCACCATTTGCAATCGGCGCTATTTGGGCTTTCGATGGGCGCTTTAGCCGTAATCATCTTGCTATTCGGATTCTTTAATCAAGTTATTATTGCACCATTCATTCAGCCCAGTCGTCACGATACTGCTACTCCTATAATTCTAAGCACTCAAACCATCAGCCCATCTGCCACGCCGGAAGTAATTATTCCGAAGATTAATGTCGAGATACCTGTAATTTATTCAGTCAGCACGACAAACGAAGCGACGATCGAAAATAACTTGGAAGATGGAGTGGTCCATTATCCAACCACGTCACTACCCGGCCAAATTGGCAATACGGCATTTTTTGGACACTCATCGAACAATATTTTAAATCCCGGCAAATACAAGTTTGCATTTGTGTTATTGCACGACATGGTAAACGGCGATGTCTTTTATCTAACCTATAATGGGCAAGTTTACGCCTATAAAGTTTTTTCAACCGCTATTGTTAGCCCATCGGATGTTAGCGTACTAAATCCCATTCCAGGCCACGTCGCAACGGCAACATTAATTACTTGCGATCCTCCCGGAACGAGCATAAATCGTCTAATTGTAGTCGGGGATCAGATTAGTCCTTCTCCATCCGTAGATACTGCTCCAACACCAACCAATATAACGGCTAGCGCTGTTAGCATCCTGCCAGGCAATGGACCGACGCTTTGGCACCGCTTTATATCTACCCTCTGGAGTAAATTCGTGATAGCTATAACCGCGCTTTTGGTCCTTTTTGTTATCTGGCGTTGGTACAAAAAAGAATTTAGTTACCAGTACTAACTAGCCAGCAGCGAAACCTGACTTAGCTCTAATTTGGCATTCGTAGAACTATCGATCGTAAAGTAAGACTGATAATTAGGAGCAAAAAATACTTGGTACTGAGGAAGCGCTGCGCTTAAACTTTGGCGATTGGTATTGTCATAGTCGGCTACGCTTATAACACCTTTGCTAACGTATACCAGGCGATCACCATCCATCCATTGTGCATGAAGTTGTGGCGGATCCAATGGCATAGTTGAAAAATAGTGATAAATAACATCATCAAATATGTCATAGACCGCAAAAGAGGTACCATTTTCGACCATAATGAATTGAGCCGTTGGAGCAAAAGACTCATAAGTAGGGTTGCTTATTTTTATGGCCCGGAAGGGCAGGATCTTCGCACCCGAAGCCGAAGTAGCTTGGCCGAGAGGATTTTTATAAATATCTACAAAGTTGTAGGCGCTGTCGCCAACTACAGCATAATCAACGCCATTATACCCAGCCATATCTAACAAATAGGTCGGAGCCTGGGGCAAATAGCGTATCGGATAGCTAGTGCCGGCATCTAAAAGTTCTACCGCCACCTCGCCCGAAGGTGCGCCATTTGCAGTAACATAAATTAGCTCATTATTGGAATAGCTCTTATAGGCAAGAACACCACTAGCAAACTGAGTTACAGCATTATTATTGCTGCCTAAAGTAGCTGCCGACAACACCTCAGTGGCGGCATTATAAAAATAAAACTGGTTGTACTTTAAATTATTAAAACTGACTGACGTGGGTGTAATACTAAAGGTCTTGTTTAAGTTAATGCTTTGAGCCGGATTGGTTGTATTTAGTTCAATAAACTCGCTGCTAGCGCCAAAAATATGCTCCAGAATTACGTGTTGGTTATCGTCTGACCAACCGATTACTTGCCAACTTTGCGCCCCACTATAAGGCGTTAAAATGCTGCTAGGAAGGCTTAGGCTAAGCGGGGGACTAGTCGGGTTGGTTAGGTCATAAAGCAAGAATGAAGTAAAGTCGGATGGCGAGGAAATCAGCAGGTACTGCAGAGAAGGACTCTGACTGGCAACGGCTGGAGCGCTAGAAAAAGATGTAATTTGCTTGGAGGTCAATTTAATTGGGAAAAGAAATGGATAATCATAGTGAACAACCTGACCCCCCAGATTGACAATCACATGCTTCCACGGCCGATAGCCACTTAGAGACAACTTAAAATCATAAGCCCCAGACTGAATGGTTAGCCGGGAATTGGTAGTTGCCGAATTAAGGACGCCGTTTATATAAATCGAAGCTCCTGCAGGCTGTGAAGATATAAAAATCATTCCATCTTGGACAACCTGGCCGTTATGAATACTGTAGCCATACGCTTCCCATAACAAGATAATGCTACCTATGACGATCCCTAGGGTAGTCAAGCTATAGCCCACCCGGAGTAAGATTCGATGCCGCCTTAATCTTTTAGGATCGAGAAATTCCATAATTAATTCCCACAATTTAAAGATTGACTAGCTCATGCCTAATGACTGAAGCTGATACTCAATCGCAAGAACACGGTTACAATTGCCTTGAAAACGTTCTTCTATACTACAGCGCTATTGCAGGCAAGTTCAAGTAGGTTTAAGATGAAATCAGCGCTTTTAAACTGGTTATTGTTAAATATAATCTATAGAAAATAAGTTACCCTTGTGCATAAATCAACTCGCTCAACTCTAAAAATAAACGGCCGCGATTATGACGCTGGCACCGGAAAGCCGATTGCTGCGCAAAATCCGGTTAGTATCGATGGCGTAATACGCAAGCCAAAGCCGAATAAAACACATCCGATTCAACATTTGATTGTTCACCCAGCCCCGTCACAAACCTTGATGCGTAGCGCAGTCCGTAAGCCTTTGAAGTCTAATCGACTCATAAGATCGGTGGATACTCCCATTGGATTAACTACTAGAAGCCCCCTCATAGAGTCCTCTCCGATGGTTGGTCGAATCGATCCAGGCCTCGCTAAAAGAGCAAAGACTTTTCGTCACAGCGTAGAAATATCTCGTTTTGGCGCTACACTGAAAAGTGCTCCATCTTTACCAGAGGCTAAGGCTTCTCTAGATTCGCCAACCGAAGCACTAGCTGAACGAGTTAAATCAATAGCTCGTCCGACAGGAGCCAATTTACTAGAGCGGGCCATCGAAAATGCCAATAGTCATAATCAGCCAAAGCTAAGTCGTAAAGAGGCTCGCCTCCAGCATGTTAAACGGAAGGAGCGCGGACGAGGGGCGAGTGTTGTCTTGATTTCTTTAATGGGAATACTCGTACTAGCCTATGCGATCTACGTTAATATGCCTAATGTAATGGTTAAAGTTGCCAGCGTCCGGGCTGGTTTTTCGGCTGTTCTTCCAAGCTATCGACCGGCCGGCTATTCTCTAGCTTCTGTTAACTACCAACCCAGTACGGTAAGTTTCAACTTCTCCAGCAACACTGACAATCGTAAATTCGCAATAACCGAGCACAGTTCGAACTGGGATAGTGCCACCCTATTAAGTAGTGCTATTGTGCCAATCGAGGGTAGTCATTACCAAAAAATAACTCTAGACGGGCAGAATGTTTTTCTTTACGGTAATGATCAGGCAGCTTGGGTAACAAATGGCATTCTTTTCCAGGTGAATGGCAATAGTAGCCTTAGCGATAACCAAATACTTCAGCTTGCTACAACTCTTTAACTGTACTAGTTACTAAATTTAGTATTAACTTAATTACATAAGGAATACATATTTATGAGTTCTGTTAAAACCAGATTTGCTCCCAGCCCAACAGGATTCATGCATGTTGGCGGCATTCGCACAGCACTCTTCGCATGGTTAGTAGCCAGACAGAATAATGGTCGTTTCATTTTACGGATTGAAGACACAGACAAAGATCGCCAAGTAGAGGGAAGTGTTGAGCATATTGTTCAAAGCCTGAAAGCCTTAGGTTTAGAATACGATGCTGGTCCAGATAAGCCAGGTCCAGAGGAGCCTTATAAACAAAGTGAACGCTTAGATATATACCGCAAATGGGCTGAAAAATTGCTCGCTCTAGGCAGAGCCTATGCTGACCCGTATTCAAAAGAGGAGCTAGACGCCTTCCGTAAACAAGATCAGGAAAATCATCTTCCATTTCTCTATCGCAATCACCGTCCGGATTCAACACTGGCTTGGGAATATCAATCATCGCCACTACGTTTTAAATCCGAACCAAAAGCTTACCATTGGCATGATGTTATCATGGGGGACTTATCAGCCGGCGAAGAGGCGGTGGATGACTTCATCCTTATTAAGTCTGATGGATATCCGACATACAATTTTGCTCATATTGTTGATGATTACGAAATGCAGATCAGCCATATCATTCGTGGCCAGGAATTTATTGCTTCTACGCCCAATTATTTAAACCTTTACGAGGCATTAGGTTTTGTGCCGCCAGTTATGGCCACGCCACCGCCAGTACTTGGACCATCCGGCAACAAAAAACTTAGTAAGCGCGACGGAGCCAAGGATATTTTAGATTACATCAATGAAGGATATCTCGTTCCGGCATTGCTAAATTTCATTGCTTCGCTCGGCTGGAATGACGGCACAACGAAAGAATTATTTAGTGTTGAGGAACTTGTTCAAGCATTTTCTCTTGAAAGAGTAGGCAAAAGCGGTGCCCGTTTTGATGAACGGCGACTTTTATGGATGAATGGAGCCTATATTCGTAACTTAAGTCCAACCGACTTAGATGTAATGGCTCGACCATTCTGGCCCCCAGAAGCCGGTGACGCTGATCAAACCTACTTACATAAAGCTCTGCTCTTAATTCAAGAACGTCTCAAGTACTTTGGAGAAATACCCGAACTGACTCGTTTCTTTTTTACTGATCTACCCCTTAATCCCGACTTAATTAGTAGCAACCCAAAACTTTCGGAATTAGGCAAACCGCTACTAAAACAGTTGCTTGAACAAGCCCGGGCCTCTTTAGAACAAAGTGATTTCAGCTTAACCGATCTCAGTTCTAGACTTAATTCTTTACTGGAGACTACCTCCCAACCTGCAGGAATATTGTTTAGTTTAATTCGTATTGCTACAACCCAAGCACCCGCCAGCCCTCCACTGGCCGAAAGCTTGGAACTAATCGGGAAGGAGCGTAGCTTGGCTAGGCTAAAACAACAGATTGACGCATTATAAAGCATGGTAAACTAAGCTTATGCATGATGATATTCGAGAGCCGTATTTACCAACTAAGAGCAAACCTTCAAAGGAAGAAAGCCCATTCTTAACTCCAGAAGCTGTGGCAGCCAAAGACAGCACTAAGACTAGCATCAGTGAGCCATCAGACTTGGTTATCAATATGGGGGACGAAGAAAATATGAAAAAAAAGCATGAAACTTCGTCCGGATCAAAGCGAACATTACTCGGTCGATCATCAAATGTAAAAACCGGTAAGCATAAATTTTTTCATCTAAGCAAAAAAACTTGGTTGATTAGTGGCGGCGTATTCATAATTATCTTGATTCTGGCTGGTGGACTTACATATATGGCTATCCGCCATAAACCGGTAACTCTAACGATTAGCCAAAAAGCTCCAAAACAAACAGCGAAGCCGACCGTGGTCAGCTCGACGGTAGCTTCAACATTGACTGGCTTACAGGTAGCTCCTTCAGCAAATAAGCTACCAATTACAGCATTGATGATTGAGAACACCCCACAAGCTAGACCGCAGTCCGGACTCAGCCAGGCTGGAGTTGTATTCGAGGCTTTAACCGAGGGAGGTATTACACGATTTATGGCGTTATTTCAGGATCAACTACCAACCTATGTTGGACCGGTTCGTTCAGCTAGGCCATATTTTATCGATTGGGCACTAGGCTTTGATGCTCCATATGCACATGTCGGTGGAAGCCCGCAAGCACTTAGCGAAATCCAAACTTTAAATGTTAAAAACATGGATTACCTAGATTACCCGAGCTACTTTACACGTATTTCCAGCCGTCCGGCACCACATAACGTTTATACATCTATCCCAGGACTAAACTCTTTGGAGTCTAGTCTCGGCTGGACCTCCAGCAACTTTAGCGGCTGGCCGCGTAAACCGGACGCCCCATCTGCTCACCCAACCGTAACATCAATTAACCTCAACTTGTCTTATTCAACATATAACGTAAGCTATGCTTATGATTCGGCGAGTAACAGTTACGACCGAAGTGAAGGTGGAGTTCCTCAAATTGATGCAAATACTTCTAAGCAGTTGAGCCCGAAAGTAGTAATCGCTATGGTTGTACCTTGGAGCCAAGGTGCTCTGGACACTTCCGGCGCGTATTATTCCGTATACCAGGATACCGGCAGTGGAGAGGCTTATATTTTTCAAGACGGAACTGTAACCATTGGCCAGTGGAACAAAGCTTCAGTCAGTGCCCCATTAGAGTTCACGACGTCCGGTGGCCTGCCAATTAAACTAGATGCCGGTCAAACCTGGATTACGGCGGTCGCTAACAGCGGGGAAGTATCATACTAACAACATTTAGGGCTGGGAACAGTTTAACGCCATTATCATGTCCAAAAAATCAGACTACTTAAGCCGTGCAAGAAATCAGTTTTTCAGTATCTTACTCTGGAATCTCGTTGGGCTGGGGTTAATATTAGTTGCAATATGGGGAGTTCTTAGAACTTTTTTTCACCCAATATTGAGCAGCCCGTACTTCGGTTTGATTCTTGGCGGCTCCACTTTCGTAATAAGTCTCTTTTTGGCTAAAATTTTAAGCACTCGCTTAATCTCGCCAGTCCAGGCATTGTGGCAGCTAATTATTAATATTTCACCAAACGGCAATCTGCCACCGCCTAACATTGATGCGCTTAAGATTGGCCGTGAGCTGGTAGCTGACCTTTCGACTCAGGTACTTCAGCTAACGGCCAGCACCGAAAAAAGCGCAGCCAATCCAGCAAATGGTGATCTTAACCGCAACTTCATTGCAAATAATTTACCGCTACCACTTTTTATCCTAGACGACCAAGAGGCAGTTGTGTTTGCCAATAATCATGCCGGCGACTACATCGGCATTAATCCCAAAGATATTATTGGCAAGAACTTTTATATGGTAATGGATATGTCATTCCCAAGCGAACAAACTTTAGATAAATGGCTTAAGCAGGTTAAGGACACTAGCGCAACAGCGTCTTCGAGCTGGGAACGTGTACGGTTGAATGTTTTAGATAACCACCCTACAAGATTGTTCGATTTAGCTGCTTATTATAACAAAGACAACCCCGATAAGCAGGAGACAATCTTAGTGGTTTTTGATCATACTAAGCAATACTCGCAAGATGACCAGGCAATCAATTTTGTTGCTTTGAGCGTCCATGAGCTAAGAACGCCACTGACGCTACTACGTGGATATATCGAGGCTCTCGGTGACGAGCTCAGCCAAAATACAGACCCAGAACTCCAGGAATTCATGCTTAAAATGAGCGCAACTGCTCAACAGTTAACCATATTCGTTAACAACATTCTAAATGTTGCCCGCATAGATAATGACCAATTACAGTTGCAATTACACGAGGAGAATTGGGGCAACATCGTTGTCTCGGCAGCCAACGCAATCAATTTGAGAGCTAAGGTTAGGGGGATAAATATCGAAACTACGGTTGCCCCTGATCTGCCTAGCGTAGGCGTAGACCGACTTAGTATATATGAAGTAATTAACAATTTGGTCGATAACGCCATTAAGTACAGCGCCAATGGGAAAGTAATTAAGATTGATGCTCATTTGTCTAACGACGGGATGGTCGAAACCACCGTAGAAGACTTTGGTTTAGGTATCAGTCCAAGTATTATGCCGAATTTGTTTACTAAGTTTTACCGAGATCATCGTAATCGTTCACAAATCGGAGGAACTGGCTTGGGATTGTACTTATGCAAAGCGATTATCACAGCCCACGGAGGAAATATTTGGGTGCGTTCAAATTTTGGCAAAGGAAGCACCTTTGGATTTACAGTACAGCCCTATGCCAAACTTGCGGCCGAAGTTAAAAATAGTGATAATAAAGAGATAGTGCGTGGTGCCCACGGCTGGATTAAAAACCACTCGCTTTATAGGAGATAAAAATGGAATTATCGACCGAGCCGGAAGAAACTAATAAGCCTAAAAAAGTGCTTTGTATTGAAGATGAACGTTTTATTGGCGAACTATACATTAGAGCCTTAACTAAAGCAGGGTATGATGCAATTTTAGAAGTTGATGGCGCTAAGGGTTTAGAGATGGCTCAATCCAATCAGTTTGACATTATCCTCCTCGACTTAATGATTCCTAATGTTACCGGCATTGAAATTTTAAGAATTCTTCGCGATCCAGAAAAAACTCCAGACTTTAAAGCAAAAATTATCATAACTACTAACCTTGAACAACGCGAGGACGTACGCCAAGATATTGAAAAGCAAGCTGACGGATATATCGTTAAAGCTGAACTAACTCCCAACGAATTAGTTGAATTCTTGAATAATATCGACTAAGTTGAGTGGGTTAGGAGCTATTTGCTCATGAAAGCATTCGTTGAATAACAAGAGTTCCCTAAGCTTTAGTCTAATAGAAAGTTACCCGATTATTTCACCGCAAATGGATAAAAAACGGCTGGGAATTATTCTAAGTGAGCTCGAAAATATTATCACAAGAGGTATCGAAGGAGACGTTGTTGAGCTTGGTTGCTATATCGGCACTACCTCTCTGTTTATTCGGCGTATACTTGATCGCCTCGATTCAAACAAATCTTTTCACGCATATGATTCTTTTGCCGGTTTACCGGCAAAAACAATAGAAGATGCGTCGGTTATTGGATCGGATTTTAAGGGCGGGGAATTAAAGACCAGTAAAAGAGAGTTAATCCGTAACTTTAAAAAGGCCGGCTTGCAGCCGCCAACCATCCGTAAAGCATGGTTTAATGAATTGAAACCCTATGATTTACCCGATAGTATTGCGTTCGCCTTTATTGATAGCGATTTTTACCGCTCAATAGTCGATAGCTTAAATTTAGTTTGGCCTAGACTAGCTCGTGATGGTGTAGTGATAGTCGATGATTTTATGCGTAGCCATTTGCCCGGCGCAACCAGGGCAGTCAATGACTTCTTTAGTAATAAGCCTGCTAAGGTCAGGCATCGTAGTAATCTTGCACTTATCTGTAAGGATAACTAGAGAGTCATAAAAATCAGCCGTTTAATGTTTGTCTCATTAATGCTTGGCTAATTGCAACAGCTTGAGCGTCTATAGTTTGGTCAGGGCCAGCTTCATCGGGCTGGTATTTTTTGACAGGTTTGGCGCGCTTTAAATCGTCAACCTCGGAATCGGTCAATCGTGGCAAACTAATATAAAACGTGCTGCCTTTGCCAACCGTGCTCTCAGCCCAAATCTTTCCTCCAAGAATTTCTATCGTTTTACGGCAAATAAATAGCCCGAGACCAGCCCCGCCAATAGTTCGGGTGGGCGTATTATCTACACGATAAAACTTTTGAAACAGATGAGGGATGTCTGCAGCTGGTACACCAACACCGGTATCACGCATATAGAATATTATGTTATCTTTATCTCCCCTTAGGCCGATTTCGATTCCACCTTTTTCGGTAAACTTAATTGCATTATCAAAGAGATTATTTATTACTTCTCTTAAACGCGTCGGGTCAGCGTAAACATAGTATCTAGCTTTAATTTTATGATGACTTTTAGGACGCTCGCTATCGCCTCCTGGAGGGTAAATAAGATTGTTCTCCTCGCTGAACTTAAAACCAAGACCATACTTTTTTGTAGAATAGCTAAAATCTTCTATAAACTGCGCAAGAAAATTACCCATTTCAACTACTATAGGTTTATTAGTTAAGATGCCGTCCTCGGCCCGAGAGCTAGAAAGTAGATCCTGAAACAGCTTACCTAAATGAGTTGTAGATTTATGGGCGTTTTCAATGTACTCCCTTTGCGGCTCTTTTAGCACATGTTTCTTATCGGTTAACGCCAAATCCAGGTAGCCTTCAATCGTCGCGAGCGGGGTGCGCATTTCATGACTCGCGGTACTTACGAAATCAGAACGTTGTTGCTCAACCTCCATCTCTCTAGTCACGTCATGTAATATCGCCACCCCTCCAATAAGTTCATTGTCAGGCGGAATTACAATTGGTGAAATACCAAGCAGCACAATCAGGTTTCTTTGTATTCTGGGAACATCTACTTTAACTGTTTCGGTTATATGCTTTTTTTCTTTTAGGGCAAGATTGAAATAATCAGGCAAGGTCACGGTGGCTTCCTTAGGATCAGGGCTCGAGAATTTAATAATCTTATGCACATCCACGCCCAACGCATCTTTAATTTCATAACCGGTCATTGCTGTAGCCGAAGGATTGATTAGGTCGACCGCACCGGAAGCATCAAACACGATAACGCCATCGCCAATTGAATTAAGGATCGTTGTCGATTGCTGTGTGCCTCGTTTCAAGCGCCCCGCAAGTCGACGTAACTCGGCATTTTCAGTTAAATCATAGTATTTTCGCCAGAACTTCGCACTTAGAAGTACGAGAATTGCACCAATCAAAAGCTCAGCCGCACCAAACAGTTTAAATTTAAAATTTACTGGTACGGGAGAAATTATAAAACCTGCGTACCCAAAAAGTGCAAATGCCAATAGGGTAATAAACAAAGCGACTGGCAATTCCCAGCCTAAAGCTCCTCCGACAAACAACATAGTTAACATTGGAATTACGTAGGGTGAGAAATAAACACCGGTAGGGTTAAATAGTACGCCCGTTTCGAGCAGCAATAGAAAGGTAGTAATAGCCACCGCTATATAAGTATGTTTTTCAACCAGCTTTAAGCTAGAATAAACTTCATAAACCGCTTGAGCTCCAACCAAAAGCACAATCACTAGAGGAAACTTAGTTGTCCCACGCCACTCATGGTAATTTAGACCAAGATATAGATAGATGATAATAAAGTTAGATGAGTATAGCAGGAACAGCCAGCGCAGCTTTTTTAGCCACTTTGATGAGATATGATTCATTACAAATTTCTAAGTTTTCTACTCCTCTAAAGATACATAGATTATCTCACTAAGGATAAGCGCTGACAAGATAATTGCACTTTAGTGCATAACGATTAATACCGAAAAATCCATATCAAGATTTGAATCAGGATCCAAAAAGCGGTCTTTATATATAAATTAGTCTCTGCCTTGGACCATCTAAGAGTTACACTTTCTATCAATGACGAGATCTGTACGATCTTTAGATATGCGCCTAAATATTCATACGTTCATACACCTACCCTGAAAAGTAAAGACAAAGTTTTCACTTAGGACTCTAAAGATACGCGAGTAGACCACATGCACTACATAGAATTTACCGTTTTGGTGACCCCTGCGGGATTCGAACCCGCGATTGCCGGGCTGAGAACCCGGAGTCCTAGACCGCTAGACGAAGGGGCCAAATGTATTAGCTGCATGTTAGCATACCAAACTTTTAACGTCTATCTGAAGAAATAATTAGATCGTACTTGCTAAAGATAAACCAAACAAGGATAATATATCCTATCAGTTACGAATAAAAAGAGTACAGAAAATAATGTTGGGCATTGGGCATCGTAAACAGAGTGGGGCAGTTCAGGGCAAGCTGGAAGATAGCCTGCAGGACGAAAGACAAACTTCAAGCATAATCTTAAATGCCATCGAAGACGGCGTAATGCTTATTGATTCACACGGTGTAATTCAGCTATTTAACCCAGGTGCCGCGAATATTACCGGATGGCCATCATCAGAAGCCAAAAAACTGGACTACCGTTCGGTAATCAAGCTGGTCAATGAAAAGAACGAAGCCTACACTGAAGAACAGGACCCACTTCAAAAAATCTTTAAACAGGCGAGTGGCGAACCGCTCAGAGATAACCAAGCCTTTCTTATAACACGTAGCGGAAAGCAAGTGCCTATATCCTTAAGTGTTTCGCCGCTATTAAACCAGAACAGGGCACTTACCGGGGCTGTTGCCGTTTTTCGTGATGTAACTCAAGAACGCACTGAAGAAAAACAACGTTCAGATTTTATTAGTACCGCAAGCCACGAAATGCGTACTCCTGTAGCTGCCATAGAAGGGTATTTAGCGTTAGCGCTTAATGATAAAGTTAGCACTATCGACACTCGAGCTCGGGAATATCTAGAAAAGGCTCATGAATCAACTCAACATTTAGGCAAATTATTCCAAGATCTGCTCACTTCAGCAAAAGCTGAAGACGGTCGATTAATCTCTCACCCCATTCTAATTGAAATGGGGAGCTATCTTGAAAAACTAGTTAACGATCTACGCTTTTCGGCCGACAAGAAAGGCTTAAGTGTTGAGTTTAATCTAGGGTCGGCGGATACCATTGACGCAACTGCTATCTCTATGATCAATCAAAAAGTAATTATGCCCCTTTATTTCGTATCCATCGATCCTGATCGATTACGCGAAGTTGTTACTAATCTTTTCGATAATGCCGTCAAGTATACGGAACAGGGAAAGATTACAATTGGGATAACTGGAGACAACCAGGTGGTACAGATATATGTTCGCGATACTGGGGTAGGTATCCCAGCAGAGGATATTCCGCATCTTTTCCAGAAATTCTATCGAGTAGACAATTCGGCCACCCGAACAATCGGTGGAACTGGATTAGGATTATATATAGGACGAAAGATTATTGAGCTTTATCAGGGACGGATTTGGGTTGAGAGCGAGCAAGGTAAGGGTTCGACCTTTTATATTAATCTGCCCAGGCTGACTACCGAACAAGCCGATTCCGAACGTGCCCGTGAAGCCTCTCAAACTGCTATAAATCCAATTAATTCTTTGACAACACCCGTGCTACAATAATAATGTTAAGCATAAGCCAGAACTGAAATGTTAAAAATTCTACTCGTCGAAGACGATAACAATCTAAGAGAAATTTATGAAGCAAGGCTTCAGGCCGAAGGATACGTTATTGCGTCCGCCAAGGACGGTGAGGAAGCTCTTGTTGTTGCCAAATCAGAGAAGCCCGATCTGATTATTTCGGATGTTATGATGCCTAAGATCAGTGGGTTTGAAATGCTTGACATTTTGCGGAATACACCCGGACTTCAAGATTCAAAGGTAATTATGCTTACCGCCCTTGGGCAAGCCGAAGACCAAAGTCGAGCTTCGCATCTAGGAGCCGATCGCTACTTAGTAAAATCCCAAGTTACTCTTGAGGATATAGTAAAGGTTGCTCATGAATTATTAGGAGATGCCCCTCAAGAAAACCAAGCTACAACTGAACCCGTACAGACTAATCCAACGGCCCTATCGCCGGTATTAGAAGACCAGATGCAACCAGCTCCACCAGCCGAGCCAATGCAACAGCAACCGTTAGCTTCTGCACCAGTAAATGCACCTCAAATGGAAGACCAGATGCAACCAGCTCCACCAGCCGAGCCAATGCAACAGCAACCGTTAGCTTCTGCACCAGTAAATGCACCTCAAATGGAAGACCAGAATAGTTTAGTTAACGCCGCATTGTCTTCTTCTGATCTTCCAGTTGAAGACAATCAGAATCAAACTCAAGCACCAGTATCTGACGAAATATCTATTAATTCTAGTGGCCAATTATCTACTAACGAACCGGCTGAATCTACGCAATCTACCCCAAACACAGTTCAAGATTCTACCCAAACGACATCTCAACAATTTCAATCACAATCCGAATCAACAATTCCTAATCCAACTATGGATGCAACGCAAGTATCCAACGACCAGACTTTAAATAGTGCCCTCGATGACCTGATGTCAGACAAAAATCAGCCACCCGTTCAACAAACTTCAGCTCTAAACGCGGATAGCGACACAACTACACCGGGCGTGAACGATCCATCCACAGAATCGACATCAGAGCCCACGCTGCCTAATAATGCAGTTAGCGGCAGGAAGATTATCCAACCTCTTGATCAGGTGCCGAAAAAAAGTCTTGATGAATTACTAGCCATGGAGGGGGCGAGTCAACAGGCTATGCAATCTCCTGTGGAAGAAGGATCAACCTTTGATCCAACCGATCCGAATAATATTGCTCTATAAGTCCATATCCCAATGCGGATCAATGCATATATCGCTCTTGCAACAGGGTTAAGCAGACGACAGGCCGATAATCTAATTCAGCAACGAAGAGTAAGTGTAGGCCCTCAACTTGCTGTGCTAGGGACGCAAGTCCCCCCTGATACGCAAGTGTATTTAGATGGCAAGATTCTTAAGCTTCCGAGTAGCAGAACCGTTATTTTACTAAATAAACCGGTTGGTTTTGTGGTAAGTCGAAAAGGGCAGGGATCAAAAACAATATATGATCTGCTACCACCAGATTTTAAAGAGCTTAAGCCTGTTGGCAGACTAGACAAAGAATCCTCCGGATTAATCATGCTTACTAACGATGGTAAGCTAGCTAATAGCTTGGCTCATCCGTCGATGGCTAAACAGAAAGTCTACCAGATAACTTTAGATAAACCATTGACTCCAAGTATTAAGTCCAAAATTAATCAAGGAGTCAGGCTAGATGATGGCCTAAGTCACTTAAAAATCGATAGTCTGAGCCCAGATTTACGCTCTATGAGTGTAAGGATGAGTGAGGGCCGAAACCGGCAAATTCGGCGTACTTTTGCATCTTTGGGATACGAAGTAATTAGGCTACACCGCGTACAGTTCGGTAAATTTAATCTAAATAATCTCAAGGATGGCCAGTGGCTTAAACTTAAATTGAAATAACAATGCAGTCAAAACAGATGATTAACTGTATAGTAGGGTAGTGAATAGGTATGGCGGCAAGTAAAAAACTCCCCATTGTAGCAATTGTTGGTCGGGCTAATGTTGGCAAGTCCAGTCTATTTAATGCTATCCTCGAACGTCGCGAAGCTATAGTGGCTCGAGAAGAAGGCACAACTCGAGATAGTATTTCTGCGCGTGCTAATTTCCAGGGCCAGCAGTTTTGGATTGTAGATACTGCCGGTATGAAAGATCCTGAAGATGAGTTCGAGCAATCAATTCAAGAACAGATCCTTCAGGCAAGCACCAGTGCTGACGTAATTATCGTAGTTACGGAAGCTGGCACTATAATTAGTAAGGAAGACCGGCAGGTTGCAACTTTAGCATTAAAGACTAAAAAACCTACTCTCCTTGTGGTAAACAAGATTGACCGATCGGGACAAGATTCAGTGTATGTATTCGCTAAGCTTGGGATTAAAGAAATCATCGCAACTAGCGTCACTCAGTCAAAAGGCATACATGAGTTACTTGAGCACGTTTGCAAAATAATCACAAAAGTCCCAAACCGTGAAGAGAATGAAAGATTAAAGGTTGCCTTGTTGGGTCGACCAAACGTTGGTAAATCTAGCTTGTTTAATATACTTCTAGACAAACAGCAGGCTCTTGTTGCTGAAAGAGCAGGGACTACTAGAGACATAAACCGTGCTATTGTACGTTACCAAAACCAGGAGATTGAATTTATGGATACGGCCGGTATCCGACGCAGTGGTAGGATTGAACGCGGCGTTGAGCACTTCAGCGTACTAAGATCCCTTTCGGCAATTGAGGAAGCAGATATTTGCTTGCTCTTAATTGACGCTTCAGAACCGAACGCAAGCCAGGATCAAAAGATTGCCGGACTAGTTAAAGACGCTGGTAGAGGTCTGGTGCTGGTAGTAAGTAAATGGGACGTTTTGTCAGAGCAAGATGAAGGATTTGAGTATGATATGTTTATTAAGAAAATATCGGCAGAATTTGAGTTTGTAGCTTGGGCGCCCTTAATTGTAACTTCATCAATTACTGGCCAAAATGTTACTAAGCTTTTTGACTTAGTGCTTAAGATTAAGCAGGCAAGAGATATTAGCGTTTCGACTCACGAACTAAATAACTGGCTTACTCGTATGGTGCGTGAACACCCGCCGGCTGGCCTGAAGAACCGAATGCCAAAGCTGAACTATATGGTACAGGAAACGGATAATCCGATTCCGGCATTTAAAATATTCGGTACTCAGACGCGTTTTATACATTGGAGTTACAGGCGTTATCTAGAGAACAAACTACGTGATAATTTCGGTTTTTTTGGAAATCCGATTCAGATTTGGTTTATCGACAACCGGGAAAACAGACTTTCCAGAGCCAAAGCCACAGTCACAAAGTCGGAGGAAAGTTAATGTCCTGGCTACAAAAACGCCCTCAAGCTTCAATGCCGATAACTTACTACACTAGCGGGCAAAATAATATTTTGATCCTAGTTGGTCTAGGAAATCCCGGTAAAGAATACTTAGGAACAAGGCATAATATTGGTTTTGACTGTTTAGACCAGTTTGTTTCAAAGTTCACCGAGATGAGTGACTGGGTAGGAAAAAGCGACCTTAAGTGCTTATTTTCTTCTGGACGCATCGGAGAAAGCCAAGTGATTGCCGTTAAGCCGACTACCTACATGAACCTGAGCGGTGATTCTGTTGCAAGCGTAGTAGGCTATTATAAGGCCCAATTAGAGCATTTAGTTGTCATACATGATGAATTAGACATTAACTTTGGCCAGATTAGAACCCGTATTGGTGGTCAAGACGCGGGACATAATGGCATTAAATCAATAAGCGAACATCTTGGAGAATCTTACGGACGCATAAGAATCGGCATTGGTCCCAAGTTACCGCCGAAAATAGATAGTGCAGATTTTGTATTACAGAAGTTTGAAGCTAAAGAAGAGGAACAGCTGAATAACCTGAAAATGGAGTGCACTGCAATTTTAAGCGAATTCATTTATAACAAAAGTCTACCAACCGAAACTAGATCATTTATAGTCTAAATCAATAACAGACCGACGAGAGGGGGTGGGCACCGCTCGTCAGTCTGTTATTGGGGATGATCGAAATCGTCCCCATCCAGCCCTTCAAGCCCACCCGAGCGAAACAAACACGCAAACTTAAATCAATTAAGACGTGCGTCTTTACGGAAAAACCGTAAAACCATTTAGGCTCGCACATGATCGGGATAATACTTAAAGGGATTAGTTTGCTTTAGAACAAAGCGCTAAATAAATTAGCAGCTTCTGGGATACTGTAGAGGAGGGTAACAACTACATAATTTTGTCCCTAAGCTCTAAAGCAATCTAACATTTTTAGATTTGAATAAAGGTGCATGAGTTTTAAATAATACCAAAACTCACAAATGGCAATATTAGCAAATGTATGTTCTTATGTCAATAGTTATTTAACAATCATTAATATAATGCAAATGCGCGTCGGCAAACGCTTGTGCTAAACTACCCTAATGAAGGTCATAATCTCAGTCTCAATCATTGTGTTTGGATCCCTAGGCGGATGGATAGGAGCACTAATCGATCATGGTAATTGGTTTGGCGGCTGGAGCATACTACTTAGCACAGTTGGCTCTTTGTCAGGGATATACATTGGTTATCAAGTCGCACGAAATACTGGATTTTAATGATGTATTTTAAAGTTAGCTTAAGAAAATTTATTAATTAATTGCATACTTATGCTGCTATTGCGTAAGATTAAGTAATGCCAAAAAACCTAGTAATTGTTGAAAGCCCGGCTAAAGCTAAAACTATAGAACGTTTTTTAGGAAGTGACTATATTGTTAAAAGCAGCTTCGGTCATATTCGCGATCTTCCTAAAAAAGGCCTGAATATAGATATCGAGCATGGTTATGCGCCAAGGTATGAGATAAGCTTAGATAAAAAGAAGATAGTGAAAGAGCTCAAGCAACTGGCGCTAAAGCATCAAGTGCTACTAGCTAGCGATGAAGACCGTGAAGGAGAAGCTATTGCCTGGCACCTAGCACAAGCTCTATCTTTAGACCCAGCTCAGACAAAACGAATTGTTTTTCATGAAATAACAAAACCAGCAATCGAGGAGGCTGTTAAGAGCCCGCGCACAATCGACCTACATTTAGTGGATGCCCAGCAGGCTAGAAGGGTACTAGATCGCTTAGTTGGCTATGAACTAAGCCCCCTGTTATGGAAGAAAGTTCGACCCGGGCTGAGCGCCGGTCGCGTTCAATCCGTAGCCGTGCGCCTAATTGTCGAGCGGGAAAGAGAGATACGAAGCTTTGAACCGATACCAAATTTTAAAGTTACAGCTGTTTTTGTTCATGGGCAAAGTGAGATTCCTGCGCAATTAAATACTCAACTTTTAGATCCAGATATTGCCGAAGCGTGGATTAAAAAAACCGCAGAGGCAAGCTTTAAATTAAGTGACTTAAGCACTAAACCCAGCCATCGCAGCCCTGGGGCCCCATTTATTACCAGTACTCTCCAGCAAGAAGCATCGCGACGTTTAGGATTTTCAGTACGCCAGACTATGACTGTCGCCCAGCATCTATATGAAGCTGGAAAAATCACCTATATGAGAACTGACTCCACGCTGTTATCATCACTTGCAATTGCATCAATTGGCGATTTTATTAAGAAAGAATATGGTGAGGAATATCAGCATGTTCGCCAATTTAAGACCAGAGTCGCCAGCGCCCAAGAAGCACATGAGGCCATCAGGCCGACAGACGTAAACGCCCGCAGCATAGCAGGAGACTCAGCGGAACAAAAACTTTATGATTTGATTTGGAAACGAACGGTAGCTTCACAAATGGCTGAAGCTAAAATTAACCGCAGCGAGATGCAGATCTCTATATCCAATCAGAGCGAGCTGTTTATAGCAAAGGGTGAGAGCTTAATTTTTGACGGCTTTATGCGCGTCTGGGGAGGAACGAAAGAAGATGTTATCTTGCCGAAACTGAAGATCGGGAATGAACTAAAACTTAGAGAGGTAGAAGCTAAACAGCAATTTAGCAGGGGTCCAGCACGCTACTCAGAGGCCAGTTTAGTTCGGAAACTTGAAGAACTTGGGATTGGCCGCCCTAGCACCTATGCTCCAACTATTTCAACCATCCAAAGCCGTGGTTATGTTGAGAAAACTGATCTCGAAGGTGAAGAACGCTCTCTAAAATTAATTCGCTTTATAAATCAGAAAATTGAAATTTCCGAAGAAAAAGAAAATGTCGGTGCTGATAAGAATAAGTTGATCCCGACAGCGATTGCGGAAGTCACTACAGACTTTCTTACTAAATACTTCCCATCGATAGTTGATTACGCATTTACGGCTAGCGTCGAGGCTCACTTTGACGAGATTGCCGGTGGTAAACTGCCCTGGAGCAAGATGATAGGCAATTTTTACAAAGACTTTCATCCACTAGTCGAACAGACCCAAGATGTTTCGCGACACGAAGTATCCCAGGCAAGATTACTGGGACAAGATCCAAACAGTAATATACCGATCTACGCTCGATTCGGAAGATATGGACCGATGTTGCAACGTGGAGAGACAAGCGGTGATATAAAGCCTGAATTTGCACCCCTACCAGCCGGTAAAACTTTGGATAATGTTGAATTAACAGAAGCTTTAGAAATGTTTAAGCTGCCCAGACTGGTTGGCAAAACTGATGCCGGAGAAGATATCCTAGCAAATATTGGGCGGTTTGGTCCATATATTAAAGTTGGCTCTGTTTTCGTATCTATCAAGGGTTATGATCCGCATCAAATTAGCGAAGTAGAGGCCAAAAAACTATATACAGATAAACTAAATACAGATGCAAATAAACAGCTAAAAGTGCTGGAGAAGGGGATAAAAATCCTAAAAGGCCCTTATGGCCCTTATATTACTAACGGCAAGCGTAATGTTCGTATAGCTAAAGAGCAGGATCCGACGAAAATTACCCAAAAAGAAGCTGAAGATTTGCTAGCAAAAACTCCCACTAAACACCGCCGATTTAAAAAATCCAAGTAGTTTTCCACTGATGCAAATCTGTTATATGACAAGCTTTTAGAACATGGTCTACGCATTATAGTCATTATTGTGCTACAATAAGACAAGAAAGAGGTAATTTTGACTTTTAGTAATATTAGTTATATAATATTAGCAGTCAATAACGATACTTAAAGTGATGAAAAGCAATAACACTACTCAGCATGCTATCTCAACCAAGGAACTTGTAAACGCTGTTCTAGGTTCAATAGACCGTGAAAGGGAGAGAGAAATTATTTCTCGTCGTTTCGGTCTATTTGAGCGCAAAGAAACATTAGAGCAAATTGGTGAATTGCTCGGTATTACACGCGAGCGCGTTCGCCAACTAGAAAAAAGCGTAATGGGTAAACTTCAGTTAGCAGGGGAGAGCCACTCATTAAAGGGCATTGATAATTTTGAAACTGAAGTTTTATCACTTTTGCAGAGTAGTGGTAGCGTCATGCGGGTTAGCTATTTAGCTAACAAGCTTGTAGAAGGAAGCGATCGTAATGAACAATCACGAGTAGCATTTCTTTGTAATCTCTGTCCCAACTTAATATTAATTGGCGATGACGATAATTATTTTGCCAGTGTGGTTAACAGTAAGCTATTTACAGAAAAGTCTCTCAAATCTACGGTAACTCAAATTGTCGATTTAGTAACTAAACTTGGAGCCCCGAGATCAATTTCTGATATAGCAAAACAAGCTGCCATAGACAATAAGGAACAGGCAGAAGCTTTAGCTAGCGTCTCTAAGCACTTAGCCACTTTAAATGGTCAATGGGGACTAATTAAGTGGCCTTTAGTAAACCCTAAAAATATTCGGGATAAGATTTACGTTATTCTTAAACAAAACGCTCGACATATGCACTTCAACGAAATTGCAGCCGCAATCAAAGACAGCGATTTTAAGCGGAATAATGTTACTACCCAAGCAATTCATAACGAACTAATCAAAGACAAGAGATTCGTATTAATCGGCCGCGGTATTTACGCTCTAAAAGAATGGGGCTATAAGAAAGGTACTGTGGCAGATATAATTCAAGAGGTTTTGAAAGAAGCTAACCAGCCTCTTCACCGTGATGAGATCGTAAAAAGAGTACTTAAAAGCCGTTTTGTTAAAGAAACCACTATTCTTTTGAATCTACAAGGCAAACCTCAATTCCGCCGGGTAGCTAAAGCAACCTATGTATTGACTGATGCGGAGCAGGATTCTGCTTTAGCTAGCTAAAAATTAAGCTAAACTGAAACTAAACAATTTACGAACAATACAATACGTTAGCGCCTGGGGAATTAAATACCAATTATATAACTAAGCAAATGCGGCGGGGAATAATAAGCTAATACCATTAAATACAAAAACGAAGGCAAGCAATATTGAGTGTGTCTGGTAGTGAAGGGATGGCTAATGATCTAAATACAAAACCGCGCTGTTATGTCGCACAATATATCTTTTGCGACTCTTAATATTTTAATACAGTCTGATAGTTACACCCCTCCTGCAGGTGAGTAGTATGTCGACCTTGGCATGTAATCAGGTTTTTGTTATTTGTTTTGTGTTATTCAGTGCATAATTAATCTTTCTATATCTATAGCTAGACTCGAAAATCTAGAAGATCTAATTTACCCCCGCTAGCACATTTTGACTTTATTGAGTTTATATTTCTATATATAGTTATCCACAGGTCATGTATAAATTTAGTTATTTTAAACACTAGCATATATAAAATTTTTATCCCCTTTCCTTTCCCTTTATTAGTAAAATATTTGACTTTGCCCTATTATTGTTCTTATATATTTTTTCTAAGTATTTTGCTGATTACTAATAACTGAACATTTTGCGAACTACTAGGGCAGTGCGATGGGGGAAGTATTTAACTAACCTTTATCATTGTCTTATCGGGTTTATTTTCTAGTATCGATCTAAATGCTATGCCTTTTATAACTTAGCACTACTTATAGTATGCCCTTCCGTCTAGCCTAACGTCTATATATTGGCTAGGGATTATGTTTTGCTGTTTCAGGGTTGCCACCGCAGCCAAATAAGTGCCCACCTGTGACAGTGCATCGGTCTGATGTAAATTGAACTTGACATAATATGGTACCCCGGCAGGATATACATCAAGCTCTTCAGCCATTGGTACCAAGTCCATCTTACTTATCTGAATCTTTTCAGCGGAAAAAGCTTGCGCCACTGTTTCAATAAAAATTACACTTTGAGGGGCTAAAACCTGCATATTTTTAAGCAAAACGGAGCTCGTAGAATTAATTTGTGGCAAGCCTTTTAGCTCAGCAGGCTGCACGGATTTAGAATCTGTAATAATGATCCCGTTATTGTTAACTAGATAGCTCCTTCCGTTTCCTCCCGTATAGATTAAGGCTGGCTTGGCTAGTTGTATATGAACCGTCGGTGTAAAGCCAAATAGAGGGACAGTGACGGCTGCATAGGCAATCTCAGGGTATTTCTGAATTAATGCAGAAGCAATATCTGCCGAACTAATAGTTGGCTTAAATCTGTTAAAAATTGAGGAATCAATAGCCGCAGCGGTACTTTTTTGATACTGAATTATACTATGCGGCAAATAGTTAAAGCCTGGCGGCTGAACAATGATAACAATGGCTCGACTGGCAATACTTTGACTAGCCATTATCGCCAAAAAAACTATTACTAATCCTGATAGCACTGTCCAGCGTCGAAATTGACTAACGTCGTTCTCATTAATAGTTTCAATCTGATGTAGGTAGTTTCTACCTCTTCCCTGGTCGCTAACATCGGTCCTGGTTAAACGATTAGACTCCGAATATGATAATTTCGAAAGCCCCCTTGCACCTAGTTGACCGAACTGACGTTGCCGGTTTTGCCTAGACTTTTCTTGGCTTCTTTTATTAAACAAACTCATTTAAGGTTTTTCGTCTCTTTAGAATCAGCAAAGTTAATTACAAGCGCGGCTATCTTACTCGCAGAGTCAGGTACATAGTATTGAACAATTTTTTTCTTCAAGTCTTCCCTGCTCTTTTTATTATCCAGTAATTCAAGAATAGTATGTGCAAGCCTAAGCTCCTGCTCTGCTTGTGCCTCGCTTAGATTAATTACCGCATGATCTTTCGCTAACTCATGTGCATTTTTGACGTTCCAGATTAGCTGTGCTGATGGGATAATTATGCAGGCCTTCCCCTGAGCTGCAAATTCAGCTAGATTTGTGGCCCCGCCCCGAGCAATGATTACGTCTGCCGCTCCAGTATACAGATAGAGATCATCAACAAAACCTTTGACGATTACTCTTTTGCGATCACTGGGCGCTACTTTTTTATTATAAATTGAGTTAATGTTATCCAAAAATGCCCTCCCGGCAATATGGATAATAGCTAGATCGGAATATTTTTTAAGAAGAAAAGGCACATTCGCGACGGCAATTTGATTTAATTTGTCGGCTCCGTTTCCACCTCCGGTGATGCATATTACTTTTGAGTAATCCGCGAGGCCAACTTTAGACCTAAAAGACTGCATATCTTTTTCGCTCATAGGAAAATAATTGCTGCTGATTGGAACGCCTACTTTAACAGTTTTTTGCTGTGGGTATGGATAGATTGAAGGATCTAATGCAACGGCGTGCATTAGTGCCATCGGGGCAATTATTCGGTTCGCAAGACTAGGCGTACTATCTGAGTCATGCGTAATATATACGATGCGTCTAAACCACGCTGCAATTGCCACTGGAACGCTAATATAGCCACCGCGCGTCAATACTATGTCTGGCTTAACTTTACCCAGTAATTTCCAGCTCTGGAATAAACCACTAACTGTTCGTGTTAAATCTCGTAAGTTTGAAGATTGGGTACGCAGATCGAGAAGTTGGGTCAGCCCTCTACCGCTATATCGTCTAAACTTTCCGGCGGCAATATAATAGCATTCATCAATATACGGGCTGTTCTCTACAATATCAGAGAGCTTACCGCCTTTTTGCCCAATAAAAACTATCCTTACCCGCGGATTTAGACGCTTAAGTTCAGCTGCGACCGCTAAGATTGGGGTTATATGTCCCCCCGATCCGGCGCCGGTGACTACTATAGTCATTTATGCCTGCCCTTCTGTTAAGATGTTCTATGCTGCGCGACGATACATGTGATGTGTATCGTGAAACTTGGTATACCAGACCAATAGCGGCTGCAAAAAAAACTACTGACGTTCCACCGTAACTGATAAAAGGCAGTGTAATCCCTTTAAGTGGCAACAACCCAATCATAGCTCCAATATTAATTAAAGTTTCGGTACTTATCCAGGTTAACACCCCTACCACAATAAGTCGGCTAAAATCATCAGGAGCCCCCTCGGCAACTTTAGCTATGCGCCAGAATAAACTCGCGAATACCACTAGAAGCAATACTGAACCAATAAAACCAAACTTTTCGGCATAAATTGCGAAGATTGAATCATTATCTGCTTCAGGCAGATAGCCATAAGCTTGTACATCACTACCCAGGCCCAAGCCAGAAACTCCACCACTACCGACAGCAATTAGGGCCTGGCAAGCCTGGTATCCTGTAGATTGACAATTGGCCGAAGGGTGAAGAAATGTTTCAAGTCTGGCCATTCGATACGGAAAAGCCAGAATTGCCACTATACCCAATCCGGCCACGAGTGCGGCAAAGATAGCAATACGTTTCATGGGCATGCCAGCCACAAAAATCATAATACCCATCATGGCAATAATAACTCCCGTGGAACCAAGATCGCTCTGGATAATTGCAACTATGCCGCCAATGACAAGAAGTGCTGCTAGAATCGGTCGGACCGTTTGCGAAAAACTTCTAACCGTGTTGGTTTTAATACGGTTCGCAAGAAAATGCGCAAACCAAATTAGGATTGCAAATATTAGCATTTCTACAGACTCGAAAGAAAGACCAGCAAAACGAACCCAGCGATGGGCTGGATAGCTGGGGTTTACTGGCAAGGCAATAGCTACTAGGGTTGCAAGAATGGCCACTCCCATCAACAGTTTATAGTGTTTTCTCCATCTAGAAAGTGGAACCTTGGCAGTTATAAAAAAGGCCACTAAAGCTAAGCCGACAGCCAGTAATTGTTTAAATATAAAGTAATTAGCGGAAGTGCCGGAAGTATCAGCCAATGCTGAGCTAATTGAGTAAATCAAAACCAGGCCAATTACTAATAACAGCAGTGTGTTAATTAGAATCCAATGATCGGGCTTATGTCTTCTTTGTCCATTACTTTGTCCGGAAGTTGATACGTTTAATCTAGATCTGCTTCGAACACTACTTCTGCTTACATTAAACACTTTTTACCTTCCAATCAGGAATACGACCAAGCCCAATACGGCCGCCATTTGACCTAAGATCCAAAAGCGCATCGTAACTTTGGTCTCCGGCCAACCAACAGCTTCAAAATGATGATGAATCGGCGAGGAAAGAAATACCTTTTTACCGTGACGCAGCTTTTTAGAGAGTCGGTTAATGATGACCGAACCGGTTTCCATAACATACACTGCCCCTATGATTGGTAATATGTAGACCGTATCTGTCTGCATAGCAATAATCCCTAAAGCTGTACCCAGTGCAAAAGAGCCAACATCACCCATGAAAAAACGTGCCGGAAAAATATTAAACCAAGTGTAGCTAAGCAACGCTCCGACTACTGTAAGACAGAAAGCGGCCAGCGCATATTTTCCCTGAACAGCACAAATAAAGGTATAGGCCATGAATGACGAAGTTAAAAGCCCACCAGCCAAACCATCCAAACCGTCGGTAATATTGACTGAATTGGCAGTTGCTACAACCACAAACCAAAACAGAATTATGATACCAATACCAATATTCCACTCGTGAATTCCAGGAAGAAATATTGAATGCACTCCAAGCTTTTCATAAAACCAGACACCACCGATTAATCCAACTGCACTATAGAGCAAAAATTTAACCTTGGCGCGCATGCCTGCAATGCCACGATTTGAGCCTCTAATATTCATGATGTCGTCTATCAAACCAATTGCCCCAGCAGCTACCATACCGGCTAGAGGTAACCATGTTTGATCACGCTTGAGATTTAAAAATAGGGTTATTAAAGCAATAGAGGTAACAAATATTATACCTGCCATATTGGGGATATGTCTTTTATGTTTCTCGGCATGAAGCTTGTTGTAAACAGTGGCCTCTCCACCGCTCCACGCATCAGTACGCTGCTTCTTCCACCAATGATATTTGTATGCCAAGGTTGTATAGACTGGCGTAATAGCCGTAGCCACCACAAAACCTAGAATACCAATCATCAAGATTCGTACAGTGGTGTGAGATTGAAGTGTTAGATGTATCATTTTTAGTTTAGTTTAATGTAAGTATATCCTAGCCTATGTTCTAATAATAGTCGCCTAACTCTTTGGATCGACATATCCCTCATTTATTAGCATGTGGACTATATCCGCGAATACCGGTTGAGCACCATATGATCCGGCATATCCAGGCACATTTGGCTTAATGTTATAAACAATAACTGCGTATTGAGGCCTATTCCCGCCAACGAAACCGATATATGTTCCATTAAATATGTTGTTGTAGTAGCCGCCGCTAGGATTGGCAACCTGAGCCGTACCCGTCTTCCCTCCTACAATATAGTTGGATGGAAAGTTCATAAACGAGAAGCCGCCGTTTAAATATGCCTTTACTACTCCTTCCATTAGCGGTATAAGTTCTTGGCCGACTTGTGGACTAACAACATTGCGCTCCAGCACCTTGGGCTTATTTATACTCACTTGGCCATTTGGATAAATCGTCTTATCTATTAAAGTTGGCTGGTAATAGGTTCCGCCATTTAAAACTGATGATAGAGCGGTTAACAATTGTATGGCGGTAACACTTACTCCCTGACCAAACGAAGTGTTCGCATAGCGTAGGTTAATACTCGGGTCACCTAGGTTAGCTGGCGGAACATAGCCTGTCGCCTCATAGCCCTGCTCAATTCCAGTGGGTTGACCTAGTAAAAAGTGACTAACCATGTAATTATGCCAGGTTACAATCCCCTTGGCCGTAATTTGCGTTCCTCCCGGTTGACTCATTTGCATTAACATCCAAGTAGCTCCGGTATTTAAGGAAAGAGCTAAGATACTTTGGATATTTTGCTCTCGAGCACCACCGTCTTGCTTAATGTCATGGATTGTAAAACCGTTAATAACCCATTGCGAAGGATCAAAGAATGATTCGTTCGGAGTAATCGCTCCAACGTTTAGGGCTGCAGAGGTAGTTAATGTTTTCATAACCGATCCTGGCTCAATAGGATAATCGACAGCTGCATTCTGAAATAGGCTTTGATTGGGAACTTGGGCATAGTTCGCTGGATTATATGTTGGATAATTAGCCATTGCCTTAATATGGCCGTTATATGGGTCCATCACAATCGCGCTTAGCTCTTGGCTTTTAGTAGCTTTATACTCATTGGCAAGAATAGTCTCAAGTTGCTGCTGAATGCCTAAATTAAGGGTCAGTACAAGATTCTGTCCAGGAGTCGGGGGAATCTGCGTATTATCTTTACTGGCAGCTAAAGGGACGCCGTTTACATCCGTGATAGCTTTAAGCAGTCCGGGCTTACCCGCCAGAACCGGGTTGAGCGCCTGCTCAATTCCATATTCTCCTACGCCATTATTATT
This sequence comes from bacterium, assembly GCA_021777375.1. GTDB lineage: Bacteria > Patescibacteriota > Saccharimonadia > Saccharimonadales > UBA4665 > JAJZWH01. Next base: position 63,575 of record JAJYDV010000001.1, on the reverse strand, counting down.
AACAAAGCCGAGTACTTGGGAAGCTAGAGAACCGTCCGGATATACTCTGTAATCTTGTCCCTTGGTGCCTAATCCCGGATCTTGTAAATTTGTAATTTTAGCATTTTGGCTTTGGGTCAGTTTATTAGCGATCACTACGTACTGAGTATTCTTTGCTGAAAGTTCAGGCACATAGCTACTTGCACTACCACCAATAATTTGACTTATCTGGCTAGCAACCTGGTTCGGATTTTTAATAAATAGCGGGTCAGCGAATAAAGTATAAAGCTCCTGATTAAGTACAATCGGAACATCACTATTGCCATCTTCGGCCTCTATAATTCCCCTGGTTGCTGGGATTTGGTACTGTTTTAACTGGTCGCTTAACGCAGCTTGTTTGTAGTGCGCATAACGAATAACTTGAAGATAGAACAAGCGTAAAACAAATAGCGCCAAAACAGCCAATAGCAGGACAGACCAGATTCTTATCCTGCCTGGACCAGTATTTAGTTTGGAGCCGAGCGTCTCAGGCATTAGCACTCCTAGTATAACTAATTTGTGGCGGTAGCTGAAGGAGTTAGAGGAACCATATTTTTAGCGACCACACTATTCTGAGCTCGACTAACAGACTGCAGTTGCGCCGAATATACTGCTAAATTCGCATTTTCATTTTTTAGTTGCGCCTGTTGTTGTTGAAGAGCGTTTAGATTAAAACCATAAGCATTAGTTTTCGTAACCTGAGAGAGATAAAACAAACCTAGTAGACAGGCCAACACAATTAAAATGATCGTGTTGCTTATCGGCCCGAATGTTTTTGCGCGGGTCTTAATACCGACTGAGTTTCGGTTACGTCCAGCAAACTGGGATCGGCTAAGTGCAAGTGAACTTGAATATGTCATTATTTTTTCCTTTGACCAGCCCTATCTTTACAGATAAGGCTGGTTTTTTAGGCATTTAGAGCACGCGAACGTGGATTCTATATGCCCGGGAGTTGCTTTTTACCTGAATTGGCATTCGCAGTCCCTTTCATTTTTGTTTCACTGCGACTCGAAGTTTAGCACTTCTAGATCGCGGATTATTGGCTATTTCGTGAGGTTCCGGTGCTACCGGATGTTTAGTTAGTAGGGTCAGGGCGGCATCATAGCGGTTGCCTGACTCCCCGGCAAAAAACTGCTTTACAATCCTGTCTTCCAAACTATGGAAGCTAATGGCCGCTATACGACCACCAGGCGCAAGAAGTTTTAACCAGATTGGCAAAGCTTGGCTAAGTTGGGCGAGCTCGTCGTTAACGGCGATTCTAATTGCCATGAACGTACGTGTTGCCGGGTTTACCCGACTATGCCCGCCCCATGCTTGGCGAACCAGCCCAGCCAATTCAGTTGTCGAATTAATTGGGCGGTTTTTAACAATTAGCCTAGCAATCTGTCGGTGTCGCGGCTCTTCGCCGTAGCGCCGTAAAATATCTGCTAATTGTTCTTCGCTCGTATGGTTCACGATATCCCCGGCAGTTTTTTCCTGACGTTGATCCATTCGCATATCGAGCGGCGCAGTCTTAGCAAAGCTAAAACCTCTACTAACCTCGTTAAGGTGCGGTGACGACACCCCCAAATCCGCAAATATAATGTCAAATGCTTGTTTTTTCAGAAGTAGTTCTTGAGCTGCACTTAAGTAATCTTGGTGCAGCAAGCTTACGCCGCTGCCTTTAAACATCTTACTTAAATGTCTAATTGCTACTTCGTCGCGGTCGATTAATACCGACTGAGCGTAGTTCTCGGTCAGGCTAAGGACCGAACTTGCATGTCCGCCGAATCCAGCTGTGGCGTCAAGGTAACGTTCGCCTTTTTGGGGCTTTATATTATCGATGACTTCCGCCTGCAAAACCGGCGTATGACTTTTATTTTTGTGAGGATTTTGGTGCATCTTTTTCTTGTTTTTATTTTTGTACAAGGTCACCTATTCAGCAGCCAACTTTTTATTTTAAGATTTTTGTTTTTGTGGTTCATGGAGAGCGTGTATGTAAGAAGAGCAAAGTTTCAAAAACTAGGACTTCTTACTGCTTGCCACGAAAGATTTGAGAGACTTTGTGTGAGGTGGAGTTTTGGGAGGTGTTTTAAAGAAAAGAACTAAGACTTTTTAAAGTGGGGTCTACTAAGTCCACTTGTTGACTGCCGAATAGCTAACCTCGAGGCTAGTATTCATGTGTTTTACTTTTAGATTGTTAAAGAGCTTCAGGGTTGTTTTATCTTAAGACCTTGGCCTTAGCCCGCGGGGCTTTTGACTAAGCCGCCAGTATTGCCCGGCCCGTACAGCAATCAGGTCTTTGCTGATACCTGCATAATCCAAAAGTTGCTGATCCAAGAGAATTCTCCCTTGTTTAGCATCTAATGGTCCCTCAATCTTGCCGGTTCTAAACTGAACATTGATGTCAGCAGTCTTCTCGTCGAGAATATCTCCTTTGAGAGCTGGCTCCACCAGTTCATCCCAAACCGCTTTTGAATAGAGGTGTAGGTACTTTTTAAAACCGCGGGTGACTACTACCCCACTCTTAAACTCGGCACGCAATTCGGACGGTATGGTTAACCGTTTCTTGTCGTCGAGCCGGCGTTCGAAGTAATCTATTGTAGCCATCCCTTTTTCTGTACTAGTGGTTTTTATTTTTGTACGGTTTACACTATTTTGGTGTTTTCCCGTAATTGCCACTATAGCGAATATACTACCCACTTCTACCCACTGCAACCCATTTTCGCAAAATATAGTCGTGATTTTGACACCACTTTAGCTTTGTTTTCTAATTAACTCCTTAAATGCATCTTCCGAACAATTCAACCAAATCCAGCAAAAATAGATTTTAGGCCCATCAAAACCTGATAAATAAGGTGTTAACATTAAAAAAGATATCGAGCTAACTGTCTAAAATGAATAAATCCTTAAGAATTTTAATCTGTGGACAAGTAAGGATCTTCAAATTTGATACGTAACTAAATGCCTATTTGTACACTAACTAAATAATTCGATATTACAGAGGTCGTTGACTATTGAATACATTATTTATTCATGCTTTAAAATCGCCCCTAGCTGTCTGTCGCTTAGCCCTGTAGTCTGTTTAATAATTTGTCGTTTAACTCCTGCCCGTCTAAGAAGATGCGCCATTTTGCGTGGGCTATAGTTTTGAGATTTTAATTCATTTAGTCCTGATTTTTTGCGTAACTCGCGATCGAAACCATATACTACCCTATCCAACTCTAATGATCGACTATTATAGCTTCTTAGATATAGACCTTTATAGTTTTTTAGACGGCTTAGAGCGACATAGCCCATGCCACTTACAAAACTTCTTTTTAGATCAATATCTGCTGCATCCAGACTCATACCTTGACACTTATGGATTGTTATTGCCCAGGCAAGCTTCAGCGGTATCTGGATTAATTCCGCTGCTCGATTATCGGCCTCTTTTTTCCAGCTAAAAGCCTCAGCAACAATGACACTTTTATTTTCTTTTAGCTCGATTACTGGCAACTCGTGACGAAAGCCTACCACCCTGCCTTGTGAGCCATTAACGTAGCGTTTTAAAGGATCATTTGCTACAAACATGACTTGTGCTCCAACTTTCAAAGTTAATACCTTAGGCGCAAGCACGGATCGTAGTAAGTCATTGGCTATTTGAGGTTGCCCAATCAATTGACCGACATAGACTTTGGAACGTCCGCTAGTCTTAGCCAAGCGCTGATTATTTAAACTATCCACATCTTTGTTATGGGTCATCAAAACAGTGAGCGGAGGATGAGCTATATTCTGCCGCGCACTAAGTAATGCTAAATGATATTTATTAAAACGTTGATCCCTAAGAGCGGTTAGAATTTCAGTCAACTCATCAGGTAACTGACGGTGCTGTTCACTTAAATAACAAACTAATAGATTAGCTTCATTCCAGGATTTAGACAAGAAACAGTAGGGATTAGGGTTTTTACTTACTGGTGGAAGCTGAAAAAAATCACCGGACAATACGACCTGTATCCCCCCAAATGGCAAGAATGACGATCGAGCAGCTTTAAGTAAAGCATCTAGACTGTCTAGCGTTACCGCTTCAAGCATTGAAATTTCATCAATAATTAAGATTTCAACTTCGTTCAAACGCCCAAACAGGCACGGGTCTTTAATGAGATACTCTATTTCTCTAGGCTCAAGACGTTGTCTTACGCCTAGCCCTGACCAGGAGTGAATTGTTGCCCCTCCAAGTAAACTGGCTGCGATACCAGTAGTTGCAGTTACCGCTAAACGCTTACCAATACGTCTTGCATTAATTACAAATTGCTCTAAAACATAGCTTTTGCCGGATCCCGGTGGACCAGTCAAGAATATGCTTGCGCCGCTGTTTAATATTTCCAAAGCCCTGTTCTGGGTCATCAAAATTTTAGCCCTCTCTCATTAAGGCGGGCTAAATTATATTACTTAAATGACTTATGTGGTGCTTGGTTTTTGCTGATTTATGCTGTTGCGGCGGCGATGATCTTTATATGCTAGTTTCTGCCTAAGTTGATCAATGCGAATAATATATTTTTCCCAGGGTTTTAATAGAGATGAGTATTGCCAGTTCGGGGCAAGTACATGCAGCAGTTTATTCTGGCTCGATAGATATTCGATTAGGCTAACGAAATCTCCGTCTCCAGAAACAATAATTGCTTTGTCATAATTGGGAAGTTCCTTCATTGCGTAAAGCACTAGATCGGCATCAATATTTCCCTTAACAACCGGTTTATAGTCCTCACCTTCCTTGTCGCCGGTGGATACATCGACCGTCGGCTTTAAGGCAATCAGGTAACCAAGCTCGTGCATATGTTCATACAACGCTTCATTTTCTTGCATATAGCCGATAAACATAAAAGCTTTAGTAACATTGAACTGCTCTTTAAGATACGCCCTGAATGCTCGCCAATCCATCTTCCAGCCAACTTTTTGCACTCCCAGGTTTAGATTTTGGCTATCGATAAAAGCATACACATTTGGCGCCTTTTTAGCCTTGCGTCTAACTAACATATCTTAATTCTGCTCCAATTTTTGCCTTAAAGTTTGGGGCAAGTCATCAATATTTATTCTTATCTGTTTGGCGGTGTCACGGTCTCTTACGGTAACCGACTGATTTGCCAAAGACTCAAAATCTACAGTTATGCAGAAAGGAGTCCCTATTTCATCCTGACGGCGGTAGCGCTTGCCGATGTTACCATTATCATCCCACAACACCATACCAAACTCTCTTTTTAGTTGCGCATATATCTCGCGTGCGAAAGAAACAAGTTCGGGTTTGTTTTTGAGCAACGGACTGACTGCTACTTTAACCGGAGCAATCCGTGGATGGAGCTTTAGCACAATACGTTCTTCCCCTGCAACACTATCACGAGTAAAGGCATCAGTTAGTACAGCCAGAAGCATCCTTCCGACGCCGACCGACGATTCAATTACATAGGGTGTAAAGCGTTCACCACTTTGCTCATCTAGGTAACTTAGGTCTTTGCCGCTAGCCTTTGCATGGCTAGATAGATCAAAGTCACTCCGGTTATGGGTACCCCATAGTTCTTTTGGGCCTTGAGGAAAATTAAAGTAGACATCGTGAGCGGCCTTGGCATAATGAGCACGCTCAGTTTCACCATGCTCGTGCCAACTCAAGCTGCTCTCTTTAATACCAAGTCTCTCAGTTAAAAAATTCCAGGCAAAAGCTCGCCAATTATCATAAACTTCCTGCTGGTCTTTAGGATTTATAAAATATTGCATTTCCATCTGCTCAAGCTCACGTACCCGAAATATAAAATCACGAGGCGAAATCTCATTACGAAAAGCCTTGCCGATTTGAGCAATTCCAAATGGAACTTTGGCGCGCATCGTTTCTTTAATGTTTAAGAAATTAGTAAATATTGAGCCGGCGGTTTCGGGGCGTAAATATACTTTCGCAGCTTCTTCCTGAACCGGCCCAACCCAGGTTTGCATCATCATATTGAAATATCTTGGTTCGCCCAAAGGATTGCCATCCGGTGATTTCTTTTCCTTAAGTAGTTTAGAGAGCTCTGCTAAGTCCGTTGTATCAACGCCAGCTAGCTGATCGGCCCGATAACGCTTATGGGTGACCGTGTCCTCGACCATCGGATCAGTAAAGCCGGCGACATGGCCACTAGCCTGCCAAAGTAACGGATTTTGAATTATTGCGCCGTCTACGCCAAAGATGTCATCACGGTAGTGTACTAGCGAATCCCACCATAACCGTTTAAGGTTGTTGGTCAGTTCAATGCCTAGAGGCCCATAATCGAAGAACCCTGCTAGTCCGCCATAAATCTCACTTGATTGAAAAACAAAACCCCGTCGTTTCGAGAGGCTGACTATATCTTCCATGGTTGGTCGGTTCATATGATTTTAGGCTCAATTATTATCTATCGATTATACCCTTATAGCCCCTATAACACTATCCGTTAAAGTTGATGCTCGTAAAGCATGTTAATTAGCCCGGCTACTTGCTGAGCAAGAGCATCTGCCTTTATAACGCGTGCCATTGGTTTAGGACTGCTGACCGCAAACATTAGTCGCAAAAATTTAATTTGTTCTGGGCTATACTTACCACCTATATCTTGGGGGACAAAAGTCATTGTTGAGGTGTCAAAATTAAAACTACAATCTTGTGCTAACACAAGACCCTTGGTGTCCGTAATCATGTTTGGCATATGTCCAGAAAGAGCTAGCAGCTGGCACATAAACCATAGTTTTGAAACGTTAAGTGGAATCTCGAGGTCATTTAACCCTAATAGAGTATCTTTAACAAGGTCAAAATATGCCGGTTCTGGCTCATCTTCAGTTACTCGATTAATTATTTTAAGAAGTTCATAGCCAAACTGTACTCGTTCGATATCCGTAAGAATTTTCGGAAAATACGAGTCCAGCCGCGCTGAAACCAAAGTCGCTAGGCCACTTTTGCCAGGTATGTATGAAATATCGTTTATCGAGAACAGCTCGATACCGCCAGCTAATTTGCTCTTAAGAGTCCTTACTCCCCGCGCCATTAAATGTAACTTACCAGACTTGGGAGTTAATACAGTAATTATGCGATCAGCTTCCCCATAGTTTGTCCGGTTCAGAACAATTGCCTTGGTCTTAAGTTGCTGCATCGACCTTTAATTCCCGCCTCATGGAGAGGTTATCCTCAATTGTTCTTAACAATTCAAGAAGAGAGGTGCTTGCTTTATATAGATAGGCGACCACCCCAAGCTCTCCTCTTAAACTATCCTGGCTAGCTCCAAATTCAAGTGGCGGTACGCTGGAATAAATTATAACTGGGACGTTTGCCCAGTCTCTATATGACCTAAACTCACACAGAAATTCGATACCGCTATGGCCAACTAACTGAAGTTCTAAAATCACTAGGTCAGGAGTCGTCTGGTCAGCTTGCGTGACTCCATCTTGAGCAGTAGCCACATGAACTACTTTATAGCCATTCGACTTTAAGGCGCTACTTAAAGTTTGACCAAGAACCTTGTCCGGCTCAATAATTAAAATCTTCTTCAGGGTAGCCATTTATTTTGTGCCTACACTAATGCCAATTGCGAAGAAGTTTGGAGTACGACACCCAAACCGTACAAACGGTGATGCCGTGATATATGCAGCTTAAGATTCATTGCTCTAAAAATAGCATCAGCTACAAAAATACCGGCAGCGGAATTATGACTGACATTCACTAAGGGCTGCCTAGATACTCCGTAGAGCTTACGTCCCCGTTTTAAAGCTTCGCTACTAAGATTAGGTATATCCGCGTAAACACCGGCCACAATACCATATCTGCAACGATGCGTAGCCAATTGAAGTGTCGTTTGTTGACCGCTATTTTGCGCTGGCAGTGCTTCTATTAGCGCACTAGCTAGACCTACAACCGCTGCCTGCAAGCCCTGACGATGAGCTAGGACAGGTTCAAAACGTCCACGAATATTCAGTTCAAGTGATACATTATATAGCCGCGCCAATTCGCGTAACTGCTGATCTGCCTCATAAAGTATCGATGCAACGGAAACCGCTTCGGGCGCCAATTCATAGCTATTCTGGTTTGCTAACTGTAAACCCATTGCATAGCTCTCGACTAATTTAATACCGTTATCGGCAAGAGTTTTAATTTGAGCTAGATCAGTCTCTAAGCCAAGTGTGCCAAATTCTGCCTGACGAGAAATTTGAATCAACGGTAGTTTTATTTGCTCAGCAATCGACAGCAAAAGATGCTGCGACAACATAGAACCCGGCGGCAAGATCGAAGTCATATTTTTTATGTTCCCTTTTGCCCACGTTTTTGTAATTAGAATTATATACTCTTACAGACAACAGACAAAGCTGCCCTTTTAAGAAAAAGCTAGCTACTTGTGTTTGATGTCTAGATAGTATCAATAGCTAAGGCTGGAAAGTCACAGTATTAAGTATCTGGTTGGTAAATAGATTTGAATACTGGGTTGATTCGGTCCATATTTCGAGCGTATCTGTCCTGAGCGGCAACATAACCATGACACCTTGCTTTTGTTGCTGTATTTGGCCACTAATCATGACACCCACTATTTGCGGTACCCGTTTAAGCGCATAAGGCGTAATTGTTAAGGGGACTCCTTGTTGATTGGTATATTGTGCTAGTTGATCGCTATAGGAGTCGGCAACCACCTCTAAACGCAGCGCGAAAAGATTACTTTGGTCTCCGACAGACGGTACTACGCCTGGATTAAAGTAACCGTTTACAGGGTTACCTCCGGTAGTGTCTACATATCCGCTCCAAGCCTTCGGATAGCTTAAGACTATACTTCCGTATTGCGAAGGACCAGTGTAACTAGTTACCGTTGCATTATTTTGAGCTTGAAATTGGGCATTCAGCTGCGCCGCAAGTTTCTGTTTAGCTATGCTAACGGCCTGATTAATCATCTGGTTATCGTCGTTCTTGTATTTCTTCTCACTAGAGTAAGAACTAAAACCAAAAATAATGGCCGCGACTAGGGCAACGCAGACTGCGATAAAAGCAACGCTCATACCGCTAATACTACCGTTATCGGACAATCTTTTCATATATATGCTTATGGTAACCTAGTTTTAACTTGCTCGCAACGGCTTCACTTAAGCCGATAAGCAAAAATTCCTTGCGCCTCATCTACGGGAGTTAAATCGCTAAACTTAAAAGCAAAGCTTATTACAGTCACCTTAGTCAAGCCCTCTGAACGAATTTTTTTTTCAAGTTTACTCATTAGTCTGGGTAGTAGAAAGACATAGATCGCATCACATTTGGGCCATGATTGAGACCAAAAATTTCCAAGTACCACTTTTATTTGTTTACGGTAGCGCCTGGTTCTGACAAAACTATATAAAAATAATAACGGATTAATCTCATAGCCAATTGCATTTAAACCGGCCTGAGCGGCAGCAATCAAAACCCGACCGTCACCAGATCCTAATTCAAGTATTACCTGCCCCGGCCTTAAATTAGCAAGCTTGATTGCAACTTTAACCTGCCTTTTCATTGTCGGTAAATAAGGAGCACCGAATAACAATACGAAACCAAAGCTAAAAATAATTACAGATGCTGCAAGCGTCAGAGCCCGAGCCAACGCTATCTTCCCTCGATAACCTTTTCGGAAAGAGAGGTTAAACGATTTTCGGCAGTTTTTAGGTAATCACTTAGTTCTTTTACCATATTGGTCGCCTGCTCATATAGCTTTAGGGACTCATCAATAGAAGTCTGCTCATCTTGAAGTTTAGCGATTACCGACTCCAGTTTAAGGCTTAGCTCTTGGTAATCAATCTGGAACGAAGCATTACTTTTGGCCATATCTAGTACCTTTCCGTTTTTTAAGTACACTCGCTTCAAAAGCAGCACGGTACAGCTCAATAGATACTATACTACCCGTCTTAAGACTGCGCCCATCGCTAACCTGGCCATTAGCATAAACTATCGCGTAGCCCTTTCTTAGAATATTCCTGGGGCTTAGCGCCGCAACTAGCCGTGACTGCTCACTGACCTTAATCCGTTCACGTTCAAATTTAAGTTTAATAATCGAGGTCATCTGACCCTGGGCTTGGCCAAGAAGCAAACTTTGTGCTTTTAGGCGTTGTGTCAGGTTCGCCCGAAGATGAGCAGGTACGCTTAATAAGCGGAGCAATTCGGCTTTTTTATCGGGAACTAGTAATTCAGCTGCATTTGAAGGTGTCGAGGCGCGCATGTCAGCTACAAGCTCGGCAAGACTAACATCAACCTCGTGCCCAATTGCCACGAGTGTTGGTATTCGGCTAGCAGCCACTGACCGAACAAGCTTCTCATTGTTAAATGAAGCTAGATCCTCGGGGCTACCGCCGCCACGAATAATTACCAATACTTCTGGCGGTTCGGATATGGTCGAGAAAGTCTCTATGGCTTGTATAATCTCTTCAGCCGCTTGATCTCCTTGAACGCTAACATTAATAGTCTGGATATTTAGTCCTGCCCAGCGGTTATTAATAATTCGGATAAAGTCGGTAAAAGCCGCGGACTGGGTAGATGTAATTAAGCCAATTTTTTGCGGAGGATAACGTAGAGTCCGCTTACGTTCAGTTGCGAACAGCCCCTCATTTTCAAGCTTTATTTTAAGCAAATCACTAAGCCTCTTAATCGTACCCCTGCCGGCCGGCGAAATTGAGGTTACCGTGATGCTAAAACCGTACCGCGGATGCAACCTTGGCATGCCTCTAACCTTCAGCATCATTCCATTTTCCAGTGGCCCCGGCAGATTATACAGCGTACCAAAAAAGTTAATATTGGCATCCTCATCCTTAAGATCAAAATAAATCCACTTATCCTTGGAGACACGAAAGTTGGCTAGCTCCCCATAAATAACTACGCCGCTGTAAGCATACTCAAGAGTCTGGTTAAATACTGAGACAAACTCACTAACACTAAACTCGACTGCTTCAGCCTGAATCATAGTATTTCTGCGCCGTGCGTAGGCTTACCGTGCCGAGAAATTTCTTTTTGATAGTAATAGTAGCCGGGGGTCATCTGCAACAAAGTATTTAGCACTCGATACATTATGATAACTGGAAGACTTAGGCCTGGAGACACTCCAGCGGCTAATAGTACTGCAATCATTAGAGTTTCGTACACGCCGATGCCTCCCGGTAGTATCGACACGAAACCGGCAAAATTAGCAATTCCGTAAGCTAGGATAATCGCTCCAAGATTCACGAAATGTCCAAAAGCAATAAAAACCACAAATATAACCGCAATTTCGGTAATATTCATCAGAAGCGCGTACAGCAAAGGTGAACGCATTTTATTGTGATCTTTTCTCATTTCCACGAAAGTGTCATGAAACTCGTCAAATACTTCCCTGGCTTTCTCTATATTGATCGCATCCTTTTCTGATGGCCGAACCATTTGTATTAGACGGTTGAAGAGAATTGTAAAAAATTCAAGTACTTTCTTGATACGCTTGCGATTTCCTATGGTATAGATAAACAGTAGCGTGCAAACAATTAAGAGAGTCGACAGTATTGCAGACACCATTATCATCAGGCGGTTTACCTGACCGCCTATTGCCAAAAAGAAAACACCTAAGATAATCAATGCTTCAAATGAGAATATCGTAAGCAGCAACTTCATAAACTGCACCATGGTTGCTTTGGCTCCACTAATATTATTATCTTTAAAACGGAAGCCAAAGTATGATATCCCCGCAACACCACCACTTGGAAATACATGATTTACGAATGCCAACTCCAGAGAGGCAATAAATAACGGCCTATACGGCAACTTATTGCCCAAAATAGTGAAGAGTAGCTGATATAGTCTGGTTTGGGCATGGTAGTTTAAAGCCTCTAAAGGCACCATTAGGATCAGCGCCCAGGCATTAACTTTAAGTAAATTACGAAAAGTCGTAACTAAATCGTGCCTAATAAAAACTAATAACAGTAAAAGAGCAACGACCGTTGCAACGTTTAGGATCAACTTCCATCTATGCAAGACGAAGCTGGTTATTCTGCCCATATTTAAAACTATTATAAACTAAGCCAAGTTTATGACTAGCTAAACGGACGCTAAGGGTTAAAATAGCTAACAAGATGAAAAGTTTGATTATACTCGGGCGTCAGCCAGCGCTTGGCCTGGCCGAGCTAGAAAGTCTTTACGGGCCAGATAAACTAAAACCGATAGAAGATAGCGCTGTAATTGTAGATGTCGACCCCAGTCTGTTAGCATTTGACCGTCTTGGAGGAGCTGTTAAGTTTGCTAAGATCCTAACCGAACTTAAAACTGTGTCTTGGGACAAAATTGGCGATTTCTTAGCCCAAAGTAGTCTCGACCGTAGCAAGGATCTAGCAGCTGGAAAAATGCATCTAGGTATTAGTGTTTACGGATTTACTCAATCGCCGAAACAAGTACAACTGCTTGGTTTGAAACTTAAGCGGGTAATTCGCGCCACCGGACGTAGTGTTAGAGTAGCTTCGAACCACGAAGATAATCTAAGTAGCGCTCAAGTAATCCACGGGCATCTCTGCGGTCCAAATGGCTGGGAGTTATTGCTCGTCAAAGCAGGAAAACAAACCGTTGTCGCACAGACGGTAAAAGTTCAGGACATAGAAGCATATACACAGCGCGACCGAAACCGTCCGGCGCGTGACTCTAAGGTTGGAATGTTACCCCCTAAACTAGCTCAAATAATTATCAACCTAAGCGCCAGCCCACTTCCCAGTGAAACTACCTCATCTGTAGGCAACATAACGCCCAACCAGCTAATTCCAAATTCAAAGTCGCATTTCAATGGGACTCTTTTACTTGATCCTTTTTGCGGAAGCGGAGTCGTTCTTCAAGAAGCAGCCATTATGGGCTACGACTGCCTAGGGTCAGATATAGACCAAAGGATGACCGACTATGCTAAAACCAACCTCGATTGGTTGCGCAGTCTACCTAGATCGCCTCTTCCAAAAGAGGTATCGACCGAGATTTTACGAGCCGATGCGACAAGTTATATCTGGCCACGTAAGCCAACGCTGATCGCAAGCGAAACTGATCTTGGTCCACCTTTTGGATCTTTCCCGTCAAATTACCAGCTTGAAACGGCAATAAATAATTGCAATAAAATAATCCGAGGTTTTCTCACTAACATATTTAAGCAAATCGATAGCGGGACTCGGATCTGCCTTGCTTTACCGGCATGGCAAGTCAGCCAAACCAAGCTGGCCCACCTTCCCTTACTTGACTCTATAGAGGTGATTGGCTATAATCGGGTGAGTTTTCGCCACGCCCGGGATGAACAGTTAATCTACAGACGTCCCGGTCAAATAGTGGCTCGCGAGTTATTAGTTTTAAGTAAGAAATGAAAGAAGAGATATGAGTCACGTAAAGGCTGGCGGCACCGCTAAAAATGTCCACGATTCACCAGGACAGCACCTTGGTGTAAAATTATTCGGCGGTGAAAAAGTCAAAGTTGGACAAGTAATTGTGCGCCAAGTTGGCATGACAAAGCGCCCTGGTTCAGGTACTAAAATGAGTCGGAACTTCACAATTCATGCGGCTAAAGATGGTGTAGTGGAATTTAAGACCCGCAAAGTACGTCTCTTTTCTGGAAAAAGTGTCCGTCGAACTGAAGTCAGCGTTAGCTAAGCCCTAGGTGATATTTAATTCGATCAATAACGTCGGCAATTACAACTTGAGACTTCACTAAGTAGTCATCAACGCCCAAACTTTCGGCACGTTGTTTATCACTATCCTGGCTAAGCGCAGTCAGCATAATAACTTTTAAGCCAGCTGTCTCAGGAGTATTGCGTAGAATATCCAAGACATCAAAACCACTGACTTTAGGCATCATAACGTCAAGTAAGACTAAGTCTGGGTGATAACTTATGGCTGAAGCTAAAGCATCTTCGCCATCTGCAACGCGCCGCACATCAAAACCCTCGGCCTGTAAACGCATTACATAGACATTAGCTAGGCCGTCATCATCTTCAACTAACAATATGCGTTTGAGGGTTTCAGATTTTGTTTGATCCATACTGCTTAAGGTAACTTATCTTCTGTCTTTTTGCAAGGCTGCCTTGATTAAGCCATCAAATAGCGGATGAGGCCTGGTAGGACGAGATTTAAATTCCGGGTGAAATTGGCTGGCAATAAAGTAAGGGTGTTTGGTTCCTTCAATTACCTCAACCAGACCAGTATCAGGATTGAATCCGACCGCCCGAATCCCCCAGCTCTCATATGCGGGTATATACTTTGGATTACACTCCCAGCGGTGTCGATGTCGCTCAACGATCTTTTCTTTGCCGTATAATTTAGCAGCCATGCTGTCTTTAAGTAATGTACAGTCGTAGTTGCCTAGGCGCATAGTTCCACCGGTATTCTCCTTACCTTTTTGGCCAGCCATGGTATCAATTACTGGGTCCGGAGTCTTAGGATCAACTTCTGTCGTATTAGCTTGCTTGAGGCCGTGTTTACGAGCTGCCGCAATTACCGCCATATGAAGTCCATAGCACAAGCCAAGATATGGTAATCCACTCGCCAATGCAAAGCTCGCGGCTTCGATTTTACCGTCCACGCCTCGACTTCCGAAACCGCCAGGAACAATTATGGCGTCGCAATCCGCCAAAAGTTGCTCTGGGTTCTTATTTTTACCCAGTTTAACAGCATCAATCCAGACAAAGTTAAGATTAGTCTCGTTCCACCAAGCAGCAGAGCGAGTGGCTTCAACCACAGACATATAAGTATCGCTGTTGTCCATATATTTAGCAATTAAGCCGATTGTTACGCTTCGATGGTAATCCTTTTTGGCACGCTTAACCATTGATCTCCAGGCTTCGAGCTGAACCGCCTTAACCTTGGAAATATTAAGCTTGTTCACCACTACATCCCCAATGCCACTATCTTCTAGGGTTAGTGGTACTTCGTAAATATTGTCCGCGTGTGGTAAAAGAACTATCGCATCTTCACTAACTCCCGAAAACAGACTTAGTTTACGCATTACATTGCCGTTGGCTAAACGTTCGCAGCGACCTACCAGGATATCCGGTGAAATACCCAAACCACGTAATTCGCGTACCGAATTTTGAGCTGGTTTAGTCTTTGTTTCTTGAGAGGCAGTTAGAAAAGGCAGATAGACAACATGCACATAAAGGCAGTTTTCTCGCCCGACATTAATCGCGAATTCTCTAATTGCTTCGGTAAAGCTAAGTGACTCATAATCCCCCACCGTTCCACCAATCTCGACAATATGTACATCAAATCCCTTACCGGCCATGATGAAATACTCTTGGATCGCCGCAGTTAAGTGAGGGATGATCTGAACGTCGTCACCATCATATTTACCAGCTCGCTCATCGGCAATAACTTTAGCCAAGACTCTTCCAGCCATTACCGAGCTATCTTTGCTCATCTCTACATCAGTAAACCGCTCGTAATGCCCCAAATCGAGATCTGTTTCAGCCCCGTCCTTGGTTACAAAGCACTCTCCATGCTCACGTGGATTAAGTAGTCCGGCGTCAACATTTAGGTATGGGTCACATTTTTGGAGATTGACGGTAAGGCCTCGAGAACGCAAGAGGTTGCCGATAGAGGCGGCAGTAATACCCTTTCCTAATCCGGAAAGTACTCCTCCAGTAACAAATATGTACTTGGTTTGGCTGCGAGCCACCATACTACCTCTTAATACTTAGGGCATGTTAGCATATCTAATTTCTTTCGTACAAGAAAAAGTTAATTTTTTGTATCTATTTTGCGCTTTCTAAATATTTTTCTGCGGCAGCTAGCTGTAAATCGCTAGTCGCGTTCGCTGGCTGATTAACGACACTATCCGGCTTGATTCCTAAGTGGTTGATATCTTGACCATCAGGACGATACCACGAAGCAATGGTAACCTTTAACTCCCCGCCATCCGCTAGATTTATCAGTTGTTGGACAACGCCTTTACCGAATGTTTGCGTACCTATAATGTAAGCGTCATGGTTATCATGTAAAGCTCCGGCGGTTATCTCGCTAGCCGATGCTGAACCGCCATTAACCAATACTACGGTCGGTATACCATTTAGGATATCGCCACCAGTCGCCATGTAGGTCTGAAGTATTGTATTGCCATGCTTTTCCTGCATTATTAGCTGCCCCGGTTTTAGCCATTCGCTTGCCGTAGTTACGGCAGCAGTTACTAAACCTCCCGGATTGTCTCTTAGATCCAAAATAATACCTTTCACATGTTGATTAACCATGTAATTAGCAGCTTGCTGGATTAAACTAGAGGTGTCGTTAGCAAAACTTATAATAGATATATAGCCCAGGTTTCCGTTTATTACTTTATAGCTCACGCTCGGAACAACAATATTTTCGCGCTTAATTGTCAGGTTTTGCTGCTGGCCGTTATGGATGACGGTTAGGGTTACGTAAGTGCCTGCTTTACCACGTATAGCGCTCACAGCCTGCTCAACAGTCATGTTGATAGTTGAATGATTATTTATATCAACTATGACGTCATTTGCGACAAGTCCAGCCGCTGCTGCCGGGTATCCTTTGAGTGGTGACATTACTATAATCTGATTCTGCGAGTTAGTGCTGAGCTCTGCCCCAATGCCACTAAACGAGTTATTAAGCTCAGAGTTAAATTGAGTGGCCTCTTTGGCCGTAAAATATTCTGTATATGGATCGTTAACGGCATTGGCGAGTCCGTGCTTGATGCCGTTTAATAGCTGCTGAACGGAAAGCTTACCATCATAGTTATCTATTAACGCCTGGTATTCTTGATTAACGGTAGTGTAATTAAGTTTACTGGGCAAAGATGAGTTTAGGCCACTGTTCTGAGCATATAGATTGCCATTGCCGACATTAAGACCGAGTAAATAAGCACCGGTTAATATAGCTAGACTTAGAACAGTAAATATTACTCTCCTCCAGTTACGGCTAATTTTGTCTAATTTAAATTTTTGAATCATTCCCTTCCTTATGGTTGTTAGTCTCTAATATAGTTATGCGCGCATGCCGCACAGATTGTTTTGACTCTAAGCTAGTATTGTATGACAAGCGTTAGCTTAACGATAGTGGCTTAAGGCTTACTGAGGATTAATATACATTAAGTAGTTAGCCGGCCATAAACTATACATGAAGTGCCCCTGTTCGTCTTCATTCATACTCATTACAAGTACATAGCCTTCCGGAACATAAGTTCCGGCTGCCGCAGTGGTGAATGGAAAATGTCCATCATAAGTCGTGCCCGGTAAAGCTAGGACAATCATCACGTGACCATAGTAACCGCCATGCAAGCTCGGTACCGGAGCATTCAATACGCTCGAGGGCTCAACACCAATGGCGCCAACTTGTACGTCGGGGTAGGTCGATACGGCGAAACTGCTTGTTTCCCACCACCAACCGGCGTTACCATTAACCTGAAAACCGCTGTTCCCCTCGATATTGACGAAGTACCAGTATGCAAATGAGGTACACTCGCGATTCGGAAAACCATAGGCATCAAGGATAGCATCTTGATAGGCATTACAAAGTACCGATGGGTAGCCTCCGTTTCCATATCCCATGTCGCAAGCACCCCCGCCGCCGCCCGACGGTCTAACTTGTACTGTTCTGGCGATGGCCGCATTTGCCGCCGCCTGTTCGGCTTTAAGCGCCGCAATCTGCGCATTATTTGCCGCAATCTGCGCATTATATGCTGACTGCTGTGACTGGTTCATATTTAACAGCTGTGCCTGCTGGCTCTCGTCAGTGGCAACCTGCGCTTGCTGAGCTTGCTCAGTCTTGATTAGAGCAGCAACCTCATCAGCGTTGGTCTGCGCTTGTTGTTGAAGCGTTTTAATAGAGGCCAGTAAACTATTTAGGTTGTCTTGAATTTTTATATCATCCTCTTGTTTGTTAACGAAAGTGCTGAGATTCTGACTGGTAGCTAGTTGTTCAATCATCGTCATTTGGCCCTGGACATACATTGTTCTGATATCTGTAGCAAGATATTGCTTGTTTAGTGCTATTTTGGCCTCATCAGCCGCAATAGCCTGCTGATCGGCTGCTTGTTTAGCACTATTACTAGCAATAGCGTTATTAATATCATTGACCTGGGCCTGATAGGCGTCAATTGCCTGTTGGTAATTAGTAGCCTGAAGTTGCAAACCGTTAAGTTGAGCTTGAGTAAGTGAATTTTGAGTACTAAGTGAATTAATCTGATTTTGATAAATATCGGCCCGTACAATCGGAACGGTAGCTAAGACCAGTACTAGCACACTTAAACTAAGCGCTACGGTTCGTAGGCGACCCTGAATAAAGTGAGGCGAACGGATAAACATTTTATGCTGTTTGTTTTTACTTAGCACCTTAACTATACCATGTTTTGTCAAAGAATTTTACCCTCTCATTGTCTTTAAGCCCACCTTTCAGACTGACTGGATTTAGCGTCTAGAGCGACTAGTACACACTAAACTGTTTTGGTTTAGTAAATCTCCCTTTGCCGCGAAGCTCAAAAACTTAACTTAATTATCTGGTTTTAAATTTTAGATACCGTCTGGTCGCTATAGAAGAGGAAACGGCACCTATTACGATACCAATTCCCAGCTGGATGGTCAACAAGAGCACAAAGTGGCTGTCAAAGAAACTATTTGCATAACCAATGTCCAGCAATCCTAGACTACTGGCCTGCAGCGTACTGCTACTGGCCTGGAAAGCTCCATTAATAACTGCTACTGAGATAATTGCTGCTAGTACGCCGTAAGTGATGCTCTCGACAACAAATGGGCCTCTAATATATCCAGTTCCGGCGCCCAGTAAACGCATAATTTGAATCTCGTCGCGACGATTAAAAATGGCCATTTGAATCGTGTTAAAAATAATCAGTACGCTAACGACTGCGAATATGATAACAGCAAATACACCGATTCTCTGCAGCACATCGGTAGCGTGGGTAATGCTATCAATGGCCTGTTTTTCTTGACCGCTATAACTCGTTGGGGCTGATTCAAGATTGCTAACCTGAGGTTTATCTAGAAAAGTCTTAATCTGACTTAGGTTATTTAGATTTACAGGCTTAATAATAATTGTCGCTGGTAGCGGATTACTTGTTTCATTAACCGCCTGAATTAGCTGTTGATTTGATGCGTTTTGTTGCTCATATCTCTTCAACACCTGTGCCTTAGACAAGTAGGTCACACTCTCGACATTCGGAAGCTGCTTTAATTCGCTGACTAATTTCTTACTTTCGGAAGAAGAAACATTATCGCTTAGATAAACTGAGATATCTATTTTACTGGTTATCTGGTTAATAGTGTGCGAAAAAGTATAGTTAATAACCACTGAGAATAGAACAATTGTCAGCGTAACTACCATGATCGCAATAGCAGCGATGGCTAGCGATAGGTTACGCACAAAATTAACCAGTCCGTTGTTAACAATGCGCCAAAAGGTCATTAATCGTTTTCTAACGCTCAACTTTATTTATCTTACCTTCCTCTATAACCCTTATATCTTATAACCGGCATTGGCCCGGTCACTAACGATTTTGCCATCTTTAATAGTTACCACCCGGCGCTTAAGTCGATTGACAATTTCTTGGTTATGCGTAGTGAGTAAAACTGTAGTCCCGAAACGATTAACTTTTTCAAGAATCTTAATAACATCCCATGCGTGTTTGGGGTCAAGGTTACCAGTTGGTTCATCTGCAATAAGAATCTTCGGCTGACGGACAATCGCTCTTGCTATTGCCACTCTTTGACGCTCACCTCCAGAAAGTTCAATTGGCATACTGTTCTCTTTGCCCGTCAAATTCACTATATCTAACACTTTAGGTACCGTATTCTTTATCTCGTGATTTCCCATACCTACCATTTCAAGCGCAAAAGATACGTTTTCAAAGATTGTCTTGTTCGGTAATAGTTTAAAATCCTGAAAAACTACCCCAATTTTGCGCCTAAGCAATGGAATCTCCCGATCTTTAAGCTTATCAAAATCAATTCCGCCAATAATAATTTTTCCTGAGGTCTGACGTTCTTCCCGAGTTAATAGGCGCATTAGCGTAGTTTTACCAGCCCCACTTGCCCCTACCACGATTACAAATTCATTTGGATCGACATGTAAACTAATCCGATCAAGCGATGGTTTTCCGCCTTTTGTATATGTTTTACTCACCCTATCGAGTAATATCATGTGGCTAAATTATAGCATGCTATCACTGTTAAGTGGCTGGTGTAGAGTCTAAATACGCCTCAATAATCTGAGACAGGTCGCCATTAAGAACTCTCTCGACATCAGTAGTTTCGTAGTTGGTCCGTAAATCCTTAACCTGCTTATACGGATGAAGAACATAGCTCCTAATTTGGTTTCCCCACTCCGCTGACTGACTAGGCCCTTTAAGTTTGCTCAGGGTCTCAGCATGCTGTTCCAGCTGCAGTTTGGCAAGTCTGGATCGCAGGATCGTCAAGGCCGTCTCCTTGTTTTTGAGCTGGCTACGCTCATTTTGGATGGCAACGCTCAAATTAGTTGGGAGATGCGTTATCCGGACTGCTGAATCGGTAGTATTAACACTCTGGCCACCATGGCCGCCACTTCGGTAAACGTCAATTTTTAAATCGCGCTCATCTAGTTCAACCTCGCTAGGAGAATCGATGCGTGGCGTGATCTCTACTTTTGAAAAACTGGTCTGACGCAAGTGATCGGCATTGAAAGGACTAAGCCGCACTAGTCTATGCACACCAGCCTCTCCCTTAAGCATCCCATAGACAAAATCATCACCGCTAACTTCAAGGGTAACACTTTTAAGCCCTGCCTCATCCCCGGCAGATTCATCAATTACCCTGTAAGACCAGCCCTTCTGATCGAAAAATCGACAGTACATTCTGAATAACATTTGTGTCCAATCTTGAGCATCAGTTCCACCTGCTCCGGCATAAATACTGACTAAGGCAGCATGGTCATCAAAAGGACCACTAAAGTGAAGCTGGTGCTTTAAATCGCTAAATTTTGAGCGGATACCGCTTAGACTTTCGCTGATCTCATCACTCAACTTAGGATCTTTAAGCTGTGACAGCTCAGAGATATCGTGAACGGCGTTAAGTAGTTCTGTCCAGGGTTCGATTCTTTTTTTTAAACGTGAGATCTCTTGCATGACTTTTTGCGCAGCGATATTATCTTTCCAAAAGTCAGATTCGTGGCTTTGTTCTTCAAGATCGTCATATTTAGCTTTAAGCTCATCAAGCCCCAGTTGATTAACGGCTGCTTTAATCTCAGCTTTGAGTCTATTAGCTTCAGCTTCTTCCATAACTATATTCTACTTGTTTGTTTCGGTTTTTTCCCAAAGAGGTAAAATTTGTCCCCTTAACTGCTCGCTATACGGTTTACCGCAATTACCTAAAACGCCCAGTCCCCAAAGATTATCGCTGAACATTAGTTGAGATATATTTATGATAGCTTCCTTATTTATGGCTTCAATACGAGCCGGAATATTGTAGTAGTCCTCTATTACGCCATCAAAGAAGTAGCGTCCGCTATAGCCCATAGCTGTGCCGCTAACCGTTTGAGCAGAGCGTTGAAAACGACCGAGAGAATACTGTTTAGTGGCAATAACATCGGTGTCACTAATCGCACCGTCCATGACTTTCCTAAGTTCAGAGTAAATAATATTCATTAAAGCCGGTGCATTCTTGTCAGAGACCTGGGCGCCAAACCACCAATTGCTTGCATCGCGAGTATGTGACAAGCCAGAGCTCATACTGTATACAAGCCCCCGCTCTCTGGCTGTACCGAGAATTTTAGAGTATAGAGTTTCTGTTAACATTGTATTGACCAAATGGAGAGCGTCAGTTTCCGGATCTGTTAACCGGCGACGCATAAAGGTATCGATATAAAAGTAAAGATTTTCAACCGATTTATTGCTGATATACACCGCCTGTTTTAAGCGTTTTGGGGTTTCGTGCGGCAATTGAAAACGGCGGCCATCCTTAGGTAAGTCAATCATTCCAAGAATATTCTGGATATGCTCACGGCGGCGACTCGATATGTCACCGGCAATCACAAAACGCATATTTTTAGCGGTATGGGTGTGCTTATAATGGGCTCGGATATCTTCAATGTTGACGTTGTGCATTAGCTTTAAGTGCTCAGCGTCAGTTTTTCCTAATAAGCCTTGCTCCTTACGCATTGCTAAGCTTAAATTCCGAAAGTGGTTATTAGACCTGGCAGCCATTTCTTCTTGCACGTTTCCAAATTCTGCCTTAAACTCCTCATCCAAGAACAACGGCCTAGTAATAGCTACAATTAACAAATCAAATACTCTATCCCACTCAAAGTCTGCACATTCAGCTTCATAAGTAATGTCGTAGGCACTAGTACTGGCGTTTGAATAAGCCCCGTTACGTTCCAGCTCAGCCTGAAAATCCATGGATTTAGGCACTAATTCATTGGCGCCTAAAACCATGTGTTCCATTAAGTGAGGCACCTCGCACTTATCTGAATCGACAAGATACTCACCAGCTCTAAAGTTGATATCGAAGGTCATAACCGAAGCATTCGGTATATGCACTAACAACCCCTTCCCCCCATTACTGAGCGTGATCTCGGAAACGGTATGTCTCATGGGTGACTAAATAACACTAGTGCTTTCTCCGCTTTGCGGCGGTTTTGCGTTTGCGCTCGGCTTTACGAGCTTGACGACGGTTATTGGTGCTAGCTACCTTCTTTGAGCCAGCTTTGGGCTTAGTGTTAGTCGTAGTGGGGATTGAATCAACCGCCGCGCTTAGGATACTCGCCGGGTCAAAGTCATCTTCATGGAACTCTTCTTGGTTTCGCACTATCGAACCGGCATTTTCGATAGAACTACGGGCAGCACGTGTTAATACGGTCTCGACAGGACGATCTAGTTCGCCAACATCTACCGGGTAGGTGTTAAATACCATTCTAACTACAAGATGCGTAAGATTTTGCTGCATTGTATCAAACAAGATTTGACCTTGCCGACGGTACTCAACTAACGGGTCCTGCTGTCCAACGCCCATCCAGTGAATTCCTTCCCTTAAGTGATCCATATCTTCAAGGTGCTGCATCCACTGATCATCCAAAACCTGCAGATAAACATCTCGCTCTAGGCGACGCATAAAATTCGTACCAAAGGAACTCTCCCTGGCTGCATATAATTCTTTAGCCCCAGAAAGTAGATCATGTTCAAATTTATCGGCTTCGGTGTCAAAAAGGCGGTCCAGTGTTGGATCATCAAAAGGAAATACTTCTTTGACCTGCTGGTCAAAATCCTCATCTAGCAGTTGTGGAGAGGTCGCAATCGCGTGTACTTCTTCCTCGATTGAACTCTTAATGCGCTTGCTGATGTCTTCGGCCTTTAGTATTTCACGACGCATTGAATAGATAGCTTTGCGCTGTCGGTTCATCACGTCGTCGTACTGCACGACATTCTTTCGTTGATCGAAGTTAAAACCCTCAACTCGCTCTTGTGCTTTCTCAAGTGAACGAGAAATTATCCGGTTTTCAATCGGCGTATCCTCACCTGCTCCTAAACGGTTCATTATCGAGCCGATCCGCTCACCACCGAATATACGCATCAAATCGTCTTCAGTACTGACAAAGAATTGAGTTACACCGGGATCTCCCTGACGTCCAGCACGACCTCGCAACTGATTATCGATACGCCGTGATTCATGTCTTTCGGACCCTAGAACAAATAATCCGCCAAGTTTAACTACACCTTCGCCAAGCACAATGTCAGTACCACGACCGGCTATATTAGTAGCAAGAGTAACGGCTCCTTTTTCGCCGGCTTTGGCAATAATTCCAGCCTCACGCTCATTATTTTTTGCGTTTAACATTTGATGCGGAATATTTGCTTTGCGCAGTAAAGTACTTAATACTTCATTTTTTTCAATTGATGCGGTGCCTAACAGTACCGGCTGGCCTTTAACGTGGAGCATCTCAACTTCTCGGACAATAGCTTTAAACTTTGCTGTTTCAGTCTTATAGATCCGGTCTGGGCGATCATCTCTGGTCATTGGCTTGTTAGGTGGTATATCTACTACCTCAAGCTTATATATCTGATGAAATTCTTCACTCTCGGTCATTGCCGTTCCGGTCATTCCAGATAATTTATCGTAAAGACGGAAGTAGTTTTGGAACGAAATCGTTGCCAAGGTAGAAGATTCTTCCTGCACCTCAACGCCTTCTTTGGCCTCAATTGCCTGGTGCAGACCTTCATTATATCGACGACCGTGAAGTAAACGACCGGTAAACTCATCAACAATTACTACTTCACCCTCTTTGGTAACCACGTAATCCTTATCCCTCTTAAATAGGGCCTGCGCTTTAAGCGCTTGCTGGAGGTGATAGATGGTCCGAATATTCTCGCTAGCATAAAGATTCGAAATGCCTAGCGTCTTCTCAAGTCTATCAACACCTTTATCAGTCAAGATTACCTGCTTGCGTTTCTCATCTGTCTCGTAATCCTTATCGAGTTTTAATGGTCGGACAATTTTTGCGAACTGGGCATAAGCAGTGCCACTAGTTACGCTGGGTGCACTAATGATTAAAGGTGTTCTAGCTTCGTCAATTAGTATTGAGTCGACTTCGTCAACAATCGCAAAGTTTAGATCACGCTGACGCAGTTGATCAACTTCACGCACCATGTTGTCTCTTAGGTAGTCAAAGCCGTACTCGTTATTTGTTCCATAGGTAATGTCCGCAGCATAAGCTTCTTGACGCGAGGTTTCTAAAAGATGACGCATCCGTGGGTCATCATGCTGTTTGTTCTCATATGTCGGATCATATATAAAGGAGTGGTCTGGCATAATTACTCCGACTTTCATGCCAAGAAAATGGTATATCTGAGCCATCCAGCCGGCATCACGTTGAGCTAAATAGTCGTTAACGGTTACGACATGAACACCTTTACCAGTAAGCGCGTTTAGGTATACCGGCAAAGTTGCGACAAGTGTTTTTCCTTCACCGGTCTTCATTTCGGCAACTCGCCCTTCGTGTAATACCATGCCTCCAATCAACTGAACATCGAAATGCCGTTGCCCTAGAGTACGGGTTGATGCCTCCCTAACAACCGCAAACGCATCGGGCAATATATCATCAAGCGATTCTTTGACTAGCCGTTTCTTCAGTACATCGGTTTGTTTACGCAACTCAGCATCGCTTAGTTTGGCATACTTATCACTAAGGGCGTTGATTTCGCTTACCCGTTTTTTTAGTCTTCTAAGCGTTTTACCCTGCGGATCGCCTAATATTTTTTTTAAAACAACGTGCATTTAACTCCGACGCCTTAATTTAATAAATTTCTTACTCCAATTATACCCTATCCTAACCTAGAGTCTTGGCAGATTTTACATTCAATATAGTAAAAAGTCATGGATATTAGGTTGGTAGTTGCTATCTGTTTATGATATTTAAAATTTTCACAATCGTAAACCCGACTCAGTATGGGTTAGTCAAGGTATACCGTGGTAAATAATCGATTGGATTTTATTCCAAACAAAATATTCAAAGCATAACTATTTTGGTAAGAGTATCTTTTGGCATTTTAGGGAACAACAAATGTTGTAATAAGTGATCATTACCGTCCTATATTATTGCTATTGAAGCAAATTAGGAGTATTGATGAAGATAATCCTGTTTTACGGGAGACAAGTGCGGTGGAAGTGGTGCGTTTAAATGGTCGATCCGCCACAATTAAGGTTTCTTAAAGGAGAAAACCATGAAAAGCATACTTATGAGTGTATTACTCATAGCCTTTGTTTCAACGATTTCGATTGGCGCAACGCACTCTTATTTAAATAAGAGCGTGAGTTTAACTGGGGTTAGTTTTTCTAGCGGTAACGTAGATTTACAGATATCTCAAGTTTGCCAAAACGGATGGTTCGACAATACGGTTTCGGCCGCAACATTTAATAATGTTTATGCTGGTTGTCAATTTAACTTTGGGTCAGGATGGTATCCTGGCGAAGAGAGTTCACAAACCGTGTACTTAAAAAATACTTCAACCGACAATGTAACATTAAACACGACTGTTCAGCTTGCAAACTTTTCACAAGTTAATGGGCTTGGAAACGCCATGTGGCTGCAAATTTGGTGGAACGGTAACGGAACCGGCACTGGATGGCACCCTCTCAGTTACTATGAAAATCCTATAGAGTTAATGAACATAGCTCCAGGATCAGCGCCATACTTCACTTTCAACATGGAGATGGCAAGTAACGCCGGCAACAGCTATGAAAACGGCAATGTCAGCTTTGACCTATACTTTAACGGTACGCAAGTATCCCAACCAGAGTAAGGTCCATTCGTTTGGGGTCGGACTCTTGTTTGGCCCCGACGAGGTTTAGGAGATAAGGAGTGTTTTGGTGAGATTTCAAAAAATAACCAAGGTTGCGCCCATCGGCATAGTAATCCTAGGGTCGCTACTAATTATGGGTCTAAGCATGGATTTGTTTGGGTATAGACTTTATATCGACAAATCAGGCTCAATGCAGCCAAAAATCCAGACTGGAAGCTTGATCTTAGATAAAACAGACAGAAGCTATGCAGTCGGAAATATAGTTACTTATCAATTGCCCAATAGCCAAGGCTCTATTACTCACAGAATTATCAAAATCGCTAACGTTAATGGTGTTAACGAATATACCCTTAAGGGGGACGCAAACAGTACACCCGACGCCTACCCAGTACCCAAGTCTATGATACTCGGAAAGGTCACCTCTGTAGTCCCTTATATTGGCTACGCAATTAGTTGGGTTAAGACCTTACCCGGTTTGATTATTTTAGTTATAGTTCCGGCGGTTATCATCGTGTATCAGGAGATGGCAAACATCAAAAATGAAATTGCCAAGATTTATGCAGCCAGAAAGTTAGCAGTAACTGTTGCTAAAGATGTCGTTGAGGAAGTTGAAGAAGAAGAAAGGCATTTAGCTAGTCGTATTAATAAAATTAAGTCCAAATGGGGTGCTAGCCGGAAAATAATCCTTCTTTTCTTGTTAGTTGGACTTGGTATGCTAACCGTTCACTTTACTTCATCCCTTATGTCTAGTAGCGTTAGTCTGACTAATATAACTATAAGTTCAGGTACATACGAAAGCGATAGCAACAACTAGACAGTTATATCGATTTTGCTGTCATTGAGGCTTTATATTAAAGATTTTTAGACAGGTCGGCTTTGTTCTAAGTGTCAAAAATGTGCCAACCAGGCTATTTTAGCTTATTATTCTCCTTGGTTTTGCCGTGTGAACGTTTAAGAAGATGTCGCCAACGTTTGGGGTTGTCATGGATATCTTTATAACGCATTAACGCCTGTTTTAATTTTTCTTCAACAATATCTACCGCAGCCTGCATGTTATCGGTTTCTTCACGAATACGGATTATTTCCTTCGGTAAATGAGTGACCGCTTCAAACTCATAGCGCTTTGCGCCGTGCGTTTTATTCTCTTTGGCAAAAATCTCGATCCGCATGCTCCGTCGCGCAAATGGTGAAACGTACTTATCGAGTCCGTCCAGCTTATGGCTAATATATTGCTTAAGTTTTTCGTCAAGTGAAGTATGCACGCTATGAAAATCAAGATTCCGTATCATATGATCACACTCCTTTTATCTTAATGTTTAAAGAACTGGGCATGAGAACCCTCCATGTTTTATTTTACAATGTGACTCTCTATAAGTGTGACTAAATTTTTACTTGGCCACCAAGATAGGGTACCAGAACTGGTGGCACATTAAAGTGACCATCCTGATCTTGGTAATTCTCCATAATCGCCGCCAGGATTCGGCTAAAAGCGAAAGCCGTAGCATCATTTGTGTGCACCAATTCCAGCTTATTGTTATCACTACGGGTACGAATCTTAAGATCTCGCGTTTGGTAATCTGTTAAGTAATCGGCTGAGTGCGTTTCACGGTAAAGCTGTTGCGACGGAAACCAAGTGTTAATATCTACCCCTCGGGCATTAGGTTTACCTATATCAAATGTACACTTATTCATAATCTGGTATGGCAAGCCCAGGCTACTTACCAGGTGCTCTTGAATAGCAACCAGTAGCTTGTGCTCTTCTAGTCCGCTTTCCGCTGTCGAGAAGACTTCCATTTCTAACTTATCAAATTGATGCAGGCGCAGGATTCCCTCAAAATCCTTACCGTAACTACCTGCTTCGCGTCGAAAGCTTGTCGAATATCCAATAAAGCGTAGTGGCAATTCATCTTTGGGCAATACTTCATCCATAAACATCGTGCAAAGCGTATGCTCGGCGCTAGCATTTAGCCAAAGATCATCCTGCTCAATCTTATATGTTGTCTCTTCAGCGTTCAGCCTTGCACTAGCCTCATAGGGGGCGGTCTTCAGCAGCGCTGGAGGCAAAACTGGTACAAACGGGTGGTTTGGAATATTTAGGTGGTTGTCGGCGATAAGCTTAGCAATCACCTCCTTATTGCCTAGCTCATTAATAACAAACGCAATAATTGCAAACTGGAGTCGAACCAAATCGGCTTTAAGATATACAAACCTGCTACCGGCAATTTTTGCAGCTCTAACTTTATCAATTAAATCCAGTTTTTCACCGATTTCTTGATGAGATAGCGGCGTAAAAGAAAACTGAGGCGGATTTCCTCCAGTCTTATAGACCACATTCTCGTCTTCGCTATCACCAATTGGGACATCTTCCAGTGGCATGTTTGGTACCGCTCGAAGCAGTTTCAAAAAATCTTTGTCTGCCTCTTTAAAATCACTTTCAAGTTGAGTAAGCTTGGCTTTTAGTTGCTGACCTCTTGCCTGCTGTTCAGTGTCAGGTTTTTTCCCAGATGATGCTTGAGCAACTTGGTTGCGTTCTTGTCTCACGCTATCAATTTGGTTAAGCAAATCACGTCGGTGCTCGTCCAGGATAAGCAACTTGCCAATATCAACCTTAATTCCCTTCTGCATTGACCCTTTAGCCACCAGGTCGGGATTTTCACGAACGAAATTAATATCTATCATCTGCGCTTGGCCCTTCCGCTTGATTTATTTTTTACCTTCTTGGGAGACAATTCTAGAGCAGACAACGTCAGTTCGGTTCTAGATCGTGCGTATTGGCAAAATTCACAGACCCCTCCCATTGCTGCGTTCCCTACTGGTGGCATCTCATCACTATCGAGACAGGATTTCATCTTAATTAAGGTCGGCTCTACCCAGGCATCGTTGCCAACATAAGGAATCAACTTAGTTACAAAGTCCACTTTGTCATAAAAGCCATCGGCAGAAACAACTGCGTTGGTGTAGACAAAGTAACCTTTGTCGGCTACCGTAAGGCCATTTTGTCTTAGCAGCCACTGATAAACCTCAAGCTGCCGCTTATAGCTTACCTGCCAGGCGCTATCAATGGATACGCCCTGCTCCTTTGCAGTAGCTTTATAGTCAACCACAATTGCCTGCCCCTTGGAATCCACCCACAAATCATCAATTGCCCCATATACCCAAAGATTAGTTGGCTCATGTAAAACTGAAACTCCAGTAAAATTTTGGCGCCAAGTATTTAATTTATCGTGTTGCATCGGCACCGCATCAACTGAGAATTGTTCCATAAGAGGATGCGCCTTACCCTGTGCTCGATAACTATCGAACTCTCGTTTAAATAGCTCGTCAATGGCTTTATTAATCGTGAACGGAGGGCTGGAGGGTCTCACTATTCGCAACCTAGCATCTAGCCAAAAACAACGCTGGCACTGCATGAACAATTCAATTTTGCTTCTTGATATCTTATACGGTTCCGACTGACCGACTTCATAAGGTCTACTTCTGGTTATTGCCATGTTAATTCTAATTGTAGCAGGTAGTCTTTAAGTTTTCGGCCTTGGGAGTTTTTGGCAATCATTGACATTTCAGCTTAAGTGACATAGTAAGTCTCCTGCCTTAAGTCTGATTAATACTCCTCATGTTCCATTCAATAATGTTTTCGACCATTTGCTTTGGATTGCGAGCAACTAGAGTTGGGTGGTGACGCAGTAATAGCTGTTCGGTATTGTACCCCCAGGTTATGGCGACTACCGGCATCTTTAGTTCTTTGGCGGCTTCTATATCTCTAACTTCGTCTCCAACATATATTGCCGTATTCGGGCTAAGTCGGTTTAGCTTCATAGCTTTCTTAATCAGGCGCTGTTTACTAAACATTCCAGCACCGCCGTAAATCGCCTTAAAATCATCAAGTATGCCGTGGTTGGACAAAAAACGCTCAACATTACTCGTGCTATTACTTGTAACAACAAAGAGCTCAAACTTCGCATCACTTAATCTAGCTATTGCCTGGCCCATACCTTCAAACAACGGTATGTCTTTAATATCCCGGGCCATCATTTTCCGGCCCTTCTTTAACATCCAAGCTCCCTTCCAATGCGGAATATCAAGTATTCGAATCGCCTCTCTAAGACCGTTATGTTTATTGCGTAGTTTATGCACATGATTGGTATCGGCTAATAGTTCGCTCTGTGTCAATCTATACGCAATATCTATAACAGCCGTAAAGCTATCGGCGATGGTTCCGTCAAAATCAAAAATGACTGCACGCATATTTATTTTCTCGATTAACTATAAGCTTGCTACAATGCTTTGCCAAAGTCTCGGTATTAATGGTTCTAGCACCTCTCAGCTTTCCAGCTCACGGATCTTGTTATGATCAAGACCATAGTAATGCCCTATCTCATGCCATAGCGTATGACGGATATTTTCTTGAAGTTCGTTAATATTTGCACTGGCGTTTGACAGCGGTCCTTTAAAAATAGTTATCTTGTCCGGAAGTACTCTTGTCTGACCCTGGCGATATGGTAACGGAATACCTTCATACAGCCCGAACAATGTCTGGTCGTCGCGCAATTTAAGTCTTTCACGCTGCTCATTATCTGGATAATCAGCATAAATTATCGCGACATTGGCAATATTTTTAGCATGTTCTCCCGGAAGACTGTCTAAAGCCTGAATAGTTAGCTTCTGGAATAATTCATCGTCAATGCTAACCATTTTTGACTACAGGTTAGCTTTCGGGTAAAGAGCTTTTGAATTAGGGTCGATATCGCGCCGTAAATTCGGAAATGGGACTCCTTCGCGCGCAGTCACTCCCTCAAGCAGCCAGAATACGCGTTCACTAAAACCGAGCCCGCAAGCCGGAGGCATTCCATATTCCAGCATCTCGACGAAATCAATATCCATCATCATCGCTTCATCGTCGCCATTTGCTCTCATTTTCTGTTGTTCAAGGAAACGGTCATATTGCTCTATCGGGTCATTAAGCTCCGAGAAGCCGTTGCTAACTTCACTGCCAGCAAAGACTGCTTGGAAACGCTGGGTGGTATTAGGCCTATCAGGATTTGTTTTAGCCAGCGGGCTAATAAACGTCGGCGTATCAACCAACCAAATCGGGCCAGTCACTGTTGAACGAATATTCTTCCACAGTTTATCTATGCCACGAGCAAGATTATCACTATCGGCAACTTCTAGGTGATACTTGCTCAGTAGCTCTCTGACTTGTTCCAAACTGGTGTTAAAAATGTCCAGTCCGTCATAGTGTTTTGCAAGAGTCTGAGCATAATCCCACTCCTCCCATTCATCTTCTAGGTTAACGTCAAACTTCCCGATATTGAATTGCAAAGTACCAAATGTTTGAAGCGCAATTTGCCTAAACATTTCCGTCTGCAATTTCATACCATCGCGCCAATCAGCGAATGCCCAGTACCACTCCATGGCTACATGTTCGGGCAAGTGTTCGTCACTATAATTTTCATTCCTAAAACGCGGACCAATATCATAAACTTTCTCATATCCGCCGCCAAGTAAGCGTTTTAGAGGTAGCTCATGACTAATTCTTAAATAGAAGTCTTCTCCTAGAGCATTCATATGTGTGACGAAAGGTGTAGCATCTGCTCCTCCAGTGGTATGCTCGAGCACCGGAACGTTTATTTCAATGAAACCCTTATTGTTAAGAAAATCGCGCGTAGCTTGCCAGAAACGGCTACGACGGATGAAACGCTCCCGAATGTCTGGATTAACGTTCATATCAACGTAGCGGCGTCTGAGACGCTCTTCTTTATTAGTAAAGCCCTCTCTACTTAGTGGTAAGGGCCTCAAGCTTTTAGCCAGAAGGCGTAGTTTGTTAACTTGGATCGATAACTCTCCAGACCGGCTATTCATCACCTTGCCGTCTGCGAAAACAAAATCGCCATTATCAAGAAGTGATAATTCGCTAAAGCCCAGTTGTTCATTTTTGGAATCTAGTCCTTCAAGGGACTGTTCGCTAAGCAGCAGTTGAATTTGACCACTCTGGTCGCGAATAACAACAAATGCTATCTTACCAAGCTTGCGCAACGTAACTATACGCCCAACTACCTTTACCGAGGTATTTTCCAATTCATTAAAATGTTCAGCTACATCTTTTAGGGTATGGCTGCGCTCAACATGAGCAGGATAAGGGTTGATTCCCAGTTGTTTTAATATATCAAGTTTACGCAGTCTTTCCTTACGCAGTTCGGCAATAGTTGCCATGATGCCATTTCTATCTATTAATTAGTTAGCCTAAACTATAGTATATACAATAACTTTTTTAGGCTTAACTATACTGACTTTGTTTTATGAAATTTCAACGATTTTATAGACAATGCTTTCAAGGGGTGTCTGGATCTCAACTTCATCTTTCTCTTGCTTGCCGATTAAAGCCTTCCCGATTGGCGATTCATCACTGATTTTGCCGTTAAGAGGATCAGCTTCAACGGTACCGACTATCTGAAATTCTTTAGTGGCCCCATCATCGCTTTTTAGGCTAACCTTTGATCCGAGCTGGACTTTAGCACTACTATGAGGCGCTTTAATCAATTCCACGTTTTGCAAGATATGTTCAATTTCAGATATCCGCGATTCATTACGCTCCTGTGCAGCTCGAGCCGATTGATATTCACTGTTTTCGGCAAGATCACCAAATTCACGGGCCGTACGAATACTTTCGGCGATTTCGGCTCGTTCGGCAGTCAATCCTTCAAGCTCTTGTTGTAATTCGTCGATGCCTTCTTTGGTTAAGCGAAATGTCTTCTTTACGACCATAGACTTAGTCCTTTCCGGTTTCCTTATTATTCAGCTTGCTCTTTTTAAATTTCCGCTTTTAACTAGCTTAATCAGGGCGTCTGCTCTTAACTGTTGCGGTGTATTATTCGATCTCGATTTAACTTCGTAGAGTCCATTTTTGATGAATTGTTCACTAACAACAACACGCCAAGGTATTCCCATCAGGTCTGCGTCAGAGAACTTTTCGCCGGGACGAACATCTCGGTCATCATATATTACCGCAACACCCCGTGCTGTCAATATATTATATAGCTTATCTGCAGCCTCTATGGTTTTAGAGTTACCTATAGCTAATAAATAAACCATGGCCGGGGCAATATTAGTCGGCCAAATTAGTCCGCGCTGATCATTGAAATGTTCGGCAATTACGCCCATCAACCTGCTAACTCCTATGCCGTAAGAGCTTAGATAAACAGGTTGTCTTTGACCAGATTGATCGTTAAAATAAACGTCCATCTGTTCACCCTTTATAGAGCCGAAATTAAAAATATTTCCGACTTCCGCAGCTTTAACCTTTTCTAAATGGTCCTTTTTCATTCCAAGCTGAGCTAATATTTCGTCGTTATACACTTCTTCGTTAACCGCCAGCCGTTTGCTACGATCCAAATAAATAGTATCTTCCCCACTATCCGTGACAGTTTGAAATTCGTGACTGAATTGAGTGAACGACCCGCCAGATGCAAACGTTACAAAGGTGTTATCTCCCAGTCCAATTCGTTTATAAACTTTCAGGTATGCTTCTTTGGTTCGCTCATAAAACTCATTCAGCTCATCAGCGCTCCGCGAGAAAGCATACATATCTTTCATAATAAATTCGCGTCCGCGCATTATGCCGCTTTTAGCCCGAAGTTCATTTCTAAACTTAGTCTGGAATTGATAAACACTGATCGGCAAATCACGGTAACTTTTTACTAGTGATTTGGCCATCATCATTATCGGCTCTTCGTGACTCCAGCCAAAACCTACTTCTGTGCCATTTTTAAGCTGACTTTTAAACCAAATATCTACCAGCTCATCACTCCATCGACCGCTAATCACCCAGCTGTCTTTGGCCTGAAGAGAAGTCATTAATAATTCTGAAGCTCCCAGAGCGTTCATTTCCTCACGCACAACTGTCTTAATGTTCTCGATGACTTGCAAACCAAGTGGCAAGTATGAGTAGGCCCCTGCCATCTCCTTATGAATAAAGCCACCCCTGATTAACAACTTAGCGTTAGTTGCCTGCTCATCAGCTGGAGCGTCCTTTAGTGTTTTGGTAATGTTCTGACTTAAACGCATCCTTTTTTACCCCTACTCCTATTTCTCTCGTAGATTTACTTAGTTTACCCTAACGGCTGGTTAACACAAACAGGTAGATGAAAGCTACCGCATTCTTAATAGCATGTAGAAATATTCCGGGCCAAAGACTTTTGGTTTTTTGCTTTAAGAAAACCAGCACTAAACTTAAAATAAACACGTCTATAGAGCCCACCCAGAACAAGCTGCCACCGCCGCCTTCCTGTAAGTGTGCAGCGGCAAATATTAAACTGGTTATTAGTCCGGCATAAACTACCGGCATCGATTTCTTTAGCCCCTCAAACAACAATCCTCTAAAGAGCAGCTCTTCTGCAATAGGTGGCAAAATAACCAGACTAATGAAGGTCAGTACCATTTGAGTAGTGCCATGAACCGAATTAAAACCGATATTCTGCGATTGATTAAGGTTTAGTCCATGGACAAAGTGAGTTACTAACCCAATAACGATAAGATAAATAATTAAATAAGCCGGGTAGGCCACTAATCCATATCCTCCGTCACGAAGACGAAGCTTTTTAAGTCCGAGCGAGGATAGTTTCTTGCCATAACGGCGCAATATTAGCCAAAGCAGAAGTACATTAAAGCCCTCAAAGAGAATGACAAAAAGAAACTGCGCAATAACCGAACTATTCAACCAATTATTGGCTTGAGCTGTATTCCAACCTCTAAATACCGCATAAAACGAAAGTATTAGACTGGCCGCGTACTGCCCAATGAAGAAAACTGTCGCAACAAGCAAAATAATGACTAACGGTAAGAGCCATCTGGGAATCTTCTCCCAAGGACGGGAACCAGAATGCCAAATTGATCTTTTTTGATCTATATTCATGGCCTAAAAGAAACGATGGATGTCCACTAGAGAGATAAGTATGATTAGGGTTATCAGTATAAACATGCCAATCGCATTTATGGTTTCCTCGAGTGAAGCCGAAAGCTTCTTACCAAGACTCCTAAAGATAAGGGTTAGCCAAAGTCGCCCACCGTCAAGTGCCGGCAGCGGTAGAATATTCATAATCGCTAAGGTTAGCGAAATAATCGCAATAATAAACAGCATATACTGGTAGCCCAGCAGACTTCCGTCTTTAAGGATTACAAAAATTCCAATCGGACCGGCAACTTGAGATGAGGCAATCGCTTGGCCATGCTGCCTAGCAGTTGTATTGCCGGTAACTAGTCCGGCGATAATATGCCCAAGCCCGACAAGTGCATGCCCCAAACCGGTAAATGTTAGTTTAATAACTTGAAGCGTCAGACCGACGGCTTCAACTGGTCCGGCCCACCAGCTGTACTGTCGCATCGTAAGTGATGCAAGAGTCACTCCGAAATATCCTTTTGGATTATTGGTCTTCAGGCTGGCACCAACCTCAGCGGATGATAGAAGGTTCACGGATTTAATGTGCTCCTCCCCATTCGTCTTAAATTCAACATTAACCTGCTGGCCAGCGTATTCGTGAGTCAACTGTTGAAGATCAGTTATGGTACTTACCGGCTTTAGCGCTCCCGGATGACCGATTGCAACGATTTGGTCCTCGCTAGCAATACCGATACTGGCTGCAGGACTGTGAGATTGGACAGAAGTTACTAATACTTCCTGACGGGATATATGGCTGGCACTGCCTGATACGTTAAATTGGTTGCTGACCAGTTGTGGTAGACCAATCCAGGCTAAAATTATTAATAAAATAACGGCTGTAACCAGATTAAAGAAAACGCCAGCGGCCATAATCTTTGACTTTGCAAGAAGTGATGCAGCCCCAAAGCTACCCGGCTGTGTATCGCTGTCATGTTCGCCTCTAAGCTTGACGAATCCGCCCAATGGAAGCAGGTTAATTGAAAAAACCCAGCCCTTCTTTGTCTTCCGCTTAAATAAAGCTGGCGGGAAAAAAACTCCAAATTCTTCCGGCTCAACACCATTTCGCTTTGCCACCCAAAAGTGACCAAATTCATGGATGATTACTAGGGCAATAAACAGTAGTACCCCAACTATAAGAATGAGGATCGACATATGTATCTTTGATTATATCTTAGTTAGCTGTAAAAAAGAGATGTCCATATGCTTCAAATTGATAATAGTTCAGCCTCTTTGGTTTTAGCAGCCGAGTCTATTTGAGATCGGATATTGTTCATGCGTTCATCGATCAATTTTTCGGTCCGGCGGAGATCGTCTTCACTAATCTGTTTATCCTTTTTAGCGTCTTCCAGCTGTCTAAAAATCTCGTGACGGGAAGTGCGCATTCGAACCAATGCTTCTTCGACTTTTTCGCCAATTTGCTTCGTTAGCTCATGACGACGCTCTTCCGTCAAAGGCGGAATCTGAACTCTCACTACCCTTCCGTCATCGCTCGGGTTTAGACCCAGATTCTGATTATTCCTGATAGCATTAACAATTGCCTGCAGGTTGCTCGGATCAAAAGGAGTAATCTGAAGTAGCTGCGCTTCAGGTACGGTTATGCCGGCAGCCTGATTTAAAGGCATTTGGGTACCGTAAGCCTCAACCATCACCCCATCCAACATCCCCGGGTGCGCCCGACCTGTGCGCAGACGAGTCAGTTCATTAGTTAAATGCTCCTGTGCAGTTTTAAATGCCGCTTCTGCTTTGGCAATAATATTTGAGGTTTCCACTTTATGTTTACTCCCTGCTTAATTAGCATCTCCTAATGCAAGACGACAAAAACGACGCACTATAATATTCTCACCTAGACGAGCATTATGCTCTTTTACATACTCGCCAACGGTAATATCCGGATTTTTAACAAACGGCTGCAAAAGTAAACAGTGTTCAGCAAAATATTTATCTAGCTGACCGTCAACTATTTTAGCAATCATCGCTTTGGGCTTAGCATCATTCTCGGCGCGCTCTACTAGCTCCGCCTTAATCTGCTCAACTTCTTCTTTGGGCACTAGCTCCCGACTAAGATACTGCGGGTTAGAAGCAGCGATATGCATTGCCAGGTCCTTGACCATGTTAGTAAACAATTCATTACGAGCAACAAAATCGGTTTCGCAATTAACCTCAATGATTACCCCAATGCGATTATCGTGATTATATGATCCGATAATCCCAGCCGTCGCGGTGCGTTCACTGCGCTTTTCGGCCTTTGTTAGTCCTTTGGTTCTCATTTCCTTAAGGGCAGCGTCAAAATCACCGCCGCTAGCCTCGAGAGCCGCCTTGGCGTCACTAAGACCAACGCCAGTCAAATCTTTTAGACGTTTAACTTGAGCGATGTCTACGGCCATGATGCTATCCTACTTTCTTCTCTACCGCAGAAGACGTTTTGGCTTGTTTGGCCTTACCTTCTTCAATTGCCGAGCGCACGTAGTTAGTAATCAGCTGAAGAGCTTTAATCGCATCGTCATTGGCCGGAATTGGGTAGTTGATGAGCGTTGGGTCAGAGTTGGAATCTACAATAGCAACAATTGGAATACCAATCCGATTAGCTTCACGTACCGCATTGGATTCAGTAATTACGTCGACGATGTAAACGGCTCCTGGCTTTCCGTTAAGATCTTTAATTCCTCCGTAAATATGATTCAGTTCGTCAATCTCCTCTTGGAAACGCTGGACTTCCAGCTTACTGTAGCGGTTGGCCAATTCGCCTGATGCCATGCGCGATTCTAAGTCCTTTAGGTGCTTGATACGACCACCGATTGTATTCCAGTTAGTTAGCATTCCGCCAAGCCAACGCTCGGTAACATAGGGCTGGTTTGTAGCCGTTGCAGCTTCTTTAATGATTGACTGGGCCTGACGCTTAGTACCGACTAGCAGAATTTGTTTTCCTGAAGCAGCTGTGTCGCTTAAAAAGCGCGTAGCGGCATTTATTCCTTCTACGCTTTTAGAAAGGTCGATAATGTGAATCCCGCCTCTCTTAGAGTGGATATATTGAGCCATTTTGGGGTGCCAGCGACTAGTCTTGTGGCCAAAGTGCGCACCAGCCTCTAGCAAATCTTTCATATTAGCTTCGTTAGACATTAACAGATATACCTTTCTTGCGCTCCTTGGTTATTTAACTTTGGCTGGGTGGCGCTCTTTTTAAGGCTTAAGATCCTTATGTAAAGAGAGGAACGCACCTACTCCTAGCCTGCTTAATTAAATCTAAATTAAATTATACCAAGGCGCAGCACATCTATCAACTAATGCGCCTAAAAACACTAGGTGTCTACTTATTTCAACTTGAGTCTTGCTTATCTGGCCATAAAAAGATATATTAAATGCCTGTTATGAAGAAAGATTTGCATCCAGACAACTACCGTTACGTAGTTTTTGAGGATTTAAATAACGGCTGGCGTTTACTGACCAAGTCTACTGCTAGTAGTGAAGAAACAATTAAATGGGATGATGGGAATGAATATCCTTTAATAAAGGTCCATGTTAGTTCAGCCTCTCACCCATTCTTTACCGGCGAGGAAAAGATTCTGGACATTGAAGGTCGAGTAGATAAATTCAGAGCTCGTACGGCTGCCGCCAACGAAGCCCGCGAGAAACGCACCAATGCTGCTAAGAAGCAGGCTCGCCGTAAGGCCAATAAAATCGAGTCTGAAACCGCTCAGGCCTAACTAAGCTGCTCATAGTTGAGCTTATTCCAGGATAATAAGTCCGCATATGCTCAATCAGAGTAAACTAAAACTTATATGGATCAGCGAGAGGAAACATTTAAACAAGAGCTGCGTGACTTGGAGCTTAAATTAGCGAATCCAGCTATTTTTAACGATAGCTCTTACCCGGCTTTAGCCAAAAGACTGAAATGGTTGACAGAGGTCATAGGTCTTTTTGAGCAGTATTCACTACTTAAAAAGTCAATCACACAAGCAACTGAACTATTAAGTAGTCCGGATAAAGAGCTGCAGTCTATGGCAAGCGAAGAAATAGCTGAATTGTCTTCAAAAATTGAGACAGTTGAGGCACGCATTGCCGACGTTACATTACCGAAGAATCCGAACGACGAAAAAGACGTAATTATCGAAATCCGTGGAGCTGCCGGTGGTGACGAATCGTCGCTTTTTGCAGGTGATTTATTTCGGATGTATAGCCGCTGGGCTGAAATGCACAACTATACAGTTGAGCTAATTAATGAAAGCCCAAGTGATGCTGGCGGCTTTAAAGAAATTATTTTTGCCGTTCATGGTCATGAAGCCTACCGAAATCTAAAATATGAGGCTGGAGTACACCGAGTTCAACGCGTTCCCGTAACCGAAAGCCAAGGACGTATACACACTTCCACAGCTACCGTAGCGGTATTGCCTGAAGCCGAAGAGACTGATATAGAAATGAACCCATCTGACTTAAGAATTGACGTTTACCGCAGCGGAGGGCATGGTGGTCAAAGCGTCAACACTACCGATTCGGCGGTTCGGATTACCCACCTTCCTACCGGCCTTGTCGTATCCAATCAAGACGAGAAATCCCAGATAAAAAACCGAGCCAAGGCAATGAGCGTTTTAAGAAGTCGTTTGCTGCAACACAAAATCGATGAGGAACAGAAGCAATTGTCTGAATCCCGGCGCAAACTAATAGGTAGTGGCGATCGTAGCGAGAAAATTCGCACTTACAACTTCCCACAAGATCGGATTACTGATCACCGCATCAATTATTCTCGTAGTAACATATACGGAGCTTTAAACGGCAATATTGATGATCTAATTGAGGCTCTAAAAGCTGCCGAGTACGAGCTAATTAGCCAAGGATCTTAGGAAGAGCGTAAATATATGGCCGGCGGTTCTTCTTCGGGTGAGTTACTGGCTTGGGCCGAACATAAACTCTCTAGCAATAACATATCCACCGCTCATTTAGATGCTTTAGTCTTGCTTGAAGATGTGACAAAGGTCGACCGCGCTCACTTGCTGAGTGAACCAACCTTGCCAATTACGCAGTCTCAAAGACTAAGATATCTACGTTTAGTAAAATTGCGTCAAAAACAGTTACCGCTAGCTTATATCAGAGGCA
Source organism: bacterium (assembly GCA_021777375.1). Taxonomy (GTDB): domain Bacteria; phylum Patescibacteriota; class Saccharimonadia; order Saccharimonadales; family UBA4665; genus JAJZWH01. The sequence goes on along the minus strand of JAJYDV010000001.1, from coordinate 23,315 downwards.
AAACTGAATTTTATGGTCACGAATTTAAGTTAAACCGTTACGTTTTAGAACCTCGTCCGGAAAGCGAAGCTTTAATAGAAGAGTTTGATCGAATTACAAATAACGAACCGGGAATTCAAACTTTGGTGGATATTGGCACCGGATCAGGAGCTCTAGTAATCAGTGCTAAGATTGAGCATCCGAAACTTAATGCAATAGCCGTAGACATTGACCCTAAATGCTTAAGGGTTGCAGAACATAACGCACTAAATCTTGGGGTTGAAATAAGCTTTTATTGTGGTAACTTAATTAGTCCTATACCGAAATCAATCTGGTCAGAACACGAAGTAATAATTGCTAACCTACCCTACGTCCCCGACAGCTGGCAAATTAATCCAGCAGCGGCACACGAACCGGCAAAGGCAATTTTTGGCGGGCCAGATGGGCTTACGCTCTACCGAGATTTGTTTAAACAGTTGGGCAATTTAGACTTTTCCCCCGAATGGGTGCTGACTGAATCGCTCCCACCACAACATAAAACTCTCTCCGGAATTGCCGCAAAACAAAATTACAAGCTTTATCTATCTAACGATTTTGTTCAGGTGTTCAGGAAGCAATAGCCGACTTGCCCTATTTAGGCATAATCCCTAGCTTAGCTTTAATGGTTAATGTCTGAGTCCCTCTAACTACCGTAAGTGTAAGCTTTGTTCCAGGCTGATATTGATCAACCAGCATCGTAAGATCATTTCGACTATTAACTGACTCCCCATCAACCTTAGTAATTACATCACCCGGTTTTAGCCCGGCTTTAGCGGCAGCGCTGCCAGGTACGACAGAAGGTGTAGAACCGTTATTTTTGGGGATGTAGGCACCATTATTAGTGTCTAATTTGTACTGTTTTACCAGAGCGGGAGTAAGCAAAGTAAACCTAACACCAAGGAATGGTCGCTCAAATTTCCCGGTCTTAATAACCGCTTTAACCAAGCCCTTAACTTCGTTGATTGGTATCGCAAAACCAATGTTTTGAGAATTGCTAGCAATCGCAGTGTTGATACCTATCACTTGACCATTTAGATTCACTAACGGACCGCCCGAGTTACCCTCATTTATAGCCGCGTCAGTCTGGAACATATCAGTTAGAGTTTCACTAGTTGAACTAGTAGTTGATGGCAAGCCGAAGATATTACCGCTTCCGCCGCCACTACTTGCTGAAATATTCCGACCAAAACCAGAAATAATGCCACTCGTAACTGTGTTTTGAAATTGACCTAGGGCATTTCCAATGGCCACCACGCCATCACCAACCTGGACTTGAGAGGAATTACCAAGCACTAATGGCGTAAGTGTCTGGCCTTCGGTATTATTAATCTTTAGAATAGCAATATCTAAGCTATCTTGAGCTGAAGTACGTCCTACTACAGAAACATTATTTAGTTGAGTCCCATTAGATAAAGTTATGCTAACCGATGTCGTGCCAGCAGGAACAACATGACGGTTGGTAAGTACTAGCCCGTTAGTAGAGATAATTATGCCCGTGCCTTCGGATTGTTGTTGAATCGGTTGAGAAAAACCAAAAAAATTAGAGGCTTGAGTTGTCATTGTAGCACTAATGCTTACTACTCCAGGGCTCAGTTTTTTAGCAATACTGCTAATCAATTCGGAACTGCCTCCTCGTAGCAGCTGAGTCCCAGAAGTCGTTGACGTTAATATCTGCCCCTTGAAACCTGCCGACTCAATCCACCCACCCAGCAAACCGCCTGCAATGCCGACAATTAAGACGAATACCATCAGCCAAGCTTGAGCCTTGCTAATCAAGCGTCTGAAACGCACTTTAGGAAAATTGGGTATCCTTAGGGTAATCGTTTTAACTTCACGCTGCTTTTGCGGGTGGTCGTTGAGTGGCTGCTGATCCATATTTACTTTACTAATTGTTTCCTTGATTACTAACTTTTAAACTACTTTACTGCCCCAATCTGAGAAAATGATGACAACTATAATAATTACTAGCATAACCGCAATCAATTGCTGTTTAAAGGCCTTACTCAGTTTATCGTTGTGGTCTAAGTAATAGAGCGCAGCGATAGCATAGCTAATCGTAATCAACAATATGACGGGCTGCGACAAAGCACTATAGTAAAGTAGCCAGTGGCTTAACACCCATGCCAGAGAAGCTCCGAAATAACCCCATAAATAACTAACAAGTCTTGAATAGCTTTCGTCAAACGAATCGAAGAAATGACGTGCAGCTAAGAAACAAATTAATCCGGTCAATAAAGTAAGGCCGTATATTGGACCATTTGGCCAAAGTAAATAAAGAGCGCTTAGTCCAGCTAACTGACCAATGCAAGCTTGTACCGATATCATCAGACTGTTATTGGCTGGTTTAAGATAGATAAGCCAAATACCGTAAGCTATCGCCCAAGCAAATTGAATTAATGCAGTCGAGTTGTGAAGCATAAAGATGACTATGGAGATACCGACAATTAGATCTATCGAGTTGGCCCGAATATTGGCTAGCCAGAAACGTGGTCGTACAGCAAGCATGCGCCATTTACTTAATACTACTAAAACTACAGCCAGTTGAGTAAACTGATCCTGATTTAGCCTAACTAGAGCAAATATAATCAGCGGCAGAGCTGCCTGCAGCGCATTATGAGCTAGCGACGAGAAACCTCTAGTTGGTTTCAGTCGCCTTAACACGTCATCCATTTACTATTAATAGTACTACAGAATACTTAAGCTTTAGCACGGATTCGGAAGCTAGGACGACGCATGATATAGTTGTTAAACGTGGTTATGATATTTAAATCCAGGAAAAATAAGCCCGAGGGTCAATCTTTAGGCGACTTTAAAAAGAATTCACGGTTGCGTGACGGACTCTCTTTATTTGGCATAATTTTGCTTGCCTTAGCCTTTGCACTTTTAATCACGACTTATGTTTTTCGATCATATGCAGTCGACGGCCCTAGTATGGAACCAACTCTTCAGAACCAAGACAAGCTCATTATTTGGAAAGTTCCTCGCACTTGGTCTATGATAACCGGGCATCAATATGTACCCAAGCGCGGCGATATTATTGTATTTAACGAGAGCAACTTAACCGAATGCCAGCAAACAGGTACTCGACAACTTATTAAGCGAGTTATCGGCCTGCCGGGAGATAAAGTAGTAATTCAAAACGGCAAGGTAACTATTTTTGATGCAAAACATCCGCAGGGATTCCAGCCAGATGCAGTTATGGCATACAATAAAACGCACATTATAAGCTACACCAACCACGACGAGACGATTCGGTTAAACTCACACCAACTGTTTGTAATGGGAGATAATCGAGCAGTTTCTTGTGATTCAAGAATTTTCGGGCCCATAAATACCAGTCAAGTAGTTGGCCAATTAGTCTTAAGAATACTACCGATTAACGATACTAAACTATTTTAAACGATACGATCAATAAGCCTGGCTAATTCTTCATCGCTCGAAAAAGTAATCTCTAGCCGTCCACCGTTAGCCATTCTTCGGATATTTACCTGCGTACCTAAGCTTGCACTAAGTTTCTTAGTTTCAGGAGTTTCGACAGCAACTTTCGCTCTAGCCTCGCTATCTGTCCGCGCGCCAGACTTAATCGAAGTCACATAACGCTCAGCCTGACGAACGCTCCATCCACCAATGCAATTCTTTAGTAAGGTCTTTTGATAATCCGGATAGTCCTTAAGTGACAAGATAGCTCGAGCATGACCTTCTGTAATAATTTTTTTGTTCAATGCCTCGATTACTTCTTTTGGTAATTGTAAAAGCCTTGCTATATTGTTCACTGTCGACAATGCTTTACCTAGCTTCTTGGCAATCATTTCATAGGTCATGCTGAATTGCTGGTGTAAACGCTCAATACCCAGGGCCTGTTCAATTGGCGATAAATCGACACGCTGTACATTTTCAATCATCGCCATTTCGAGACGTTCAAGCTCTTTTAAGGTTCGGATGATCGACGGAATGGTCTTCTCTCCTGCCAACTTAGCGGCTCTAAGACGACGTTCTCCGGCAACCAGCAGATAATGACCGTTTTTCAGCGGCGCAACAACAATCGGTTGAATTACACCGTGTTGCTTGATCGAATCCGCTAGCTCAGATAACCCGGCATCATCAAAGCGTTTGCGTGGCTGATCCTTACTAGGCTCGATGATATCTAGTGCTAGTTTGTGAATCTTTTCTAAGGTCTCACTGAGCTTGCTCGCATCAATATCCTGTGGTATTAAAGCTGAAAGCCCGCTACCTAATCCATGCTTTTGTTTATTAGCCATGATTCTCTTCTTAAATTAACTATAGCATAAGCACAAAATTAGATCCCCTGCGATCCGGCAACGCGGTTATGAACCTCTTTAGCTAAGGAAAGATAGGCGCGCGCGCCTTTACTCCATTTATCATAACTATAGATTGTCATTCCGTAGCTCGGCGCTTCTGCTAAACGTACGTTACGCGGCACTACTGTTGTAAAAACTTTATTTCCAAAGTGCTTTTCTACTTCTGCCTTGACTTGCTCAGCTAAAGTTGTGCGTTTATCATACATTGTAAGTAATACACCAAGTAATTCAATGTTTGGGTTTAAACCATTTTTAATTAGTTGTACCACCTCTAAAAGTTGGCTTAGGCCTTCCAGCGCATAGTACTCGGTTTGTACCGGAATAATTATACTGTCTGCTGCGGTCAAAGCATTAACGGTTAATAGACTTAAGGAAGGCGGACAGTCAATTATTGTATAGTCATAGTTACTACGTTCTAATGCTCGCCTGAGTCGGAATTCTCTATCAGCTCCGTTTACCAATTCGATCTCCAGCGCAGCAAGACTTTGGGAGGTTGGAATTAAATGAACCCCTCCCTCAGCATGTAAAACAATTTGCTCGAAAGGTTTCGCGCCAAGCATTAACTCTTTAGTTGAAGCAGCAATAAGTTGCTTATCGACACCTAGACCGCTTGTAGCGTTACCTTGAGGATCAATATCTACTACTAAAACGGACTTGTTAAGTTTTCTTAAGAATATCGCTAAATTAACTACCGTTGTTGTTTTACCAACGCCACCTTTTTGGTTTAGTACTGCAATTATATGTCTTGCCATGTCAGCTATCTGATCTTAAGCGTATCACCTTTTAAATTAGACGTAAATTAGTCCAGGATATTCATAAGGGGCGCTCTATCTTCGCTATAAGCTCGGATGTAGCACCCCTAAACGTGTTTTACGCCCTATTGAGGCGCTTTAGTGTTGAGTTTTTGCCTTTATTTTATTTATAAGGCTTGTTTTGTTATTTTAACCAATTTTTGTTGGTTTAGGATTAGTGCGAGTCTCTCAAGGCCAGGGACCATCCAATCCTATATAGTTAGTATCTACCTTAGATAAAGAGTAATCAAGCATTTTTTGAGTAATATTTGCATGCATATTGTGGTATTAAAAAAGCAATATTTAGAGCGTTTTCCCGTTGATATTTTTGCAATATAGGGCAATCTTTCAAGATATATGCTCCATTAGACAGGCTGTCGTTAAGTGGTAAGCAGTGCTGTCTTAGTAGAGTTTTTAACAACTGGCTAAAATACGCTCAAAAGTTATCCACAGTTCAATTAATTTTAGCTAGTCGGTCTTTGAGGCAATCTTAACGACTTTGATGGTTGTTAGGTGTTGGCGATGGCCGTGCACTTTATGCACCCGTTTCTTTGCCTTATACCGAATTGATGTTACTTTTTCGCCAAGCTTATCTGCTTCAATAATTTCAGTGCTAACTTTTGCACCTGTAACAAATGGCTTACCGACACTGACCTTTTCGCCATCCAGAATTAGAAGTGGGTCAAAATCAATATTTTTATCTGACACAAGCTTTTCGACATCAAGCACGTCGCCTTCAGCTACCAGATATTGTTTTGAACCGGTAGAAATTACCGCTTTTTTCATAATATTTATCCTTGAGATCTAAAAAAAGTTACCGGTTGATTCTAACAGATATAAGGTGTAAGTGTCAAAAAGAATCTGTAAATAACGGGCATCAATAAACATTAGTTACTTTACGCGCCGAAGCTTTATGCCAAGTTCACCGCCCTCTATATTAACGGTCTCAGCATACGCAGAATCTAGTTCTTTCAGATTTAATGACAGGGCCAGGGTTTCTTTTTGAATTAAACTAGCTAACAAGTCTTGCGTGAAGGCGTCTTTAATCTCTTGGTTTGATGCTCCAAGCTGGAGATCGATTCGATCGTCAACTTCTAAGCCCGCATTCTTACGTGCATTTTGAACGTTTCTAATGATTTCTCTAGTTATGCCTTCGCGCCTTAAGTCCGGGGTAATACGCAGATCAACAGCCGCCAGCAATTGACCCGACCCAGCCTTTTCCGGATGTAATTTCACCTCTTTAACGTTAAGCTCTTCGGAAATTATCGAGATCAAGTCCTCGCTTAGCTCTTTTGGCAGATCGCTAAATATGCTTACACTACTTAGTGGTTGGCGAACTTTAACGCCCGCTTCAGCGCGTTGTCTTAATCCTTCGTTAATGATCGCCCTGGCAGTTGCCATAGAATCAAGCAATGTTTGGTCAATCTGGCCAACTTTTGGCCACTTAAGCAAGTGCACGCTTTCGCCTCCTGTTAGGAGACGATACAATTCCTCGCTCAAGAAAGGCGTGAAGGGAGCAAGAATTTGAGCTAGCTGAACTAGAACATAGTGCAGAGTTGCATAAGCTTGGCTCTTATCCTTATCATTTTCGGATTTCCAGAATCTTTTCCGAGATCGTCGTACATACCAGTTAGAGGCATCATCTATAAAAGGTAGGACATCTTTTAGGGCTTCAGGTATATCGTATGCCTGCATATTTTCATCAACGGATCGGTTCAATTGATGCACTCGAGATATAATCCAGCGGTCGAGAGAATTATTTGAAAGGGGAGATTCTAAGCCGGACTCCGGATCCCACTCCCAGTTGTCCACGTCAGCATACAGACTAAAAAAGTCGTATATATTCCAGATCATGCCCAATTTACGGCTAATGTCACCAGCGTCCTTATCTACTAAAGAGAAGTCTTCTGCATTCAACACTGGCGAGCCAAGCAAAAGGAAACGTAAAGCATCAGCACTATAGCGATCCATTAGTTCGTTGGGATCCGTAAAGTTACCGTAGCTTTTGCTCATTTTGCGGCCGTCGTTACCCGCCAAAGTACCGGTAACTATGACATTGCTAAACGCGTTACTGTTAAACAGGCCGGTAGAGACGGTATGCAAGTAGTAGAACCAGGCTCTAACCTGACCAACATACTCCGCAATAAAGTCGCCCGGGAAATTATGCTCAAACTTTTCAATATTCTCAAATGGATAGTGGAACTGAGCGAAAGGCATGCTTCCACTTTCAAACCAACAATCTAATACCTTATCAATCCTTTTATACTCAACTCCATCTAACTCAAACGTAATGTCATCCACCCAGGGGCGATGATAATCTTCAAGTTCTACACCAGAAAGTTCTTTTAGCTCGGCATAGCTTCCGACAACCTTAATTCTTTCCTTGCCTTCACTATCTACGCCCTTCCAGATTGGCATTGCAGTAGCCCAAAAACGATCACGGCTAATATTCCAATCTGGTGCACTGCCAATGGTTTTGGCAAACCGACCAGATTTAATATGTTCCGGAAACCAGTTAATATTTTGGTTTAATTCCAGCATCTGTTCTTTTTGAGAAGTTATATCTAAAAACCAACTGGGGTGAGCACGGTATATTAGCTTAGTGTTACAACGGTGGCAGTGCGGATAGGAGTGAGTAATAAAATCAATCTTCCAGACTACGCCTCGCTTATGCAACTCTTTTGCAATTTGACGATTAGCATCCCAGACCTGCATTCCTTCCCACTCGCCACTATTATAGATACCATAGTCGTCGACGTTAGCGACAATCGGTATTTGATTCAGCTGAGCTAACTCATAGTCCTCTTCACCATAAGCTGGAGCTAGATGAACTACTCCTGTTCCATCATCCACGCTGACATAATCCGCTGCCCATACCTGATGGGCGTGTTTGCCAAAATTTTCAAACAATGGCTCGTAGCTTTTTCCAACTAATTCACTGCCCTTAAAGGTCTTTAACAGCGTAAATGTTAATGGTTGGTGTTTTTCGTTAACTAGGACCTTTTCCAGCAGCTGTTTTGCTAATATGAAAACTTCACCATCTAGTTCAACTTCAGCATATTCGAGATTGGGATTAACCGCTACGGCCGTATTGGCAGGTAACGTCCAAGGCGTGGTAGTCCAAGCTAGCAAATAACTATTTTTGGCGCCCGTCAGTTTAAACTTAACATACACTGAAGGGTCGGTATCTTCCTGATAGGAATTGTCTTGAGCAACTTCGGCTTTTGAAATAGGAGTTGCGTCACGAATACAGTAGAGCAGGACCTTCTCACCTTCGTAGATTTTACCCTTATCATAGAGCTGTTTAAACGCCCACCAAACTGATTCCATGTAATCTTTGTCCATAGTTCGATAGGCGCCTTTAAAGTCTACCCAGCGACCAATACGCTCAATCGTGCTTTCCCATTCGTTGCCAGTCACGACCATATTCTCGCGACAAGTTAAGATATAGTCTTCGAGACTGATTTTGGTACCTATATCCCGTTTATCGGAAATACCTAACTTCTTCTCGGTAAATACTTCTGCCGGTAAACCATGGCAGTCCCAGCCCCACACCCGTTCGACTCGCTTGCCCTTCATCGTCCAATACCTTGGAATAGCATCTTTTACGATGCTTGAAAGCAAGGTCCCATGATGCGGCACGCCAGTTATAAAGGGTGGCCCGTCATAGAAAACATAGGAATTATCTTTAGGCCGCTCCTCTACTGAACGCTCAAAAGTCTTGTTTTCCTGCCAATATTTAATTAGGTCTTTTTCGTACTCAATTGCTGGTCTTCGGCTGTGTTGCTTGAATTTCATAATTATTTTGCGGACTACACCTTTTAAAATTAAATAAACCTCAAGGTCATCGGAATCCCTTTTGATTTGGGATGGTACCATCCGATTTCCTCTGAGGTTTCACTCAAAAGCACTTGTTTTAAGGCATTACGGGCCTTGCCGGCGGGTTCTAATCCGCCAAATTATGGCGTTTCTTCCCGATCCATCGCAGCTGATAACTGCTCAAAAGGACTATTCAGCTCTCAGTTTAGCACTTACTATAGATTTGAGCTAGCGTAGTAAATTATATCCTCTGGACGAGGCAATTCGGCTTCACCTTCCCAGCTTTGAATCATAAGTCCATCGTCTCGCAATACCAGTAAGCTTGGATATCGCACAATCCCGTATAGCTTGGCCATCGCGGTTCCGTCTTCCTGTTCAACATCTAAAAGTTCCACTACTGAACTCGGGTATAGTCGTTTATACTCGCGGACCAGTTCTTCAACCACTATTCGGTGTTCAGAATGCGGTTGGTAAAGCACGAGCACTTTCATGCTTTTAGTCTAGCATGAACCATAGCTTCTTATGGATAGCACCTGTATCTATTGACGGTAGATGCTGATAATTTAGCTTAAACTCTACTAGCACCGATTCTTCTAAGAACGTCCTTTGCATTAAATCGTTAGTGAGAGTTGATCAACTTTACTAGACTAGCTACAACCAGTAGTACTTCCGCACGAAGTGCATACATAACAACTTCCAGATCGCTGAGTAATGTTGCCACAGTTGTAGCATAACGGGGCCGAAGGGTCGACAATCAGCTGATTGTTCGTTTCGCCGTATTTAGCACTACTCACACTATTGGTCTGGGGAGCAGCAACCGGCTCAGGCCGCTTAAAAACAGATGGAGTTGCTACGGAATCCGAATCGGGAATATTTAATTCAGTTTGCGTCTCGGGCATATTCAGGTCGCTCAAATCAGCAAGACCCAGCTCAAGACGGTCATCGAAGTTAAGATAGTCCATGGCCAAGCGTCTTAGAATGTAGTCAGTTATTGAGCTAGCCGTCCTAATCTCCGGATCGTCGGTTGCTCCGGCAGGGGCAAAGGAAGTTCCACGCAAAATTCCAGCATAGTGCTTAAGTGGTACGCCGTACTGCAAACCTAAACTAACCGATATGGCAAAAGAATCCATCAGTCCTCGAAGCGTACTTCCCTGTTTGCTAACATTAATGAACAGCTCACCCGGTTTTCCGTCTTCATACTCACCAACCGTGAAATAACCATCCAAATCTGCAATCTGAAACTTGTAGGTTCGGCTGGTACGAACTTTTGGTAATTTCCTCCTTGCCGGACCGTTAACAATAATCCGACCCTCTGAATTAGGAGATGGCTTTTGCTCACCGCCTTTTTTAGCCATTGACAAAGGCTGAGCAACTTTACAGTTATCTCGGTATATAGCGATCGCCTTAAGGCCCATCTTCCAAGCATCAAGGTGTAACTGCTCAATATCTTCTACACTAGCCTCCTCGGGCATATTAACTGTTTTGGATATTGCTCCGGAAATAAATGGCTGGGCCGCAGCCATCATCTTAACGTGCCCCAAGTAATGAATCGGGTTGTCTCCCATTGAGCAGGCAAACACTGGCAGGTGCTCACTTTTTAGATGCGGTGCGCCGATAATGGTTTTCTCATCATCGATGTACTTAACAATTTCATCTATTTGGTTTTTCTTGTAGCCTAGCGATTTTAGCGCTCTAGGTACTGTCTGATTAACGATACTCATCGTGCCACCACCAACCAATTTTTTGACCTTCACCAAACCTAAGTCTGGTTCAATACCGGTCGTGTCGCAATCCATCATTAAGCCAATCGTTCCGGTAGGCGCTAGAACACTGGCTTGAGAGTTACGCACCCCGTTACGCTCACCCAACTCGACTGCTTCATCCCAAGCATTTGTTGCTGCATTTAGCAAGTCTTCACTTACCAGGCTAGCATCGATTTTTGAAACCTCTGCCCGATGCTGTTTTAATACCTTGATCATCCCTTCTCGATCTTTATTGAATCCGGCAAAGGTACCAACTTTGGCAGCTATTTTGGCCGAAGTTGCATAGGCATAACCAGTAAGTAAGGCAGTTATAGCTGAGGCTTGGGCTCTTCCTTCATCGCTGTCATATGGTAAACCTTGAGCCATCAGGAGTGCTCCCAAGTTAGCATAACCGATACCCAGCTCCCTATAAGCAAGAGCGTTTTTCCCAATTTTCTCGGTAGGATATTCGCTATAGCCAACTAAGATTTCTTGGGCAGTAAAAATTAACTCCACCGTGTGCTTAAATTCGTCAATTTGGAATGACCCGTCTTCTCTTAAAAACTTTAAGAGATTAAGGCTGGCCAAATTGCAGGCTGAGTTGTCTAAGTGCATGTACTCACTGCATGGATTAGAACCATTAATACGTCCGGCCTTTGGCGCAGTATGCCAATGATTAATAACGGTATCAAATTGCATGCCGGGATCGGCACATTCCCAAGCTGCTTCCGCAAACTGATGGAAAAGATCACGGGCCTTTACGGTACGTACCGTTTCGCCGGTTGTCACCGCCTTTAGATCCCAATCGCCTCCATTTTCTACTGCCTGCATAAATTCATCAGTAACTCTAACGGAAATGTTTGCGTTCTGGTACTGAACTGAAAAACTGTCTTTACCGTCCAAGGACATATCCCAGCCCATACTTTCAAGATCGCGGGCCTTGCGCTCTTCAATTGCCTTGCTCCAGATGAAGTCATATATATCTGGATGGTCGACGTTTAGAATAACCATTTTTGCCGCACGCCTGGTTTTACCGCCACTTTTAATCGCTCCAGCGCTGGCATCAGCGCCACGCATGAAACTTAAAGGACCGCTCGCAGTACCTGCGCTGCGACTTAACTGTTCAACACTACTTCTTAGTGAACTAAGGTTAATCCCGGCACCAGATCCGCCCTTAAAGATCATCCCCTCTTCCACATACCAATTAAGTATTGAAGGCATAGTGTCCTCTATGCCTAGAATAAAGCAGGCGCTGGCTTGTTGGGAGCGAGTCGGTACGCCAATATTAAACCAAACGGGCGAGTTAAAAGCCGCTCTTTGTGTTGCAAGAATATACTTTAACTCTTCTTTGAAATCTTCAGCAATGGTTTCTGATTCGAAGTATCCGCCACTAAGTCCATGTTCTGTAATCGTATCTACTACTCTATCGATTAATTGTTTCAGGGAGTGTTCCCGCTCTGGGGTGCCCGGAGTACCGCTGAAATATTTTTGGGCCACAATATTAATGGCGTTCTGAGACCAACCAACTGGAAATTCAATATCTTTTTGTTCGAAAACCACCTCGTTAGTTTGAGGATTGCTTAGTAGTGAGTGACGAGTCTCCCACTTTAATTGATCATATGCTTTACTTTTGGCCGGGGTAAATAGCCTGCCGGCACCAATATCGGTTGCTTGTCCCATTGTTTTTTCTCCCTTTAATTAGCTAGAGCTAGATATAGGGCCCCTCACACAGTAGCCCTAGCCCACCCTTAAAGCTCTTTTAGTTTTTAATTGTTTTATGGTTTTTGTTAGAGTTGACAACAAGCGCTCGCTAAAACGCTTCCTGAAAGCTCTCTTTGGTTCATAAACAAGTTATGGAACAAAGAGAATGTTCAATCCGATACTTTTTGAGTTGGCTCGCTTGAGCGATTTTGGCGCCGGATATGCGACAGTTCACGTTCAAATCCGGCGATGTCCTTAAAGCGCCGGTAGACGCTAGCAAAACGCACATAGGCAACTTCATTGAGTAGACTGAGGCGCTCCATAACCAGATTACCGATGGCTGCTGAGTTTACTTCTTGGTCTCCGGAAGCATAGAGGCTGTCCTCGATATCTGTAACCATCCTCTCGAGCTGCACGCTGGTAACCGGGGTCTTCTCGCAAGCTTTATACAGTCCGCCGAGTAGCTTATCGCGACTAAACAGCTGGCGCGTACCGTCATGCTTAATTACGATTAGCTGGGGTCTTTCGATTCGCTCATAAGTCGTAAATCTCTGACCGCAGGCATTGCACATCCGGCGACGCCTGATTGCTTGCCCATCCGCCACATCGCGCGATTCAATGACTCGAATATCGTCACTTTGGCATTTATTGCAGTTCATCCCTTTTTAGGACCCTCCAGTTCACCAAATAACATAGCTTAAGCTAGTTTTGGCACTAATATTTTTGCTTTTTTAATGCGATGTTTGTTTTAAAAGTGCGCTGTCGCGCCGTACCTAATGTCCATATATAGCGCTTAGTAATATCAATATAACTCTAGCTGTAGCGCTTTGCAATAGTTTTGGCGCTGTATTATTTACTTTTAAAACCCGACGTTTGAAGTTAAGAGTGCTACTTGTAAAACGCGAGTTACTTATCCGTCTTTTTGCTTAAAACTTTCTTTAGCCGTAGGGATTTACTTTTTCAAATCTTACTCTTCGGACTTATGCTTACGTCCTAGGCGCTTTAAAAAGGACGGTTTTTCAAGATCTTCATCTAGTTTACTACTAACAAAAGTTTCGTGGCCATTCTCAGCTTCATTTTCACGGTGCTCATCATCTTTATCGTTAGTTTCTTTCTTTGAGTAGTCTTCAGTTTCCTCCTCGTCAATTGTCCAGATATTAGGCATGTTTTGAGTTTCATTTACAAAGTCCGCTTCAACTTCTTCTAGATTAGTATCAATCCCGCTCATTGCGGCCTCTTCGTCTGCTGGAACTAAGGATTCTCTTTCTTTACCTTGAGCTGCAAAACTAAGTTGTTTTGGTCGTTCAGCATAGTAACTGGCGTCAAAACCGGTGGCCACTACAGTAATAATAATCTCTCCGACGATGTCTGGGTTAATGGTCGCTCCGAAGATAATGTTTGCTTCCGGATCGGCTGCGGCGGTAATTGTTTCTGCAGCGGTATTAATCTCGTGCATTGCCAAATCTTCACCGCCAATAACATTAAATAAAATACCCCTGGCGCCATCTATCGATACTTCCAGAAGTGGCGACTCAATAGCTTGCTTAGCAGCCTTGACTGCGCGGTCGTCACCACTTGCCCGGCCAATGCCCATTAAAGCTGTGCCGGCATTAATCATAACAGTCTTCACGTCTGCAAAATCTAAGTTAATCAGGCCGTGAACGGTAATTAAATCAGATATTCCTTGAACACCTTGGCGCAATACATCATCTGCCACTTTAAAAGCTTCAATTAAAGGTGTCTGGCGATCAATCGTCTGAAGCAAGCGGTCATTTGGCACAATAATTAAGGTATCCACCGACTGGCGCAACTTATCGATTGCCTCTTCGGCATTACGTCGCCGTTTATCTCCTTCAAACGCAAATGGTTTGGTCGCAAAACCAACCACTAAGGCACCGTCATCTTTGGCCAGTTTGGCTACAATGTGTCCTGCACCACTGCCAGTACCACCACCGGCACCTAAAGTTACAAAGACCATATCGGCGCCGTGGAGCGCTTTCTTAATTTCATCAGAAGACTCTTCGGCTGCTAATTGTCCGGTTTTAGGATTAGCACCTGAGCCAAGGCCTTTAGTAGTATCCTTGCCAATATGTACTTTTTTATCGGCTTTAGAGTAATGCAAAGCTTGGGCGTCGGTGTTGATGGCAATAAATTCTACGTTCTCCACTCCAGCCTCAATCATTCGATTAACTGCCGCACCACCTGCACCACCTACGCCAACGACTTTGATTTGAGCGAACGTTTCAATCTCGGGTTCTACGACCTGTGCCATATATATATTCTCCCTGACCTGCTAATTGCTATTTCCAGTATACCCTTGCTACATCTAAGGTCAATAAAAATGTATGCGTTTAATGTCTGTGATAGTTAAGCCGGCGTAACCATAAGCCAGCAGGGTGTTCAAGCGATTTGGATATTTTCAATATGTACTAATTTTTTGTTCTTTATGGCTGTTTACTTCTTGGAGAACCGTTTAATTAGGTTATCGATCATTGGAAATGACTGAGTTAGCTTAGCTTGAGGAAGAATTGAATTCGGTAGTAAAAGCATGTCCAGCATCATCAGACCAACTACCGTACAATAGGCGGGCCCTTCGACCGTGTCCACTAGACCGCCGACATTTTGAATCTTTCCGACGCGGGCCGGCAATTGTAATTTGTCTCGCGTAAATTCCGCTATTCCCGGCAATGATGCAGTACCACCAGTCAGTACCACTCCGCCCGGTAATTTATGTGAACGTTTAATCCTGACGAGCTCTTTATCGACTAATTCGAGTAGTTCTTCGATCCTAGCCTCAGTAATCATCGCTATGTCGCTTACTTCAAATGTATATGACTGCTTATTGGCCTTTACGGTAACCGTGGTCTTGTCTTGCTGAGATAATAATGAGGCATGCTCAAGCTTCACCTTCTCGGCAACATCCAAATCAGTCTTAAGTCCAATTGCAAGATCATTAGTTAGATTGATTCCACCGGCCGGGATAACCGCTACGTGTTGAATTTCGCCATCTTCAACCACAATTAAGTTTGCGGTTCCGGCCCCTATATCTAAAACTAAGGTACCAGCTTCCTTTTGTTGGCGGCTTAAGACCGCTTCGGCCGCTGCTAAGCTGGAAACAGTATAATTGGTTGGCGTAACTTCAGCTTTTTCAAGAGCTTGAGCAAGATTACGCAAGTTCGGAGTCGCACCGGTTACAATATGGGCATCGACTTCCAAACGGATACCGTGCATGCCTACTGGATCTTTAATGTTAGTTTGGCCGTCTAGGGAGTAGTTCTTGGCAAAAAATTGAATAATCTCACGGTTTGGAGGCAATGAAACCACTGTTGCCGCTTCTTCAACGCGCATTCTGTCTTCCACGGAAATTTCACGATTGGCGGCACTAATCGCAATAACTCCTTTGGAGTTAAAACCAAGCACATGCGAACCATTTACATTTACCGTTGCACGGTGAATTTGCTGCCCGCTAATTCGTTCGGCTTCATTAACTGCTTGGATAATGGCTTCGGCCACGTCATCAACATGTACTACCATCCCTTTGCGCATGCCATTGTTCTTGGCTGAACCGTGTCCAATAATCGACAGCTTTCCGGTTGAGTTTTGGTCGATCATGCCAACTACGCAACGAACCTGACTAGTTCCGATGTCTAGACCTACGAAGCAATTTGGTTGCGAGTCACGCATTGTGGTAAGTATAACGCTAACACTTTACCTTGAGCAAGGATGTAAGGCCTTACTTATGACATTTTATTTGACTAAACACCTTCCTACTATTTATACAGAATAAATAAACGGCCTTATCCATCACTAGGAAAATGCCAAATTAACAGGTTTGCGCCGAATAATCTAGTTTGGTCTTTGAGTTAGAATTTCAGCACCGTCATTTGTAATTAGAATTGTGTGTTCTAAATGCGCGCTAAGTGATCCATCTCTAGTGCATACCGTCCAGCCGTCTGGCCTGAGTAAAACTTGCTCACCGCCTAGTGTTGCCATCGGTTCAATTGCAATAGTCATGCCGGCTTTAAGCCATGGACCGGTATTAGCCCGGCCATAATTAGGAATATTCGGGTCTTCATGTAGCTCATGACCAACACCATGACCAACTAGATCGCGTACAATTCCGTAGCCATGCTTCTTGAGCACCCCTTCGACGGCTGCTGCGATGTCACCTGTTCTAACATTATCTTTTACGACAGCTATACCGGCATCCAGCGAAGCGGCAGTGTATTTAATTAACTCGATAGCCTTTGTATTGCTTGCTTTCCCAGCAATAACCGTTAATGCGCTATCGGTTATCATACCGCGGTAGTTTACGCCAAAGTCTAGACTAACTAAATCTCCATCTTTAATTATATTGTCAGCTCTAGGAATGCCATGCACTATTTCGTTGTTAAGTGAGATACAAATAACGTCAGGAAAACCCTGATAGCCAAGGAAAGGGGCGCTAGCCCCTAAGGCTTTAAGTTCGCGCGCTGCAACCACTGCGAGATCTTTGGTTGATATACCCGGCTCTACCAAAGCCTCTAGCTTAGACAATAGCATGCCCAGCAAGCGCCCACTCTCTCGCATGGCTTGGATTTCTGTTGCAGTTTTAACGCGTGTTGTCATCTCGGTAGTGTAGCCTGAAGTTATTCTTTCTTACTTATATAGATGCAGCGCTTGGGTAACGTCATCGTTAACCTCATCGACTGAGCGCTCGGCATTTATTTCTACGACCTTAATACCTCGCGTTTTAAACCACTCAACTAGTGGTAAGGTAAGCTGGTTATATTCTTTGAAGCGTTCTTCAATAACGTCTTCTCGGTCATCCAGCCGCCCGCGGGCACGTAACCGAGCCTTAACAGTCTCTTCGTTGGCGGCTAAGTGAATAACATAATTAATCTTAAAGTCTTCTTGATCCGCTTTGTTAACTAGCCATTCGGCCTGAAGAATAGTGCGCGGGAAACCATCCAGTACGCAAAGATCTTTATTATAAATGCCGCTGAGTACTTGGTCGAGCAGCGAAATTACTTCTTGATCGTCAAGTAATTCACCGGATAACATTCCCATTCGGCGTTCGCCAGTCACATACATCCTAATAATTTCACCCATCGACACCAGATGCATGCCGTGCTGATCGGCCATAATCTTCCCCTGAGTTCCCTTGCCCGCTCCCGGTAGCCCCATCAATAAAATCATTGCCCTAGTCTCTCTTTCACTAATTTAGCAATTGTTGCGCCATCGGCACTACCTGCCGTAATTTCCCGCATCTTGGCCATTACAGAACCCATGCCAGAGATATCCTTAGCTCCTAGCTCATTAATAGTTTTTTCAACCATTGAGATTAGCTCGGTTTCGCTTAATTGCTTTGGCAAATACCCATCTATAATCTTTTTCTCAAGAAGCTCTTTATCTGCCTTATCCGGAGCGCCACCTTGAATATACAGCTCAACACTTTCACTTCGCTTTTTAGCTTCCGAAGCTAAAACAGAAATTTCCTCAGATTCGCTTAAACCGGCTTCTTTCTTTCCTTTAGCTACTTTGGCATAGAGCAAGGCGCTCTTTAGCCCGCGCAAGGTATCTGCCTTAATTCGGTCACCAGCGAGGAGTGCGGTCTTGATATCTTGATCAAGCTTGCGATCCAGCATAGAAACTATTTTAGTCCTAACTTAGCCCGCTTAATCTTTAAGGCTTTGCGTTCTTGACGAACTATTGCTTTTGCCCGTCGGTCACGCTTGCTAATTGGCTTCTCGAAATACTGCCCTTGTTTAACTTCAGCTAGAGTCCCAGACTGCTGTACCTTGCGGTTAAACCGCCGCAGCATGTTCTCAAGTGACTCTTTACCGTCTTTACGTGAAACTTGAATCATATTCAGCCAGTTTACCCTATCTAACCATCATGACGCAACGCAGAAATTTATACACAATGTTAATAGCAAGGAGCCTACATTCTCAATAAAGCTCAGTTATAGGATGGTGAGAATAGGAGTTAAAATTGAGGACCTGTAATTAATTAGTGAGTATGCCTAGGATTGTGCAGTCTTTTTTTAGGCAAAAATCCAATTTACGCTAACGGAATTGGCTGGCACTAGACAATTATGCATGGCTATATATTCTACTGGGACGCAAAATACTCGAAACTATAGGTTGTGTTCGGGCTTGGAGCATTGACTAGTCCGATATCGTATCCGGTTGTTGATCTGTTGTCTGGATAGATAATTAGTGATGCGCTCCGTGCATCCGTTCCGTTAATAAGCACTTTCGGTATTCCCGTATACGCTTTAGCAAATAGAACGCTAACTTGGTCTCCTGGTGTTGGGTTTGATCCAGTGTTAATAGTAATAACTCCTGAGATATCATTACCAATAATCGTTGCAGTAGCACCTGAACCTGCGGCAACTAACGTTTCGACGACTGGATTTCTCCCCGAAGTAATTAAGTGGTTGGAAATATTGAGATTAGTTACTGTTACAAGTCCAGTTACCGTCAAACTCCCGCCAACACTTAAGTTGCCCGTAATTGAGGCGTTGCCGCTAACTTCTAGTGTAGTGATTGAAGCTAGGCCGCCAATATTAATGTTGGCTGCAGATAGCGTATTGTTTACAGTTAAGGCGTTTAGGGTGGTGTTGTTGGAGTTAATGTTCGACTGGGTGGGGTTGTAATATCCTGGTTCTAGTAAGACCTGAATAGTTCCGTTGCTAGTGGCTGACTCCAGGGCATAGCCAATGATGTTTGTTGGGCTGGTGGCTAACTCCCCTACCCCGGGGGTTGATGAGGCGGTGATTGGATCACCTACTGCAATATTGCCGTTAGCGACTGTTACTTGGGTTGGTACCTGCCCAGTGAGGGCTACTAGTACATGGGTCTTGTTGTAGTCTGACTGGCAAGTAGGGTCACTGATCTTACATAGCGGTCCGTTACCGACAAAACCGGGAGAGGTTGATACTACACCAATTGGTGCGGTGTCATTACTAGCTACTACGCTATTAGTACTATTTGGATCAATTGAGACTAGTTGGCCAGGGGTTGGAAGAGTTGTGGAGTTTGAGACAAAGTATTCCGAATAGTCAGCACCGGTTGTGTTATATGACACTGCACTGGCTCCTCCTACTATTGCTCCGGCTAGGGTGCCGGTAGAGTCTGCAAAGCCAATGAAAGTGTTTCCAGTTGTTCTATTGGCATCTAGCGTACCTAGCTCAATAAGCAAGCCGTCTGAACTTGAGGCTGGAGCACCGGCAGATGTTGCTGTTGATTGGTTGAAAATCGTTGAGACATAACCCAAGGTGCTACCTTGAATGTTAGTCAAGCCATTGAAGGTACTTTGAGCATTGACGCTCAGTGTGTCTGGGCTGGTTAGATTGAAGATTTGAAGGGTGCTGGAGCTATAATTCACCACATAGGCGTAGGAGCCGGAGACGGCGACGGACCAAGGATCAGTACCGGTAGTGGTTGTGCTGACAAGGGATGGGGAGGAGGGGGTGGAGACGTTGAAGATTTGCAGGGTGCTGGAGCTCACGTTCACTACATAGGCGTAGGAGCCGGAGACGGCGACGGAGTAAGGATAAGAGCCAGTAGCTATTGATCCGGTGATAGATGGGGAGGAGGGAGTGGAGACGTTGAAGATTTGCAGGGTGTTAGAGCTTTCGTTCACTACATAGGCGTAGGAGCCGGAGACGGCGACGGAGATAGGATTAGTACCGGTAGCTATTGAGCCGGTGAGGGATGGGGAGGAGGGGGTGGAGACATTGAAGATTTGCAGGGTGTTGGAGCCCCAGCTCACTACATAGGCGTAGGAGCCGGAGACGGCGACGGAGTAAGGATTAGTACCGGTAGCAATTGAGCCGGTGAGGGATGGGGAGGAGGGGGTGGAGACGTTGAAGATTTGCAGGGTGTTGGAGCTATGGTTCACTACATAGGCGTAGGAGCCGGAGACGGCGACGGAGATAGGATTAGTACCGGTAGCTATTGAGCCGGTGAGGGATGGGGAGGAGGGGGTGGAGACGTTGAAGATTTGCAGGGTATTAGAGCTTTCGTTCACTACATAGGCGTAGGAGCCGGAGACGGTGACGGAGATAGGACTAGTGCCGGTGGCGATGGAGCCGGTAGCTATTGAAGGTATCCCACCTAAACTAAGAGTATTGGTTGAGTTATTGACACTTAGTATGGTGTTTGTTGTGGCGGATGTGACTGTTAGGTTGTTTCGTATAGTAGCATCGGTTGTTTGGAACTGTATGGTCATTACTCCTCCTGCGTTGAAGATTTGCAGGGTGTTGGAGTAATAGTTCACTACATAGGCGTAGGAGCCGGAGACGGTGACGGAGATAGGACTAGTGCCGGTGGCGATGGAGCCAGCGAGGGATGGGGAGGAGGGGGTGGAGACGTTGAAGATTTGCAGGGTGTTGGAGCCATTGTTCACTACATAGGCGTAGGGGCCGGAGACGGCGACAAAGTCAGGACTAGTGCCGGTGGCGATGGAGCCAGCGAGGGATGGGGAGGAGGGGGTGGAGACGTTGAAGATTTGCAGGGTGTTAGAGCTATCGTTCACTACATAGGCATAGGAACCGGAGACGGCGACGGAGTAAGGATAAGAGCCGGTAGCAATTGAGCCGGTGAGGGATGGGGAGGAGGGGGTGGAGACGTTGAAGATTTGCAGGGTGTTAGAGCTATAGTTCACTACATAGGCGTAGGAGCCGGAGACGGCGACGGAGCGAGGATAGGAGCCGGTGGCGATGGAGCCAGCGAGGGATGGGGAGGAGGGGGTGGAGACGTTGAAGATTTGCAGGGTGTTAGAGCTATGGTTCACTACATAGGCGTAGGAGCCGGAGACGGCGACGGAGATAGGACTAGTGCCGGTGGCGATGGAGCCAGCGAGGGATGGGGAGGAGGGGGTGGAGACGTTGAAGATTTGCAGGGTGTTGGAGCCATTGTTCACTACATAGGCGTAGGAGCCGGAGACGGCGACGGAGATAGGATAAGAGCCGGTAGTGGTTGAACCGTATGCAGAAGTAGGTGTAAACCCATTGTTAGATACTGTTAGCTGTGAGTTGGTTAAGTTAGTGCCATCAACATAAAGGTTTTGGCTAGAAGTATCTGCGGTAAGGACGTTATATCCTGATGCGTCTTGAACCTGCAATGCGGTAGTGGAGTTGGTGGTAGTTTGAATTCGTACTCCAGTTGAACCTTGTACATCCAAGTTATAACCTGGACTTGATGTCCCGATGCCTACATTGCCGGCTGAGGTTACTTGTAGTGATGGCGCATAGATATCATAGCTAACGTATGTAGGCGATGATGTGCCTTCAGTTACGGCTGAAGATAGTGTTAGTGAAGTTGTTGAAGCTACTGCTGTAATGTTAGCTGATTGACCGTCAGCAAAGACCATTTGGTCTCCTACTAGTGATGAGGTCCATGATGTACCGCTGCCAGTTACGGTAGTTGAAGATACTCCTGCTGTTCCGGCTGTACCTGTGTTATATGCCGTATTAGAGACAGAAATAGGATTCTCTGGATTGGTTGTTCCTATGCCTACGTTAGTACTAGCAGTAGCATTATTGACTCCATTGATTGAACCAAGAACTAGAGAATTAGATGATCCTATTGCGGAGTTAGCTCCTATGGCAGTAACGTTGGTTAGATTACCGGAGAGAACGTTAGAGCTATATCCTAAAGCTGTGTTGTTGTAGCCGGTGGTGTTGTAAAGAAGCGAGTACATACCTACAGCTGTGTTGTTAGTGCCGCCAGTGTTGTTTTGGAGGGAGCTGGTGCCTAAAGCTGTGTTGTTGTAGCCGGTGGTGTTGTAAAGAAGCGAGTACATACCTACAGCTGTGTTGTTAGTGCCGCCAGTGTTGTTTTGGAGGGAGCTGGTGCCTAAAGCTGTGTTGTAGACGCCGGTGGTGTTGGAATAGAGGGATATAGAACCTACAGCTGTGTTGCCCCGGCCGGTGGTGTTGTTTTGGAGGGAGCTGATACCTAAAGCTGTGTTGTAGTAGCCGGTGGTGTTGTTTTCGAGGGAGCCGATGCCGCCTACAGCTGTGTTGTAGTAGCCGGTGGTGTTGGAATAGAGGGATTCAGAACCTAAAGCTATGTTGAAGTAGCCGGTGGTGTTGTTTTGGAGGGAGTAGAAGCCTAAAGCTGTGTTTTGGTTGTTAGCATCAGCAATTAAGATGGTTGAGCCGTTTTGCTGTAGGGATGTTGAATGGTTTATGTCACTGGCTGCTGCTCCTAGGGAACCATCGGCAACGTTGTCTAGGTAAGTACCTGAGGTATTTGGTTCACTTAGGTCTAGGTAGAATGGACCTGAGGTTGAACCTCCGGATGTGGTGCGGTAGATCTTTATTCCGGTGACTAGTGGGTTGGCGGAGGCGATTACTGTGACGTTAACCTCCTGGCTGGCTGGGGTTATGCTGGCAGATACGGGACTGTAGTTAGTATTTCCTGATGCGGTGACGTAGGCGTAGACATAGTAGTAGGTACCACTTAGTACTCCGGTTCCGGTTACTGCTAGGGTTGGGGCGGCTGCAGGGGCAGCTACAGTATTTAGGTTGAGGTTGCCATTGATGTTGATCTTGTTAGTTGTAGTGTCTGCAGTTAGGATTGCGGCTGAGCTTGCGTTCTGGATCTGGAAGGCTGTGGTGGAGTTGGTAAAGGTCTGTAAGGTTGCGCCTGAGCTAGTAATGTTGAGGTTAGTGGCTCCGGCTTGGATGTTTATAGCAGTAGAGGCATTAGAGCCAGCACTGGCTCCGGTACCTCCTATGTCAATGGTTTGAGCAGCTCCGGTAGAAGTTGCAAGGTTTAGAGCTGTAGTGTTAGCAGTAGAACCTGTAGCTCCTAGGTTGATGGTTTTGTTATTAGCGTTGTTGCCAACGTTAATGGTGGTGTTAGCAATGAGTGAGGTTGTGGCAGTATTGGTTACGTTACCAATGGTTACGGCAGTAGCCGTAGTAGTGC
>JAJYDV010000004.1 GCA_021777375.1 bacterium | reverse complement strand
GCTTTCGCCCATTGTGGAAAATTCCCTACTGCTGCCTCCCGTAGGAGTCTGGGCCGTTCTCAGTCCCAGTCTGGCTGATCATCCTCTCAGACCAGCTAATGATCGTCGCCTTGGTAAGCCATTACCTCACCAACAAGCTAATCATGCGCAGGCCGTTCCCAAAGCGCGTAAAGCTTTAGCCCTAAGGCCACATGCGGTATTAGACACCATTTCTGGTGCTTATCCCTCACTTTGGGGTACGTTCCTACGTGTTACTCAGCCGTCCGCCGCTCGTGTACCCCCGAAGGGGCCTTACCGCTCGACTTGCATGTATTAGGCACGCCGCCAGCGTTCATCCTGAGCCAGGATCAAACTCTCCAAAAAAAGAATCTGTTCCTAAATGCAGCATTGCTGCAAAACAGTTTCAAAAATGAACTGACGTTGATTTGCACAACCTAATTTTTAAAGTACTGTGTTTCGTGGATTTCCAGACACTTATAGCAAGCCCTCCGCCGAAACTTCATTAATATTATCTGTAGTTTTAACTTACGTCAAGGGAAATTGGAAATATCTGTTGTACTAAAAGCAACCTAGGTTCAGTCTTCGGTAGTTTCAAGTTTAGGTTGCTCTTCGTCATCTGGCTGTTTATCTACTAGGGCTAGAGAAACTACCTCATCACCATCGTTTAGTCTCATAATGCGTACGCCCTGGGTTGCTCGACCGAGTTCTGAAATATCTTCTAGCCCGAGGCGAATAGTCTGACCCTGTTGGGAGATAATAATCACCTCTTGATCGCTATCTAGTAGCGATTTTACGCCGATTAGTTCTCCAGTCTTAGAGTTGACCACGGCTGAGCGAATACCTACGCCTCCTCGGGCATGAGGTGTAAATTGTGAGACCTTGGTACGCTTTCCATATCCAAACTTACTAATCACAAAGATGTCGGCTCCTTCTTCGACAATATCCATACCAATCACCCTATCTCCAGGGCGCAAACGGATACCACGGACGCCACGACTCACTCTTCCCATAGGCCTGACATCTTTTTCATGGAATCTGATAGCTTGGCCGTGTGAAGTAGAGATTACAATTTCGTTGTCGCCACTAGTGGAGCGAATCCATTTTAATTCATCACCAGCGTCAAGATTAATCGCGATTAGACCGCTATTGCGCACATTTTTGTACTGCTCAAATGGGGTCTTCTTAACCACCCCTCTAACGGTACACATAATTAAATTCTGGCTGTTGTCGGCTTTATTTACGTTTATAACCGCACTGACAGTTTCTTCAGGCTGAAGTTGTAATAGATTGACAATCGCAACCCCCTTGGCATTTAAGCTTGCCGATGGAACCTCGTAAGTCTTTAGCCTAAATACTCTACCCCGATTAGTAAAGAACAGTAGGAAATCATGCGTTGATGCATTAACAACATGTTCTATAACATCTTCATCACGTGTCGACATTCCGCGCCTACCCTTGCCACCGCGACCTTGCTTCTTATAGTCGGCTATTGCACTACGTTTAATGTAGTTTGCGGAAGTAAGAGTTACAACGACCTGTTCTTCGGCAATTAAATCTTCGTCCGTCATCTTACCTAATTCAGAGGCGACAATCTTTGTACGACGCTCATCCCCGTAGGTCTTCTTGATTTCATTCATTTCATCTTTAATAATTGTCAGAATCTTTTTTTCATCGGCTAAGATAGCCTCTAGTTCCGCAATCAGTTTAATTAGTTCAGCTAGTTCGTCTTCGATTTTCTTACGCTCAAGCCCAGCGAGTGTTCTAAGCTGCATAGCCAAAATCGCTTTCGACTGAATTTCACTTAACTTAAACTGCTTCATTAGGGCAGTTTGAGCATCTTCGGTTGTTTCGCTAGCCCTAATTGTTTTAATTACTTCGTCAATATGATCAAGTGCAATTTTTAATCCATCAAGAATATGTGCTCGTTCTTTTGCACGCCTAAGTTCATATTCTGTACGACGACGCACCACATTTTGTCGATGCTTAATGTGCTCTTTAATAATATCCTGGAGGCCAAGTATTCTTGGTTGAATTCCGTCTATGAGAGCAAGCATATTGTAGTGAAAAGTACTCTGTAAAGGAGTTAGCTTATATAGCTGATTTAACAACTTCTTGGGAAATGTGTCTTTACGAAGATCGATAACAATATGAACTCCACCCCTTGCACTCTCATCTCTCAAATCTGCAATACCGCTAATTTTTTTGTCATGAACCAATGCAGCTATCTTTTCAAGTAGACTTGCCTTATTTACACCGTATGGTATTTCGCTAATAACAATCTGGTAGCGCCCTTTATTTGTCTCGACAATATCTGCAACACCTCTAACTACAACGCCACCTTTGCCAGTCGCATAGGCTGTGCGCAAGCTCTCTTGTCCATAGACAACTCCTGCTGTCGGAAAATCTGGACCTTTTACGAATTTAAGCAAATCATCTAAGGTCGCATCATCGTGTTCGATTTGATAAATAGTAGCGCCGATTAATTCGCTCAGGTTATGGGGTGGAATGTTTGTAGCCATTCCTACAGCAATACCCAGTTGTCCATTTAACAACAAGTTTGGTAACTTAGCCGGAAGGACAGATGGTTGCTGCAAGCGTCCATCATAATTATCAACGAATTCTACCGTCTCTTTATCAATATCTACCAATAACTCTTCGGCTATACGGGTCATTTTTGCTTCTGTATAACGCATCGCGGCTGGTGGATCGCCATCCATTGAACCAAAGTTTCCCTGGCCGTTAACTAGTAGGTAGCGCATCGCCCAAGGTTGAGCCATCCTAACCATGCTGTCATAAATTGCCGCATCTCCATGCGGATGGAAATCACCCATCACTGCGCCAACAACATTTGCACTTTTACGATGCTTCGCAGAAGCTCTTAAGCCGTCACGGTTCATAGTAAATAGAATGCGCCTATGGACAGGTTTAAGACCGTCCCGAACATCAGGCAGGGCTCGAGAAACGATTACGCTCATCGAGTAGGTCAGGTAGCTGTCCTCCATCACATTTTCGATTGTCTGGTCCTCGACAGTACGTGAATGAGAGGTATCTATTGTGCTCAGCAACTCTCCTTGTAATGCATCTCCCGGTTCTTCATTTGGCATAATAGGGGCTTCTTCTTCCATGACTATACGTCCAAATCCTTAACAAACTTAGCTCTTGACTGGATAAAACTTTTACGCAACTCTACTTCGGTACCCATTAATTTATTAAAGATAGCATCGGCTTTCTCGGCATCTTCGACGCGCACCTTAATAAGTACCCGCTTTGCCGGGTTCATGGTTGTATTGAAGAGCTGCTCAGCATCCATTTCACCTAAACCCTTATAACGCTTAAGCTCAACGAATCCAGCCGCCTTAAAACGCTCGTCAGTTGGAAGAGCTAGTGGCTTCGTGCTCTTCTCCTGGCGCTCTTTTGTCTCACTCTCTAGAATTTGATTGAGCTCTTCATCGCTGTAGGCATAAACACTTTCTTTGCGTCCTGGACGAATCAATTCGTAAAGTGGCGGTTTAGCTAGAAATAAATGTGCTCCGTCAATAACCGGTCGCATGAAACGAAAGAAAAAGGTCATTAATAGGGTTGAGATGTGTGCTCCATCGACATCAGCGTCGGTCATAATAATTACACGTCCGTAACGTAAAGCCGAAATGTCGAATGATTCTTGAATACCGACTCCAAGGGCTTTTATTAAGCTCAGAATCTCGTTATTAGCTAGCATCTTATCCAGTCTCGCCCGCTCCACGTTCAGAACTTTACCCCGAAGGGGAAGGATTGCCTGGTTCCGACTATCACGCCCAGACTTGGCCGATCCGCCTGCTGAATCACCCTCAACAAGGAACAGCTCTGAATTTTTTGGATCTTTACTTGAACAATCCGCTAGCTTACCAGGCATACTGGCACCATCTAAGATACCCTTGCGAATAATATTATCCCGGGCGGCACGAGCGGCTTTACGTGCTCTAGCCGAAAGAAGAGCCTTCCCTATTATCTTGCGCGCGATTGCAGGATGCTCTTCGAGGTAGTAGTTCAGGTATTCAGAAAGCACCGATTCAACATAGCCTCGTACCTCTGGGTTACCAAGCTTGTTCTTGGTCTGACCTTCAAATTGGGGATCGGGCAATTTTACAAGAATAATTGCAGTCAACCCTTCTCTGGTGTCCTCGCCACTTAGATTCTCCTCTTTCTCTTTAAGTAGTCCTTGCTTGCGAGCATAGTCGTTAATCACCCTAGTTAAGGCTGCTCGGAAACCGGTCAAGTGAGTTCCTCCGTCTGGGTTAAGTACGTTGTTGGCAAATGTTTTAATCGTTTCGGTATAGGTCTCGGTGTACTGCATTGCAATCTCAACTTGAGCGTCTTCAATCGATTTGTCTACATAAAAAATGTCTTCATCTACGACATCTTTACCAACATTAAGGTGTTTGACATAGCTCTGAATGCCTCCTTCGAAGTAGAAACTATACTTACTCCGGTCGGCCTCACTAACCAACGTAGTACGAATTCCTTTCGTTAGGTAGGCCGCATGGCGTAAACGATCAAGAATCGTATCATAACTAAACTCTGTGCTTTCCTTAAAGATGCTTGGGTCAGGATAAAAAGTAATGTCCGTACCGGTTCGATTAGAGCTACCAACTACCTTAAGCTCGCTGGTTGGAGCACCTAATGAATAACTTTGTTCATAAGTTCTGCCCTCACGGCTAACTCGGACTATTAGCTTAGAAGATAGCGCGTTTACAACGGAGATACCTACACCGTGCAATCCACCCGAAACTTTATATCCACCGCCACCGAACTTACCACCTGCATGAAGTATTGTTAAGACAGTCTCAACGGTGCTTTTGCCGGTTTTAGGATGGATATCGGTTGGAATCCCACGCCCGTTGTCGGATACGCGAATTCCACCGTCACTCAATAGTACCACGAGCACCTCTGTAGCATAACCAGCTAGCGCTTCATCAATAGCGTTATCTATAACTTCCCACACAAGGTGGTGCAGACCTTCAACACCAGTACCTCCTATGTACATTCCCGGTCGTTTTCGAACCGGTTCCAGTCCTTCTAATACCGTAATTTGATCTGCAGAATAATCGCTTTTGCTAGTTTTGTTTGCCACTAAATACCCTCTTATTGATCAGACAATCCATATTTTCCCACTTATTCATATTATATCCCAACTAACAGATATGTACAATAACCCTTATGGACTAATGTCTCGTAATTAAATGTACTACTTTTTAGTACTATTATTGACGCGACTTAATGTTGTGACTTAACACTGCTTGTGTTTAAATAATGCTGAGGCAGACAAACATGTTTGAGAAAATAATTGCTGACCTGCCATATAACCCAAAAATAATAACAGACCTAGGGTTTTATGTCAGACGCATTCGCCAGGAGGAATCAATACGACGTCTAGGTCTAGTGTTTATTGTCCTGGCCTTTTTTGTGC
The DNA here is from genome assembly GCA_021777375.1 of bacterium. Classification (GTDB taxonomy): domain Bacteria; phylum Patescibacteriota; class Saccharimonadia; order Saccharimonadales; family UBA4665; genus JAJZWH01. Next base: position 65,755 of record JAJYDV010000004.1, on the reverse strand, counting down.
AGTTTTTTGCATTCATCAGTCCTCCGTCATCCAGTGTTGCAGCTTCAACAAATGACATGATCAATGGTGGGTTCTCCAGCAAAACTGAACTCGTAGCAGATTGTACGGATAATATTAAAGATTACCGCACAATTTTAATGTATTACGGTATCCACTGTGGAGACTTAGGTGCTGGTCAGACAGTATCTCTAGTTTCAACTAGTTATAACAAGCATCTCTTCTCAATGGGTTGGAATCCCCAAGGAAGAGTTAATGTCATTACAAATAAGCCTACGGATGAACAACCTGTCAGTATTAACACCGTGGCAAGTCCGCTTTATTGGCGTTACCTGTGGTCGTGGGACACTGGAAGCAGTTCAACTTATCAAGCTGTAGAAATTACCGCATCAATGACTGGTAGAACATACTATATCCTTTATACCTGTGGGAATCTGGTGTCTATTGGCTTGCCTTCTCCTTATGTTCCACCCCGACCCGCTCCACACCCCAAACCTATTACGACTACAATCCCCACTCCTACGCCAACTCCTACGCCAACAGTAACAACTACAACAGCCCCCACTCCCACTTTTACACCCTGCCAATATGACAGCTCTATAGTCGCCAGCTCCTCTCAATGCAAACCCTGCGAAGAGAGCTTAAGCAGTACTGATGCTGTTGCTTGTATTCAATACAGCAAGACCGCTGCAGATAATACTCAAGGCCTAGCTGACGCCAACGGCAAGACCGCCAATGCAGGAGACGAAATTACATATACCCTTACTGCGTATAATAGTGGCAAAGCTACAGTCTCTAATTTTGTTATGCAGGACGATTTATCCTATGTTTTAGACTATGCAAATATTGTTAGTGATGATAACGGTAACCTAAATAACAGTGGCATTCTTTCCTGGCCTGCTGTAAATATTGCTGCATCAGCATCAGAAACGCACACTATTGTAGTTACAGTTAAGAATCCGGTTCCGCAGACCCTTCCGTCCAGCTCCGACCCAGAATACTTTGACCATATTATGACCAATATCTATGGCAATACAATCAACATTAATCTTCCTCAAAGCCCGATTACGGTTGTAGCAACCGCTACATCAAGCCTTCCTAACACCGGTCCAGGTAATAGTCTAATTTTTGCTGCGATAATTGTTGTAATTGCCGGTTATTTCTTAGCTAGGTCCCGCCTTCTCATTCTTGAAAGCGGCATAGCAATTCAAGATAATAATGGGAGGAACCTGTAGATGAGCGAGTTTACTCCTCCTGGGCATGAGCTAAAACAACACGATCAGACTGCGGAGTCATATAAGCAAGCTCAAGAACAGTCTTCCGAAGAAAATTTAAAGCCAGAAGAGACTCCAAAAATTAATATAGAGGAAGTACGACATAAAGTTCTTGAGCTTGAACAAGACGAGAACCCTTTAGAGTTACAGTTAGACAAAAGTCCTGAAGTCGATCAGCCCATATATATCGATCGCACAATGAAAATAGCCAGCCTAAATAATGAGCTGAAGCTCATTCGCGCAAAATTAACTTCGGGTCAACGATTATTTAGCAAAAGCATACATCAACCGGCAATACGGCGAATAAGTGACGTTTCAGCAAGAACAATTACCCGGCCATCCGGTTTACTGGGTGGCGGCGTGCTTGCTTTTTGTGGTAGCTTAATCTATCTGCTCTTCAGTAAGTATATAGGGCTTAGGTATAACTACTTTATCTTCATTATGTTATTCGTAATTGGCTATTTGCTAGCTACGATAATTGAGTTTGTACTTAAAGCATCCCGAACAACCAAGGGCCGTTAGTCATTTAAGTTAACCGTTTTTAAATTACCGTCTCTGTCAATATGGATTGTGTCTTCTTGGGGAAACTCTTTTACATCTGGGAGGTTTGTTGCTGGCAAATTTGTAGAGATAGCAGACTTTGTATCCGTGAGTTTGCCCTGCTGCATATTACCTTCAAGTTCGTGCGCAATACTAACAGCTTCCTGATTATCCAATAGTTCGCTTGATATATTCTCGCTGGCACTCGAATATGCTTGAGCAGTGCTAAAAGATTGTTTAGACGTAGCGGACGACGCTGTAATAGGATTCACTACAACGTCCGGGGAAGCCATTAGACGCTGAGGAGATAGAGATGTGGGATTTGGTAAGGGATTATTAGCTACCTTCTGCCTCTTTGCAATCCATTCATCTAGGAAAGAGTTAGTGCCTGGAGGGGCTATTCTCGAGGCCATCGAAGGCTGTTGGACATTCGATACACGAGTTGCGGACGGAGCGGTAAATGATGGAAGTGTCGCATTAGGAGTAGTCTGAGCTGTCGGTTTGGTCTCCAGACGTGCAAAAATTTCACGTTCAACCACACTTCTCGGACGCCCATACTTAGCAGCCGACAATTGCTTTAAGGTTTCCGCCAATTCGGATTTTGGCTCACCAAGCGGCGGAAGAGTAGCCATACTAAAAGGCTGAGTCGGTACGCCATTTATGAGCGTTCTGACAATAGTGTTGAAGTTAGGTACCCTCAATAGGTCTTCTCCATCAAAAATAGGCTGGAAGTACCGAGTTAAAGTCTCAACGTCATTCTGACCGACCCTAAAAGCAATAATAGTGCCCATGTTCCCAAATACTGAATCTCGCACATCCTCAGTTAGCTGGGTAGTAAACTGATTGGCTACAATAAGGTTGAGACGATACTTCCTTGCTTCACTCATGATAGTGGCAAAGCTATCTGTAGAGAAGTTCTGGAACTCATCGACATATAGACCAAAGTCAACTCGGTCTTTCTCCGGTATATTAGCTCGACTCATGGCTGCGGCTTGAAACTTCATTACAAAAATCATTCCTAGCAAGCTAGAGTTTAATTCACCTGTGCGTCCCTTGCTCAAGTTGACCAAGAGAATCTTGCGTTCATCCATTATCTTACGTAGATCAAAGGCGCTCTTAGTCTGACCGATAATGTTGCGCATCATTTCATTACTCAAGAAAGCACCAAACTTACTAACAAACCAACTGACCACTTCACCAAAATCGTTTGAGCGTTGAGATTGGGGCATCTCCTTCTCCCAAAACTCAATGACTGTCGGATCTGTGACATACTGTAGCTTCTGTTTTACATATTGCGGATCGCGAAACAATTTCGGTATATCAACAAAGGTACCACCTTGAGGATCAGCCATGATTGTTAAAGCCGCGTTCCGAAATAGATTTTCATAACGTGGTCCAATAATACCCGTGTGATTAGGGTCGTATAGCTTATAGAGCATGTTTAGTGCTTCTTGGATTAAGAAGTCTTTTTGGTCAGGTGATTGAAATTCAAACAGGTTTAATCCCATCGGGTAGTCCATATCTCCGGGGCAAAAATAAATTACGTCTTCAACTCGACTTTTAGGCACCATTGCCAGCAGTCTCTCTGCGGTATCTCCGTGGGGATCAACAAAAGCAAAGCCGTTGCCCCGACGCATATCCTGGAAAGCCAGGTCTTCCAAAAATGTAGATTTACCGGTACCGGTTTGGCCCACAACATATACGTGCCGCTGTCGATCTGACAGACTAAGCCTGATTGGCTTCTTGGCTCCACGGAACAGGTTATATCCTAAAAGCAAGCCGTCTTCCGGAACGTCACGCGGGCCATCAACCTGTTTAGATGCTTGACGAGTAAGTTGAGATGTTGGAATATTGCGTTGGTCTGGAAAATGGAAGATGCTAGCCAGTTCCGTGGAATTAAGAATCATATTTCTTCTCTCTTGCGGGAATATGCGTAATAGAAAGTCTGATGTAAGCTTGTCTATTTCTTTTGCTGGAACATATTTGAAGCCATTCTTACCTGGCGCGTCATAGATAGAAAAACTTGCCACTATATTGCTTAGGATTGCTTGTGAGCGCTGAGAAATATTTGACGAAACAACAACCCTTATAAGTACTTCATAACCTGTTTCGCGCGTTTTAGCATCAATAGCATCTAGGCTAGCTTGTTCGGCGTTAGAGATTTCTTTTTTCTTATCATCTTTCTTCTCATCAATAGGCTTAGCAAAGGCCATGAAGAAACTTTTTACCCATGACCCAAGTAATGCACCTTTACTTTGGTGTCCACCATTTCGCTTGTTGTCTGCGATGCCCCGCGAATAGTCTCGCCAGTGTTCATATGCCGGCCGCATTAAAATCTGGATAGCCGCCCCGTCTTCCTTACTTAGCGTAGCCAAAGCATTCAATAGCGCCTGCATCCCGTCCCGTTTTGTATCCTGATAGCTCGCTATAGGGTATGCGAAAGGTTCTTTAAGTTGCATTTCTCCACCTAAGGTTCCAGGGGTTTTACCTACCCGACTAAATATATTGTGCTCAGTGGTTTCCTCTATGCGTGTTGAGGGGTATGCGCTAACGATAGCCTGTTTTACTACCTCAACCATAGCGACTGGAACGGCAGCGTAAAAATACACAAAACCTTGGCTACCAATTACTTCAAAAGCGAAGTGACGTTGTCCATATAGCTTAGACTTTAGTCCTGACTTAACAGTGCTAGATATGATGTTATATATAGTCTGGGCTTTAGATATAGTCTCTTCAACAACATCTCGCGCATCTCTTCCCCCCCCTTCAACATCTTCGCTCGGTGGCGGTAAATGAATAAACAAAGGGACCATTTTGAGACCGCGTTCGATACCTTTTTGTTCCCTAAATACCTTACGTGTCTGCAAAAAAAAGATTGTAGCGGTTATCAGCACAAGACATATTAAGACCGTTACCCATATTATTGTTGTCATAATGATTATGTTAGTTTAATAGTTTTTTGAAAACGCCTCTGTAGGTATTCGCTTTTCAGTAGGTTGAGCTGACGAGCTCGTTCGTATGGATCTCCTTTGGTTTTTTGGATGATTTCATTGGTTTTATTGACCCATTCTTTCTCAATCAGATCAACATCATCCGCCATATTAGGGACAGACACATTAGGCAAGCTTGCAGACTGCGGACTAGAGTCCGTTGATGGCGATTGGCTGCCATCATATAGAACAGCGCTTTCGGGAGTGGGCTGTTCTGCTAAGTCCGGTTTTGTCATCGGAAGTACAGGATTATTGCTCGATTCGGGAGTAGGCATAGTCTGATAAGGATCCATGCACTTTATTATACAATTTTTTATCTTCTTTTAAGTGTCGAAAGGAAACTTTTGGGCCTTTACTCGCCGGAGGTAAAAGTAGCCAATGATTAAAAGAGGTATTAAAGCTGCAATATCTCGTAAAGACAGCTGTCCAACCGCCTGTAATATCAGTAGCAAATACATGAAGCTGCTCAAGGATATTATGCGGATACGCCTTTCGTCTTTAACTAGTCCGGCCAGTTTAAATAGCTTGGAACCAAAACTAAAAAATAGATAGGTACTTGCTGCAATTAGTAGCCAACCAATCGACATAACAGTCACCGCCATATGGCTTGGATCACTTAAAGTAAAAAACAGTACGTCGGTCAGTAGCAGCGTGACAATTAAAGTTTTTTTATGCGTTAAAAAGATAGAAATTCGCTTCATCTAACTATATGGCAGCTACGAGCATTAGATTTAGATATATACCAAAAACCATATAGCCAACGTGATAAATCCGCTATGTGTAATAGATTAATAAGCGCTTACCACTATTGGCTTTGGTTTGATTGCCTACCTGCATAAATTACAAGTTAAGCGTTTCGGGTTTTCCAACGAATTCGGAAAACTCATTATTGTAAGTTTATTTTTGTTTTTGTACTTACAATAATCAAATTAACATGCTGCGTGATATCTGTCAAATTTAGATTACCCGAACAACTGTAAATTATGGCTAAAAGTTATGCACAGGTTTGTTAATTTTTTAAGCATAAATGATATTGACGACCATCTATTAAGGATATATATTATTGCTAGCACTTGAATAAAAAAAGTGCTCAAAAACAAAAAGCTTATGAAACAACGGCTTCTCGCAAGCCGTTGTTCCATAGAAAAAATCGATATAAATTATCTAAACCAAAACAAAAGATAGAAACACCTCGCTCCAAGGTCAGCGGGGTGTTTTTGTATTTAGTTACCGATTTCGTTGACCACCTTTTCCTTATCTGTTAAAATCCAGAGTATTAACATCCTAAAGGAGAGAGCTATAGCTAAGTTCACACGCCTGAACGAGCATATTCAGGCATCAGAGCTAAGAGTTATCGACGACAACGGGAAACAGCTTGGTGTCTTAAGTAAACAGGAGGCGCTGGCTCTAGCAAGGAGCAAGGACCTAGATCTGGTTGAAGTATCGCCAGACGCAAAGCCACCTGTCGCACGCATCATAAACTGGGGTAAATATAATTACCAGCGTAGCAAGCAACAGCAGAAGAGCCGTAAATCCATCAAATCGACCGAGCTTAAACAAATGCGCTTTGGCCTAAAAATTGGCGAGCACGATTTGGGAATTAAACTCGGAAAGGTAGATAAATTCTTAGCTGACGGACACAAGGTCAAACTTATTATTGTTTACCGTGGACGCGAACAGGCACACAAGGAACTTGGCTTTAAGCTGGCAGATAAAGTTATTACTGATTTTGCAGACAGGGCTATTGTCGAGCAATCGCCACAGTTAGCCGGCCGCCAGTTAAGCTTTGTTCTAAGGGGCACTGCACATAATAAGAAGCCATAGCCAACAACAATCACTAAGTTATTAGAATAATTAAGAGAGGAATACATGCCTAAAATTAAGACTCACAGCGGTACCAAAGACCGCGTACGAGTGTCCAAGAATGGTAAAGTCTGCCTTGCACACCCTAACATGAATCACTTTTTGGGAAAAAAGAGTGGTGCGCGTAAGCGTCGTTTAAGCGGGCTTCAAACGCATGGCGGAAAAATTGCCAGAGACGTCAAGCGCTCATTAGGCATATAGTAAGGAGATAATATGAGAGTAAAACGCGGAGTCGCGACACACCATAAACACAACAAGATCAGGAAAGCCACTAGAGGCTACTCACATCCTAATAGAGTAAGTGTTAAGCGTGGCAAGCAAGCTATTACCCGCTCACTTCAACATGCTACTGTTGACCGCAAGAATCGTAAACGTACATTTAGACAGCTTTGGAATGCCCGAATTAATGCTGGGGCTAGGCTCAACAACACAACTTATAGTCGCTTGATTGCTGGGCTAAAGCACGCGAATATTACTTTGAACCGCAAAATTCTTGCCGAACTGGCCGTAAACGAACCAAAAGCATTTACCGAAGTTGTCAAAGTAGCTTCCGAGAAAAAATAATTAATAACAATAAAGACCAGATTATCCGTAAGCCGGGTTCTGTTTTAGTTGGTCATCTATCTAGTCCTAAAGTTGCCTTCAGGATCGAGCGGATTGAATTGATGAATCCCTATGAGCGGGACACTTAAGGCTTTAGGCCTTGAGAATCCATCTCCTTGCAGCAGACAGGGTTTACCATTCACCTTGTATCACTACATGGCGCTGCGGGCTCTTACCCCGCTCTTTTCACCCTTACCTTAAATTCCAAAGGCGGTATTGTTTCTGTGGCACTTTCCCTAGGCTTACGCCCGGTCGCCGTTAGCGACTGTCCTTCCCTTTGCTGCCCGGACTTTCCTCATGTCCTTAACGGACATGCGACCAACCGATAATCTGGCATCACTAATTATACAGAATTTAACCGGTTATGCCTAGAGCTTCGTCTAGGGCACGATTTACTGCTGCATCGGCTAATTTATTCAGCTCTCTAGGGACATGAGTGAAACTAACCTGCTTAAACTGACGCGTAAGATCCATAATTGCCGAATGAATTGGCCATAGGTCACGATTACGCACTTTGAAGCTACCTTTCATCTGGTTAACAACTAACAAACTATCCATGTAAACATCAACTATGCTAGCCTGGTGCTTAAGAGCATCCTCTAAACCTAGCTTCAGTGCCGTATATTCAGCTTGGTTATTAGTAGTTATGCCTAAGTAAACTCCCTTATCTTCAATAATTTTGTCCTGCTCATCAAAAAGTACGTAGCCACTGGCGCTTGGTCCTGGGTTACCCCTGGATCCTCCATCAGTGTAGAGTTTTACTCTCATGTGATTCACGCCTACGCCCTCTTGTTCCCACTTATCTATCGGCTCCCCAGCCTTTACTAACTCGTCGATCGCAGCAGCTAATCTTTTGTCCTGATCAGTAATTTTATTCTGTTGATCGTGAGTAGAAAGCCATATTTTTACAACGTTCCATTCATTTTCCCACCTTGGATGATGGTTTTGCTGATTTGCGACCGCCGCAACCTGGGTCATGAAGTCAAAGGCTTCTTTAAAGTTAATGAACGTGAATTGCTTAAATAGTCCGTGTTTTGTTTCTTGCCACATATCCTATCTATACTAGTGATTAGATCGATTCAGTGCAAACAAAGTTTTTTAAGACAACCAGATTAACTATGAGACTTACGTTACAGTAAAGCTATTAGTTTTCTGGTGTGTCTCTATTTCCCCCTTTGTTCGGTCGGCTTGGAACAATTAATCTCAGGTTGTTAGATGGATTATGTAATCAATAGCTTACGGTTTAAATAGTAGTCGATACGACCTGGCAACTTTAGAGTTTCTAAGTCACCTATTTTAAATCGCTTCTCGACAATGGTATCTTGTTGTCTCTTATCGGCCATTCCGCCCATAGCCTCTAGGATATTAATAGTCCTCGAAGAAATTAGTCCGTACTAAAAAGGGTCTATTAATTACCTGTTTTGAATTCTCAAAAAATCAAGGATTCCTCTTAGGGAAATAATTGTAGAGCTTCTGTTAGCAAAAGATTAAAAGTAAAGTATTGGAGCATATATGAGTTATGCTCTTTATAATTTATCCCTTTCCCATATGAATTAGGTACGCATCTACTAAATCAAGGGCCGCGACATAATGTTGCATGCATTTCCTTGGTCGGGGTGACAGGGATCGAACCTGCGACCTCACGGCCCCCAGCCGTACGCGCTACCGCTGCGCTACACCCCGTTAATCTGTAGTTTTCTAAAAATAAGTCGGGCGCCAAGCTGATTAACCTGAGATTTCCCAGGTGGGTGCCCTCTCACTACGACCACGGCCGAAGTGATGCGGGCTCCCTAATGATTTGTATTCAGATAATCATTACTTGGCTAAAGGTATTTTAAAACCTTCATACCCGACCTAAGTACATTATATCGAAGATTCACCTAAAGGTTTATTACAACTCGTAAAACCGCGTTTTCAATGCCAATTATCTGATTAGACATAAACTCAAAGACTATTAAAATGATTAATAGAATTGCCATAAAACCCATTGATTCAATTTTTTCCATAACCCTGCGCAATGGCTCAGGCGCAAAAGCGTAAAGAACTCTCGAACCATCTAGTGGCGGGATTGGTATTAAGTTAAAGACCATCAAGATTACGTTAATTTGGATAAATAAGCCAAGGAATTCTAGTAGTTGCGGGTTTCCGTTTATTACAATATGAGCCAGGATTGAACCGATAATTGCCAAAGCAAAATTAGTAGCTGGCCCGGCGGCACCAACTAAAGCCGCACCGTAGTCACCGAACTTAACTCTATTAGGATTAAAAGGCACGGGTTTAGCAGCCATAATCGGGGGCAAATGCACCAGAACAAGCGCCAGAGGGAGGACTATGGTCGTCATAAGATCGATATGCTTAAGTGGATTCAGGGTCAATCTCCCCATATCTGCTGCTGTCGGATCCCCTAAAGCTTTGGCCGTTACTCCGTGCATAACTTCGTGAGCGATCATGCTAATCAAAAGAGCAACGAAGAAATATAGGATTTCGATTCCCGTTAGATTTGAAAACATATGCTTATTAGTATAACTTAACGTTGACCACTATCTGTTTATAGTTTAGAATGGCGATTGAATTCGAGGAAGAAAATATGCAGAAATGTGATTTAACCGGTAAGGGTAAGCAGTACGGTAATAACGTCAGCTTCTCCCAACGCCACACCAAAAAGGTTTGGAAGCCTAATTTGCAAACTAAAACTGTAGTAGTTGACGGCAAAAAGGTTAGTATGAAGCTAAGTACTCAGGCTATTCGGACATTGAAGAAAAAAAGTTTACTTTAAGTTTTACTGGAGCACGATTAGTTGGGTAACATCACTGAGGTCTGTAGCCTTAAGCTTGAGCTTCGATAATGTTTCTTTTGGCTCCATAGCAACCCCCTTCAGAGCTTCGCTAAGAGTCAGCTGAGGTACTGAGTAATTCAAGCTATTATCCGCGTAGTGAGAAGGAATAATTAATTTAGGCTCAATAGCCTTAATAATTGTCAGAGCACCTTCCGGATCTAATGTATAACCATGGCCACCGACAGGTATTATTAGTACATCTACCATACCGATTGCTTCAAGCTGGCTATCATTAAGTTGCGGGAAGACATGGCCAGTTACCAGGGTACTAATATTGTTTGCCGTAATTTTATACATTGTGGACGTTAACTGGTCAGGTTCACCTGTGTGCGCTTGTGCGGCAATGCCAACGATCGAAAAGTCAGCAACCTCAAATTCGCCAGGGCAGTCAATAGCTAACTTAACATTCAAAGGAGTATTTTCACCAATATACGAAGTAAAAAGAGCAACATCTTCTTTGGCTAAAACTGGCTTCTTCCCAAGTTGTTTTAGATTGTCGTCAACTACCAGTCTAGTTGATTTATAACTGATACTGATACAGTTGGCTCCGTAAAACTGAATGTCCATATTGAATTATCCTTTTTATACATTATTGATTAAGCAAGTTCTGCCTATCTAATATTACCTGTTTTTTGGCATTAATAATCTGGGTGACGAATCGGTCTCGGATTTGGTTTCGGTATTTAAAGTCTTCCAGCTTCATAACAGTATAACTAATCTCCTTACCGCCTTCCTCTTTTTCTAAACCAGCGATGTACTTCTCTACGGCATTTTTGTTAACGCTGCCAACAATTAATACGTCTACTGGTGCACTGCTGTCTCTCGTAAACTGACCGCTAAATACAACTAGTTCGACATGACCAAGTAACTTAAATTCTTCCTCTGCGCCAGTGCTTGGTTCAGTGCTATTTTTTATGGAAAGAGGTTTCTTGCCGCCAAATATTTCAAGTAATGGGTCGTAATATTCATACTTTTGGTTTACCTCATAATAAAGTTTGTTATTGGTATTATCTGAAGTAATTATGCCTACACTCAATAGATTGGATAATTCCCTCCTAACTGAGTTGATCTGCTCGTCTATTTTTCGCGTAATCTCGCGAACATAGTACGCCCTGCTTGGATTACCATAAAACAGTTTCAGTAGTTTTACTCTAGTTTTAGACCCAAAGAGTTGTTCGATCATATCTAGTATTGTAGCAGCACTTTTGTTATTCAATAACGGAATTGTTCAAAAATGATGTTATTAACGCATCTATATCTGCAATATTAACAGGGGTAGTAAACCAGTGAATACTTTTGTCTCTTTTAAACCAAGTCTGCTGTCTTCTAGCTAATGCAAGCGTGTCTTTTATTATTCTCTGCTTCGTAATTGCCATAGACTGTAGGTTTTTAAAATACAGTTCCCACTCGCTATATCCAATGCCTTTAAGTGCTTCGCAACTCCATCCAAATGAATCACTTAGCTTTTTAACTTCGCTTTCTAGGCCTAGACTTATCATTGTGTCGACTCGCTCTTCGATATGTTGGCGTAGAACGTCTGTTTCGCTTCTAGTTCCGATTATCAAAGTATTTGGTCTAAGTGTGTTCCTGGTAGCTATCTTACCGTCTGACTCAATGAATCTAATAACCCGACGTTTATTACGCATATCAATTTGACTTAGATCTAATTTTTTTGATTTTGCTAGAGAGTATAGTTCTCCTAATTGCAGAGCGTTTAAGCGTTGACGTACTTTTTGATCTGAGGCCGGAAGAAAACTAAAATCATAAAGGATGGAGTCAATATATAGGCCCGTCCCACCTACCAATAAAGGCAACTTGCCGTTCGAATGAATATCCTCAATTGATTTCGATGCTAACTTTTTATACTCTGCAGCTGAAAAATCTTGCTCAGGATCAATTATATCTATTAAATGGTGTGGCACTTCTCGGAGCATATTGATAGATGGTTTAGCTGTCCCAATGTCCAAACCTCTTCTGACCAGCCAGGAATCAGCACTTACGATTTCGGCGTTAAATCGTTTAGCAAGATTAAAGGCCAGTTCACTTTTACCGGTCGCAGTAGAACCGACTATTGCAATTAAAGGTTTCTTCATTTTTCAACTGGCCACCATAATAGCCTATCGATCGGCACCTTATAGTCTTCTGCAATAACTCCCTCTCTAGCAAGGGCTTTACTATTGCCTGAGACGCCCCCAGGGTAACCTCGAGCCAAATAGCCCTCTTTACTAACTACCCTTTGCCAAGGAAGATTAGGATCACCGAAATGCGCAATCCATCCTACGATTCGTGCAGCCCTTGGGCTACCCGCAAGCGCTGCAATTTGACCGTATGTCATAAGTCTACCTTTAGGAATAGCCATAACTATATTAACAACCTCCTTTTTAAAAGTCGGTATGTCCTGATCCATATTTTTATAGTGAAGAGTGAGTAACTCTTGTTTTAGCTTCGTTAGACACCGTTTTTAAAAAATTACTAATGGATAGTGGTTCTTTGCGCTCCTGCACTATTATGTCTGTTCTGATACGCGGAACTACATCGCCAGTTTCAACTTCCTTGGGTCCAATCACTACTACATATGGCACTTTCATTAGCTCTGCCTGACGGATTTTCTTACCAACTGAGTCGTTGGCTTCGTCCAAAGTCATTCTTAGACCTAACTGTTCTCCCTTCTCGATGACATCTTTAGCATAAGCTAGAACTGTTTCTTCTTGATTCAGAGTGACAACCCTGATCTGCTCCGGAGCCAGCCATACAGGAAACTTGCCAGCAGTGTGCTCTATATACACACTAAGAAATCTCTCTATTGAGCCTAGAATTGCCTTGTGGATCATAGCCGGCCTCTTTAGAGTGCCATCTTTATCTGTATAGCATAGGTCAAAACGTTCTGGCTGAACGTAGTCTAACTGTACAGTAGCGCATTGCCACTTCCGGCCTAGAGCGTCACGTACGTGCACATCAATCTTAGGTCCGTAAAATGCAGCTTCCCCTCTAACTATTTGATAGTCCATATCCTCTTCTTTTGCAATCTTTTCAATCGTATGTTCTGCCTCGTTCCACTGAGATTCTGTACCAAAATAACGATCACTATCGTCTCTGAATGACAAATCTACGGAAAGAGGCATATCTAGCACTAAGTACATCTGCTTAATCATGCCAATAATTGAACGCATCTCCTCTTCTATTTGATCATGACGCACAAAGACGTGAGCGTCATCCTGAGTAACAGACCTGACTCTAGATAGGCCGTGTAGCTCCCCACTCTTCTCGTCTCGGTACAAAGTCGTAGTCTCCATATATCTTTGCGGTAAATCACGGTAACTCCTGGGGCGCGAGGCATAAATTTGCGCCACATGAGGACAGTTCATCGGCTTAACCATAAACACGTCGTCAGACTCAGTACTCTTTACTTCGAACCGTTCAGGATATTTGTCGTAGTGACCAGACTTCTTATATAGCTCAACTTTGGTGATGTGCGGAGTCCACACTTCTTCATAGCCTGCCTCTTTTTGAAGTCCTTCTGAAAATGCAATTAGTTGGTTACGGAGAACCGTACCTCTAGGAGTAAACAACGGTAATCCTGAACCTATTAGATCCGAGATTACGAATAGATCCAGTTCTTGGCCCAATTTCCGGTGATCCCGCTCTTTAGCTTGCAGCATATTCTCCAGATAAGCCTTTAACTCGTTCTCGGTTCTAAAGGCTACACCATAAACTCGCTGTAGTTGGTCCTTTGAAGTATCTCCCCGCCAGTATGCGCCACTTACTCGAAGCAATTTGAAATTATCAGCTTTACCCGTAGAAGTTAAGTGTGGTCCCTGGCACAAATCGACAAAGTCGCCAGTCTTATAAAAAGATGCACTCTCTACCTTAGCACTGTCTTTGCTTATAGTACCCATTTCTTCAGGGCTTAAATCTCTCGCTAGTGTCGTGCCCGAACGCTTAAGATCGTTAAGCAGCTCTTCTTTGTAAGGCTGCGCGTTTTCTTTGGCCCACTTAATAGCTTCATCTATCGGTAAACTATACCGCTCAAAAGCCAAGTCAGATTTTATTAATTTCCGCATCACAGTTTCTATTTTTGATAAATCTGCCCCAGACAAGACATAATCTGGAATTTTTATGTCGTAATAAAAGCCATCTTCAGTAGTAGGACCGATTCCAAATTGAGCATTCGGCCATAGCTGCTGAACTGCAGCAGCTAGGATATGCGCCAAGCTATGCCGTAACTCTTTTATATTCATCTCACTCATATCTGTAACTTTATCAAATATTCGTATTAATACAAAAAGCGGTTGAATGATCTCGCAAATTCATTCAACCGCCTCACACTCACTGCTTTGAGCGGGAAAAACATTCTCGTCAAAACTTCACCTGTAGAAAGTATGATAGCAAGGATAGTACTATATGGCTAGCCTATATTTGCTGTATTTTGCACATTCCACAATGTGGATAACTCATTTTAACTTATACCATTTATGACATATGCTGATTTTAGGATGCCTGGTTTCACGATTAAGCAATTGTCTATATAATGCATCAGCAGGTAGAATTGTACTTTTTAAATTTGGGCGATTAGCTCAGTTGGCTAGAGCGCTTCCTTGACGTGGAAGAGGTCATAGGTTCGAGTCCTATATCGCCCACCAAAAAATTATTAATATGAACTCCCGCTTGACATAAGTCTTATCATCAGATAACATTTCCAGGTTAAACGGAGCAGTAGTGGAGTTTTGAGTACCACTAGAGCAAGTGTGCTTGGATCGTTTCAGTTGTTTTACGAAGATCTCGGTTCCAAGCCTACAAATCGAATACGCCGACCCCGCTAGAATATATGGGTCGCAAAAGAGTCAAAAGCAATTTTGGCTCTTTTTTTATTTCTCCTTGTTTGTCCAGGCAGTATTTTGCCCTAGTTATATTTATAGCGTTGTGTCAATATATAGACATGGTTTGTGTATATTGTGGCGGTGATACAAGAGTAGTCAACTCAAGACCGCAAATTAGATCCAATCAAATCTGGCGACGTAGATTGTGCAAAAGCTGTCAGGCTATATTCTCGACAATTGAGAGCCACGACCCTGCTCAAACATGGATGGTTAAGAAACCGGGCAAACCGGCGAAAGAATTTGCGAAAGAAAAACTCTTCTTAAGTATTTATGAAAGTTTAAAGCATAGATCTACTGCACTCTATGACGCCAAGCATCTTACTCAAACTGTAATCAACAACCTGAGTCGCACAACTAAAGACGGCATAATTGAGAGTAGGACTATAACCAACACGGTTATAGTCAGCCTCAACCGCTTTGATAAGACGGCTAGCACGCATTACAGGGCATTTCACGCCATTTGAAGCTCTTATGCGTGTTTGGGGTCAGCTTCAGTGCTAATCCTGCTCTTATCCTCATTAATGACTGCTTTTTCGGTAACATCAAATTTATTTAGATAGCGCTTGAACATTAGCCTGGTCTGAGAGTTAAATGCGGCGAGCGAACCAAATACCACTCCGGTAAACGGTGCAAGTACCCACTGCAAGACCATCAGAATAGAGCGATGACTCCGGTAGCGGGATGGACGAGGAGGTAGCGTTACTAAGCAGACATAGACTGATGCCAACAAACCAATTAGGCCAATCATCTGTATGCGGCTAACTAGGAGCGGTATCTCATTTGCAGCAAAACTTTGCGGACTAATTAATGGCGGGATAAATGCTGCACCAAAAATTAGGATAGTACCCGTAGCCCAAGTAACATGACCCTCAAGCAAATTTAAGAATTTAGACAGAAGATCCGTTTTAGAAATTGAGTTTTTATGGAAAAAGCCCTTATCTGCTACAAAAGCAACATCCGACACTCCATAAGTCCAGCGTCTAAGCTGAACGAATTGAGCTCTGATGGTTTTTATATACCCGTCGGCAAGTACAGCATCTTGATAGACTGGGATACTTATCGCGTAAACTCTATAGTCACCGTCAAAATGGAAATAACTGCGCCAAAAATGGTGTCCGTCTTCAACAATAGTTCGTACACTCCAAAAGTTCATATCTATTAGCGAACGCATAGACTGAGCATGCGCGGAAAAGTTACGGACGCGATGTGGCCTTGTGGTACCGACGATATAGAACAAGGTATTACCTGTAGCAATCACCCGCATCATAGTTGGAGCGTCCCAGATATTGTTAGTAAACATCGGAAGTGGCTGAAATGAAGCCTTGAGAGGATCCGGGGAAACACAAAAGGCATAACTAACTGCTAAAAAGTAGCGTTTATCTGGACGATTATCTGAGTCTAAGGTGGTGACAATGACGTTCTTCGGATCGATTTGTTTATCTTCCAGATAATCCTGAAGCTTGCGTCCTGCACAACTAATATTTGCTCCCTTGCCTATAATCTCTCCAGGCACCTTGGGCGGGTGTTTGACGGCAAAAGCATCAAGAAAATTATCTTTATAGTCACTAATCAGTTGCAGGACGCGTTTCTCTGCAGTCTCACCGGCCCTTCCTTCGTAAGCAAGAACCAGAATAACTTTTTTATTGTCTTGCTGACCATCAATAATAGAGCGGATGGTCGGTTCGAGTACTTCACGGCTCTCATTTACGGTGGCAATAATAACGGCATGAATAAGATCTGAAGGATGAAAGGGGTTGTTATATTCTTTTAATAACTCCATGTTCCTTACGTGCCATTTAGGACGCTTGGCAATATCCTCTGACGCAATCGATCTTTTCTCGACGTCATCAATTAACGCCAACCAATCTTCCCTCATATGCTGTTTCATGCTGCGATAACCTTTAAGGCCATCGACACTAAAGCCTACGGAGCGCACAAAATACACCAATAGGTAGATAAGGATAAATATTACTGCAACGGTAATATTGATAAAGCTAAGGTATATCGGTGCTAGGAGCAATATCCAACTTAGAGCTCCTGGTAGGATTTCAAAAAAGCGATAATGAGCATGGCGGTCTTTTTCTAGAGGGATATCGATGTCTGTCATAAATTATGCCAATTATTTATTAATGAAGAACCAGTAATGAATTACTGACTATTATGTCTAGTGTTGTAAGTAGTATGCCCATAGAAAGTATGATAACGGTCAGATTACGATTTATAGAGTATGTGCGCACACTAAGGACTATATTTATAGCTAGAATAAGTAGAGCAAACAATGCAAAACTAATTATTTCGCTGATCCCACCGGTGCGAAAAGCACTAACCCCCAGGTTTGATCTATATTGGACAATGTAGCTGCTGTTGTGGGAAGTAGATAGTTTCAAAAACACAAAGCTTGCGGCAAATAACGCCAAAAATGCGTTAACCGTAAGCAGTAACAACACGAAATGATCGCGGAAATAAGTCTTCGTGGTTGCCATATCTACTAGGGTATATTGTAGCAGCTTTTGCTATAATTACGCGGTGCTTTAATGCCACCTTAGCTCAGTTGGTAGAGCGACACATTCGTAACGTGTAGGTCGTCGGTTCAATCCCGACAGGTGGCTCCAGTTGCGGGCGTCGTATAGCGGCATTATATGGCCTTCCCAAGGCTGAGACAGGGGTTCGACTCCCCTCACCCGCACCATCTTGTTTATATCAAGGCTTTTGTCTGGTATTATTACCGATGTTGCTAAAATTTGGGCTCGTAGTGAAGAGGCCTATCACGCCTCCCTGTCACGGAGGAGATCGCCGGTTCGAATCCGGTCGGGCCCGCCACAACACGTAATAATTGACAATTTAACAAGCTTATGCTAGTATAGGAAGCACTAAGTTAAAAAATAAATATACGAAACGATAAAAAGAAATAAAATATAGCTATGAGCCAAGAACAATTCCCTAATCCCAATCAGCAGCCTTTAGATGGTGATTTTGTACCACAGACCAGCTTTTTACCAGCAGTTGAACATATGGCATATATGGCTCCTGAAGCAATAGAAGCGATAGCTCAACATCCTGAAGCAGAACACTTTGCAGACCTTACTCAAGATTCTATTCGCTACCTTTATAGAACAGAGCGGTTTAATCGTATTGCTGGACAAAAACTTATGCCAGCATTGCAGGAGTATATTGACTCACCTGATAGTGATATATCTAGAGAAGACTTCGATAGAGATTTCTCAGGCGAATTATCGCCCAGAGGCTTTTTACTAGACCGTGAGGGCAACGAAACTAACTATCGTCCTGACAGCATAGCTCGGTTTAGAATTGACCCCGCTAAGCAAGATGATGCTCTTGATGCTGCGTATCAACAGTTTACAGCAGAGCAAAAAATGGCTGAAGCGATAGATGATATTGAACAGTCTGCAGATGACAAGTTCAGCCCTGACCCTAGTGAACTAGGAGCTAATTCAGTAGATGAATTACAACAAAAGCAAGCAGAACGTGATAAGCAGGATGAAATTGTTATATCTAACTTCAAAGCCCATGGAGCTACTGATGAACAAATCCAGGCCTATAGACAGGATATTGCAAGAATGAAAGAAGCTGAGCTAAAGCGTGGTAGGTTATTCCCTCACCAGGCTGGCTTTGTCCGTTTTGAGGCTCTTACTAGCGCAAGAGAAGAAACTGACGACCTTGATATGGGTGTAGGGTCTGGCTTTGAGCAAGGTGATTGGATAAAGGTTCAACGAACATCTGGTAAAGTTGAGCATCAATGGACATTCATGGGTATCCGTAAAGATACTGGCCTAGCTTTAGTAGCAAGCTTTGATGAGCAGGGCCGAAGAATGTACAAAGATTACCCTCTGGACGACCTTAAAAAGCTCAACTCTCGTTAATTAACTCCCTCAAAAACTCCCTCAAAAACGCTTCCTAATAGACTTCATTATTCCTAATCTGGAATTAGATGGTGAAAAGCTAATTTATCAGTATAAAGAACCGTTTGAAGCAATTAAAAATATGGTTGAAAATGGTAATTGGCGGACTGCACCTGACGTGTTGATAAAGCTCAAATCAGCTATCATTACTATTTCTCAAGAGATTGCCTATGCTAAACAGTTTTTAACTGAAGCTGGTTCAGTCCCTGCTTATATTCAGGCGTAACAGTAATTTTGATTCAACCTGAAACGACCTAACTTATTAAAATACTACCTCCTGATTCATTGCTATTACGACCCCTACCAGCAAACTAATTTGGAAGCAGCGTTAGGAAGCCATAGGCAGTCGTGGCAGAAGGCCACGATCTGCTATGGCAGATAGTGTTCGTTTTATTAAAGCTACTTCCTACCGCTCAATCCAAGTTTGTTTATTAGAGTTAGAGCAGACTTTCTTGTTTTGGTTTATAGCTATCAAAGTCTGGTACATCAATCTCATCAGTAACATCTATTGCTCCTTCGCCAAAGACATTTTTGACATTTTCTAAGTTAGTTTTGCACCAATCTTCGTCGGTTTGCTCCTTGGCTTCATCGTCAAATTGAAGCGGGAAGATGTGTGGTTTGCGCTTATCGCCAATTTCAGGTTTTCTTACACTAACTAAACTAGTTGCTACTAATTGTGGTAGCATTTCTTTTCGCCAATAGTCCCAGTTAAGCGGTTGTTCCTTGAGCTTAAGGTGGGCTATATTGATGTCATCCAGACTAAGCCCTACCAAACCACTTTGCATATCTGCGTTTTAGTGTCAAAAACCCTTGACAATGTAAGTACATGTAAGTACAATGGTAGATATGATACAAGGAATTATTACTAAGACTGGCAATTCTTATGCCATCCGTGTACCTAAGCGATACATTGACGATAATAACTTGAGTCTAGGCGACACGGTAAACGTTGAAGAGCCTCTAGCCAAACAACGACAGGCACTTGACGCTTTAATTAAACATAGCAAGAAACGCGGGTCTATAAAGGGTATTGCTGACCCTAAACTATGGCAACGTGAACAGAGAGACTGGGGAGATAGAAGAGAGAACCTACAAAATGATACTCCTAGACACTAATACTATAATCTACCTACGCAACAATCAGTTAGATGAGAGAGCGATTGATATATTAAGGAGTTCATCTCTTGGTACATGTAACATTGTTATTACAGAGGTATTAGGCTATAAAGCTATGGACCAAGAAGATGCTGGTTTCTTCAGAGACTTCTTTGATAGCATGAAAAACTATGCCTTTAATAAAGAGGTTACCGAAAAGGTTATTGAGCTACGAAAAACCACTAACATAAAACTACCTGACGCAATTATCGCCGCTACAGCTTTAGTAAATAATTTAGTTCTTTGGACTCATAACACTAAAGATTTTGAGAGCGTACATAGCCTAAAGACATTTGACCCGTTACAGAACTAAAATAGTTCCAGATTTCGTCCGCTACGGCCCGCCAAGTAATACTATTGACATGCATGTATTACTTATAAATAATGAGTAATATGAATTATACGTATAGTATTACCAGTAAGGGACAAATCACTCTTCCTAAAGAGTTTCGTGAGAAGCTTGGACTCGACAAGATAGGTAAAGCTACTCTTCAAATAAACGAAAAAAACGAAATCATTATCACTTCTCCTAAAAATCTATCTGAAGTACGAGCGTTACTGAGTAAACCCTCGTTTAAGGATAAGCCTTCAGAAAAAGAACAGAGTATTGGTGCACAATTGGCAAAAAAATATGGCGTTCGTTGATGCAAATATATTATTGCGTTGGTTGCTTGGTGACCACGAGGAGTTAAGTGCTAGGGCGGAAAATCTTATTCAAGAGGCAAAACCAGCAAGCTTGCTAGTGACAGATGTTATTGTTGCCGAAATAGTGTACGTATTGAGAGGAACAGGTCGTGACCGTCGGCAGACAAGTGAAGCCCTATTGCTTGTTGGCAGAACGGATGCATTTAAGTACGAAAACAAAGAATTGATTATGGATGTTACAAAATTACTGACTGAGATAAAGCTCGATTTTGCTGATTGTTATTTACTGGCAAGAGCTCGGCGTGAGAAGACAGGGCTTGAAACGTTTGATGAGCCTATGCATAAAGCGTATCTATCCGACTAAATTTGGTTTACGCGTAATAGACTGGCCTCATTCGAGAAATAATTCCAGACCTGAAGGGTTACGGCCCGCCATTATGTTTAAACCTCTCTGTTTAAGGAGATTTTTGCTTTCCAAGCATTGGCATGAATATTCCTATAACGTACGCTAAACATGTAACTAAAAGGATACCTATGATAACTGTTACGGCGAAGAATTTGAGAACTAATCTAAGCAAATACTTAGATAGGCTACAAAATGGCGAAGAAGTTTTTATTATTCGTCACTCAGAAGTAATCGGGTCGCTCCGGCCTGTACAAGATAGTATAAAGGGCAATGGTGCTACTATTGCTGCAATGTTAAACCGTAACAGAAAACTGTTTGAGCTTAACAGGGGCCTGACAGAGATGACGCTAAAACAACCAAAGAACTTTACTCAGAGGCTTTAGACGAAAGAAATTCTTAAAATGAAACACGTTTTTATAGATGCTAATGTACTGCTTGAAATACTTTTTGACAGAAAGTTATCTGAGAAGTGCCAATCTTTAATTCAAGACTTAGATAATCAGTGTTCAATAAGGGCGTAACTGTGCATATCGTGTGGTATATGGCAGAAAGATATAAGCTACAGACCGAGCTTGTAGATAGTTTGTTATCGGTGTAGCCAATATTGCCTATAACGGAGAAGACTACGTCTACCGCACGCATCAGATATGACGGTAAGAACTTTGAAGATTGCCTACAGGCAGTTTCAGCCGAAGAAGCAGTCTGTGATGAAATCATTACAATTGATTCTCATTTTGAGGAACATAGTCATACGGAACTGCTAGTGAATGTCATAAAATAGTTCCAAACCTGGTCAGCTACACCCCGCCAATATGCCTATTTCAAAAGCCTGTTCCGGAAGATTAGAGATATATGCTAAACTAGTCTATGCATTAACAATTTAAAATATTTTGAGTGCAGCGAGAGATCTAGCTCGATGACCTGCCGGCAACCTGAATAAAACAGGTGCCCCATCTAGTCCGTCATATGCGGAGAAGATATTAGTTTATCCTTTCTTACTGTGATGGTAGAAAGGATTTTTTATATATGAACCTACGAACCGCAGAATCTGTATCCCCCAAACATCCGGATAAAATTTGTGATCAAATATCGGATAGTATTGTCGATGCGGCTCTAGCCCAAGATCCTAATTCAAGAGTTGCAGTTGAAACCTTAGGTGGTCACAAATTACTTACCGTAATTGGTGAAGTAAGTAGTGATGCAGATATAGACTACACTAAAATCGCTCGCCGTTTCATTGATGATAGTTACGAGGTTAGGGTTCAGGTGGTACAGCAAAGCAGTGAGATTGCTTCCGGAGTAGATCTTGGCGGTGCTGGTGATCAAGGAATTATGGTTGGCTATGCCACCAATGAGACAAAGAGTCTTCTGCCATTGGAAGTAGAACTCAGCCGAGCCCTAAATCGTTACCTCTACACACAGTTCCCTTTTGACGGCAAGACTCAAATAACGCTAAACAACGATCAGGTAGCGACGATTGTTGCCAGCTTTCAGCATTCCACAAAAAAAGAGCTTGAGACCTTAATTAACTCCTGGCTAAAGAGCATCCCGCACCTTTCAAATATCGAAATATTCGCTAATCCGGCGGGCGATTGGAAGATCGGCGGTTTTGATGCTGATACCGGACTTACCGGCAGGAAGCTTGCGGTTGACAGTTACGGCCCAAGGATTCCAATCGGAGGAGGAGCTTTTAGTGGCAAAGATGCTTCGAAAGTTGATCGTTCAGGAGCCTATATGGCCCGCAAGATTGCTGTAGACTATTTAAAAAAACGCGGCGCAAAAGAGGTATTTGCTCAACTGGCTTACGCGATTGGAGTAGCTGAACCCGTAGAAGCTATTGTCTCAGTAGATGGAGTCGAGGAACAGGTAACGGGCTATGATTTAACACCAAGTGGCATAATTAGTTTCTTAAAACTTGACCGGCCTCAGTTTGAGCAAACCGCCCAGTACGGCCATTTTGGCAATAACTTCCCCTGGGATAAAGCATCATAAGTATGTTCAATGCTTGGAAAATCTAGATGTGAATAAACACATGGCGTGGCTGGGACTTTTCAAGTGGGGCTATAAAATCTGAAATTGGTTTCAAATTAAAAGATATATGGGCGCCTTGAATCAAGCCACCTTGAACAGAAATTACCTTGACTATCTCTAGCGTATAGCCGGTGTTAATAATTCCGGAAATCTGCCCCTCCTTTAGGCTAAATAAAGCTTGAGTAATTTGTGGAGCAATATTGGGATCGTTTTGACCAATTAGATTTGGAAATTGTCCGCCATTATTTTTAGTTGAGGTGTCATCAGATACTTGTGCAGCTAATGTAGCAAAGTCTGCGCCATGCTTTAAACTGTTTAGCGCTTCTTGGGCTCGTTGCTCGGTAGCCGTGTCCAATTTGGCCACTACAGCCTGCTGTAACATTTGAGCTTTTAACTCGCGCTTAAAATCAGCTTCATTCCAGCCCCAAAACTCGCTTAAGACATCGTTGAACTCGCTCTGACTAGAACCTAGCCGGTTTTGGCTCTGAACTAATGCAACTTCTTGGTCAACTTGTTGATTACTGACACTAACGTTGTAACGGCTGGCGAGTTCGTTGACATAAGCGTTGGTAATTACTTCGTTCATTGCTTGTTGCTTATAACGAACCAGCTGCGCTTGTCCGGATTTAGATGAGAAATCAACCTGCTGTTGGGTCTCGTAATAATGCATATACCTCCTGAGCTCAAACAAATAGCTTTCATATGAGATCCAGGAACTGCCCACTTTAGCTACCGGCAACGGTATTACTTGGGTTACCCCATAAATAAAACTTCCAGTGTTCTGAAATCTGTACAAAGAGAGCCCGATATAAGAAAACAAAACAATAACCGCTAGAACAATAATCGAAGTGGAAATTGAGACTATCCGCTTACGTGAGTGTTGCAAAGGATATATATACTTTCGCGCCGAGGATAAAACATCCTCGCGGTGTTCAGCTACTGTCTCATCGGTAATCTTCGGTACATTAGCGAACGCTTCTTTTATTCGCTCTTCTGGAGGCAAGCGACGTTTAAACAAGCCCTTAGAGGGTAATTTTGGCTTCGGTAATGAAAGTTTAGGCTTCTTCAATTTGCTCATTCATTTCAGACTGGGGCATTATAGATCCTGGATAGTCAGACGTAGTGATGCCCATATCCCTTAGTATACCGACAAACCTCTTTTGGATCTTTGCCGGATGATGCACATCATGAATTACTATCTCGCCCACATAAGTCCGCATAATAATTGTACCAAATCCAAGCAGAGTTTCCTGAATCCCGGAAACTTCATAACTAACTGATTGGATCTGACGCAAGCCTAGATCGGATACACTTCTACTAAATAGACCCTTTTGCTTAATTTGAAGGAAGCGCTGATCGGTTACGATAAACACGCTGAAATGCCATCCAATCCAGGACGGGAAAAAGACAATTAAACCTAGCGCTAGTCCAGCGAAAAGACCTATAGTAAACCCCTTCATGCCGTAAGAAGTATCGAGTGCAGAAGGTATTACTCCGATAAGCGGGCCAAGTAGACCTAAAATTAGCCCCTTGCGCATGACTATCGGGTGCTTACGAAAAACGAACAGTACTTCCTCATCATCAAACTGATCAGCAAAGTATTTAGAGTGAGTTCCCGATTTCTGCTCAGTCATAACTTTATAGTTATTATTGTAACGCTTTTTTCTTCGTATAGTTGAATGGTATGCCTGGCAACTATCTGGTGCCCCTAGCAGGATTCGAACCTACAGCTTCTCCTTAGGACGGAGCTATTTTATCCATTGAACTATAGGGGCCTACTTCTTGCCTTGGGTAAACTTATCATGTACCGTGTCATACGCAAAGATTTCACTCTTATTAAACCAATGAGCAATTTCCTGTTTAGCTTCGACAGGATTTCCTGATGCATGAATCAAGTTTGGAAGCGACAAACCATTTTTAGATGCATAGTTAAAGCTGATGTGCGAATAATCGCCTCTGATCGTTCCCGGTTGAGCGGCCTTGGGTTCAGTAGTTCCAACCATTTTTCTTACAACCGCAACCGCTTCAATTCCTTCTAGAACCATCACTAAAACTGGTCCTTCTTGCATAAATTCCAGCGTCACATCAAAAGCTTCCTGCCCACGACGCGAAATCATTTTCCCAATAGTTTCGTAGTGATGGAAATATTGGTCTTTAGAAGGATTTAGAATTTTAGCTGCAACAATTTTTAGTCCAACTCGTTCAAAACGAGTAATAATTTCGCCAGCCAACGCTCTTTGTAAAGCATCCGGTTTAAGTAAAATTAGGGTTTGTTCCATACTTAGCGTTAATTGTAACAGATGGCAATCAGCTTACATAATACTATCTCAAGCTAATGTCGTAAAATAAGGTAATGCGCTTCGCTAAAGCTAAAACAGACTTTATTGAATACCTTGAAATTGAGCAAAACCGTTCCCAGAAAACGATTGCTAACTACGACCATTATCTTACTCGCCTAATTGACTTTGCAGGAGACATCAATGTCGAGGGCATAAACTCCGAATTAATTCGAAAATGGCGTCTTTGGCTGAACCGACTTGGCACCAACACTAGCGACGAGCTTAACCCGGCAACTATTAACTACCATCTAATAGCTTTGCGCAGTTTCTTGAAATTTTGCGCTAAAAGAGACATTGTTGCTTTAAATCCCGCGAAGATTGAACTGGCCCGCACTAAACGAAAGCAAGTAACCTTCCTTAACGAAGAGGAGCTTGAAACTTTATTTGCTCAACCTAAAATTAACACCATAGTTGGTCTGCGCGACCGAGCAATACTTGAGCTATTATTTGCTAGCGGCTTACGTGTTAGTGAGTTAGTTGGGCTAAATCGTGATCACATAAATTTAAAACGACGGGAGTTCATGGTTCGCGGAAAAGGAGAAAAAGATCGATTAGTTTTTGTGAGTGAAGAAGCCGCCGAATGGATCAATCAATACCTATCTAAGCGCACCGATAACACAAAGCCACTGTTTATTCGCTATAGCGGAACAAAGAAAGTCGACCTAAGCGGAAACTATAGCCGTTTAACAGTACGTAGTGTACAAAGATTAGTTGCCCGCTACGCTCTAATGGCTGGAATAACCAAACATGTCAGTCCACATACTATGCGTCACAGCTTTGGTACCGATTTATTAATGAACGGAGCCGACCTTAGAACGGTTCAAGTAATGCTCGGGCACAGCAATATAGCTACAACTCAAATTTACACCCATATAACCGATCCGCACTTAAAGAAAGCTTACGAGCAATATCACGATAGCAAGAAAAATTAGAGACCGCAACTAGTTAAAGCATTACCCGGATTACCAGTAGAGGCATTGTTAGGATAAACCTGCAAGTCTTTACATATTGAGTTTGATGAAGCGATATCAAAAGCCGGAAAACCGTTGTAATTCAACGAGGAAACGCGCACTTGTATTCTTCTTTGTATGCCATGGTCACTTCCTGTTGAATCAATCAGTATCTGGGCATTTCTAAAGAATAGATTTGAATTATTCTTAAGTGCCTCGACAGTGACCTGACTGTTGGTATAAAGGGATCTTACAGACATTATATAGGCGGAATAACCGCCTAGGGGTATTTCAACGCTACAATCCTCTGGGCCTCGATTAAGCCCAGTGTAAGTGGCGCTGCAATTACCACTTACCTCTAGACCCGAGTTAGCACCTACAGTGCTTGGTGAGTAAGCTGGAGCAAAATTTATGGTTCCTGATCCATTTAGAGGATATAGAAAAGCAGTATAGGTCGTAGAAGTGTCCGTTGGCATACTCCCATTAGCAATTGGCGTTAATGCTACTCTTAATATGCCGGTAATAGGCTCATTGCCGATTTGCCAATTCGTTGCTGGAGGCAAACAAGCACCACTGACGCCTAAATAATTACAATTAGGAAAATATGACGATGGGGCAAACTGATATGGCGCAGTTTCAACTTGAGCTGAAGGTTGCCAACTAAAAACTATATCCGTTGGCACTTCTGCATTACCGCTTGAGTTGACTGTTGACAACAATGCCACTGTCGGTTGATTAGGTGTTACACTGCTATATTGCAAAGTAGCTGGAGTAGGATTAATTAATAGGCATGAATAATAGTCCTGGGGGCCCCCCACTAAATTATTTTCGAGATATGTATATCCGTTGACTGATTTGTCTACTCCATCTAATCCACAAGCGGTTTTATTGCTAGTATAGCCATGCGTAATAGCAGCGACTGCGTCGTTAACTCCGGTCTCTGCAGCATAATATGCATCATTGCTTAATTGCCTGTTCAACGCACTCTTAGTATTGTTGTTAGCTAAAGTAACGAATCCGATCGTTAGTAAACTCAGCACAATAACAATAATAATTGAAACAATAATTGGGGCAAAACCGTTTTCTGAAAGTTTTTTAATCTTTTTCATATCTATATACATATATATTACTCCAACATATTATCCTTCTACTGAGTTAGTCTCTCCGTCGCAAAAGTTGTTAAATAACTCGTAGCACAGTACTGTTGTCCAGCATTATCGCTACATTGGTAATTATTATCTTTAACTAACCTTGGTGTGTTGCCGCTAGAAACAAACATGTCTTCTTGCCCAAAAGCCACCCCAACAGATATACCATATAGCTGGGGGTTATACTGCACAATTTTAAAATTAGCTAAATGCATATTGGGCCCAATTAGTTCGCTGCCACTAGAACTTTGAGAAGCTATACAATTTAAATCACCGTCGCATGACGGGACAACTTCACTAATATTGAGTGGAAAGCAATTACTTTGGGTGACCATTTTGTCTAACCAAAGTAAGTGCGACCACCCATTAGGCAAAAAACCGGTAACAAAACTATACCGAACTTGGCCAAAACAGTAGGCCGATACAGGAACATTTTTCCCATCAAAAGAATAATCCTGCGTAACTGGCGCAATAGCTCCGTTATTAAGCTGTGCACCACTAAATTGAACCGTAGAAGTGACATTTTCAATAATATTTCGTGTCACATTTTGAACATTAGATAAGTCGGCTCCTTTAGAGTAGATATTACCAATACCCACTAAAACCATTGAGCTAATTAGTAAGATAATTGATAGGATACTAATGGCGATCATTAGCTCCATGATCGTAAAACCTTTAACATTAAGTTTTGTTTTCATATATCTAATAGATCCTGTAACTCAATTCTTCGCATTGTTCAGGTAAACTTCCTAGCCCCGGCCAGGTAACGACTGCATGATATGTGTTCGGAATATTTTGATCTAGGCATTTCGGAATATTTTGATCTAGGGATTTCGGAATATTTTGATCTAGGGATATAGATACCTCATATACAAAACCATTTCCTTGCTCGTTAAGAACTCCTTGACTAAATTGAACCGTTCCATTATTTAGGTTTGGTTGCATATAAAAACTCCCTGTTGGCAAAGATTGACCCGGTTGTCCTAAATAATAGTGCAGAGCTTCTATCTGCGAATCAAGATACTCAAGTGCCATACTATGTTCTTGAGCATTTTGCGTATCAATAAGTGCGCGGTTAGCAGTGGCATAGCTAATTACAAATGCCATTGAGAGTACTGCAAGAGAAATAAGCACTTCGACAATTGTGTCACCGGAGGTGCCTCTTATTCGTTTCAGCATTGTGGAGCCTCATTTGATTCCATTTGAAGTGTGGTTGTCAGCTGGCCACCTCCATTTATGCTACCAATCGTAATGCTAGCCTTGTGATTATTTGCGCCCGTAAAACACATTACAATATAATTATTAATTGGCAATAAGGCCGATGAGTCGTGGACTAACGCTGAAACGTTAGAGTCGTTATTAGTAGAAAGGAGAGAATTAGTAATAATAACGGGGTCGGCTGTCTGTCCGCCGGACACAAGTATGGCGCCGCTGTTTTGGGGCAAAGCACTGAACACGCCGAAAACACCCAAAGAATGCTCATTTGCGCCATTTACTAGTAGTAGCTTTGAAATTGAAATGCCGTTTGGCCACTCATTGGACCGGGTTAGCGAGCCTACAACCGTAGGCTGTTCTTGAGCAATCGTCATTGGGGGTAATCCTTGATCTAATGAACAATTATTGTTTACATAGAATTCACAGCCAGCAACAGAATAAATACTATACTTAAATGGATCGTTGTTAGTTTCCGGAGCTATAACTTTACCAATCAGAGCACATCCTGGAGTAATAATTTGACTTGTAGATGGGGTTATTGTTAAAGAGCCAGATGCAACATTGCAATTAAAAAATGAAGTCGCAGATAAAGGATAGTCGCCATTAGAGACATTATTTATTAAAGATGCGATCAATCCATTGGCGTTATTCATGCCCGTGCTAAATTCGGCTTGGGACTCTTTACCGTTAATAAAACTTGCAGCAATAAGAAAAGTAAAGCCTGATATCGCCAGGAAAATCATTACCTCTATTATAGTAAAGCCTTTACCCATCGGCGATTTTTGTTTTCCCCCCGCCATTAGATATTAAGTATAAAACATAAGGAGTTAAGTAACAATCTTTTTAACTAAAGAAATAGGCCCCTATACCAATGCATAATGTGCTGCCCATAAAATTGAACTATGAATAAGGCAGAAATTAGAAAAGGGCCGAAAGGAATAAGACTAGATCTCTTAAGCCGTTTTAATGAAATTAGCGCTAAAGATACGGCAGCACCAATTATCGAGGCAACATAGATTACGAGCAAACTTCTTCCCGGGCTAGCTGCAAGTAAACCAAGCAGAAACCCAAGCCGAACATCTCCCCCGCCAATCCATTTTCCTCTAGATATCAAATAAATAACATAGAAAATACCGCCGCCAATTATCGATCCGAGCGCTAGATTCAAAAAACTCACTAAATAAATACCGGACGAAAAAACAATCAGCGCTGACATAATAATTGCTACTCCAAGCAAACTATAGATAAGTTTCGTTGGTAATATCATGTAACGCAAGTCATAAAGCGCAAGAGCAACCAGGCCTGTTATTATAAAAATCCACAACGCAAATATTATTATCTCGGTGCCCCGAAGCATTGATGGCCATAATATATAAGAGAGCAAAAATAAAATTGTAACACTAGCTTCTACAATTGGATATTGCAAGGATATTTTTTTGTGACAATAGCGGCAGACTCCTCTAAGCCAAAGCCAACTTAGTATAGGTATCAAATCTATAGCTTTAAGTTCGTGCTGACAATTGGGACACATAGAACGAGCATTAACCCAAGGTTTTTTCTCGTGAATCCGCCAAACAAAGGCATTAACAAAACTACCGAAAGCTAAACCTAAAATAACTAAAAGCGTTATGGCCATATCTAAAACGATAGCCCTAATTAACAGAATCCAAAAATCGGAAAACTGTTAGTTATTAAAACTAGTACTCACCCGCCTATACATTCTGCTTGCGGTGCACCGCCGGTCTCTACGGCATATAAGATAACGTAGCTTCGCGTGCTCGCAGCAGTCGTGGTTGTCATTGGGCCTGATGTACCGGGAGATGGTTGAGCTGTCTCACAAACTACACCCTCATCAAAAATAATATTTTCAGTGCCCACATTTGTTACTGTACCCACACCGCAGCCCGTACCTGCTGTAGTACATGAGTTAATTATAGCCCCTGTACCGTTAGCGCATGTTATATTCGAGGCCGTGTAATAACCAAGCTTTACACTGTTAGCTATTCCGGTTAAATCAGTGTTACATGTATTTTGTACATAGGATCCAGACTCCATACCGGGCAATGTACCATTATTATTGCTAATCCACGTACTAAGTGCGCTGCTTATGTTGCCGGCATCATTTTTCCGGCTAGTGTTGCGAGATGCTCTCTGAAGAGCAGGAACCGCCAAAAATACAATTAGCATGATTAGTCCTGCAATTGCAAGAACAATCATGATTTCTATAATCGTGAACCCTTGTTTATTTTTTAGTTTAGTTTGCATTCAAATGCCCCCTCTGATTGCCTATGTGCGCTTACGTTTATATATTATCGATTTGTTAATATTTTAACAATAGTTAAGTACAATTTCTAGATATTGTTAGTAAAGCCGGATTGATTAACCAAACCGTAAATTGGTAGCAAAACAGCCGCGACAATTGTTAAGGCTACAGCCCCCATTATAACCATCAATACCGGCTCAATAATAGTGGAGATAGTTTTTATCTCGTTATCCACCTCTTTCTCAAAATAACTGGCAGCTTTATCAAGCATTGTTTCCAATGAGCCGGATTGTTCACCGATTTTAATCATATTAGGAATAAGCTCTAGGAAGTTTGGATCATTCGCTAAAGAGTCAGATAATGCCTTACCTCCTTTGACCTTATCAGCTGCTAACTTAAGAGATTTAGAAATATGTACATTGTCAACGGCATCACCAGTTATCTCTAAAACTTGAAGTAAGGGAACGCCGCTCGCTACTAACGTAGTACCGGTACGCGCAAACCGAGCCATATACATCTTCATAAACAGTGGGCCAAACGGCCATGAACGCATCTTAACTTTGTCCACTATCTTTTTTCCCGCTATCGAGCGAGAAATGCGCGTAAAGGCGACAATTAAAAAAACGATAATAATTATTACGATCCACCAATAATTAGTGATGAAGTGGGATATTCCCAGCATTACTCTGGTCGGTAGGGGCAAGCTAACTCCGGGAAGTCCGGCATAGATACTTTGAACTTGAGGCAACACTTTAACTATCATAAAACCAACTACCGCAATCATAACGAGCAATACAATAGCGGGATAAATCATTGCACCTCGAACTTTACTAATAACATCTGCGTCTTTTTCCTGCTGATCGGCAAGTCTTTCGAGTCCCGTATCAAGCGTTCCGGAAGTTTCACCCGCCGCAACCAGACTTACGAACACCCTATTGAATACTTTAGGATGCTTAGATAAGGCCTGAGAAAAAGCTTTACCTGATTCGACATCTGAGATTACGTTATTGATGACAACTCTCATCGGTTTTGATGTGGTTTGCTGACCAACATTGCGCAAACTTTGGACTAATGGCAGACCAGCGTTAATTAAAGTAGCCAATTGGCGACTAAACATTACCTTATCTTTGGTGCTAATCCTCTTAAAATATCCACTAAAAGCTTGACGACTAAGTTTAATGCTTAGGGGCGTAAGTCCCTGCTCCTTAATTAACTTAGCAGCGGTTTGCTCATTATCTGCCTGCACCTCAGCCTTTACACGTTGGCCAGTTACGGTATTTCGAGCCTCATATGTATATGTAAGCATTTTATATGCCTTAGCCTCGCATTAATCGATCCAGCTCGTCAATATCGACTGCGAAATTACGTGCTTCGTCATAACTAATAGTGCCCTGGTGAATCAAACCGACAAGTGTTTTGTCCATTGATTGCATACCAAACTCGGCCCCGGTCTGAATTACTGCATCTAACTGATGACTCTTGCCTTCTCGAATGATGTTACGAACAGCAGGTGTTGCGACCAGTATCTCAGCTGCTGCAATTCGCCCGCCACCGATCTTTGGAATCAGGCGTTGCGAGACTATGGTCATTAATATGTTGGACAGTTGAGAACGGATTTGGGGTTGTTGGTGGGGAGGAAAAACGTCAATCATTCTATCGATAGATTGAGCGGCGCTATTTGTATGCAGGGTTGCTAGCACTAAATGCCCAGTTTCGGCAATTGTAATAGCGCTGGCGATTGTTTCTAGATCTCGCATTTCCCCAACTAAAACAACATCTGGGTCTTCCCTTAGCACTGAGCGTAAAGCGGCATTAAAACTATAGGTGTCATAGTGAACTTCGCGTTGCACAACCACTGACTTAATTGATTTATGAGTATACTCAATAGGGTCTTCAATTGTCACAATGTGTAGAGGCTTTTCATTATTAATCTTATGGATCATGGCTGCTAGAGTTGTCGACTTTCCTGACCCAGTGGGTCCGGTTACTAACACAAGCCCCCTCGGAAAATCTGAAAACTTATTTACTACAGAAGGCAAGCCCAACTGTTCAACACTCAGTATCTCATTTGGTATTAAGCGCATAGCTGCTGCTAAGTTACCCCTTTCATGAAAAGCATTGACTCTGAATCTACCAAGATCGCCAAAAGCAAAACTAAAATCAAACTCTTTATCCTTTAGTAGTATTTGCTTTTGATCTTCATCTAAAATAGCAAATACTAAAGCTTCCACTCCTTCTTCGGTTAGAACATCCGCTCCTTGTACTGCAATTAAAGATCCGTCGACTCGAAGCATTGGCGGAAGCCCGACTTGAACATGGAGATCAGAGGCTTTTTTCTTAATTACCTCTTCTAAGAGTACTTCGATTCTTGGTAAACCTTGTGTCATTGTTTAATCTTCCACCTTTAGTTGTTAGTCTCCGCCCAGTTCAGCTGCAGCCACTCGGTTTACCTCTTGGAGGGTAGTTTCGCCAACGAGCGCTTTTAAAAATCCGTCTTGGCGCATGGAAATCATACCCTGAGCTTTCGCAACTCTCTCTATGTCTCCTGTCGTAGCACGTTTCATAATTAATTCCTGAATTTGCTCGGTCACTGAGAAGACCTCATATATGCCCATTCTCCCTTTGTAG
Source organism: bacterium (assembly GCA_021777375.1). Classification (GTDB taxonomy): domain Bacteria; phylum Patescibacteriota; class Saccharimonadia; order Saccharimonadales; family UBA4665; genus JAJZWH01. The sequence continues at coordinate 32,075 of JAJYDV010000004.1, read as the reverse complement.
CCACCTGGGGTATCAACAGTATCTTTGCCCCTAACCAAAGTATAAGCGTTTTGTGTTGCCAAGGGCAAGTTTTTAAACCCTAGATCGGCACTAACTGCACTTACTTTATCACTGGTTTGAGGCAATAGTGATCCGACTGCTTCTTTTATGGCCTGTGTTTCTGCAGCTGTTGACTGATACCTCTCTGCGTTATTACTGACACGCCTGACAAGACGTTGGCCAATGACCGTCTTAACTGTTGAGGCTATTAAGAATGGCTCAACTCCCATATCCAGCAAACGCGGTAAAATGCCTGCGGCAGAATTTGTGTGCAATGTAGAGAAAACCAAATGACCCGTTAGTGCCGATTGAACTGCTAATTGAGCGGTTTCAGCATCTCTAATCTCACCGACCATAATAACATCTGGGTCCTGACGCAAAATTGAGCGAAGTCCAGATGCAAAAGTTAAACCAACTTCTTGATTGACTTGAATTTGATTTATTCCACTCATCTTGTATTCAACCGGGTCTTCCAGGGTCACAATATTGATTGAGTCATCTTTAATTTCTTGGATTAAAGCATATAGCGAAGTAGACTTGCCCGATCCGGTAGGACCGGAAGTTAAAACCATGCCGGTACTTAGTTTGATCGATTCCCTAATTAATCTAAGCGGGCGACCAGAATACCCCATGTCTTCGAGCTTTAGTGACGTACCTGTTTTGTCTAAGAGCCTAATAACCACCTGCTCTCCCCAGACAATCGGAGCAATGGCAATTCTTAAATCAATCACCTTCTCATCTACCCGGATTGTGAACTGACCGTCTTGCGGGATTCGATGCTCATCAATTTTTAGATTAGCTAGAATTTTTATACGGCTGACCATTGCCGGCTCACTGGCTTTAGGCATGCGCATAATTTCTCTTAAGATTCCATCAATTCTCACCCTAATCTTTAGGTCAGTTTCGGTCGGTTCGACGTGAACGTCACTTGCTCGATTTTGAGCAGCAAAATTTAATACTGCAGTTAGAGCTTTGGATATAGGTGAGTCCTGAACAATCGTTTTAATGTCCGTGGTTGATTTTGAAACCTCGGATGTAGACTCTTCTAAATTAAGCTTGCTGCCAATAGAAGTATCCAAGCGAGTAGAATACTGTCTTAAAATTTGTTTTATTCCACTTTCGCTCGCTGCGTATACCTTAAGTGGGCGTGCGACTTTATTGCTTAAAAAATCAACGGCTTGGACATTTCCAGCATCAAGCATGGCAACGACAAGTTTGTGCTGCATTTCGCCAAGCGGAACTGCCATATAGCGTTCGGCGATATCCTGAGGCAACAATTTTAAAATCTCAGGATCGATTCGAGCTGTAGATAAATTAACATAAGGAAGATGGGTTGCCTTGGCGGTAATTCGAGTTAGATCTTCCTCGCTAATATTGCCATTTTTAACTAAGTAGGCGAATATGGGTGTTTTTTGGGCCTTTGCTTCTTGGTTTAATTGTTCCAGTTGTTGAGCATCTATTATTCCGTTACTGACTAACAGATCTTCTACTTGCTGTTCGCTGGTTAAGGACAGGATGCTCATGGTATGCCTATTTTCTCTGCACTATGGATTTGTTGAGCTGGTCTGCTGAAACGGATTGGAGTTAGAATTATTACCAATACTTATAAACTGCGTTAAATCAATTGAATTTGCATTAAAATAGCGACTGTCTGGTTTCGAAAAGTTTGATGAAATTAATGGAACAACCTCCACTTTCTGTCCAGATGAATGCGCAACAAAAACAAATTTACTAATAATTACCGAAAAAATTATGGCTAGGATTATAGCGATTCCAATTATACCGACGTCTCTTGACTTCATCTTGCAATAGTCCCTGATGTAATATTAAATTGTTTACTTGGCTGGAAGTAAGTATGAGCGTCCACGGTAAGAGTAATATTTGTATCAGATCCACTTATTGTTATTGAGTCAATTTGCAGTGGACGAATTGATTTTTGCATGATACTAAAGAGGTTCTGTATGTTCTGATAGCTCGTTTGGTTAATAGTAAAGGTAAACGGCATTGGGATAGGAGATGGGTTGGGAGACGGCGCACTTGAAATGGTTGCCGATTCATCGCTGCCTCCAATTGAACTAAAGCTAAAACCTCCCAGCGTTTGCAGTTTTTGTAGTGATGATGTAAGAGCCGGAAAGTCGTATGTGCTAGGTAAAGCATCAAGAATAATTGTCGCGTTATTGTATACGTAATTGGTGGCGATAGGCTGATTATTGGACCCCAAAACGTTTGGATTTTGGTCAACAAAATTCTTATAGGCACTAACTAGGTTCCTTTTGGCCTTATTGTCTGCAATGAGGTTATTGTCTGCAGTATGGTCAGCGGAAATTATCTTCGCCTGATAGCTTTTTAATCCCATCAAATAGTTAGAGCCAACCAGACAAAAGACTGTAATAAATGCCGCTATAGATGTTACCGCAACGATTTGAGCATTAGCTTTAGATAGTGCTAACTTTTTTAATGATACATTGGCTTTCGTATTCATAATTATTGCTTATCCCTTAACCCCACTGGTTGACGGTTGATTAAACAGTGTGATTGGCTGGTCAATTTGCGACCTTGTGGTAACTTTACTTGGAACGTTTAGAGTTACTGTTTCGGTATTATTAAACAGGGTTGGATCAAAACTTAAATTAATAGTAAAGCTAGCCACGTTATTCGTAAGGCCAAAATCCGCAAGAACAACATTTGAGAAAGCTGGCTTAGAACCAGCTACTCCTTTTATCGAATAGGTTGCAAATTTGAGACTATCTACCAACTGATTAATTGTTACTAGAGAGTCCGCATTGCCGGACATAATCATGGTATCCGCATTAAAATCTACTGCTAAACTACTTAAACTGGTTGTTATAGGAATAATTTGATACAGATAGGTAGAAAGATTAGTAACGTTTGGCTCTTGCTCATGTAAGCTGGTAAGAGTTTGAATCTGGTTCTGAATAGTAAGAATTGAATTAATATTGGCCTGACTAGAAAGCACTGAACCTTGATGCTTAATATCAGAGTTAAGTTTGTTGATCTGCGACTTCTGAACCTGAGTGTAAGAAAACAGCCCGGCCACCAACAATACAGCAGCAATCGTGACTAATGCTGACACGGAGATTACTATGCGGCGGTTCCTTTCGGCCTTTAGGTATTCAAGTTTAATGTCCGGCAGTAGGTTAAACTGTATCATACATGCCTCTCAGCTAGACCAACCGCCACAGCAAATTGAGACGAAAGCGTTAGTAATTCATTCTGTCGATCTTGATTATAGTTAACATTACGCCAAGCATTCCCGACTTCAACGTTAAGATTAAACTTATTGGCAAGATAGACTGGAAAATCTGGCAATGAACTGGCATTCCCGGCAACAATTATTCGCTCAATTTTAGCAACCTGGTATCTTGAACTAAAAAACTTTATTGATTTATCAACTTCATTCATTAGCAAGTCTACGACACCAGATATCGCATGAAAAATTTGGCCCTCAAGTTTTTGCGGATTCAGACCAAACTTAGTTACAAATTGCCTGGCTTGCGCATCGTCAATGTTTAGATTTTGTATTGCTGCTTTGATGATTTGATCATATCCCGTAGGAATTGAGCGAATAAGCCTCGGTGAACCGTTTAAGATAATTACTAAATCGGTGGAGAAATTGCCCATATCCAACACCATTTGAGCTTGAGACGAATCCGGTGCAATAAGTGCCCGAACCAAAGCCAAACTATCTGGTTCAAAAGCAATAACGTTTAAACCTACATTCTCAAGAATGTCTAGACGGTTCTCCACGTAGTTATTTGGCACGCTCGAAAGTAACACCTCGACTTTGGTTTTATCTTGAGGAGAGTCGCCGATTAACTCCCAATCAATTTTTGACTCAGCAATTGGCGTGGGGATTAATGAATCGGCCTGCAAACGAATAGTTTTTGACAATTCATCGTTATTTAGCCTCTCGATGTCAACAACGGCCGTAAATACCCTTTGCGATGGAAGTCCTACAGCAACATTTTTAGTTCTTATTCCGGATTTTGCAACTAAGGTTTTTACGGATTGAGCTAATTTTTGTTGGTCAGACTTGGAATCGCTGATAGCGATTTTAATATCCAATGGCATATAAGCATATGCCTGTAGAGCATTTGACGGGTGAGCTATTTTAACCAGACGAATTCCGCTAGTACCAATATCCAGGCCGAAAAAATCACCTATTTTTCCGTTTAAAATACTCATGTTAAGCCGATTATACCATAAGCGGCATCTGTTCCGCTTAGGCTTTTATCTGTTAGTTGAATCATGTTTATTGACACCCACCTGTTCATATATATGATATCTTTTCTCTATAGTACCGGCGGTAAGCTAATTATGGAATCGATATTATAACCATTGGCGCTAAAATTTGGATTTCCAAGATAATTAAGCGGATCGAAATTAAATACTTCGGCAGAACAATCGGTGTTTTGTGCAGGCGGGCTAAATGTTTGGCCGTTGCCAGCTGAACAATCATGAAGTTGTCCGCTAAGCGGGTTTTCACCGCCTACACTATTACGCATCGAAGCATATGTTCGCTCCAGCTTTACATTATGCCCAACTAAAGAACCCCGTATGACAAGTTGATTTGTGCAGTTTACAAATAAATCTGCTGGCGGAAAATTATCTGATCCGTTACTTTGGCTAGCGCTGGCGACACCTGATGGGTCTGAACATGTGTTAATTGTACCACCTGTACAAGGATTACTGTTAGACCAGTCGCAACTTGATTGGGCAACATAAACACCGTCTAGATTAGTAACGTTAGGTCCGATATATATGTTGCCGCTGGCTATAACATATAGATTGGGAACATTTGAGACTGTACCGTCCGAAGCATTGTAGGTAATACTAGATGTATGATAGGTGATGTTATTTGGAATAAACACGTTACCGTTAATATAAATTACGTGTTGGCCTGTAATTTTAGTGTCAGAATTGCCCGAGTTAGAGACTAATGTTATATAGTTACCGCTATTATTGATAAAATTAAGACTCACAGCGCCAGAATTATCTGTTACTCCGTAAGTTTGGCCGTCGTTAACGGGTACTGGTGTCAAGTTTTGATTGCGATTTAAGTAATAGTTATATATTGGTTGACAAGCTGTGCTATATTCACCGCCATACCCACCGGTAGTGTTAGCTAAAGATAGCCCGTTGATAGCGGTTTCGGTAGCGCTTCTTAGAAATGCACTCGCATAATTTTGGATTTGCCCAAGTGCAAGATCTGCAAACTGAGTACCCGATCCGCGAGGTTGAGCGAAGCTATCTGGAGAAATACTCGCGATTATTGAAGCCGTGCTATTACATTGGTCTACAGGAGCGCCGCTGAAATTGGTGCCGGTCATTACATCATTACCATAAGCTCTGCTATATGGATAATTGGCTACCGGATTGCTGCACGTATTGTTAGATGGAATCTGGCTTGAGTTAACTGGCCCATAAGAATTTATGTAGGTTATATTACCGTTCTCATCAGTTTGGCCTGATTGAGGGGAATCACTAAACTGAGCGCAAATCTGATCACCAACCTGTAACGGAGGTGCGCTAACTGGAAAACTCGGATTATATGGGTAAGTTACGTTGCCGGGGCTTGTCGTACCAACAATATTAAACGTCTGGTTGTCCGGGCTATTAAACGGTACCTGATAGCCGCCACTTGCAGGTTCAATATAGTAGTTGCCGGTGTAGTTTATAGGGTTAACGCTAAATGGATGCCTGACCGCATTCTGAATCCACCACGCTGCAGTTGCATCAAAATACACCGTAGTTTGGGTATTTATAGTGACTGAGTTTGGTTGGTCGGGAGTACTTTTATTAGCCCTAATCGAAACTCCATTCACATCAGTATTGGTTGGGGGTAAAACTTCAAAATTCCTAGGGCACCATTCAGGAAATGCCGGCCCGCTCGTAGTTGCAAATGAAAGATCTTGGTAGGTAGAGCCAACGGGACTATAGCCATAAGTGGTATATTCTTCCAACGTGCCGTATTCGGTAGTACTAGTACATGCCGTACCTGTACATCCAGATGGAGTTTGTACTGTATACGCACAACTCATCGGAGTTCCGCCACCAGAGCAGTAGTAATTATATATCGGAGTATCTGCTATATATTCTTGCATTGTATATTCCTGAGTATAGTTTATTGTCGTCGCATGGTCGTCGTAAGGATATTGTGCAATATAGTTATAGTAGTTCAAGGTAAATGGATTAGAGAAGTAAGTATTGGAATTTGAAGACCACGGCGTCCAAGTAATCGTGGTGGGATTTGGTTGATACTGATCATAAGCACTTGTTATTTGAAAGCCGCCAGGTGTACCTAACACGAACACTGAACCTTCAGAACTAGATGATGAGGGCACCGAAGCACCTCCGGGGTTAGGAGCATTAGGCAATGTCTCTGGTTCTGGATATTGCCCTGATGCGGGTAAAGTGCATGGCTGAACTATAACTGGACATGTAGAGAGTATTGAACAACAGTTTGAAGTACATTTTTTATTTATATTTGCACTTTGATATGCAATATTGTAGTCGTTATCAGTTATACCGTAGTTACAAAAACCGGCACTAGTATTGGTGCCTGAACCTGCAATTTGACCCCTATACCATTGATTAAAGCCATTACAGTCGCCCTTCGCACCTGACGGTGGAGATGTTGAGCCTAGAATATATCCCGGCGTAATAACGGGTTTGCTATAAACGGTACCGTCAGTAGCAGTATAAGTACTGGGCACTGATACACAGAAATCGGATCCTGGCTTTAAAGGAATACTAAAATTATCGCCCAATGACCCATTGGTATTAACTGAAGTACTGCCCGTATTGCAAGACTCATATATTACATTCACAGAGCTTAGATACTTGTTGGAATTGTTGGAATTATTATGAAAGTATATAGCCCCCGATATGGTTATCTTTTGAGTAGGTTGAGGTATGGGCATATGCGTTCCTACCATATTCCCACAATTTAACTTTATTTTATCTATTGGAACGCCATTAGAGTATATAACTAGAGCAGTGGTTGTCTTTATTTCAGGATATGAAACTATACTCGGTGGAGGACCTGGGTTATAAGCCCTATTTATATTAAAGCTATAAGATTCCACCCGTAATGTTATACCTGATGCCATAATATAAGTTTGCCAATTAGGCCCAAGAGCATTATCTATCCAATCAGCGCTGTATTGTTGGAAAGGCTGTCCAGATGATGAAAAATAATTAAGATTGTTAATAAGTGACCTTTTTAACTGATCACTAGACATTTTACTCAGTGAGCTACAGCCTAAAGCTACATCACTACGTATTACGACCGTGCAGGTATTATAGTCTTGTCCGGCCAAACAATCATTCGGATTATATGCAGGGGCAAGCATAGCGCACCATATTGCTGATGCTGATGCCGACGCCGGACGCATGTGCGGGGTATACATATAACCCACCATGGAAAAAAATATAAAGACCGTTAGTTTAATTAGTGTAGTTCTTTTCATTTAAGCTCGGCCATACTTCTTTGATAGTCTTCCTTAATCAAATTATATCCTGGTTGGTTAGGGTCCAGATTATTAATTGCTTCCTGCCAGTATTGTTTAGCTGCGCTAGCGTTACCTTCCGCGGTAGCTAATTGTGCTAAAGAAACATAAGGATCCGAAGATTTAGGCACTAATAGCTTAGCCTCGTTCGCATAAAGTCTAGCATTAGAATAGTCATTAAACCGAAGAGCTAATGCTGACATCATGAAGTAGATATTAAGCTTGGAACTTGAGCTATTGGTATCGGTTAGTTCTTGCTTATAAACCTGCATAGCTGCTTGGTACTGATTGGAGTTTGCAAGATACAACGCTTTTTGATTTGGCGTTAAGTTAGCCGGAATATTGTAGGTAACTTTAGGTGAAGTAGACCTAGAACGCTGCATAAAATAAATTCCAGCTGTAATTAACACTATCAAAACAACAACAATAGATATTAAACTAGCTGGCTTTAGGTTACGATTGCCAAAATACTTTTTTCCATCAAAGCTTCCGATTTTAATTTCTTCCATTCTTGAGTCTTTTCCTACATTAAACTTTAGCATAATAAGGATGCACGGCAATATAAAAATACAGCATCATCTACTTGGTTTGCAGAACCCTATGCAAATACTTTTAGCAAATATTTAAGTTTTATATAGTTTAACTCGGTCTACAACCATATGGGTTCAAAGACTATCAAATGACCACTATTTTGATTTTGCTATCTATATAAAACAAATTAGTTTTCTAGTCCGTATAATAGAGTAGATTTTAGTTAAATATGGTTAAACAAGTTGAAAGAAATAGATAACCACAAATCAAAGTCTTTTATGTGTTTCCGTTAGTGATAAGATTAACTAAGTTTATTTATGGAAAACAATGATAAAAATCGTCCAAGACGTAGATCCAAATCTGGTAACATTGATGGATTTATAGGTCCTAGAGGTTCTAATCCGACAGATCGGATCAGTCAACTTAATAATCTGGGAATTGTCAGGAACAATTCAGCTACTCCCACTAGACTGCCTAACGTGCCGAATGATAAAAAAGACTTACTGCCCTCGTACTCTCGACCTAATATTCCACCGCAGAACAACACGCTATTAAACCGGACAATCCCCGGATCAATCTCCCGCTCTTCCCTATCAGGAGCTGCCAGCCAACCAAACATTGTTCATAAACACAAGAAACGCAGCAAGAAGAAAATTACTTTATTCTCGATTCTCGCGCTGTTCTTAATTATTGTGGCCGCCGGATCGTGGCAGGTTTGGCAAGATCTTCATAAGATAAACTACTTAGCAGTTGGTAACTTGCGAACATCTGTCGGAGGCGCCGAGAACATACTGGTTGCCGGATCTACTAATCGTTGCAATCTTACTGTGCAAAATCCTCAGTGGGGTTTTTGTACGCAAGGCCCAGATGTCAATAGCGACATCATTTTTGTAGTTCATTTTGTACCTAAAACTCACGCTGTTAGTGTCTTATCTATTCCGAGAGACACGTTTGTGCCAAACGCCCGCTCCGGCAATCAGGCCTTCAAAATTGATGCAGCTCTGTACGAAGGACCGACTCAGTTGGTTAATGCGGTCGAGGAAGACTTTGGTATTCCAATCCAACACTATGTTGAATTAAATTTCGACGGTTTTGTTAACATTGTAAATGCGGTCGGGGGGATTAAGCTCTACTTTCCGGAACCGGTTTTTGATGCAGAGTCTTACTTAAATGTTCAAACTCCTGGGTGCTATCAGCTGAACGGCGTACAAGCCCTGCAAGTCATTAGAGCAAGGCACTTACAGTACAAACCACCGTCAATTACTACTAATAATCACTACTACTGGCCACAGGAACTGCAAAGTGATATAGCCAGAATAGCTAGAACGCATGAGTTCTTAAAGGTGTTGGCTAACGCGGTCGTGACTAAAGGTTTTGGAAATCCAATAACTGATCAAAAACTGCTTAACGCGGTCGCGCCACAAGTACGAGTAGATTCGGGATTTACAACTTCCGTAATGCTCCAGCTGGCGAGTGAGTTCCACTCAGTCAACTTTAACAATGTAAGTCAGTACACCTTGCCAGTCTCGGTAACCACATTTAGTAACTATAACTATAACGGTCTGGACTATGGTTCTGTTACGTTCCCATCTGAAAGCATTGATCAGCAAATTATCAACGAATTTCTTGGCGTATCAAACTCTACCGATACTATGACTGGCAAGCCTTTGCCAAGTCCAAACTCTATTAGTGTGAGTGTAGTAAATGGAAGCGGAGTTTCGGGCCAAGGTACACAAACAAGCTCAGCCCTGCAAGCTCTTGGATTTAATATGGTTGGGCAGCCTACATCTATAACCCCTGCAAGCTCACAAACCCTTGAAACAGTCGTAGCCTATGCTAGCAATAGCACTGAAGCAGATGCTGAAGCTGTCGCCAGACAGTTAACTGGACCGGTTATTCTATCTTTAAACTCAGGCCTAGTATCTTCAGGCTCTAAAGTTACTGTCGTAACAGGCTCTGACCTTACAGTAAATAGTCCTTCTAGTAGCGCTTCTGCTACCTCAAGTACTTCTAGCCAAGCTTCACCTAGCTCAACTAGTAACTCAATGCAAGCGTCTGGTCTTTCGACACCTAACCAAGCAGTCCAACCGCTTGCCGCCTGGGATCCGAGAGCCTGCACGCCAAATCAGAAAGTAATAATCAATCCTAAAGTTTAGATAAATAATAAGTAGTGCAAGTTGCGGCATGGTTATGACACAACCCTACCTTTTGAGATAGAATATCGACCTCTAAAGCCAGATGATAAAAGAACTCGAGGTTATTCGCCGGCTTACGTTAAGAGAATTGGAACAGAGTTAAGTTTTTAGTTCTCTAGAATGTTGAAAGCTAAAGTTAGTCCTATCTTTTCGTACCATGAATCAAAACTAAATACTGCGTCGGCCTTTTGACTTTTTGCGATTGCGGCAACTACAGCATCAAAAAGAGTGTTTTGCTTGCTGCCATTTGAGTTAAAAAGCGATTCTGCCGATTCAAGAATTTCTTGATCAACTGCTATAACCGGGAATTGACTATCTCTGATCATTTTAACAATGTCCTTAGTGAGTGCAGCATTGCTTAATTTTCTTTGTAGGGCGGTAGTAGTTTCAACAAGTGTCGTGGCAGGATAAAATAGTCTAGTGTCCAGTCTGTATAGACCTTCAAGGGTCTTTACGGCTTTATCGGTTAACAGATCGTCTTTATTTAACAGAGCTATTAATGCATCTGAGTCAACAATAACTGTTTTCATAAGCTATTCCTAACCCACCGTATTAACCTTGCCAAAGATAATTATCATGGTTGATAGCAAGATCTTTCGGTAATTTCTCTTCTTGAAGGATCGCATGTACTTTACTAGTAAAGTCCAGTAGGCTTTTTGTGGAATTTTTGTATTGCAATTGCTGAAGCTGTTCTAGATCATCAAGGCTAACAATAGCAACTTGTGGTTCTTTATGACTAACGACAATTGTTCGCTGTTTGGTATTTTTAACTTTATCAAAAACAGCTTTATAGTTTCTTAGGATCTCCCTACTAGTTATTGTGTTTACTTTTGTCATACTTTAAGTCTAGATTATGTCAACTTTTTTGTCAATGGTTTTATTGACATTTTTGTGCTAAACACTGTACTATTTGTGCAGAGGATTAATAAGCATGAGTAGTATAAGTTGTGGCATCGTCGGTTTACCCAATGTCGGAAAATCGACCTTATTTAATTCTTTGACTAAAGCTTCGGTTTTAGCGGCTAACTACCCCTTTGCAACCATTGAACCAAATGTTGGGATTGTCGCCGTACCGGATAAACGCTTGGGCCGGTTAGCAAGACTTTTCAATACAACAAAAATTGTGCCGGCAAGCATACGGTTTGTGGATATTGCAGGGCTAGTGGCTGGGGCAAGCAAGGGTGAAGGTTTGGGTAATCAGTTCTTGTCGCATATCCGAAATGTCTCAGTCATCATTGAAGTAGTCAGAGCTTTTACAGATAGCCAGGTAGTGCACGTTAATGAAAGTATTGATGCTCACAGGGACATTAGTACAATTACCACCGAACTCGCCTTATCTGATCTGGGCACTCTCACTCGACATTTGGCAAAACTAGATAAGGAAATTAAGGCAAATCCGAAGCTTAAACCTCAAGGCGAAATAGTTAATAAGGCACTGGCTATTCTCGACGAAACTCGGCCGTTATACCATGCATTGAGCGAAGAAGAACTTGAGTCATTATCCGACTTAGGTTTGCTAACGGCAAAGCCCATTATCTATTCTTTTAATGTTGACGAAGCTGATTTAGTCAACCAAGCTAAATTAGATTCACTATCAACCTTGGTCTCTCCGGCACCATCTATGTTTGTCTGCGCTAAGTTGGAAAGTGAATTTTCTGCATTAGAAGATTATGATGCCGCTGAACTAAGAGAAAGTTACGGCGTTAATAAGTCGGGGCTAGAGACGTTAGTGACCTTATCTTTTAAAACGCTCGGTTTGCAAACCTTCCTTACGGCGGGCGAAAAAGAAGTTAGAGCCTGGACGATTAAAGCTGGTTCAAGCGCCAAGGTGGCCGCCGGAGCAATTCACAGCGATATGGAACGCGGTTTTATTGCTGCCGATATAGTTAACTACTCCGATCTCATATCCTTAGGTTCATGGTCTAGGGCACGTGCAGCAGGTAAAGTTAGAACTGAAGGCAAAGACTACATTATGCAAGACGACGATATCGTGGAGTTTAAGTTTAACGTATAGCCTTAACTACCTTTGGTATGGTATCTTCTCGAGCGCAGCAGATAAGGAAGTTTGGAGTAGGCAATCCTAAAAGGAGACAAGTCGAAACTATGGGCATCGTTTATTCCGCCTTGAATTGAGGACTGCAACGCCGGGGATGATGCATCATTAGCAACTTGTATTGTCTCGCCAAGTACCTCTCGCCTACCCTCTTCAGCCATCTCTTCAAGTAGTTTTTTGTCCATGTGATCAACAGGGACAAATTCAATATCTAACTTGTCGGCAGAATTTACTCCCGTTGGGTTAGTCTTTGGGGTATCTGGATCGATGCCACGATTTTGAAAATCTTCTAATAGCCTTTGGGCAAACAGGTAGTCCGCGAGCTTAGGACTCGGCTTCGGTAACTGAACATCATGATTCATAGATAACTGCTGTTCAAGGTGTTGCTGCTGAGCTAAAAGATAGATCTGAAGTTGGTGATTAATCTCTTCAAGGTGATTTCGCTGCTCATTAGCATGTTGAGATTGTTCTTTCTTAATTTCGCTCATTCGCTGTTGAATATGTCCGATTGCTTTACGTAAGCGAGGTTGGTTATAACTTTTAAATACTAGATTACGCATACCGCAATTAATGTTTATCTGAGCTCCAAAGATACGATGGCTATAGTCGATATCGCTAATCATATCAAAGCGTAGATCATCAACATTTAAAAATCCCATCGGTTTTTTATCAATAAGCAGTACTCGTATATCGGTCGCGACCAGCAAAGCTACTCCGCCTTCATAGTAGCCGTTTACGCATTCATAGATTGTCTCTTCAGGAAGGAGGATATTTTCAAGCTCTCTAATCTCGGCTCTATTGAGGCGTCTGTTCGCAAAACCGATTTCTTTTAGCTGACGTTCGATGTAATCTCGATCAACCACAAGCCCTCCTTTTTGTTGGTATATTAATTCTAATTTATGCACCTCCGTTTAGGCCGTAAGATTGGTTACCAATAAAGCGTGATTAAGATCATGTTCTCGCAGTCAAGCTTGATTAGGAATTAGAATTTGTGTTTAAATTAGGATATGATAGCCAATTTAAAGCAAATGGCTGAATTGGTAAACGTATTCTCAAAATACGGGGTGCGAAAAACATACAAAAAGGGCGATTTTGTCATTCACCCCGGGGAGCAACCGCCCGGGGTTTTTTATATAACTCAAGGCCTAGTCAAGGCCTATGATATCTCAAAGTACGGAGAAGAAAACCTACTAATAATTCGTAAGCAAGATGAGATTTTTCCACTTATTTGGGCGGTTACCGGCCAGGAGCGTCAAGTAGCCTACCGAGCCTTAGCACCTACAGTAACGCTCGAGATAACAAAACAGCAATTTGAAACCGAAATTTCAGAACATCCTGGCGCTCTGGCTCCTTTACTGGACATGACTCTTGAAATGTATAGGCTGCATAGCGAGCGAATCTTGAACCTGGAGTATCGGACAGTTCGTGAGCGAATTGTCTCATTTTTACTTACTATGGCTCAAAGGGTCGGCAGGAATACTAAGAACGGACTGTTAATTGAGGCGCCGTTGCGTCATCAGGATATCGCAAGCTCCGTAAATTCGACTCGGGAAACCACTAGCCGGGAAATATCTGCACTAATTAAAAAAGGTCTTATCAGCAAAGACCGATCGTACTATACCCTAAGAAACCTACCGGCATTAAAAAAGCTTCTCGAATAATAGCAGCTTATTTCCAGTGTAAAATAATATTCTCAATCGTCTTAATAATCTTATCGTGACTTGGCATGTCATTTTTGTCATAATAATGATTAGTTTCCATGTAATCATCAGTTACGTTTAGACAGTAAATGGCATCGGCCATCACATGTATACGATCAATAACCTCAACGCTAGCTATCGGCAGAGCAACAATTAAACTTTCGATCTCTACCGGCTTTAAATATTCCTCCGCAAGGTCGAGCTTCATTGAATTGGACATACCTTCGGATACTAATATGACATTCATGTGTCTTAGCATATCTAAGCTTATTAAGCCCTCGCTGCCGGGCATTTGATTTATCTCATGGATTTTTGTAGTTCTTTCTTCTTCAAGGTAACCTCGGAACTCACCAACCATTTCATCTACTTCACCTTCCGAAAAATCTTTATTAAAAACGAGGTCGCCTCTGTCGGTTATTCCAGCTATTGCTTCAATTTCTTTGGGTAAAGTTATTTCTCTGGTTTGCAAAAAGGTAATTATGCAGTGGAGCTGAATCGCAATTTGTGCACCAACCATTACCCCGCCGTCATCAAGCGCAACTACTATACAGTTTTCATACCTATACTTTGGCGCAATTTTGCTAGCCAGCATACGCCCAGCTTGTAACCTCGATGAAAAATACATGTGATATAAGGGAGTTTAGCTACCCTTTAGCAAAAGCTCAAGTTATTTAGCTACTTTAAGCCTGTAAAAACGCTCACGGTTACCTCTAACACCACTCAAGCTAGAGTCGGCTTTTGCTTGAATAACAAAATGTGCTTTTAGCCACAGCTCTAGGTTGGCTAGTAGCTGGCGTCTAATATGTTCATTCTTAATTACACCACGATTCTTTAACTTTGGATCCGTAGTTTCAAACTGCGGTTTAGCCATTGCAATAATTACGCTGTCCGAATCTACTAAACCATTGCTCAATAATGCAGGCAGAATTTGCTCAAGCGATACAAAAGAAACATCTATTAGGATTAGATCAATTTTCGCAGTTGAATGAAAAGCCCGAATATCTGTCTTTTCGTGCAGCTCCAACCTCGGGTTTGTTAGCAGTCTGGGATCCATTTGCTTGGTACCTTTTTCTACTGCTATCACTTTCACGGCACCATGCTGCAAGGCATAATCACTAAACCCACCGCTACTAGATCCGATATCGAGAACGACCCGGTTTTTAAAATTGATACCAAGTGTCACGCAAACAGAATCCAGTTTATATGCAGCGCGGCTGACGTACTTCTTTCCGGCGGCTTGTTGATACTTATAACTACTCTTACTCATAACTAAAGTATCTACCTTTGCGCAACGAACAAGAACTAGTTTTTAACGCGTTCGCGGTAAGTCCCGCTTAGAGTATCTATCGAAACAAGATCTCCAACTTTAATGAAGGCCGGCACTTTAACATTTAAACCGGTTTCTAAAACTACATTTTTAGTAATTGCGGTAGAAGTGTCTCCTTTTACCGCTTCTTCGCTAAATTCAACTTTTAAAGTTACGTTTTTAGGCAAAGCCAGACTAATCGGGCGCTCTTTAAAAAACTGCAGTTGGACTGTGTCGCCATCTTTTATGTAGTTGGCTTGGTCGCCAATAATATCGGAGGGAACTTCAAACTGATTAAAATTAGTCTGGTCCATAAAATAGAAAACATCATTGTCGTTATATAGATACTGGACGCTACTAGTGGTAATATCGGCACTCTCAAGTTGTTCATTGCCTTTAAAAGTCTTATCCAAAACTCGGCCATTAATAAGTGACTTGATCTTAACATTGACGATTGAACCACCGCGACCCATAACTTTCTGACTATACTCAATGACCCGGTAGGGTTCATCATTCAACACTAAAAGAACATTTTTTTTAAGGTCAGTGATGTCTAACATAGCTCGCCTTGACTCTAATTTAATTAATAGCTTGCAACGAACGGCAATAACCCAATATGGCGAGCTCGCTTAATCGCGATTGCCAAATGACGCTGCTGCGATTCACTTAGACCAGTTTTTTTCCTTGATTCTATTTGTCCATAAGCATTAACGTAACGCTGCAGGGTTTTAAAGTCCTTGTAGTCAAAATATGCTACGTCAGTGCTATGCTTAAATATTTTAGCCATTTATTTAGTTCTTCTCCTTAATAATCAATTAAAATGGGATGTCATCAAGATTAATCGGCTCATCACTGACATCTTCAATTACTACATCTTTTTTAGCGGCTGAGCCTTTACTCGAAACCGGCTTGTTTGTCTCGTTTGCTTCGTCATGGCTACCAGCAGCCTCAGCACCTCGGCCATCAAGAAACGTTACGTCACTAGCAATAACTTCAAGTTTATTACGTTTCTGACCGTCTTGTTCCCAGCTACGACTTTGCAGTCGACCTTGAACAAGCACCCGCCGCCCCTTACTTAAATATTGGGAGACCCGTTCACCTAATTGCGCCCAAGCTACAATATCGACGTAATCAGTAGCCTCTTGCCACTCACTATTGGCATCCCGATAACTACGGTTAAGTGCGATACTGAAGCTACAAACATTTTGTCCATTGGGAGTCTGTCTAAGCTCCGGGTCGCGAGTCAAATTACCCATTAGAAATACTTGGTTTACGCTGCGTGCCATAACTATTCCTCCTTTCCTTCTTTACATCTCTCTACTTTGTTGCTTTAACCCTACGCTTGGAGCAAATCCGAGTCAAGCTGAGATTAAGAAAAATATAATCTAGACCTCTTTTACTCTTCTTCACTTTCCTCTTCAGTAGTTTCGCCCCTTTTGGCGGCGTGTTCTGCCTTAAGGGCTTTGGCGGCCTCGGCTTTGGCAATTGCCTTTAAATCAGGCTTGGTTATTAGAAAGCGGATGACCTCATCGGTAATGTTTAACGTTGACTCGACTTTAGCAACGCTGTTACCTGGTAGTTCGACAGTGTAGAACACATAAATTGCGTGTTCGTTTTTCTTTATAGGATAAGCCAGTTTGCGCTTGCCCCAGTTATCGGTGGCTACCACTTTGCCGCCATTATCGGTCAAAATCTTTACTACCCGGTCTTCGGCCTTACTTAAATCAACCTCTAAGCTTGGGTGATATAGCACCGCTAGCTCATAACTATTCATAATACTTAACTCATCCTTCCCTTGGTTACCGTCAATAAAACACTTTGACGGACAGCCCGTATACCTTGGAGTGCCACGAGCTGAAGTGTTAACGTGAACTTAAACTATAGCGTCAATCAGGGATAAAAGTCAATCCCGGAAAGCTAGTTGTTCAAATAACTGTCTTGGCCACTTTCGTCGTCTATATCCGGACTCTGGCTTAACCCGTTTTCATCTATTCCAAAAACCTCATCCATAGAACTAATTAACACCTCTCTAGGTCTTGAGCCATCGGCGGGACCAACAATACCGCTCTCTTCCATAGTTTCTATTAAGCGAGCCGCCCTTCCGTAACCGATTCGTAAGCGGCGCTGCAGCAAAGAAGTTGACGCTTTACGGTTTTCCAGCACTACGTGTACAGCATCATGCCACATGTCGTCATCGATACCGTTACCTGTGCCCATTTCGGCGACCACGCTACCTTTACCGGATAGTTGTACCGGCTGGCTGATTACCTCGTCATCATACTGCGGCGGGCGCTGCATACGTATAAATTCGACAACTTTCTTAGTCTCTTCCTCCTCAATTAAAGCGGCCTGTACCCGTTTCGGTTTAGGCATTTCTGAGGTCAAAAATAGCATATCTCCGCTACCCAGTAACTTCTCAGCACCAGCCTGGTCAATAATCGTCCGGCTATCCACCTGACTATTTACCGTAAAAGCTATTCGTGTCGGCACATTAGCTTTTATTAGTCCGGTAATTACGTCTACTGAGGGCCGCTGTGTGGCAATAACTAAATGGATTCCAGCAGCTCTGGACTTTTGGGCCAAGCGTACAATTAAAGATTCAACATCTCGCGCGGCAACCATCATCAAGTCAGCTAACTCGTCAATTACGATTACGATGTAAGGCATTCCGGCTTCAGCTTTGGCTAAGTTATACTGTCCGATGTCTCGCTTTCCTACTTCGGCCATCGTACGCAAACGGCGCTCCATTTCGGCCACAGCCCATTTTAAGGCACTGATACATTTTTCAGGTTCATTAATTACTGGAGTCAACAAGTGCGGAATATCATTGTAAAATGCCAACTCTACTTGCTTAGGATCGACCATAATAAGTTTTAGGTCCGAGGGAGTATTGCGGTACAGTAAGCTGGTTATAAAAGTGTTAATCATGACCGATTTACCGGATCCGGTTTGACCGGCAATTAACATATGCGGCATCCTATTCAAATCGGCTACTACCGGCTTACCGGCAATATCTTTCCCTAGAACGAATCCTAATCGACTCTCAAGACCCGCCCACTCCTGTGATTCTAATATAGAGCTGATTCTTACAATCGCCGGTTTGACGTTTGGAACCTCAATGCCAACCGCTCTTTTGCCCGGAATCGGAGCTTCAATCCGGATTGAATGGGCGGCCAGATCCAAAGCTAGGTTGCTCTCCAACGCGGTAATCTTTGTAAGTTTTGTCGAGGAAGGTGGTTTAAGAGAGTATTGAGTGACTCGCGGCCCAATATTAGCACCTTCCATCTGCACGTCTATATTAAAATTGGCCAACGTATCATGAATCGTGCGAGCATTAGCATTGACATCTCCCGGATCCGCCTTATCCTGTTTTTGGTTTAACAGGCTGGTTGGTGGAAACTTCCAATCCGGATCCCCGGGCGTAGTAAGTGCGGCATGGTTTTCATCTTTACTTAGTTTTTGGGCTGTATTCCGGAAATTAGTATTGCGCAACGGTTCGTTAGATAGCGTTTCAACCTGGGAATGGTGCTCAATTGGCACGCCTTCATTTAGTTTAAAAGTACTTTCAGCTTTGGCCTTTAGTTCTGCCAGGTCGGTGTCTGTCTCGGCCTTTGCCGTTCGCTTAAATAACTTAAGCAAGTCTTTGGCCGTCAAGCCAAGAGCATAACTTATAGCTAGAACTGCCAGAATAAAAAAGACTAGAAGTGCGGGTATTTTATCTAAAGCACCTAGGACAGCGCCGCCAATTACACTACCTACATTCCCACCGTGCCCACCAGCCCAACTTCCGTCACTCGATTTGTTTGCGAAAACTACATAACCTAATCCGCTAAAAAACAGCAATGAAAACAAGAGACTAACCAGTTTGGAAGTTGGTAGCTCTGCCTCTTCGTTACGAAATATTAAAACAGCCGAGATAATTAGTAAAAGCGGCACTGTTGGTGCAGCCCAACCAAGAGTCCAATAAAATCCGTGGTAGAGCGTTACCGGGAGTTTTCCTCCAGTATTAAAAGCCCCAATAGCTAAGAGTATTGCCAGGAGGACTAGGCCAACAGCAAACGCGTAATAGCCAAAGCCGTTACTTACTTTAGGAGTGCTTTTAGACTTACGATCTTTGCTAGTTGAACGTTTACGACTATTTGAGTAACGGTTTTTTTTCTTTTTTGGCATTTAGATAATTATACACCAAAAAATGCCAATCTAAAGTGGTCAGGACTAGCTAATCCGGCTGATCCTGGCCAAGTAGACGGGCTCGCATTTCCTGAAAACGACGTTGTTGTTCGGCAGCCAACTCCTCGTCACTTTTGGTCTGGTTAGTATGAACTGTCTTTGTTTCGCCTACCTTTCCTGAAATGACATTCACTACCGGAATAACAATTGGGCTGAGCTGGGTCTGTTCAAATAGGTAGTGCGTAACGTGATCTTTTAGTTCGGCTTTAAAACGATCTAGATCAACCCGCTTGAAACGCTGGGCAACCGCTCGTTTTAACTCTTGTCTTAGACCGTTCATGACATCTTCCTTGTCGCGCATGTATATGAAACCACGGCTGATGATATCCGGAGAGGTTAGTAAGTTTCCGCTCTTGCGGTCAATGGTCAAAATAACTGCTACTAAACCTTCTTCGCTTAGCAGTACTCTGTCCTTGACGACCACGTTGCTAACTATCGAGCCTGTTTGATCTACTAACAAGCTTCCATAGGGAACGCTAGGTCCCATTTCTAAACTATCCGGGGTCAAAAGAATTGAGTCGCCGTTATTGGCCAAAATGACATTTTCCCTTTTCCATCCTTCTTCAATTGCCATTTCGGCATAATATTTTCGGTTAAGCGCTCCGGCGTAAATAGGGAGAAAATACTTTGGACGAACCAAGTGAAGCATTTCACGGTACTCATCACGACGAGCATGACCTGAAACGTGAAGAGGCCCGACATTATCAACTTCGTGCGTAGGATGGCGGTACAACCTGACGTTACGCTTAATTAACTCATTGCCAATTTCCTCATATCTGACTTCGTTGCCAGGAATAGGCGTAGAGCTGACCACAACCGTATCCCCTTCTTTAAGCTTAATATGCTTGTGCTGACCATCAGCCATTCTTTGTAAAGCAGCGCCAGGTTCACCCTGTCCACCTGTACAAATTACTAATACTTGTTGATCGGGTATGTTGGCAATCTCTCGCATTGGCAATACCGTACCTTTAGGAATCTTTAAGATGCCTTGGCGGACAGCAATTTCGGCATAGGCGATCATACTTCGTCCGTCAAGCGCTACACGACGTCCGCTGGCTGCAGCCGAGTTAACAATCATCTGTACTCGGTTCATATTAGAGGAGAAGATAGCCACAAATACTCTTCCCTGCGCGTGTCCGATAATATCATGGAAGCTTTGCTGCAAAGTGTGCTCGGTTGGCGTACGACCCGGCAAAGGGGTATTACAGCTATCACTCATTAGCAATAGTACGCCTTCATCACCGAGTTGACGCAAGCGCTCCGCATCGGTAGGTTTTTCGTCTAACGGTTCAGGGTCTAATCTCCAATCTCCGGTATTGATTATTTTACCAACTGGGGTATCAACAACGATTGATGCCGATTCAGGTACGGAGTGCGTAATCCTTACAAGTTCAATAAAAAAGGCACCGACTTTTAGACGTTCATGGCTATCCATATTCATGACAATTAGCTCAGGATTAAACTCTAAGCCTGATTCGGCAAAGGCATCTTCGAACGTTTTGGCGACTACGCCCAACGTAAATCGCGATCCGTAAATCGGAGCAGGAAATTTAGGTACAATGTGTTTAAGTCCACCTAGGTGATCGAGATGGCCATGGCTAATAACATAGCCCCTAAGCTTATGCTTAATTGATTCGAGGTAGGTAGTATCCGCAATTGTGTAGTTAATGCCGGGAAGTTCAATCCCTAGATGGTTTCCGCAGTCCAGAATAAGAGCATCATTCTCCCATTCCACGACCTGCATGTTCTTTTCTCCGATTGCTTCCTGACCGCCAAGATAACTAATCTTAAGCTTTCCGGTATCGTCTTTGATGACATTAGCACGCGGACGCTGGGAAACCTCGGCGCGATTGTATTGATTAGCGATTTTCTGAGCATCCATTTGTGAACGCTTGGAAGCACGCACAGCCTCAGAGCGCGGCACGCTTAGACCGCTTCCTAGAGTATTGGCCGGAGTGCCAGAATTGGCATTACGGTTTACTCTTTGATTATTGTTGGTGGGGGGTTTTGGTTGGTTCATATCTTTTAATTTGAACTCTTCCTTTCTTTTGCGTCTTTAACGCTAAAGTTATTAATTGGTTACTTATTTAAAACTAATTCCGAGTTATCAAGCTGACTAATGATGTCCGGGATAAGCGAGAAATCATCAATTAGGGTCTGGCGCATTGATCCGTTATACAGCGCTGCAGCGGGGTGAAATAAAGGCAGCAAGACGATCGTGAAGGGTTGGTCTCTAAAGGCCAAGGTGATCCGTTTGGCATGTCCATGGTCTTGGCTAATTTTTAGTTGTGGTAGGAAGCAACTAGCCGCGTGCCTGCCTAGAGCCACAACAATCTTTGGCTGAATAACCTCGAGTTGCTGCTGTAAATAAGGCAGAAAAGCTTTCTTTTCTTCTGGCATGGGATCGCGGTTATTCGGTGGACGATACTTTACAATATTCGTAATGTAAACTGCAGAGCGTTTTAGGTCAATTGTCTCAAGCATTTCGTTTAGGAATTTACCGGCGGCGCCAACAAATGGCAAGCCAGTGCTATCCTCCGCTTTGCCTGGTGCTTCACCTATAAAAACGATGCTACTGTTCGGATCGCCGTCGCCAAACACCAGTTGCGTTGCACCAGCAGCTAAATCCGGGCAAACTTTGTCCTTTAGGATATTTTGTTTAACCTGCTCCAAGGCCTCGTTTTTACTTAAAAACGGCATGATATATTCCTTTAACTAGACGAGCTGCAAATTTAAGGAAGAGGACTAAAGCAATAAGCGTAAACAGGTAGTAGAACAAATTACCCTTGTCGATACTCAAAGAAAAAAACAGATAAGCCAACCCAATAAATACTACGCTCAGTCCAAAATTGGAAGGTATTGCCCGGGATTGTTGATGCTTGCTTCGCATTATTCTATAGATGCACTGCCCTTGAGTTTACTTAGTCGGTTTACCGGCTTTTGCAGCCTTAATTGAAAGCTGTAACCTGCCACGATCATCAATCGCCACCAGTTTTACGGTTACTCGGTCGCCTTCTTTTAGAACATCACTCGGGTGGTTTACTCTTTGGTCGCTAATCTCAGAGACATGCACCAATCCGTCCTTTCCTGGCAGAATCTGGACGAATGCCCCGAAATCTAAAACACTTACAACTGGTACATTTTCATATATCTTACCTACTTCAGGTTCGGCAGTAATATTTAGGATCCATTGCTTTGCGGCATTAATACTGTCCTTGTCTGGACTGGAAATGCGGATTGTTCCGTCATCTTCAATATCTATCTCGGCACCTGTTTCGCCAGTAATCTTTTGGATAGTTTCACCACCCTTTCCAATTACTTCGCGGATTTTGTCCGGGTTAATTTGGATTGATTCAACACGAGGCGCATAAACACTTAGATCGGTTCTTGGAGCCGCTATAGTCGTAAGCATGTGCTCTAGGATGGCAGCTCGCCCGTCCTTAGCTTGAACAAGTGCCTGCTTTAAGATATCTACATTCAGTCCGTGAACCTTCATATCCATTTGAAGGGCTGTTATACCCTTCGCTGTACCGGCAACTTTAAAGTCCATGTCACCTGCGAAATCTTCAGCATCCGCAATATCGCTTAATATGTAGGGCTGATCGCTGTCCAACATTAAGCCCATGGCGATACCGCTGACTGGCGCACTAATTGGAACGCCGGCGTCCATTAATGCCAAGCAGCTGGAACAGGTTGCGGCCATTGAAGTCGAACCGTTCTGGCTCATAATCTCGGTAACTGAACGAATCGCATATGGAAAAACGCTTTCGCTAGGTAATACAGGAGTTAAAGCCCGTTCGGCAAGATAACCGTGTCCAATTTCCCGTCTTCCCGGGCTACCAAGACGCCTAACTTCACCTACTGTCCAGCCGGGTGCATTGTAGTGGTGCATGTAGCGCCTCTCACCGGTGGTTTCCATAGTGTCGATAGATTGCGCATAACTAAGCGGAGCAAGAGTTACAATATTCATTCCCTGAGTAATACCCCTTGTAAACAAACTTGAACCGTGTGCACGGGGCAAAAAGCCTACTTGACTGCTAAGGGGGCGGATTTCGGTCAGTTTCCGACCATCAGGTCGGGTACGGTCCTTAATAATTCCCTCACGTACATCCTTATGTACCGCCATGGTAAAAGCTTCATCGTAATCACCGCGATGCGTTTCATAATCTTCAATTGTCGGGGCAAGTTCGTCATGCATGGCGTCGCGTAAGTTTTGGAGCAAGTCATTGCGTTCAGGATATGGTACTCGCAAGTTAGAACCCAGTTTATCTTTTACCCAACTATCGACAGTTTTCTGGATCGTTTCATCCGGAAGCACTAAAGTGAATTGTTGCTTGGTTGGCTTAAGTTTACCCAGTAGTTCGTTCTGTAAATCAATTGCCGGCTGCATGGCAGTTTGCGCATAGTTAATCGCTTCAACAATTTGTTCTTCGCTAACTTCACTAGCTCCAGCTTCGACCATCATTACGCCGTTTTTTGTGCCGGCTACAACTAAATCTAAACCACCGGCAGCCAGTTGTTCAGAGCTCAAGAAAGCGGCTAACTTGCCATTCTTATCCAATCCAACGCGCAGTCCAGCGACCGGTCCATCAAAAG
This sequence comes from bacterium, assembly GCA_021777375.1. Lineage (GTDB taxonomy): Bacteria > Patescibacteriota > Saccharimonadia > Saccharimonadales > UBA4665 > JAJZWH01. Next base: position 7,893 of record JAJYDV010000004.1, on the reverse strand, counting down.
GAGCTCCAGTCAGCATAAGCGCCATGCTAGTAGCGATTAAAGCTATCATGTCCGGGCGGAAAGACGGATCCATTGATAGAACCGTGGCGATTCCCTGCACTTCATGGCGATAACCTTTTGGCCAGAGCGGACGAATTGGACGGTCAATTAAGCGCCCGACTAAAATTGCGTCGTCGCTTGGACGACCTTCACGCTTAATGTAACGCGAACCGCTGATTTTGCCGGCTGCATAAAACTTCTCTTCATAATCGATGCTTAAAGGAAAGTAATCCATTCCCTGAACTACATTATTAGATAACATCGCGGTGCCAAGAACGACAGTATCACCGTAACGGGCCAGTACGGAGGCGGTTGACCTAAAGCCAACGCGATTGACTTCCAAACTCAAGGGTCTCCCACAAAACTCAGTTTCCACGGATATAATCGGGCTACCAAATGGGTTAATAATTTCGCTCAAAATAGTTCCTTTCTTGATGTCCTACAAGCTAAAAGCCTTCGGGATCGCTTAAGGCAGGGTGCAAATATATTGGGCTTGTGCTGGTCCAATTCGCTGGACTTGGTACGCAATATATCTGTGTCTCTACCTTAAGTGTTTCTAGTTCGTTATTATCGTTTAATGTGCACAAGCTTTCCCTCTTTAAGGACAACCCTAAGAAGAATGGTTCAAGCACATACCGCTTTTGGCCTACCTGCGAATACCGAGCTTAGAAATTAGCTCTAAATACTTTTGGCTGTCTGTTCCAGCTACATATTGAAGCAAACGCCGGCGTTTGCCGACTAGTTGTAGCAATCCTCGCCTAGCCATAAAATCATGCTGATTACCTTTTAAGTGTTCGGTTAACTGTTTAATTCGTTCACTTAGAATGGCCACCTGGGCACTGGATCCGCCAGTATCTCCGGTCTTGACCGCTACGCTCTTAATAGCTGCAGCCTTTTGTTCACTGGTTATCATCTCCCACTAATCTATCAAATATTGACTACTTTTGCAATAGATTGTAACGAATTGTTACAGGTTATTATTAGGTGATCAAAAATGAGCCAATTGTTTGTTCGTTAATTTGTTCGATTTGTTTCGCGTAATCAATTGAATAACTTCCTATGGATAGGCGGCGCAGTTCTTTGGTATATGCTCCAACGCCAAGGCTTAAACCAATGTCTTGAACCAGAGAGCGAATATATGTTCCCGACGATACAGTTGTTCTAATTTCGGCTTGAGGATAGTTATAGCTAATTAACTCTAAGGTTTTAACGTTCACCTCTCTAGCATTAAGTTCAACCTCTTGGTTTTGCCTGGCTAACTTATAGGACCGGACTCCATTAACTTTTATAGCCGAAAAGGCTGGTGGAGTTTGTAAGATATTACCCTTAAAACTAGCTAGTGCTTTAAGCAGTTCGTCTGTTTCAGGATGCAGCGAATTAGGATTTGATTCAGTTAACTTTCCCTCTGGATCTCCTGTACTACTGGTGTGACCAAACTCCATAATGGCCTGATATGACTTATCCTGCTTGAGCATTTGCTCGGAGCGAGAGGTATAGGTTTTACCGATCAAAAGTATGAGTAGTCCGGTTGCAAAAGGATCCAAGGTACCAGTATGTCCAACTTTAATCTTTCTGTGCGGTTTGCTACTGGCCCGAGCGACTAAACCACGCACATATTTAACTACATCGAAACTGGTCCAACCGGCAGGTTTATCAACTAGGAGCAACCCCTCCATAATCAACTATATACCGGGGGGAGGTTCAGGGGGAAGAAAGTCCGGTGAAATGATAGGTGGCGGAACTTGTGGTGGTGTGTCAGCTGAAATTTCCGAATCGTCATCAATGCCGAAATTAGCCGGATTAAACTGGAGTGATTTGTCTCTGTCGGACTCTGAAGGTGGCTGATTGGAACCGGTACTACTGTCGTCTTGCTCAGAAACTGACAGATTTTGGGTGTTGTTTAGATGTGAGCTGCCTACCGCCCGCTCTAGTTCACTCAGTGTCTGGTTTTCTTTATCAATCCCGCCTTCTGAAAATGGTAGATTTCGGTCTTCCGCAGGCCCAGGTGCTGGCTGAACTATGGGTATGTCATTTGGTTGCGGCTCCCCGACAATAGGTGTCAATGGTTCATTTTTAAGAAGCTGGGCCGTATCTACTGGTGGCAAGCTTAAGGGATCAGTTGACGGTTCAAGTTGGTTTTGATCAAGCGAGTTTGCGGTCAATTGTCCACCGAGCATGGGTGGTTCGGTGATCATTCGGCTCGGTGAAGACTTTTCATTATTAGGATCATGAGAGGATGTATTATTAGAAACCGGAACGGCGACTTCAGGTGGCTTTGCGGGCTCTGTATGGCCTATTTGAAGAGTCCCGTCCTCGCTTTTTGCGGCGGTCTTAGCTTGCGGCGGTCTTAAGTTGTCGGACAGTTTATTCGCTACCAATTGTTGATTTGCGCCAGCGGCCATTAAGGCTGCAGCTGTACTCATGGTATTTGGCGTCGTACGGTCGTTACTAAAACGGTTAGTTTCAGCTACGATACCAGTTAGTAGGGCGGTAGCAATTTGAGGATCAATTTGTTTGGCATCGATCACCTGGCAAAGGTCATAAACTAGCTCACAAAGACTACTCGATGAACCATCTCGCCAGTTAATTGAACCGATATCTCCTGACTCTTTAGTATTGATAGTTGCCACGACGGCGTCATGAAGTATACGACCGTGGGCAGTAATTGCTTGGTCCAAGTCCTCCTGCTTGGTCACGCCAATCGCTACAATCGCATCGATATTAAAGTCGCCCTGACTAAATTCCAAATCAGCTGCACTTAAGCTAGTCCGATACGGAGTTATAAATATTTTTACTACCCGATCTTCGACTTTATAGCGAAGTTTGTCGGCCTTACTTTTATCAAGTGCGATTATAAAGTCACGCAGTGAGTCGGTATTCTTTTCGAGCGTATCCTCCGGTTCAAGAAATTCTAGAGTGTTTGGTATATCTCCGCTGAATACTGCCGTAGCATGTTTCCCCATTTTGTTGAGCCAAATAGTCATTCCAATACAAGCTGCCAGTTGATCAACGCTAGGGCTATTACTAACAGTGACAAGCACATTATTAGCCGTCTTTAGTTTTTCAGCTAGTTGCGCTTTATTGTCCATGCTTATTATCTATTTGTGTTTTAGGGTTATTTAACGATAACGATAGCATATTTCGCGGCCAATTGTCCATATGACATTTGCAACATCAATATATCCTCTTGTATAGTAATAAGCCGTAATTAATCTAACTGAAGCGGGACTTCACTAAAATTATGCCAATCATTAAATCAGCCAAGAAAAGAGTGCGCGTTGCTCGTAAAGCAGCTATTCGAAATACTAAAACTAAACGCGGTCTAAAAGTTGCTCTCAAGAACCTTGGGGCTAAGCCTAGCACCGAAACTCATTCTAAGGCTCAGAGCCGGGTGGATATCGCTCTTAAGAAGAAATTAATTAGTAAACGCAAAGCCGCTCGACTTAAACAGCGAGCTGCAGCAGTTAGCAAGCAAGCTAATGTTAAATTTACTCCTGCCAAAACTGCAACAAAAAAGACTACTAAAAAGGTTGCGACCCCTAAAAAGCAACCTGCAGTTAAGAATAAAAAAGCTTAGATACTTAGTAAAAAGTGTTTTAACGCATCATCAGTATTGTAACCGCTCACTGATTTACTTTTTCTATCAATAAGTGACAACTTATCTATGGCCTCGATCAGATCCTGGTAACTTATAGAGACGGCAAGGCGCATTGCTTTTGAAATTGACCAAGAGTTAAATCCTGAATCTTGAGCAATTTCCTCTACACTACTATTTTCTCGAGACGTTTTAATTAGAGTCAGCATATGTAGTTGCCAGGCTAACGAGCCGATGATAAGAATTGGCTCAACCCGTAAATCACGCTGTTCCTGGTAAAGTCGTAAAGCTTTCGCCCGGTCGTTACGTGCAAATACTGCTGCAGCTAATTCGAATGTATCACTCTCAATTCCAGGCTCAACCAAAGTATCGATTGTCGATTTAGAGATAACCGGATTATATGTCAGGAGCTTGTCAATTTCAGAAACTAGCCTTTGTTGATCACTTCCAGCCAGATTAATCAAATAAGAAGCAGCATCCTTACTTATGCTTCCGCCGTTACTGCGAACGTACTCATCCAGCCAATGTGATAGCAAAGGCTCATTTAAAGGAAAAACTTCTTTAAAGTCAGTCTCGTCTTTAAGCGCTTTATACAACTTGACACGTCCATCCAGATTAGGCTCAAAAATTATTACTTGCACGCCTTCTTGATTATCTTTCGGGTGCAGATCCAGCCAATCAATAAACTTTTGGCTTAGCTCGCTGTTTTCGCTTAGTGAACGAATAATCACTAGTCTCTCTTTCGCAAACAAAGAAGGTGCTCCGAGCTGGGCAATGAATTCCCCGGCCTTTTCAATTTCTAGCTCAGAAGCGTCGAGGCGTTCAATACCTTCCGGATTATGATTCGTATCCAGGAACTGCTGGATTCGGGAATTCAGCTCGCGCCAAATCTCATAGCGATTTGTACCGCAAAGTGTAGTTACGCTCATTTGTCCTCCATTGTATACACTGAGCGCTTATTTGTCGGCTTAAGTTTCTGGCAGTGCGGACAATAATGAGTTCCTCTGCCGGCAACGCGTATCTTTTCAATTAACATGCTACAGCGGGGACAAGGTTGATTCTGACGCCTAAAAACAGATGCAAATTCCAGGTAACTTCCCCGCTTTCCCTCGACATTAACATAATTTCGATCGGTTGAACCACCGTAATCTAAGCTTAAATTTAAAACTTTTATCAGAGCTAAGTGCAGGTTCTTAAAGTCTTTGACGGTAAGTGAGTTGACCGTTGTGGACGGATGAATTCTAGCCTCCCAAAGTGACTCATCGGCATATATGTTACCCACCCCAGCAACAACACTTTGATCCAGTAATGTGGCCTTAATTGACGATCGGGGGCGAAGCAATAATCGACCGCGGAAGTTCTGCCATGTGAAATCCGGAGCTAACGGCTCCGGCCCGAGACGCCGAAAGAAATCTATCTCATCAATCATCAAAGAGGGATATAGCCGTACCCAGCCGAATTTACGTTGATCATTAAAAAACAATCGGCTACCGCCAGTAAATGTCAGTTTAACCCGTGTCGACTTGTCCGGCAAACTACTAACAAGTGAGTCGTTTGGGTGCCCTGCCCCAAAATGCGTTGTACCGTCGTCATAAACCAACTGTCCGGTCATTCTTAAATGGATGATCAGTGAGTAGCCGCTGTCCAGCTGGATTATTAATGCCTTGCCACGGCGATTGATAGTTTTTACTTTTGCGCCGATAAGAAACTTTCTGACATCGCTTGGTGAATTTGGGAAACTTTTAGCAGTATCGAAATCCACAGCACTCACCTGCTTACCGATAACTAAATTATCTAAGCCACGCCTAATTGTCTCAACCTCAGGAAGTTCAGGCATCTACTTTCTCTATCTTTAAGTATACTTAATGTTATTAGAATTTTATGGATTCATTAGCAGAAATATTGGCAAGTAAGAACTTCTCCCTTCCGGAAGAAGTTAAAGCCATTAAAGCGTTTGTTGCTGAAAATTATGATAATCGAGATGTGACGGTTAAATTATCAAACCAAGAGATTACTATTATTAGTCGTAGTGCCAGTTTAATTGGCAGTCTAAAATTAAATGCTCCCGCCCTCGCACGAGCCGCAGGAACAACTAAACGAATCCGGTTTCGGATTGGCTAGAGGTTTAGAGAGCTGATCATGTCTTGGTAATTCGGAACCTGAGCCTGAAACAAGGCTAGGGTTAGGCTAAGGTCTCCGTAATAAGTGTGAGGACCGGCGCAGTTAGTAGCCCAATAGCGCTCAACTTGTCGGCTATTGACATCAAAACTAAAAATATACCTATCGCCGGTCGGGCAGTAGCCACTAGCCTGACTTAGAGATGGGTTGTTAGAACCGCTATTAAAATTGGCGAACTCTAGCGAACGAAGAAAAACGTGAAAAGAGGCTACGGTCATAGGATAACTGTGAGTTGAGACAAGTTGATCGTCGTATCCGACAAAAATATTAAAAGTAGTGACTGAATTAGTAACTACCACTTGAACCTGGTTGTGCAAAGAGACTGCGTTTACCGGACCGTCAATAAGCATGGCTACTTGGGCTGTTCGATTATTGGCATAAGAAGCCATTACTAACGGAGTCTTCACCTTGGGACCACTGTGCTGAAAAATAATGAGAGCAAGCAATACGATGACTAAAATTATAGCCAAGCCCATTCCTATAATGAAATGTAGATGCCGACTCCTGATCATAAAACATATTTTACCATAACATTATATATTTACAATAGCTGCGTAATATCTCAACACCTTTGCAACATAAAAGGTAACCGGCCTAACCCTATGAGGTTTACAGCTCTGGCTTTCTTGTGACTTTAGGTTATGAGGATTAAAACGTTTATATCATTTGTAGAAGTAGCTGCAACAAATACCGAAGTGTCTACAGGTTAGTGATACGCTACGGCATCCTAGGTAGTATTCAATTACCATAAGCCTGTGTTTTGCTTCTCTACTTAAACTTACTGAGCGTAAGTTGGTTCCTGTTGGTAGAATTGATGTATAGATCGCAGATGATCCGACACGGTTAGACATATTTGTCTCTATTCGTAGATTAGTTTTTTTAGTTCCATAACTATTTTACAAGTTAGTATTGTCTACGATCTATTTGGGTTTCTGCACGCTATAGGGTATCTAAAGGTGCAGCCTTTAGACCCCATTCTAGTACGTGTTGTTGTAGCTTAGGGTAATGGTACCGAGTTCGACATAATCCGTAGTTGATGCGCTCATCCGGATCCGCATAGTCATCATTCCTCCTGGTGTGTAAGTGCCCGTAAGCGATCCTAGAGTTGCAGTTGTCCAAGTTCCAGTGCCTAGTGTAACTGCTTGGTAAGCTGTACCGTCCAGAGTGCCGGTAGTGTCGCGAACATCGACATTCAGGGCGGCTGTACCATCCGAACTGTAACCACTAATGGTCGGTGCAGCCGACCAGCTGGTGAAACCAGCAGGAATCGGTATCTGTACCACAACGTCATAACACTGAGTACCGGTCTGTCCACCAGCCCATTTGTAATAGTTTTGAAAGGTGGAACCGCTGTTATACAGACCACTGGTCATTGTTCCAGTATTGGCGCTAGCGCACGATGCATCGCTAGCTGAATCAAGTACTGCATTGGCATATTCAGGAGTCAACACTATCTTCTCAACCCTGCTAGATGATCCGCCCGAGCAGGAAGCCCACTGCAAAAGTCCAGCTGTAGATGAACCTGATTCTAGGCACTGGCTAAGTGACGGGGAGATTGATGGCAAAGTGAGCGTATATGCAGCTGAACCAGCTGCTACATTAAGAGACACTAAATTACTGTTTGTGGAGTTAGCAAACGCCACTTGACCGCTTAAGTGCGTGGTTGAACCTAGCAACAATTGGTTGCTACTTGTGTCCGCCGTAACCACATCATAACTGCTTGCGTTCTGGATCTGGAAGGCTGTAGTGGAGTTGGTAAAGGTCTGTAAGGTTGCGCCTGAGCTAGTAATGTTGAGGTTAGTGGCTCCAGCTTGGATGTTTATAGTAGTAGAGGCATTAGAGCCAGCACCGGCTCCAGTGCCGCCTATGTCAATGGTTTGAGCGGCTCCGGTAGAAGTTGCAAGGTTTAGTGCTGTAGTGTTAGCAGTAGCTGCAGTAGCTCCTAGGTTGATGGTTTTGTTATTAGCATTGTTGCCAACGTTAATGGTGGTGTTAGCAATGAGTGAGGTTGTGGCAGTATTGGTTACGTTACCAATGGTTACGGCAGTAGCCGTAGTAGTGCCAATGCTTAGTGCCCCGGA
>JAJYDV010000015.1 GCA_021777375.1 bacterium | reverse complement strand
TGAAGTTCTGACCCGCACGAATGGCGTAATGATATGGGTACTGTCTCGACGAAGAGCTCGGTGAAAGTGCATTGACGGTAAAGATGCCGTCTGTCCGCAGCAGGACGAAAAGACCCCGTGCAGCTTTACTACAACTTGACATTGAACTGGGTTATAACATGTGTAGCTTAGGTGGGAGACTTTGAAGCCGAGGCGCTAGCTTCGGTGGAGTCTTCAGTGAAATACCACCCTTGTTATGATCTTGTTCTTACTCAAACCGTTATCCGGTTTGAGGACCGTGTCTGGCGGGTAGTTTAACTGGGGCGGTTGCCTTAATTCGCTAACTGAACTCCGAGGTTAGCAAGGGGGCGTATTTGGCTATATGCTGGAACATCTGAGTATCTGACAGTACTATCTATTAACATAGAAGTGAAAATCTGTTCAGTGCAGACAATCAGCAGGGAAGGCTTCTTGAAAATAAGAAGAACCCTCAACGACTAAACGCCAAACTCTGTTATTTGATAGAGAAGATATAGTCTGATCTTGTAGGCGACTACAAGGCCTGTTTTAAATCAGGCAAATCATTTTATGGTTTTAACATAATGCCTAAAAGGTATCGGAGGCGTTCAAAGGTTAGCTAACTACGGATGGAAATCGTAGTGGTAGTGTATACGCATAAGCTAGCTTGACTGTGAGGGCGACAACCCAAGCAGGTACGAAAGTAGGAGTAAGTTTTCCGCTGTCCGTGCATCATGCACATGAGTGTGGTATCGGCAGCGCTTTCGGATAAAAGTTACGCCGGGGATAACAGGCTGATCGCGCCCAATAGTTCACATAGACGGCGCGGTTTGGCACCTCGATGTCGGCTCAATTAGGGCCACTTGTTGAGTAATCAGCAATATTTAGTTAGCTCATAACGGTGAAACCCGAGTTGCAAGCATTTTTGTAATATGCAAGAATGCGCGCAATGGGCAATACCGTGGGAAGTCAGTTGCGAGAAATTGTTATCGGTACTTTACTTGGTGATAGTTTTCTTGAACAAAACGGCAACCACAAACGATTTGTTTGCGGCCATAGTTTAAAGCAAGAACAGTATATATTATGGATATACAAAGTTCTTTCTGATCTGATAGAGTGCAAACTTTATTATAGAAAATGGAAAGATCTGCGTAACGACCATACGTATACTTCAGTTCTTTTGCGTTCAGTAACATCACCAGTATGGGATGAATTTTACGATATGTTCTATAAAGATCATCGTCGAATAATCCCAATAAATTTACCAGATATCATTTCTCCGCAAGTTTTGGCAGTTTGGATAATGGACGATGGATATCGTAGGAATGATTGCAATGCAATGAGATTAAACACTCAAGCATACGATCAACTACAGCACCAGATCATTAGACAAAGTCTAATGAAACTGGGAATTAATTCCAAAGTTCACCATCAAGCCAATCAACTTGTTACCTATATTCCGTCTTCGTCTATGGAAGTACTTCGTAAACAAGTACGACCATACATAGTGAAATCGATGGAATATAAGATAGCTTGACCCTGTAACGACTAATCGCAAATGCGATTGATAGCGTCTAGTAACCGATTGGTTACAATTTATATTCGCTATAACACGCTAACCCCCAAATGTTAACGATTTGGGTGATGGTATAGTCTACACTACAGGAAACTGTAGATTAATGTGCATCTTATCCTGGGGCTGAAGCAGGTCCCAAGGGTCCGGCTGTTCGCCGGTTAAAAAGGTACGTGAGCTGGGTTCAGAACGTCGTGAGACAGTTCGGTTTATATCCGCTGTGGACGCTAGGAAACTTGAGAGGATTTGACCTTAGTAAGAAATTGCTACTTGACACAGTAATGTGTCATGACAATGTGGCTAATAACGGTGAAGCCTTCATATGTTTTTGGTTCAAGAATTTTTTAACAGTCTGGTTCATCTGTAAAATATTCATTTGAGAACTGAAAACCTCTGAAAGGTAATACCGTGGGAAGTCTGGTTTAAACCATGACCCCGTAACGACTTGATCTATATAAGATCAGATAGAAGCCAGTTCTTAAGTATTTAAGAAAAATTTAAGACTTCTATAATACGCCACTACCCTAACTTGTAGATTAATATAAGAAGGGTAAAGATATAGTCTGCTCTATCAGAAATGATGGAATAAAGTGACGAGAGGACCGGGTCGAACGCACCGCTGGTGTACCAGTTGTTCTACCAAGAGCATTGCTGGGTAGCTATGTGCGGACCAGATAAGCGCTGAAAGCATATTAAGCGCGAAACTGACCTCAAGATTAGGTTTCCCTATGACCTCCCTGAAAGACGATCAGGTTGATAGGTGCAAGGTGTAAGCACGGTGACGTGTTCAGCCGAAGCATACTAATAGAGGCATTGACTTTTTACGGTCTCTAAAGAGGAGTCCCTTTTATAAGGGTCAATTCTTTAGGGGCAGCAATTGACTAGTTTTTAGTATTTACAAATACGTTTTCTTTTGTTACATTTCTTTAACACCGTTCTAACCGTGAGACTTGGACATTGACCAGCTCGTCTTAAAGGATTTAGGAAGAGATTGGTTGGTGCCCATAGCGCGAGGGAAACACCTGTTCCCATGCCGAACACAGCAGTTAAGCCTCGCTGCGGTTACAATACTTGGGGTTTACCCCTGGGAAAATAGCACGGTGCCAAATTTTGATTAAGACCTCCGTAATTGCGGGGGTCTTTTTCCTTGGAAGAGAAAATAGAGCGACAATAATCCGGGTAAACTATGTAATATTAACAATATAGATTGGATTTATAGATAGCTAACACCTTAATTGGCTGAGCTGGTTCTGTAGGAGATATGTTAAATCTATGACGCTAATGGTTGCAAATCTTACAGCTAGCCATAAGCATTTAAATGGTATATTATGCGTTAGCAGCTAGAGTTTGCTGCATAACGCTAAAAAGCAGGCCAGGGATAATTCACTCAGGATAACTTAAAAAATCTTGTTGACCTAGAAGCAATAGCGTGATATATTAATATACGAAACGGAAACAAAGAGGGCTAACGCAAATGTATGCAATAGCTCTTTTATTTTCGGCAAATTTAAGGAGTAACAAACGTTATGGCTGGAACTAAGACTGGCGGCAAAGCTGCCGCTAAGACCAACAAAGCTAAGTACGGTGCTGACTTTTATGCACGCATCGGTGCATCAGGTGGCAAAAAAGGCCACACTGGCGGTTTCTTCAAGAACCGTGAGCTAGCTAGAACTGCTGGCGCCCGTGGTGGACGCATTAGCCGTCGTACTAAGAAAAGCGCTTAATTTTAGCGATTATCTTTAAAAGACCGCTTGTCTATATGTCAGGCGGTTTTTTATATTAGTACGAATTCTTCTTTTTCTTTACGTGTTCTATAAGCACGGCAGAACCGGGAAGGGGAAACCTGCCAGCGGGCATGGCAATTAAAGCAACTATAGGTGTTGCTATGGTCATTCTGGATTGAATTGGTGCCACACGAGGGGCATGTGCTGCGTCGATGCAACCAGTCTCTGTAACTATCTAAGCACTGTTGTATATGCTCTTCGCTAATAGATAGGCCTAAGGTTAAAGCTAGCTCTTTGGCTTTCTCCCAGGCTGCCATCTCCATCTTAAGCAGTTCAAGATCCGATTTATAGCTCTTGTGATTAAGCATAGCGTGTCCAGTCTCATGTAGCAGTGCCCAGCGTCCGTCTGCCTCTATCTGATCAGGCGTATAGGTAATAATTCGCTTCTCTGGCGACCAGGCAAAACGCTCTCCAGGATGGAACTGGATGTCCGGCATGATTTTTATTAACTCGTTAATCATCTAGATTTATT
>JAJYDV010000003.1 GCA_021777375.1 bacterium | reverse complement strand
TTATGTTGTAATGAGTTATGTTGTAATTGCTTACCCAGATATTAGTCAGAAAGATTTAGATTGGGTTCAAGAAACTAGACAAAAAAATGACCCTATTATGTTTAGGGTTGTAAAGCCCCATGTTACGTTCATATTTCCTACCAGTAAACTAAATGAGTCCATATTAATTAAACACGTAAATACTAAAATTGTTGGAGTAAAACCATTTAGTGTTAAGTTTGATAAAACAAAAGTAGTTGAGGACGATTCCAAGACATATTTCCATGCATTCTTAGCACCAAGTATTGGTTTCAATGAAATAATAAAACTTCACGACAATTTATATACAGACGTACTCAAAAGTGAGCTTAGGCTAGACATACCCTTTATACCGCATTTGGGGATTGGCACGAATAAAGACAAGCGATCAATGACGAACCTGACAAAACAAATTGACTATAAGAAATTATCTATTTCTGGAGAAATAAAGACACTAACAATCGCAAAATATGAAAACAATAAGGTGCAAGACGTAGCAGAGGTAACATTATAATAACAAAATATATGTTAACTAGTATGTCAACTCTGATATAATTTAATTACTTCACCTCGTTTGGACTTTAAGTTCTCGCGAGGTTTTTTAGTAGACACGCAATTGACATAAAAGTACAATCAATTGTACAATAGAAATGTAATATAAGGGTAACATTATGAGTACTAAGACAATAGATACCACCGATTTGCGCAATAATCTATCTGCTACTATTAATTCTGTAGGTAAAGACGACATCGTGTTTATTAAAAGTAGGGGTAAACTTACTGGCAAAGTAATTATTGATGACGATTTGCTAGAAGACCTATTGTTGTTAAATGACAGTGAGTATATTGCCTCTATATCTAAAGCTCGTGACGAAATAAAGAATGGTGATGTTTATACGTTTGATGAGGTTTTTGGGGACGTACTATAAATGAGCCAATACCGCATTATATTTGCTGGTAGCAGTAAAAAAGATTTAGATAAACTTGACCAAACTACTCGTAAAAGAATCGCAAAAAAACTTCAATTCTTCATTGACCAGGATGACCCTTTGACTTATTCAAGACAACTAGTACATTCAAGTATCGGTAGTTATAGATTTCGCATTGGTCATTATCGCATAGTTTTTGATTTAGATGGCAATGAGCTGCAAGTGATAAGCATTAAACACAGGAAAGATGTATATAGAGGCTAACTCCAATCAAACTCTAGATCCAGACTGTTTAATGCGTTATTCCAGCGAATAATTTCAATAGCTAAACTCTTATAAACCGACTGGTCTAGGGTCACCATAAGTAAGTTACAGATAAGAAGTAGTTATAAAGCATTAGGTATTTAACTTTGCTACCAAATCCTATCTGTTAAATAGTTCGATTCTCTTTTGCTATTATTTAGGTATGAGTAATTTCTCGGAAACCGATTTCAGACAGCAAGCTCTCAAAGACGGTATTACTCACATCTCAACAGGTGTTGCTGTCTTAAGAGACAAGAAGATTCTGCTGGTACAAAGAGCTAAAGATGATTTTCTTGGCGGTGTTTATGAGCTTCCTGGCGGCGGTGTAGATGAGGGTGAATCTATAGAAGATGCTGCTCTTCGCGAGGTTCGAGAAGAAACTGGCCTTATTCCTGTGCAAATAGTAGCAACTTTTGAAGGTTTTGATTACAGCACAAATAAAAAGCCTAAGGTCAGACAGGTAAACTTTGTCGTCAAGGTTGAGCCTGGGGATGTTGTGCTAAGTGAAGAACATGATAATTTCGCTTGGGTTGATTCTAACAGTATTCAAGGCCTAGACATTACAGAGAATATGGTCAAGTGTATTACAGACGCACTGGCAATAGCTGATTCCATCTGATAATTTCGCTTGCAATTTGGCTATAAATCGGAGAGCTTAGGGTCACCATTGACACAATTATACTACTTTGATACTATTGTAGCATGACTACAAAATTACAAGTACCGATTGATAGTGATATAAGAGATGGCCTTGAGGTTCGTGCAAAAGAACTTGGCTTTGATTCTGCACAGGCTTATATACGATTTTGGGCAAAATCCGAGGTTGAGGGTCGAAGGATTGATTTAGGCTTACCTTCAATTACCTTAAGTTCGAGAGCGGATAGTCGTTATGAAGATGCAATAGCTGAAATGTCAAAACTAAGAAAAGCGGGCAAGTTAAAGACATATACTACAGTTGAAGACTTTATGAGAGACCTTAAGTAGTGAAACCTATACAACGGGATAAAAATTTCGATAAGCACTTTAAAACTCGTATTGCACCTCATGAAAACTCAGTTAAGCAATTCGAAATAAGATTACAGATGTTTATAGATGGCGTAAGAGGTAATCCTCTTAATGACCATGGCTTAAAGGGCAATAAAAGAACATTTAGAGCATGGTCTGTTACTGGAGACATCAGAGTGGTATATCGGGAAACAGAAGAATATTACGAATTTTTAGACATAGGGTCTCATAACCAGGTCTATTAGTTTAGGTTCTACTACTTGCGGTAATATTAACGTCCAGATTGATAACCCTGAGTAGGTCATACCACTCATTAATCTCTTCAAGGATAAGGTTCCAATTCGTTTTTAGGCGGTTCACCATCACCATAGGAAAATTACAGACGAGAATTGGTTATAAAAATCCGGTTTTAACGACATGAAGCCAATGCGTATCTGTTAAATAGTTCGATTCTCTTTTGCTCTTTGATATTATTTATCCATGAAAGTATTAAAATTTCGTGATTATTTAGTCCCGCTTGTTCTTGCTGGCGAGAAAGATTCTACATGGCGACTATTTGATGATAAAGATTTAAGTATTGGAGATGAAATAGAGCTTCAAGTATTCGTAACTAATAAGACATTTGCCAATGCAACAATTACAAAAGTAATAGAAAAACGATTCGGTGATTTTAATGATAGCGATAAACAAGGTCATGAAAGATATAACAGTGATGAAGAGATGTATGCCGAGTACACTAAATATTACAAAGCACCAGTCAACCCCGACACATTAGTTAAGATAATTTGGTTTGAATTGAAAACAGCATAAGAGTTTGATTCTATTAGATAATCTCCTATCTATAATTAAAATAACCATCTATAATCACCAAAAAACATATTAACTAATATGTCAACTCTGATATAATTTAATTACTGCACCTCGTTTGGATGAAAGTTCTCGCGAGGTCTTTTTTATTGATGCAGAATAACTTTTATGCGAAGAATAGTTTTAATTGATGGTGAAAATTTAGTTTATGGCATACGCCCATCTGCTTGGCGATAATGGCAACAAAGCAACTCGTTCAGTAGTAGAGAACTACAATTTCAGAGGCTTGATTGAAGAGTTGTTAGCAGATAATCTCCCATCTGAAGTTCTATGGTTTGGTGCAAGATTGCGTTTATACGACCAATTCCCAGAGATTAAGATAAAATCTAGCGATGCGATTAAATATCAGGCAAAGTTTGTTAACCTTATTCAGAATCAGAAAATAACTTTTATTAAAGTCGGCCACCTACGTGCGAGAGAATCTGACTCATGCGAAAAATGTGGTCACAAAATATGGAAGTTGGCGGAAAAGGGTGTTGACGTTGGTTTGGCGGTTAGGATGGTGCAGGAAGCTGATAAAAATACAGAGATAGTTGTTATCAGTGCAGACACTGACCTGTTGCCAGCTTTTTAGGCTTCATCAAAGTTAGGAGCTAAGCTAATGCATATAGGCTATGAAACAAGCCCAATCTATGCTTTAACAAAAGCTTCTGACAAGACAAGGACTATAACCTTACCACTAGCCCAGAAGTATAAGGCATAAGTTTATTCCATCTAATTATTTCTCTAGCTAAACTCTTATAAATCAGACCCCTTAGGATTACCATCTCTATGCATTCGTCATTTGTTAAACTTAAAAGTATGAAGTTAGATCATACAACGAAAATGGCTATTCGACATACTGTCCATTGCCTAATAGGCTGTGGCATTGGTGAAATCATAGGCATGCTAATAGCCTCAACCCTAGGTTGGCATAGGCTCGGCCGGTTACCGCTAGCCATATTATTGGCATTTATATTCGGCTATTCATTAACCTATCGTGGCGTCCGTAAGCACACTAGCTCCGCAAAAGACGCTTTTAAAATAACTGCCGCAACGGATACGGTCTCAATTGCTACTATGGAAATAGTCGACAACACCATAGAGTTTATTATCCCCAACGCTTTGTTAGTTACTGCCGATCAGCCAAGATTTTGGTGGGGTTTAGCGCTTTCATTAACGATAGCTTTTATTATTACTGTGCCAGTAAATAGGTACATGATAAATAAAAACCCTCACCAACACATGCATATGCATATGGATTGAATGTTCAATGCATGGAGTATTCAATTAAGTGCTAGATTTGAGTTCTCGGCGAACTCTAAGTTTATTTCGTACAGCAGCCGACTTTTGTTTAGCGTGCCGGGCTCAAATTATTAGATATTTGAGTCAAGTGCTGACGCCGCTTCTTAAAAGACCGAATTCTCAATTCTTAACTCAAAAGGTCGGTTATAGCAATTGATAGGCCACTCTACCCACTAAGATCACTAGTCCGATACCAATGCCGCCAGCCAGGAGGCCAATTAGGCTTAGCAAAGCATTCTCAAATATTAGGCCTAATGCGATCAGGACCACGCCCAAGGATGGCAGGGTGTCTAGTCCGGAAAACGGGGGTGCAAAAAAGGCAAAAACGCTAAAAAGGAGAACTACAAAGCCAATAATTCTGCCACCGAACCTACTGCTTTGAAGCTTGGCAAATCTGGGCTTCGTGTGCTTCTCTACAAACTCAGTTAAACCAATCAATTTTGGAAGTACGGAAGTACGTAGACTCTCGGGCAAGCTTTTGTTTAACCAGCTTTTTGGTAACCAAACAGTATCTTTTCCAGCCATTAACTCAACTGCCAGCAGCATAACGATGAGTTCGAATATGTGCGTTACGCCTCCTGTCGGTAGCGGCAGGGCGGGGATTATCATCAATAGCAAAAATAAAACAGCGAAACTATTCAACCTGAAGACTTTAGTTAGACTGCCCAAGGCCATAGGTTGTTTAGTAGACAACCACTCAGAAAGCGACTGACTAAACGTTTTTTTCCTATTGTTGCCACTTAGTAAAACTATACAGCAGGCGATAATAAAAAAGCATCACTAGAAGTTGAACTTAATAATCTCGGTAGCGCATAAATGGATTTAGATGGTCGTTAGGCATGCTGCTGCCTAGACTTTTATAGTTGCAATGCCTATGATTAGTATATATGTCGCAATACGAAGGATTTCCCCCGGCGTCTCAAGAGTCAGCTATCGAGGAAACTATCCTGCTACCTGACGGTACTCTAAATGAAAATTTTCTAAGAGAGCAATATGGTTTAGGCGCCGAGGAGGCGATGCAAACCGTAAATTTTGGAAGCTACAGTGGAACAGTCGCCCAGATGCTTGGTGACGAAAGATGTCCCGTAGGAGGCATGGTCAAAGCTGCCTATCGAGAAAAAGGCCTTGAGGGTGTTGAAGGAACGTTTAAATCCTTAGGGGCACTTGATCCTAACTTTAAACCAATCATTAGCGAATCTACTATTCAACGCGAACGCCAAAAAAAAAATTAGATAATCCGGAAACTCCAGACGTAGCGAAAATAAAAATATCTGAAAAAATACCTAAAACTGCTGATAGTAAAACTGAAGTACCCAAAAAGATCGATAATAAAGAAAAATCCGATTCTTTGGCTGTAAATAAGAGTGAGAGTATTCAATTATCTCACGAGGAGTTATTGCATACTGAGACCGAGGCTCTGCAGCAAATAATAGCTCCAAAGGAACGCGAAGCAAAACCGCGCCAAACAAAACCTGCTAAGCCTAATTCAGATGTTCGATCCGATAAGATTACTCAGCTTAAATCTGGTAATAGCGTGCCCAAAAAACAACGCATCGAATCTGCGCCAGTAACGTCTCCCAAACCGCAAACCCACTCCAACCATTACCTAGCAACTAGTAGAGTAATAACCGAGGCCGAGCCCGAAGGTAGTAAAACTCGACCTATGATAACTGTGGAAAATATCAAAGACCGATTTGATGCAGACTTGAGGGATATACCACTAGATAACCCAAGGAGACCCGCCCAAGAACAGAGGGACGAGTTATTCGCCGACAGCTTAGGGCTAGATCTTCAACTAGAGAATCTAGATGATACGTCCTTTAGCTTCGATAATTCCGAAGTGATGCTTCCAATAGAAAACGATTCTGAGGTTGAAGTTGTACTTTCTGACGAAACTGAACTCGATGTCTTCTTGCCTAATCCGGTAGAGTCCTTGCAAGCCGAAACCGAATACATTGGCGAGCTATTAGTTGACCTGATCGCAAATTTTGCCGAGTCCAGACAACTCGACGAACAGTCGCCGAATTCTATCCAACTTCAAAAAGATATAGATAAAGACGCCTCAATAGACGCTATGAACAGTCGTGAGAGAGAACTACTTAGTAGCTTTGAAGAGGAACTCGAGCCTTTCCTAAGCCATCTTAAACCTGAACGAATAGAAATTATTAAGAGTAGTGTCGTAGAGATAGGAGCGATAATAAAGATTAGCAATTTAAAAATTGAGAACCTACTAAGTCCTTCAAAAGGAGCTGTTGAACAGAGACTAGAAGTACTTTGCTTGCAGTTATTTGAAGCACTGGGCCTAGAGTATGACACGTTAACTATCGAGCAATTTATGCGTAATATTATAGTGTCCAATCAAGGTGCGGACTATATTGAATCTGATGCCTTGTCCATTGATCGGATCAACAGTCTCGGCACAAACGAACACAAGCTGCCGATTAACAGGCCTTTAATAACTAGCCTTGCTAAACTAATTAAGCAACAAATGCGCTCGCATCTAATTCTAGGCAAATATGCAATCCAGAGATTCCAGTCCGGTTCTTAAGCCGAACCTTGCAACTTTCACTATTTAAGTTCCGGTAATTAATCAATTAATACTTACAAGCCTAGTATAATTAAGTTGTCCTTTTATAAATTAAAGCGAGGGATCTAAATAAAATTAATGAACGCTATAATCATTTTCTGTGCCGCTTACCTATACTTATTTGTAGTTTTGGGTTTGGCTATTGCCTGGCTGAAAACTAACAAAGAAATAAAACTTCAATTTATTTGGGCTACCATTTCAGCCGGAGTAATTGCCTTTATTCTGTCGCGTATTGCTTCAAAGCTTTATTACGACCCCAGACCCTTTGTAACTGAACATGTCAAACCGCTTATTGCTCATGCTGCAGATAATGGGTTTCCTTCAGACCATGCTTTGCTAACTTCTACCTTAACCGCTATTACTTATTTCTATCACAAGAAAGCAGCCATTGTGATGGCCGTACTTAGCGTATTGATTGGAGTAGCCCGGGTGCTGGCTAAAGTCCATTCTCCACTGGATATTGGTGCCGGATGGTTGTTGGGAGTCATCGGTGCAATTGCCGGCTACTATCTAGTTCGATACTTAATGAATAAGCCGCGCGCCAAAGCCAAACCGACTACTGTTTAATCTCCTCTCGAGAAGCTAATCTTACTTAAGCTATCTAAAAGACGGACCGGCACAGAAAGCCGGGTGGTAAAGTACTACTCAGGGCTAGAGTTTAGACTAATCATTAGCGTTCCAGTCAAAGCCAGAACTACCCCTGCGACAACTAAAAGCCACTGTCCCTGCCGCGGTTTGTCTCCAAGAAGGGCTATCCCTAAAGCAATGGGTGCCAAAGTCTCAAAGGCCACCATCGTGGCGTTAATAACGCTTGCGTGATGTCTTTGCAGGGCAACCGTAAAAGTCAGAATGCCCACTAGACCATAAGCAAACAGCGACCAAAGCAGGGGGCTAGATAAAATTCGCCAGTACGGATGAGAAATTACCAGCATACGTCCGGTGACTGCTGTGCCGCCAAAAGCCAATCCGCTAATCGCGGCCAAAATTGCCGCTGAATAATGTTTTGTTTTGACTGCTAACGAACCGAAAAGCGCCAAGAGCACGGGAAAGAATACAATAACCCACTTTGCAATTTGGGCGACGGCATGAGCTTTTTCTGGTTGAGCCGTGAGACTGAGTAGGATTAGTCCAAAAAAGATGATTCCCATCGCAACTATCGTGCGCGCTCTTAAGGAGCGGCGCAAAATAAGTTTATCTATAACGGCAGTTACAACCACGCTAAAAGCAACAATCGGTTGGACCACGAACAGCGGCAAGGCGTGAACCGCGATTAAAGTCAGTGGCCAGGCCAAGACATCCAGAAATAAGCCCAAGAGGTATGGCCAGTCGTGCACTAGCCTAGCCAGAAAACTAATCTTTAGGGTAATTACCTGAGCATGTTTATCGGCGCTGTTTTTTTCTAGCTCGGCGGCGATACCGTTGGATAGAGCTACCCCGATTGCCGCTAGCAAGGCAAGTCTAAATATCATAACTGTAACTTTAGCAGAGAAGAAGCGGAGGTTTTAGGTTTTGGTGCTTGATGTAAGCTATATCATAGGTAATTATCAGGATGTCGAGTAATATTATTAAAGTAGAAAGGAAGCTTTATTAATACTATGTATTACAATTACGGTCCCATGGACGGCCATAGCTGGGGTCTAGGAATTTTAATGCCCATATTGTTCTTAATTTTTGTGGCGATTATTTCCCTGATAGTGATTAAACTGTTAAGCCATCACGAGATGAACTTCAAAGGAACATTTGGTGAAAGTGTCAACGACCCGCTGAACATTGTCAAACAACGTTATGCAAAAGGTGAAATTAAGAAAGAAGAATACGAGCAGTTACTCAAAGACCTAAAGTAACCGCCTCTTTTTTCTCTAATTGAAGGCTCGGCTATTCTGAAGCTTGCACACAATTAAAGTTCAGACATATTTAATGCTTTAACGATAGCCGGGTAATCCTTTTTTTGGCTAAAGCTTAAATTGAACACAGCTAAAGATAAATTCTAGTTGCCTTAAAGCTCTACGAGCAACTATTAAAATCGACCTTCAAAAGCCATAGGGCTCATTAATCGTATCAAATTACTTGCATTGCCTAGGTTCGGATAAATATAATCCCAGCCGAATTGACGGAGGGGTTAAAAGAGATGTCAAATAGGATCAAACAAGCCTTGGTGCTTAGCTGTTGGCTGGCCGCACCTTTAGTTGCCATTATCATAGCTCCGCCGGCCAATGCCTTGGCAGCTAATGCTCAGATGGGCCAAGTAAATAATTTCATCCGTAGTGTCATAACGGCCATAACTGGCATCGCTGGCCTAGTGGCCACCGGTTTCTTTGTCTTAGGGGGTTTTAAATACATAACTAGTTCAGGTAACCCGCATAACCTAGAACATGCTAAGCGGACGATTGTTTTCTCGGCACTAGGTCTAGCCATTGCGATAGCCGCATTCGTATTAAGCGGAATCGTAACCAGTCTCGCAAGCTCAGCTTTTGGTGACATCCGACTATGATTTACTTTGCTGCACTGATTCATAGTTTTGTTGCTCCACTGTTAGTTAGTCTAGGCGGTCTGGCAACGCTTTTATGTACTTTTTTCCTAGTGTGGGGCGGACTGGCTTACATCACCAGTTCTGGTGATCCTAGCAAGCTGGCTCATGCTAAGCATATGCTTTCACGAGCCATGCTAGGCCTTGTTATCGTCTTGGCCGCATCAGCAATTAGTCTAATCCTAACCCATACGTTTGTAAGCTCTTCTAGTGCCACATCTCAAAAACTGCCAACCCTTTCGGCAATTAAACCAGTTGCTGCAAGCGGCGGACTAGTGGAAGTGTTGATTAAAGCCATTGCCGGTATGATGGCAGTAATTGTGCAGACTGTTGGGAAGCCGTTCATTTTGGCTTTGTCGTACTTTACCAAAGCTACTCCCTTGCTAACTCATAGCAGCAGCGTTATGCATCTATGGGTCATTTGCACCGGGATCGCCGATGGTTTGCTGGCACTGGTCATTGCACTGCTTGGATTCCATGTGATGAGCGGTGAGTACCTCGGATTGCGAGACATCAGCCTGTCCTCACTCGTACCCCAGCTATTACTAGTGTTTATTTTAATTAACACTTCGATTTATCTACTGGATGGAGCGATTGAGCTTTCTAACACTTTGATTTTGGCAATCCGATCCGGAGCAGGCAATATTACCCCTTGGCAATCATTGCTGAAAGTAGTTTCCGGAGCCTCCGGCTATAGCTTGGCAGCCCTTATAGTATTTGTTATTTTTCTAGTCTTCAGTGTGATTTTAATCATCTATTACATTGGACGGATCGTGGCCCTTTATTTAGGTGCGGTGCTTGCTCCTTTGCTTGTTCTGCTTTGGTTATTACCAAGTTTTCGAGATTTTGTAGAGAATGCCCTAAAGGCCTATCTTTCCACGGTCTTCGTTTTGTTTATCCATGTCATAATTTTGACCCTAGCCGGATCATTGTTCCTAGGTGTAGTTAGCGGAGGCAACAGTTCGCCGGATCCAATCATGTCGCTATTGCTTGGTCTGGCTACGCTAATTGCGCTGATTAAAACTCAGGGGGTTTTGATGCAGCTTAACTATGCAAGCCTTGGTCCGCGAACGGTCCGTCGACTCGGAGGCAATTTTATAAACGGCGTTAGTTATTTGGCTTTAACTGCTCGTTATGCATACACCAATAGCGTAGCTCCGGTCTTGAGCGCTGCCGGAGATAGTGTGCGTAATGTTTTACCCGATGCAAAGCCAAAAATTTATCATCCAGAGAAGAGTACGCCTAAAAATAACAAGGCGCCGCAAGCATGAAAACTTCAATAGTGCCGGCACAAATCACTTCAATCGAAGACACCATTACCGCTAAGCTATCCCTGACCCAGATTATCCTTTTAGTCTTGCCGGTCTTTATAGCTAGCATTGTGTTCGCCGGACTGCCGCCTGTGATGCATGTCAAGGTATATAAGCTAGTGATTACGCTTTTAGTTTCTATTCCGATCGCTTTATTGGCCGTCCGTTTTCGCGGCCAACTTTTATTGCATTGGTTAGGGGTGTTAACCAGTTATTATATTCGTCCCCGGCGCTACGTAGCAACAATCGATCCGCCTTGCACAGACGGCCAGAACGATGCCGAGACGACAATCACCGAAGTAGAGCCCACCCCTATTTTAATAGAACAACATCCGATGGCCGATTTGACAGTGTCCGATTACCTGGTACTTGAGAATTATCTAAGCAATAAAAGGGTTACCTATTTTACGGATAACAAGGGGCAGCTCAATGCGCATATTGAAGCTCAACAATAAATTAGAACCAGCCAGACGACAAAATGGCTCCGCAAAGGCCCAGATTAGTATGAAAGGGGTTCAAGAAGAAGTTCTATCACTATCAGATAAACGCTACTGCAGTATTATTGAAACCTCGTCGGTAAACTTCGAACTTAAAAGTGAGGACGAACAGGATGCGTTAATTGAAACCTATCAGAGCTTTCTGAACGGACTCGGCTTTCAGATTCAAATCGTCATTAAAGTGCGCGAAATAGATCTTGATCATTACCTGGACGATCTTAATGAGCGCTCCAAAAAAGAAAGCCATGCCGTTTACCGTAGTCAGATCGAAAGCTACGCGACGTTTGTTCGTGGCCTCGTCAGTGTTAACCGAATACTGAGCCGGAACTTTTATGTCATCGTCCCCTTAGAATTGGATTCTCGGCACGACTTTGAATTTGCTCGTGAGCAGCTGTCCCTTAAAACCGAGATTGTCGAGAAAGGTTTGATGCGCCTAGGCATGAACACCCGTGAGCTTAGAGGAATCGAGATTATCAATCTTTTCTATTCCTTTTACAACCCGAAGCAGGCTAAGAGCCAACCTTTAACAGATGGCGTAATGCGATTGATGCATACGGTTCTAATTGGAGGTGAAGCATGAATTTTAAAGAGCGGTTCACCAAAAATAAATCGGATCAGGTGCTATGTTTTGGCGAGCAAGATCAACTAAATTTAATTAGCTACTCGGGCCTAGAAGAACATCCGGATTATCTCGAGCTGGATGGACAATTTCTACGCCTGTTGTACGTTTCCGGTTATCCCTATGTGGCTCATTCCGGTTGGCTGGACAGTTTAATTAACTTCAATCATAACGTAGATATCTCATTCCAAATTGAAGATATCGATGCAACTAGCGCCTTGCCCAGGCTACAACGCAAGATTACCGAACTTGAATCAACTAAACGCACAATGATTAAGGCTGGTCGGATTGTTGGTCCGGATATTACTGATCCGCTGGATTCAGCAGTGCAATTACGTGACAAAATTCAGCGCGGTCAGGAAAAGTTATTTCAACTGGCTATATATATTTGCCTGAAAGCAGACTCAGAGAACGACCTGAACAAATTAACCAAACTACTAGAAACCGCCCTAGCTGCCAGAATGTTTTTCGTTAAAACAGCCAGATACCAGCAGCTTGACGGTTTGCAGTCGGTATTGCCTAGAGCCGAAGATAAGCTAAAACAAAAGCGTAACTTAGACAGTTCGTCGGCAGCTTTAAGTTTTCCCTTTATGTCTTCTGAACTGGTTCAAGAAAATGGTATCCTCTACGGGGTTAATAAATCGAATAGCTCACTTGTAATGCTCGATCGCTTTGGATTGAATAATGCCAATAGTATTACCTTTGCTCAATCTGGGAGCGGAAAAAGCTACGCCAGCAAGGTCGAGATACTTAGACAATTAATGCTTGGCACGGACGTTATCGTTATTGATCCGGAGCGTGAATACGCTAATCTGGCAGGATCGGTTGGTGGCGCCCACATTGAACTTTCCATTGGCTCAAGCCAAAAAATAAATCCTTTTGGATTGAACGGTAAAAATAAAACAACCACTTCTGTCTCATTAGCCGAGCAGGTCCAGGGTCTTACAGAAATTATTTCACTAATGGCGGATGGCTTAAATGCTCAAGAAATGGCTGCCGTAGATAAAGCTGTCCTAGCTGCTTACAAAAGAGTCTCTGCAAAGCGCGAGGTGACACTAGAGGACTTTTATAAGCAACTAATTGACGCTCAGGAAATTAAATTAGCCGAACGCCTGGATAAGTATGTTAGCGGCTCACTTTCATCTGTTTTTAACCACCCGACAAATATCGATTTAGATAATCGCTTGGTAGTATTTGACATCAAGGATCTGCCGGACAATTTGCGCCAGATGATGATGGTCATAATCTCAAATTTCGTCTGGGATAAGGTTAAGAACGAACCGAAACGACGCCTACTGGTTATTGATGAGGGTTGGTTGTTGCTGGAGCATGAACAAAGCGCCCGTTTTATTGCCGGACTTTTTAGAAGAGCCAGGAAATATTGGCTGGGAGTCGCGATTATCTCGCAGCAGGCAACGGACTTTTTAACTAACGAATACGGACGAGCCATTGCCAGCCAAAGTTCGTTAAGGATTTTAATGCGTCAGGACAGCACGACAATCAGTAACGTTTCCCGGGAATTTAAGTTGAGCGAGTTCGAACAAAGCTTTTTGCTGACTTGTGAACGCGGTGATGCGTTAATTATTGCGGACTTGAACCATGTTGCGTTAAGTGTTGTAGCGTCTGCAAGCGAACACCCGTTAATTACTACTGATCCAAACGAGGTCTTCGCGAAATGAAAAAAATGGTTGCTATTGCAGTAGGGGTAGTTATCTTTATGGCGGGTATGCCAATTATTACCTTGCTCACGGCGACGAATGTTGGCGCCTTGGCCTCCGCAGCAATTAGTTTGTTTGACTTGCCAGCTAACACCTCAGATGCCTATGAGTACGGTGAGTGTACTTACTGGGTAGCTCTACGGCGTATCCAAATTGGTGAGCCAATACCAAACAGCTGGGGCAATGCGATTACCTGGGCAACGCGCGCCTCAGCAGATGGCTACCTGGTTGATCACGTGCCTAGCTTCGGAGCCATTATGCAGGACTCTCAGGCACCCGGCGGACTTGGACACGTAGCTTTTGTCGAGAGTGTAAACTCCCAAACCGGCGCCTGGACGATATCTGAAATGAACCGTGTAGGTTGGGATGAAGTAGACACTCGAATCATGTCTCCCCAGTCGGCCAGCCAGTACAACTTTATCCATAACTAGCCGTAAGGCTTTAAATTTAGGCCTGTCACTCATATACTTATAGGCGAATGGTGGGCAATAAAATAATAAAACCAGAAGTTTCAAGTGAGCGTAGACTAACCAAAATCTTAGCTACGCTAGGTCCAGCGACCAGTAGCTATGAGTTGGTTTTAGAGTTAATAAAAAGCGGCGTTAACGGCTTTAGACTCAATTTTTCACACGGAACTCACAAAGAAAAAGGCGAACAGATTAAATGGGTACGTAAAGCCGCGAGTGAGCTGGGTGTTTATGTGTCAATTGTTCAAGACCTTCAAGGTCCGAAAATGCGCCTAGGAGATTTCGATGGTGCGCTTGAAGTAAAGCGTGGCCAAACCCTAGTCCTTGAACACAACGCCGACTTTAGTAATGGTGGGCATCTGCCGACCCAATATGATCTCAGTTCTAAGGTAAAACGTGGTGAAAGAGTAATGCTGTTTGACGGTCGCGTAATAAGCCACGTTACGGCTATTAGGAATGGCGAGGTTTATGTAGAAGTTCAAAATGACGGGATGCTAATCAAGCGCAAAGGCATAAACCTGCCCGATACAGATTTCGCTGGAGATGTTATTACACCGAAAGATAGAGCCGACCTGATATGGGGTTCAAATCAGGATATTGACTATGTTGCACTCAGTTTTGTGCAGTCGGCCGAGGACATTAAACAGCTTAGACGAATCCTCTCGACCATCAATTTCAATGCCCGGATTATTGCGAAGATTGAAACCAAAGCCGCTCTCGACAACCTGGAGGACATAATAAAAGAAACGGATTTAGTGATGATTGCCCGCGGCGATTTAGCCGTAGAAACACCGGCCGAGAGCATTCCCTTGGTGCAACGCAAAATCATTACTCTCGGGCAGCAATATGCCAAACCGACAATCGTTGCCACCCAGATGCTGATTAGTATGACCCATGAAATGGAACCGTCCAGGGCCGAAGTATCTGACGTTGCTACAGCTGTACTGATTGGCGCAGACTGTCTGATGCTTAGTGAAGAAACCGCCGACGGTCGTTACCCGTTAGAGGCCGTCAAAACGATGCGGCGGATTATTAGCTACACCGAAAGCCACTCTCCATACTTAGTCAATTTTGACGGGGCTAACTCTAATCAGTCGATTCAAGACGCAATTACCGAAGCGATTATTAAACTTACCCAAATCGTAAAAGCAAAAGCCATAGTTGCTGAAACTAAAACCGGCGCTACAGCATTGAGCATTGCCGCGAGGCGTCCAAATACGCCTCTGATTGCCGTAACCAATCTAGAACGTAGTGCCCAGCAACTTGCAATTGTCTTCGGAGTGGATAGTTTCATACGACCGGCAACCAACAAAGCTGCCGTTAAACTTACGGATTACTTGAGAGATACTCATGTCTTTAACAAAGGCGACGTAATAGTTACGGTGTCTGGTCAACAACCGGGCGTAGTCGGCACTACCGATACCATTAAAGTAAGGATGCTAGAGTAGTATGTTTGTTAAAAAAACACTTGAAGACGTTTCGGTTAACGGTAAGACGGTATTAGTGCGCACTGACTTTAACGTACCTATTAAGGACGGTAAAGTCGCTGATGCATATAGAATCAAACAAGCCCTGCCGACCATTAAATATTTACTGGAGCACGAAGCTAAACCGATTCTAATCTCGCATTTGGGTCGTCCAGAAGGTCGGTTTAATTCTGATTTCTCTTTGCATCCGGTAGCACAAGTTCTGGAACGCATGCTGGGCGTTAAAGTGGAGTTTGCCAAAGATTGTATCGGTAAACCAGTTGAGGCAGCCCTAACTAAATTAGCACCCGGCGGAGTAGTACTCTGCGAAAATCTACGCTTTCATCCTGAAGAGGAAGAGAACTCTGAGAGCTTTGCAAAGTTACTGGCTAAAGGGGCCGATCTGTTTGTTCAAGACGGCTTCGGCGTAGTTCACCGTAAGCACGCTTCGACGGATGCAATTACCCGCGTCCTACCTTCCGTAGCCGGGTTTTTGCTTAAACGCGAGGTTGATACGATTACCGATGTAATGGCTAATCCTAAACGTCCGTTAATGGCAATTATTGGCGGCGCAAAAATTGCCGACAAGCTCGATTTAATAAAAAGATTTATTGAAATTTCCGACATTGTAGCCATTGGCGGTGCTATGGGAAATACCTTTTTAAGTGCCCAAGGACTTTTTATTGGCGATAGTCTAGTAGCCTCCAACGACCTGCCGCTTGCTAGAGACATCCTCCGTTTAGCTGACCAGGAAGCAAAAAAGCGGCGTTTTGTGTTCGTATTGCCGCGCGATGCGGTGGTAGCTGAGAAGATTGAGTCAAATGCAAAGACTAGAATTGTCGACTTCAGTACGCACGTTGTCGCCGAAATAGAAAATTATCCCAGACGAGTACCGCATGGTGCGATTAGCATAGCCAAGCATGAACGAATTCTGGACATCGGACCTTTTAGCGGCTCATTCATTGCCGGTGCAATGCAACAAGTAAGTACCGTAGTATGGAATGGCACAATGGGGGTAACAGAAGTATCCTCTCTGATTGATGCAAGCGGACCCTTTGCCCACGGTACCGAGCTAATTGTTGATGCCTTACTTGGCCAATTTGGTTACCGCCCGTTTAGTCTAGTCGGTGGCGGTGATACGGTTGGTTACATTGAAAGCCGTGGATTAATTGATCAGTTTGATCATGTTTCAACCGGTGGCGGAGCCAGTCTTGAATTGATGGCTGGGCGTAAACTTCCCGGAGTCGAAGCTCTGGAGGATAAATAGGGTACAATAAGGTAAGCATTATGAGTAGAGTTAAATTAGTGGTGGCTAATTGGAAAATGTACTTAAGCGTACATGAATCAAGCTTGCTAGTTAATCGCTTAAATAAAGTTATAAAAGTGCATCGCGGGGTAGAAGTTGTTCTGTCTCCTAATTACCTAAGTCTACAGCCGATAAGCCAGGAAATTGACCACCGAAAATTCCGTCTGGCCGCTCAGGATGGTTACTTTATAGACGAAGGAGCCTACACGGGAGCGGTTTCTTTAAGCCAGATGCGCGGTCTTGTACATTACGCGATTATCGGTCATTCTGAACGCCGCCGTTACTTCCACGAGAGTTTAGATGAGGTTAGGGATAAGGTTGCCGCCGCGGTACGTAACGGCATTATTCCAATTCTGTGCGTTGGTGAAACCAAGGAAGAACGCTCCCAAAGAGAGACAAAACAAGTACTCCACGACCAAGTGGTCACTGCACTAGCCAATCTTACCAGTCAAGACGTAGAAAATGTTGTGATTGCCTACGAACCGGTGTGGGCAATTGGTGCTGATGAGCCGGCACCGCCGGAAGCTATAGCCGAAGCGGTTAGTTGGATTAGATTTCAGGTAAGAGAACTTTACGGGCAAACAACCGAAGAGGCGGTACGTATTTTGTACGGTGGTAGCGATGAGCCGGAATACGTAGCGGCTATTATGGAGGTTAAGGGTGTTGATGGTTTATTGGTCGGTCGGGCAAGCCTAAATTATGAACGTTTCAGCGATATTGTGACTGGGGTCCATATAGCTTCATTAGGCGAGCCCAAAACGGAGCAATCGCAAAATTAGGGGAAATTTCCAGTGGTAGAAATTAAGAAAAACAAATCAGTCGATGTAGTCTCCGATAAGCCTGAGTCTGAGTCGGTAAATCAACCAATTATCGTTAGTCGCAAACCAATTATGTCTGACCCAGAATTTGTTGCCCAAGCTAGCGAAGACGAGACAATGCCGAAAAACGAAGAAGATAATGTTAATCGAAATAACTTCATTAAGTTTGATTCTCCTAAAGACAAAGAGGAGGTAGCTTCAGAAGCCGCGAAACTGGAAACTAAACCGGTAACCGAGAATAACCCCGAATCGTCTAAAGATAAACCCGAACCCGAGAAGCCTAATCCGTCTGAGCAACAAAGATTAGATCCAGTCCAAGAATCTAGTCCAGCTTCTGAAACTAACGAGCCCAAGCCGGACAGCGAAGGCCAATCTACGCCACCGGAGGCTCAATCCGATGCTGCCAAGGTGCGCCTTGAATTACAGCAAGAAGAAGTTAGCCGGGCGCACATGGAGAAAATTAATCAGCTAATTACTCAGGAGCGTTATTTTCTGCCAATCAACATGAAAGAAAAACGCTATAACCACCGTGTTATTCTAATCGGGGTACTAATTTGCATATTGCTAGCCGCTGTCTGGTTGGATATAGCGCTCGATGCCGGAATAATTCGTAACAGTTGGCACTTACCGCATACTAACTTCTTTGTTCTTAATTCCTAAACACCCTACAATTAAGCTATGAAGCAAGACTCAATGGAGCCATTTACTGAATTACTAAGCGGACTCAACGAAGAGCAAAAGAGAGCTGTATTAAGTACCGAAGGTCCGCTGCTTATTCAAGCTGGCGCAGGCAGCGGTAAAACCAAAACTCTAACCCATCGCATTGCATATTTGCTGGCTAGCGGGAAAGCTACACCACCAGAGATTCTGGCGGTAACTTTTACCAATAAGGCGGCCCAGGAAATGCGCAACCGGGTGGCCGCGCTGATTAATGCGAATGCTGCCAACCGTTCGTTTATGCCGTTCATGGGTACCTTTCATTCAATCTGTGTGCGCATTTTAAGAATGGATGCCGATAAGATTAATTTACCTAGAACGTTTGTTATTTTCGATGAGGGTGATCGGCTAGCGGCCATTAGAAGGGTTAGTCGTGAACTGTCTATAGACGAGAAAGCCTTTCCGCCAAAAGTGCTTTCCGGACTAATCTCATCGGCTAAGAACGAACTCATTACCCCAGAAGAGTATTTAGCGTTAGCTAGCTATCCAACCGCTGCTGCAGCGGCCAAAGTTTACCCGCTTTACGAACGAGAACTAAAAACGGCCGGCGGGCTGGATTTTGATGACTTAATTGCCCAGACGGTAAGTTTGCTGGAAAGCCAGCCACAGGTGCAATCCCGTTGGCAGAATCAATTCCGTTACGTCCTGATTGATGAGTACCAGGATACCAACGCTGCTCAATACCGGCTAACTAAACTGCTGACTAACGATAAACACAATTTGGCAGTAATTGGTGATGACTGGCAAACGGTTTACGGGTTTAGAGGTGCTGACTTTCGAAACATCTTAAACTTTGAACGAGACTATCCGGAATGTACGGTTATTAAGCTAGAAGAAAACTATCGTTCTAGCGGTAATATCTTAAATGCCGGACAGGCAATTATTACCAAGATTTCTGAGCGTAGCGACAAGAAACTCTGGACCTCGGCAGGGGATGGTTTGCCGGTACAGGTGCTCCAGGTTAGAGACGAGCGTGCCGAAGCTGAAGCGATCTGCTTAAGGGTTGCGACAGCAGTCTTTGACGGACGACGCAACTACCGGGATTTCGCAGTGCTCTACCGTACAAATGCTCAAAGCCGGGCAATTGAAGAGGGTTTTATTCGATTCGGATTGCCATACAAAGTCGTTGGCGGGATGCGTTTTTACGATCGAAAAGAGATTAAGGACATCATTGCTTACTTGCGTTTAATCTTTCAGCCTGAGGATAACATTAGTTTTGAACGGATTGTTAATGTGCCGTCCAGGGGTATTGGCGCAATTAGCTTAAAGCGGTTTTTAGACTGGCGAACGACAACCGCTAAATCCTTAATTGATGCTTTGGTGTCGAGTGCGGATTGTCCTAAGCTAAGTCCCAAAGCGGTTAACGGATTGCGAGAACTAGGAGATATTTTGCTTAGTTTTCAAAAGCAAGCTCCGCAAACCAGCCCCTATCAGTTAATTGAGGCACTGACCCGCCGTCTTAACTACTTAGAGTATTTAGATGACGGGACTCCCCAAGGTGAAGCACGACAGGAAAACGTCAAAGAACTACTAAGTGTCGCCCGTCAATACCAGGACCTACAGCTGGCGGATTTTCTTGAAGAGGTCAGTTTAATTAGCGACATCGACAGCGTGGATTTAAATAGTGATGCAGTTACTTTAATGACCCTGCACTCTGCAAAAGGACTGGAGTTTAATGTGGTATTTATTGCCGGAATGGAGGAAAGCCTTTTTCCTCATTCCAGGTCGATATACGATCAGAAAGGAATGGAGGAGGAGCGCCGCTTGGCTTACGTAGGTGTTACCCGAGCCCGTCAGGAGCTCTATCTGCTTTCCGCCGGCTCGAGGCTACTTTTCGGTGGCGTTCAGCATAATCCACCGAGCCGTTTTTTAAACGAAATTGACGCGGTGGTTGCTTCTGATTGGTCGACTCCTCCGGCCCGAGAGGCCTTGCTTAAACAGCAAAGCGTTTCAGCTAATGAACCGCGTTATGTAATTGAGCTAAATGAAGGCGACAACGTCAGGCATCAACTCTTTGGCGTTGGAACGGTGCTGGAAATTGACGGTGATGTCGCTACCATCTTTTTCAAAGGCAAGGGCACACGCAGGTTAATGGTCGGGTTTGCCCCTTTAGAAAAACTTTAGAGCGGCGTCTTCTGGTACAATAAACAGATGTTGCGGGTTCAAGTCCAGAGCTTGCCAAAATATGAAGATTAGCTCAGGGTCTTTTTCCGCATCCAATCATGCGTAAAAGGTTTAATCTGTACAAACGGCGCTTTAAGCGAGCTCAGAAGCGCCATATTAAAACCGCAAAAAATGCCAGCCGGCACCCTTTTGCTGTGCCAGTGTTTGTTTTTGCCGGACTGCTAATTATATCAATCCTTGGGTACTTAATTTTTAAGCCGGACCAAACTAGTAATCAGCCCGGACCAAAACTAGTAATCATTAATCACGACCATATAGAACAAATTGTGCCGTCAATCGAACCAACCGTCGGTATGCTACTAAACAAGCTAGACATTAAATTAAATCCGGGTGACGTTGTTGAGCCAAACCTGTCCACTCCGATTAACCAGTATGACTTTCGAATTAACATTTACCGTGCCGTACCGGTTGAGATAACCGAGAACGGACACAACAGCTTTACTTTCTCGGCATCCGCTACTCCTAGAGCAATCGCCGAACAGGCGGGATACAAGTTAAATCCGGCGGACGTGGTTACTACCATCCCGACCTCTAACTTCATTTCTCAGGGGGCAATCGGCGAGCAGGTTGTTATTAACCCGGCAACTCCGGTCGACCTAAATTTGTACGGTTCACCAGTAGTCGTATATACTCATGCCGCCACGGTTGCCGACCTAATAAAGCTCGAGAATATCCATTTAACTAAAAATGACCAGGTAATGCCAAGCTTAGAAACGCCAGTCACTCCCAATCTTGAAGTTTTCCTGATCCGTAATGGCGAAAAACTGGCATCCGTAACCCAAAATATAGCAATGCCGGTAGACACCGTCTATGACAACTCTCTAGCCTACGGTACCAGTGCGGTTCAGCAGAATGGTTCAACCGGACAGGAGGTTATAACTTACCAGGAGAATACCCAAAACGGCATAGTAGTTAGTAAAACGCCAATTCAGACTATCGTAACAATACCTGCAGTGACTGAAATTATTCTTGTTGGTATTAACCTATCCGGTATTAAGGGTGACATGGCTTATGCCGGAATTGCCCCTAGCGACTACCCTTACGTTGACTATATAATTAGCCACGAATCGGGCTGGTGCCCAACTAAGGCTCAAGGTGAAACTTATTGCCCTGGTGTGCCCGACAACCCGATGACTCCTTATGGCTATGGTCTTTGCCAAGCCACCCCTGGATACAAAATGGCTTCAGCAGGAAGCGATTGGGAGACCGATCCAATCACCCAGCTTCGTTGGTGTAACGGCTATGCAGTCAGTAAATACGGCAGTTGGTATGATGCCTATCAGCATTGGACTACCTATAGTTGGTGGTAGAAGAAGTAGATATGGCCAAAAAAAGCATTGAAGCAAATAAAGACCTTGGGCAGCACTGGCTCAGTGATCGTGATTCATTAGAAGCGATTTGTGAACTTGCAAATCTGGGCCCTGAAGACTATATCCTCGAAATTGGTCCTGGAACCGGTAATCTGACCGAAGTGCTGCTAGGTATAGCAGCTCGCGTTATAGCCGTTGAAATAGACAAGGGTCTGTTAGCAGGACTTTCCGAACGCTTTAATAATCAACCTAAGCTGGAACTTATTAACGCCGACATTCGCAATTACGACCTAACCCAGTTAAATGAGGGATATAAAGTAGTTGCCAATATCCCGTACTACCTTACCGGCCATCTCATCCGTCAGCTAAGTGAGTCGGCTAATCCACCATCTTTATGTGTCTTGCTGGTGCAAAAGGAGGTCGCTAGACGATTAAGTGCCAAACCAGGTAAACTATCCTTGCTTGGCGTGACTGCTCAGACCTACTGGGAGGTTACGCCTGGACCGATTATCCCCGCGAATTTATTTAGTCCACCACCTAAAGTCGACTCTCAGGTGGTGGTTTTAAAAAGACGCCCAGTACCCCCAACTAATTTAAGCCAAGAATTCTTTCGAGTTGTCGGCGCTGGATTTGGTCAACGCCGTAAAACAATCGCGAACTCGCTTAGTGCAGGTCTTAAAATAAGCAAATCAACAACTGAAGACTATTTACGACTAGCGGCTATTAATCCGTACCGTCGGCCTCAGGAACTAAGTCTTGAAGAATGGGTAAAACTTACCAAAGCGCTAACCGAAACGCAATCTGAGAAAGTGGTATAATATGGTTGTGCTAACAGAGTTATATATTTTTGTTAGCAAGCAACAACTCACATACGCGTGGGGCTGAATTTAGCTCGACGTCGGTTTTACAGGACAGATCGGCAGGCCGCTGGCCAGCGTTATAGGCAAACCAATCTAAATGCAAACGCATTTAACCGCGTAGCACTGGCTGTAAAGAACTTGTTTCTAGCACCAGTATACGCACCTGCTTTAGCTTAAACCTAAAGCGGCGTCTGACTTAACGCCGGATAGAGGCAAGGCGCTTCATATTTTCCGGATGCGGCGACCAATTCGTTCGCGTCGGTCGCTAAAGACTTTGCGGACTATAGCAGCGGAAGTTTGACTGTTTAAATACCCGCTGTCAAAATTTTTAAAACAGCCTATGCCTGTAGAAGACTAGCCATAGTAGATCGACGGACCCGGTTGCAATAACCGGCAGCTCCACCAAAGAACTAATGACCTCATATACCATGTGGTCATTTTTATTATCTTTAGACAAACTTTCGTGTAAAAAGCAACCTCAAAAATCATTAGCTGTTAAAACCGAATAGTAGACCATAAGTAATTTTATTACGCAATTTTTTGTATATAATTTAGCTAAGATGAACGTAGAGAGATCTCGATTCGAATCATATCCCGATCCCGAGAAGTTTGTGCCCCGGGCAAATTATGCCCAGTTGGAATATTTTTTAGAAGAAGCGCAGCAAAGAGAACTAAAACTTCAAGAAGAAATTGCCTGGTTAGGTCGTGACCAATTGACTGGCTTGAAAGTAGATAAATTAATTCGTAACGAGTTGGACCAACGCGTAGAAAAAGCCAGTAAAACAGGAGACAAATTTGTCTTAATTATTGGTGACGTAGATAACATGAAGTATGCAAACACTGAATTTGGCCACTACTACGGTGGAGACGCCTTACTTAAAGCTGTCGGCAGGTCTTGTCGCGAGGAAGACCTTATCGGGCGTGCAGGAGGAGATGAGATATGGTGGATTGCAGATTTAAAGCCGCGTAAAGAATATCGCCCTCACCGCTTGCTGCACGCGCGCAAAACGGTGCCTGAGGAAGTAGCTCTCAGCCTGGCAGTAGTATTTGAGAAACGTGCCAATGCAGAGATAAAGAAGCTGGGTCTTGGCTTGGAGGTGGGTTTTTCGGCCGGTTTTGCTGTATATCAGTCGGGCGATACTACCGGGATGATGATCGATAAAGCCAGTAGTTCGATGTTAGAGCGTAAAGCGATTAACAAAGAGTTGCGCGGCAGCATGGACCGACACCCAACTAATTTTCGCCCGGAACAAAAATAACTCGTATCCTAACAAACATATTAAGTTAGCTAATATATAATAGGGCTTAAGGTATTTAAGAGGGGGCTATAGCTCAGATGGCTAGAGCGCAGCATTCACATTGCTGAGGCCCATGGTTCGAGTCCATGTAGCCCCACCAGTGCTAATCCTAGAAGGGAATATAAATGATATCTAAAGAAGATTGCCCGTTTTGCAATATTAATGATCGGGTACTGAAGAGCAACCGCTTAGCCCAGGCTTTTTTAAGTAACCCGCGTAAGGTTCCCGGTCATTTTTTAGTGACTCCTAAACGTCACTTGGAAAAACCCTGGGAGCTGACTAAGGATGAGCTCCAGGACATCTTTGAACTAATCTTCTTTATTGAGGAAAGACTGGTCAGTAAGTTAGGGCAAGGTGCGGATATTCGTCAAAACTACCGGCCATTCATAAGCGCCGGTCGTCTTAAGCAGAACCATGTCCACTTTCATGTCTACCCTAGGTATTATCAAGACTATCTTTACCAGGTCTCAGAAAAGTTTGAGACGGACTTATTTACCGATTTAGATCCAAGCGAGCAAGCTGAATTTGCCAAGTTGCTTAAGAGTAATGATGCCAAAGACTAGCTACGGAATATTAGTGTACAAGATTATAGACAGGAGAGTTAGCGTGTTGCTAGCTCACCCGAGCGGTCCGTTTTGGGCGAATAAGGACAGCTGGACTGTTCCAAAGGGCGAGCCCGAGGCAGGGGAATCCGAACTCGATACTGCTAAACGCGAGTTTCATGAAGAAACCGGTCTGAGTCTGAACTATGATCAGCCGCTGATTGATTTGGGTGAACATGAGCAATCCAGCATTAAGACAAATCATATCTGGGCAATTAACGCCGACCCGGATTTAGGCACATTTTCGAGCAATACGTTTGAGCTTGAATGGCCGCCTCATTCCGGTAATCAGCAGAGCTTTAGAGAGATCGATAAGATAGCGTGGTTTGATCTAAAAAACGCAAAAACCAAACTCTTCCCGAAACAACGCCCCTTCATTGACCGTTTAGAAGTGGCTCTTCAAGATGAAGTACTGTTAAAATAACTAAATAAGTATGAGTAGATACTACGTAACAACCTCCATACCGTATATCAATGCCGAGCCCCATATCGGGTTTGCTTTAGAGCTGCTATATGCTGATGTTCTAGCTAGACACGCCCGGGCGAACGGCGATGAAGTTATCTTTGTTACCGGCACTGATGAGCACGGTGGCAAAATTGCTGAACGCGCCAAAGCTAGCAACTTAACTCTTAAGCAATATACCGACCAGGTTTCAGATCGTTTTCGTCAACTAACTAAAGAGCTAGCGGTTAGTAACAATCGCTTTATTCGTACTACCGATAAAGGACATGAACAGCGAGCTGCAGAAATTTGGAAAAGACTAAAAAAGGACATTTACAGGGGTCGCTATGAAGGTTGGTATTGTGTTGGTGACGAGGCTTTCTTTACAGAAACGGAAGTTAAGGCCAACAAAGGTATATGCCCGGCCCATAATCGGCCCTACGAAAAATTAGTTGAGGAAAACTACTTCTTTAAACTAAGCAACTACACTGAACAAGTAAAACAAGCAATCATGAACGGCAGCTTTAATATTGTTCCGACTACCCGCCGTAATGAGATTTTGTCGCTTCTAGAGCAAGGCTTGGAAGACATTTCAATTAGCCGACCCAAAGACAAATTGAGCTGGGGTATAACTGTCCCAGGCGATACAGATCAGGTAATCTATGTTTGGTTTGAAGCGCTAATGAACTATATAACCGTTCTTGGCTACCCGGAACAGGAAGAATTCAAGCAGTACTGGCCCGCAAATGTGCAGGTTATCGGTAAAGACATAATCCGCTTTCATGCCGCTATCTGGCCTGCTATGCTTCTGGCGCTAGATATTGCGCTGCCCAAACAGCTCTATGTTCATGGTTTTGTGACGGCTGAAGGTGTGAAGATGAGCAAAAGCTTAGGGAACGTAATAAATCCTTTCGACGCGGTTAAACCATATGGCGTAGATGCTTTCCGCTACTACATGCTTAAGAGCATGCCAAGTTATGACGACGGTAACTTCAGCTGGGAGAGATTTAAGGCCGTTTACAACAGCGAATTAGCTAACGAGCTGGGTAATTTAGTGCAACGGATTCGGGTCATGGCCTCAAAGTACCTTGATGGCGAAGTGAAAAATATCCCTCCAGCCGAACATGACGTCACTCAGTACAATGAAGCTCTAGCGGAGTGTCACTTCGATAAAGCCCTAGAAAGCGTCTGGGAACAAGTAAGGGGACTTAACCAATATATCGACGAAGAAAAGCCTTGGGAAGTAGCCAAGGAGGGTGACCGCGAGCATCTTAATGAAGTTATTGTCTATTTAATTAGCAGCATTCGTGAAATTGCCGATCTGCTCGCTCCGTTCATGCCGTTAACCTCGAGTAAGATAAGTGAAGTTTTTAAGGATGGATCATTAAGTCCATCACATCTTGTGCTGTTCCCGAAGCAAGATTCTGTCCCTAGCTCAGAGATATGATTAAGCTAATAGATAGCCACTGTCATATCCATTCCTTTGGCCCGACTAGCGAGGACCAAACCTCAAGGAAATGGGCCAAGCTGGGACTTGGTCCAGACGAGATTATCAATCGTGCACGAGAGACAGGAGTAGAGGAATTTATTTGCGTTGGAACGGAATTAGAAGACAGCGTGGCGGCAGTCTCGTTTGCTCAAGCTAGCACTGGTTGTTATGCCGCTGTTGGTATTCACCCGCATGAAGCAAAACGATTTTTTAGCAACCCTAAAGCTAGCGCTGAGTTTAGTGAGCTGATTAAGCAGCCCAAAGTCATCGCTATTGGTGAATGCGGATTAGATTATTATTATCAGCACTCTGAACCTTTAGATCAGGAGAAAATCCTAAGATTTCAACTCGACCAGGCAATTAAAAACAATTTACCGCTGATCTTTCATGTTCGGGAGGCTTATTCAGATTTCTGGCCGATCTTCGATAGTTACCCCAAAGGAAGATTACGTGGAGTATTGCACAGTTTTACGGATACCAAGGAGACTCTGGATATGGCTATTGACAGGGGGCTTTACATTGGTGTTAACGGCATCGCGACTTTTGCTAAAGACCCGCTCCTGAAAGAAATGTTTAAAGCTATCCCGCAGAACCGCTTACTTCTTGAAACTGACGCCCCTTACTTGACACCAAACCCATATCGTGGTAATATAAATGAGCCAAAATACATAGTGCGGATAGTCGAGTTTTTAGCGGAGCTTAGAAAAGTTAAACTTGAAAATCTCGAACAAGCAACTATAGATAACACGAAACAACTTTTTGGGATATAATTAAATTTTGCGTGAATATTATGAATCAAGACGACTACTCAAGAGAGACACTTAAGACAAGGCATCCGGCCGAGGATCGCTTATTTACAATTTCAGAGGCCATAGCTCGCCTGGAAGCTGCTGTTGCAGTTAAATTAGCTATTGAGCAACCGCCGCTCGAGGTTCAAAATTCACCTGCGGAAGCGATGAGTACCGAAACCAAAGAAGTTATTACTTCCGAAGCTGCCCCAGAAATGCAAGTAGGCGTCGACGGTGAGTTGGATATTACTTTTATCCGTTCCCGTGTTGAGAAAATTTACTCCGATCAGCTAGACGAATTAGATGTTGAAAGGGCCGCCTAAATGATTATCGATTCCATTAAGAAAGCGCTTAGTACTCCCTTGAACAGCGTGCAAGAATTAATTCGTTATGAAGCTAGAATCGGCGGACAATTATTTGGGCCGGTTCCAAACAAACACCGCCGAGAGTTCTTCTGTCTAGATGAACACACCTGGGTGTGGCATGAGGAATGGCCGGATAAACGCGGTCGCCGCCGTAGTTTAACTACCCGTTATGACGTTAGACCAAACGGCGTTTTTAAAACTCAAGGCAATAACCCCTACCGCGAGGTTAATCAAGAAGAGTTGTTAAACCTCTATCAGGCCAGCCAGCTATACAGCAAAAAAGTTTTCCCTGAATTGCAGCGCTTAGCTAACCAAACGTCATAGCGGCAACTTTTTAGTCCATGAAATCAATCTATCTGGACTATGCGGCGGCTACTCCGTTAGATAAACGTGTCGCTGATCTGATGCAACCATTTGCATCAGATAAGTTCTTTAATCCCTCGTCCGACTATCAGGCGGCCAGGGAGGTTAAAGCTATACTAAATCTGGCTCGTTCCCAGGTTGCTACAGTTCTAGGTTCTAAGCCGGGAGAAATAATATTTTGCGCTGGCGGTACGGAGGCCAACAACTTAGCTATTAAAGGTGTAATGCAACGCTACCCAGAAGCTAGGATGTTGGTTTCGGCAGTCGAGCATGAATCGGTGCTAGCCCCAGCCGCTCTTTTTGACCATGCCAAGCTTAAAGTTGACCCTGATGGTCGTCTGGACCTCGAAGATTTAATTAATCAGCTTGATGGGCGCACCGTATTAGTAAGCGTTATGTACGCCAATAACGAAGTCGGCACTATTCAGCCACTTAAACCTATTGCGGCTATCATTAACGCCGAGCGTGCAAAGCGTCGAGCAGAGGGCAACCGATTGCCGCTACTCTTTCATACTGACGCTTGTCAAGCCGGTAACTTTTTAGACTTGCATGTTAGCCGTCTTGGTGTTGACTTGATGAGCTTGAATGGTGGCAAAGTATATGGTCCTAAACAGAGTGGCGCCTTGTATGTGCGCGCTGGAGCAACACTTAGTCCAGTAATTGACGGTGGACGCCAGGAATCCGGTTTGCGTTCCGGAACTGAGAATGTCAGTGCAGACATTGGTTTTGCTGCGGCTTTAAGTTTGGCTCAAAAGCGGCGCGCCAAGCAGAGTGATTTGCAAACTAAGCTGCGTGATTACTTCATCAAAGAGCTATACGCGAACTTTAAGTCTTTAGTCACTATTAACGGATCCCGAAAACAGCGTCTGCCAAATAACGTTCACGCTACATTTAAGAATCAAGACAACGAGGCGTTGCTTATAAAACTCGATCAAGCTGGTATTATGGCGGCTGCCGGTTCGGCTTGTAGTGCCGCCCGCAGCGAATCCTCGCACGTATTGCTAGCTATGGGTCTAGCAGACAGTGATGCTCGCGCTTCACTACGTTTTACCCTAGGAAGAAATACCACCAAAGCTGAAATAGACCGGGTAATCGCCGTTCTTCATACCCTTGTTGACTAATTGCTTGTCAAATCATTCTGCGGTATATTAAAGCTTAAGCAGGAAGCATAAATAAGCAAAAATGGTGGGATAAAATAAATGACAATTTGGTGGCTGGCAGTCATATTAGTGTCAATCGTATCTGCCGGTATTGCTTTTATTTGGCTAATAACTAAGCTATCGCACTTAAGTGAAAGTTCCAAGAACCCTCGTCAGCAGCTGCTTGATGCCGCGAATACTGATGTAGAGCATATTTTTAATGAGGAATTTCGTGAGGAACTGCGTAACCGCGGCCGGCTACACTTCGAGAAAATTATTGGCGAAAACGCAATGTTTCTGCAACAAGACCTTCGCTTAACCACTAGCCAGCTAAACGAATACATGAAGCAGGAGCTAGGCTCTAAGTTGAGGGAAGAGTTTACAAAATATGAAGAATCCATTACCGATGCCAAGCAAATGGCGATTGATTCAATCGAGAAAACCAAGGAGACCATAGAGGAGCAACGCCAAATGATGAGTCAGCAAATGTCGAGCGAGGTTAAGGCTGAAAAACAGCGTTTAATCGGGCGCTTCGAACAAAATATGGCTGACATCATTAATCATTATGTTTTGGAGGCGATTGGTAAGCAGATTGATCTGAGTGATCAGTTGGAGTATATCCTATCCGAACTGGAAGCAAATAAACAGTCGATTGCCGAGGATATTACACATGGCGCATGAGCAGCTTGTCTTACCGCTTCGGGTGATTAGCCTAGGCGATGCGATGCGTCTAAAACGTGAGCTGGAAGTGCTAAACGATTATGCGCACCAAACAGAGTTACGCCAATCAGGGGCAGAGCCTAAAACCTTGCCAAAACCATCATCGGCGTTGAATGACCTTGCCCAAGAGAATAGTCTTAACCTGCTAAAGACCGAGGATCGTGAAGCGGCAATTGCTTTCCTCGGCAACTTAGTCGAAAGTGCTCCGCAGGTACATATTAGTTTCGCAAGTGAACCATCAAGTATTTTCATGGCTAAAATCACGAGCTGGTTTCGGGACCGAATCGATCCGATACTGCTGATTAACGTTGGCCTTGAGCCATCAATTGCAGCCGGATTTACTCTAAGAACGCTTAACCATTACCATGACTTTAGCCTGCGTCAGCAATTTAGTGACCAGCGTGAGCTATTGCTTAATGGGATTAGGGAGTCCCAGGCAACCGAGCCCCTATGAGCGACAATCGACACTTTGATCATTTAGTTGAAGCTGGCCGCCCGATTGGCGAAGTGGCGGCAGTTAATGATTTTTTAGTCAAGATTAGCGGTATGCAACCCGTTAAAGTTCGTTCCCTAGTGTTGTTTGAGGATGGCAGTAAGGGTTACGTCACAGAAGTCGGTGAACAGTTCACAAGCGTACTTCACCTTGGTAAAGAGGTTTTAAATATTGGTACGCGGGTGGTAGTTCAGCACGATGATTTGGTAACCCGGGTCGGCCGCGACTTTATTGGTCGAGTAATTAATGTTTT
Organism: bacterium; assembly: GCA_021777375.1. GTDB lineage: Bacteria > Patescibacteriota > Saccharimonadia > Saccharimonadales > UBA4665 > JAJZWH01. The sequence goes on along the minus strand of JAJYDV010000003.1, from coordinate 45,918 downwards.
TGGCGAACCGCTAGATGGAAAAGGACCAATTGCCGCTGAAGCCACTTGGCCGGTATTTAACGATGCACCGCCGCTTTCTGAGCGTTTTAGCCTAAGCGATCAGTTAGCTACCGGAGTAGTTGTCATTGATAGCTTACTGCCTTTAATTAAGGGTCAACGCCTAGCTATCTTGGGCGATAGCAAATCCGGTAAGACTTCACTTGCTACCCAGATTGTAACTAACCAAGCCAAAAGCGATGAGACCGTAATTTATGTCTTAATTGCCAAACGCCGAACGGACATCTCTAATTTATTGCTTCGCTTAGAAGCGGCCAAGGCGATGGATAATTGTATAGTCGTTGTTTCTACCAGTTTTGATTCGTTAATTGCCAGCTACCTTGCGCCGTATGTCGGTTGTGCACTCGGAGAGTATCTTTGGCAAAAATGCGACCAGGACGTAGTCATTGTTTACGATGATCTTACCAGCCATGCCCATGTCTACCGCCAGGTCGCCCTACTCTCCAGGATGAGTCCGGGACGCGATTCCTACCCGGGAGATATGTTTTATGCTCACTCCAGTTTGCTGGAACGCGCCGGCCGACTAAAGTCCAATAAGAAGACCTTTACTGCTGTACCGATTGTTTTGGCCGACAGCGGGGACATTGCCGCCTATCTGCCAACCAATATTATGTCCATTACTGATGGTCAGTGGATTTTGGACATGAAAGTCTTTAGAGATACGATGCGTCCAGCGGTCAGTGTCGGTCTAAGTGTATCCAGAGTTGGCGGGGTTGGTCAGAACCAACGCCAAAAAGAACTCACTGCTGAAGCTTTAAAATTACTGGCTGACTATAACGAGGCTGAAGAGTATGCGCACTTCGGATCAGAACTCGCTCTGCAGGCTCAAACTTCGCTAAACCGTGGCAAAATGCTATTTCAGCTGATGAACCAACAAATTAATGAACACTATTCGCTACTTGCCCAAACTTTAGCACTGGATATTGTACTCCATGCCTCTCTGGATAAGCCACTAAACATCCAAAAGCTCAAAAGCCAGGCTAACCAAGCCGCTCTGGAGTTTAAGAAAGAGGCCGATTATGAACGCATTAAAGATAAACTACTCGCCGAGAGCTTAGTGGAGCTAAAGAGATGAAGCGCCTAAATGATGTTTTAGCCGAGCAGCAGTCGATGTCTTCAGTGGTTGGCTTGACTGACGTTTTCGAAGGCCTGGCTAGTATGCGTATTGCCCAAGTCAAAGACCAGGTGTTAAGTTCCCAGCATTTCTTTAACGAACTGTGGTCAATTTATTCACAGATCCGTGTAAACAAACAATTCTCTTATGGCCGCGGTTATGTTGCTCCGGAAATAGATAAGGAATTGCTAATTGCCATAACTGCCGAAGGGGGATTAAGCGGCGACATTGACCAGAAGCTAATTAGCTGGATGCTTTCTACATACGATAAAGACAAGCAGGACATCATTATTATTGGACATCACGGCGCTCTCCAACTAGCTGCTTCCGGAGTGCCCTACAAGCGCTACTTTAAGCTGCCAATCCATGACGATAACATCAACGTCAGGCCCTTAATAGGACAGGTTAGTCTTTACCGCTCAACAGTCGTTTATTACCAAGCTTATGTCACCCTAATGGTCCAAGATATTAAAAAGATTGAGCTGAAACAAGCTATTGAAGAAGCCAGCAAGCAGGCTTCGCACACTGGCAAGGTAATTAGTGATGAAAACTACATTTTCGAGCCTAGTACTACAGATGTTGCTTCACATCTGGAAAATACGATGATGCAGATAACCCTTACCCAGACGATACTTGACTCCAAGCTGGCTCAGTATGCCAGTCGTTTCCGATCAATGAAAAATGCCAGCGAGAAAGCCAACGATATGATGCATGATTTAAGACGTGAATACAATCGTAGCCGGCGCTTTATTGCCGACGAGCGCTTAAAAGAAGTCATTAACGGCTTAAGTAAAGTGGGAGCACAGTCATGAGCCAGGGCATTATCCAGGCTGTCCGGGGCCTAATCGTAGACGTGGATTTTGATGATTCAGTTCCCGGAGTCTATGAGATATTGATTGCCGATAACCAGAATCAATCGCCGCTTCTTGTGCAGCGCCTAGAAAAAAACCACCGTGCTATCTGCTTAAACATTAATGCCGATTATAAGCTTGAGCGCGGCATGTCAGTTAAGGGCAACGGCAAAAGCATTGAGATACCGGTCGGCAACCAACTACTTGGTAGAGTGGTGGACGCTATTGGACGACCGATTGACGACCTGGGCCCGATTGATGGTCGTGATTTAACACGCCGCAACATCTTCGTTCCTCCTAAAGCTCACAAAAACTTTGGTGGCGATAAAAATGAGATCCTTGAGACCGGGATTAAGGTTATAGATTTCTTCACTCCTTTCGTTAAAGGGCGCAAGATGGGCATTATTGGTGGTGCCGGTGTCGGCAAGACCGTTTTGATCATGGAGCTGATGCATAATGTCTCTAAAAGCGGCCGGGGCTTATCACTCTTTGCCGGAGTTGGTGAACGAATCAGGGAAGGACAAGAACTGTATGACACCTTAAAAGAGGGTGATTTATTGAAAGACACCTGTCTGTTCTTCGGCCAGATGGACCAAAACCCGGTTCAACGTATGCTGGTTGGCTTGTCCGCAGTCACACTAGCCGAATATTTCCGTGATGCCCAGAAAAAAGACATCTTGTTCTTTGTCGACAATATGTACCGTTACGTTCAGGCGCACAACGAAGTTTCTACGATTCTTGACCAGATACCTAGTGAAGGCGGCTATGAGCCGACCATTTTCTCAGACGTAAAGATAATTGAGGATCGGTTAAGTTCAACTGAAGACGGATCCATAACCTCAATTCAGACAATCTATGTTCCAGCTGATGATTTGTCTGATCCGGCCGTTCAGATGATTCAGCATGAGCTCGATGCGGTAATTGTTTTATCGCGCTCAGTTGCCGAGCAGGGAATTCGTCCGGCTGTTGATTTACTGCGCACCAACTCATCCTTGTTGTCGCCTGAAATTGTCGGAGAAAGGCACTATCTGCTCAGCCTTCAAGTTCAGTCCTTAATCCAAAAGTACGAATCGCTAAAGGGGATTATTGCCATCATTGGCGAGAGCGAACTATCTACTGCTGATCGAGCCGATTATGCTAAGGCAAAGAAGCTAATTCAGTTCTTCTCCCAGCACATGTCCGTCATGGAGCAGCAAAACAATGCCAAAGGAGAATATTTCAGCCGCGAGGACACGCTAAAAGGTATTGAGGAAATTATCGTTTGATGGCCATCCAAACCAAGACCTTGAGAGTCAAAGTAGCTTCGCCCTACCAGGTATATTTTGATGAGCCAGCCCTTTCCATTTCAGGAGTTAATAAGACCGGCCCATTTGATGTCTTACCCGGTCACCATAACTTCATTACTCTACTTCAGCCTTGCGATCTGGTGATCAGAGTAAACGCTAATGAGCAGCGTAAAATAATCCGGATTAACGGTGGGCTGATGCACGTTAAGGCGGATATGGCGAGCGTCTTTTTAGACGTCTAAGTTCACGATAAACTTACCTTTTAGGCTAAAATGTTAGGATGAGCCAAAAGAAGGTGTTTGTCGGCATGTCCGGCGGTGTTGACAGCTCTCTTGCAGCAGCGTTATTGCAGGAGCAGGGTTATGATGTCACGGGAGTTTTTATGAAGAACTGGACGCGTGATTTGCCCGGCTTTACATGCGGTTGGGAGGACGACTTCAAGGACGCTAAAGCGGTTGCCGTACAGTTAGGTATCCCTTTTAGGGTTTTCGATTTCGAGACTGAATACCGCCAACAAGTTGTCGATTACATGCTGTCAGCCTACCAGCAAGGTCTGACACCAAACCCGGACATCATGTGCAATCAGGAAATTAAGTTTAAGCTTTTCTTAAATACGGCTACCGAAATGGGCGCCGAGCTAATCGCCACCGGTCATTACGCGAGAGCAATTAACGGCAAGTTGCTAACGGCAAGAGATAAAACTAAGGACCAGAGTTACTTTCTCTATCGAATCAGTAGCCAGGCGTTAAAACGTACCCTTTTCCCTTTAGGTGAAATGCATAAGAGTGAGGTTCGCAAAGAAGCCGCACGACGCAATTTAAGAACCGCCCAAAAGCCGGATAGCCAAGGCATCTGTTTCGTTGGCGAAGTCGGTATTAAACAGTTTCTGCTAAGTGAGCTTGGTGAACAACCTAAGGGCAAGATTATCGATCAGCAGGGCAAGATTATCGGTGAACACGATGGAGCCATTTACTATACGATTGGGCAGCGTCACGGCTTAAACGTTGGTGGCGGATTACCCTATTATGTAGTCCGTAAAGATATGGCCAAGAACGAAGTCTATGTTAGCAGTGAACTAACTGACCCGGGTCTTTGGAGCAGCGAACTTGAGTTGGTCGAGCCTTGGTGGATTAATGATCGGCCCAAAAACGGCATTGGCTACAGTGTTAAGTGCCGTTACCGTTCTGATTCCATTCCATGTCAGGTGCTAATTGATCAAGAAGGAGTTAAGTTAAAACTCGACAATGCGCTGCGTGCTGCCAGTTCAGGTCAATCGGCAGTTATCTACCGCGATGAAGAGGTAATTGGCGGCGGGATTATTAATCGTTGCGCCTAAACTGCTAGAATACTTAAATTAAACTATGAAGACGACTCAAGAAATCCGCACCGCCTACCTGGAGTTTTTTAAAGCTCGAGCGCACCAAGTCATACCGCGCTCATTGCTGGTTCCCAAAGAGGACCCAACAACTCTGTTTACCGGCAGCGGTATGCAGCCTTTACTACCTTACTTGCTGGGCCAGGAGCATCCAGCCGGAGTGCGTTTGGTGGACAGCCAAACCTGTCTCAGAGCTCAAGATATTGAGGAAGTTGGCGACAACCGGCACACTACATTCTTTGAAATGCTCGGCAACTGGAGTCTCGGCGATTACTTCAAGCACGAACAAATTGCCTGGGTATGGGAGTTTATGACCGAAGTTATTGGTCTGGATAAAAACCGTATTTTTGTCAGCTGCTATAGTGGTAACCAAAAGCTAGGTATTCCTAAGGATGAAGAGAGTGCAAATATCTGGAGTGAAGTGTTTAGCAAAGCCGGCCTTGGCAGCCAACAGGTAGACTTTGTAAGCACCGACCGAGCGGCTACTCTTGGCGAGCAAGACGGACGTATCTTCTACTATGAGGACAAGAATTGGTGGTCCCGTTCCGGTGGTCCGGAGCGAATGCCGGACGGTGAGCCGGGCGGACCGGATACCGAACTGTTTTATCTCTTCCCGCAGGTTAAACATAACCCAAAGTATGGTGAGTTCTGTCATGTCAATTGTGATTGTGGACGTTACATTGAGCTAGGTAACTGTGTATTTATGGAATACCAGAAGACCAAGGACGGTTTTACTAAGCTACCTAAGCGCAATGTTGACTATGGCGGCGGACTTGAACGGATTGCTGCAGCGGTTCTTGATGACCCGGATGTCTATTCAGTTAGCGTAATGCGCCCGGTTATTGAAACGCTGGAGCGCTTGTCCGGAAAGACCTACGAGACCGCTACCACCCCGATGCGGGTGATTACCGATCATCTCCGGGCGGCCGTATTTTTAGCAGTGGATGGAATTACGCCAAGCAATAAAGAACAGGGCTATGTAATGCGACGCTTGATCCGCCGCGCGGTACGTTTTGCCTTTGAACTTGGAATTGAGCAAAACTTTATTGAAGAAGTCAGTCGTACGGTAGCTGATCTTTATGAGGCCGATTTCCCCGAAATGGCCCAGAGTCGAGCTAATGTCACAGAAACCTTAAACCGCGAAGAAAAACTTTTCCGCCAGACTCTCAGGAAGGGCCTTAGGCAGTTTGATAAACTAACTGCCAAACGGCGTCTCAACGGTGAGGACATATTTACTTTGTACGACACGTTTGGTTTTCCGGTTGAGCTAAGTGCTGAGGAAGCTGCCACCAAGGGAGTTGATCTAGAAACGAACTGGAAAGAAGTTTTTGACCGTCAGATGAAGTTGCAACGTGAGCGCTCGCACACTGCCGCCAAAGGAACGTTTAAGGGTGGACTAGCGGGCCATGGAGACATCCACAAGAAATACCACACCGCCACGCATTTGCTGTACAAGGCTTTGCGTGAACAGCTAGGGGAAGGTGTCGTACAGCACGGAAGCAATATTACAGAAGAGCGTCTGCGTTTCGATTTTAGCTATCCAAGCAAATTGACACCCGAGCAGATAAGGTCGTTAGAAGAAGAAGTAAACCGCCAGATTGAACGTGATCTTCAGGTATCCTGGACAGAGTATCCAACCTCCCAAGCGCTAAATGAAATGGGCGCGTTCGGAGCATTTGGTGAACGTTATGGAGACAAAGTGAAAGTCTATTCTATGACCCCGAAAGGAGAAACTAAACCGTATAGCTTGGAAGTTTGCGGAGGACCGCATGTTGAACATACCGGACAACTAGGCGAGGGCGGAAAACACTTTAAAATTATTAAAGAGGAGTCATCCTCGGCTGGCATCCGACGGATTAAAGCGGTTTTGACTTAAAGCGCCAGTTCTTAAGCCTTACTTAAGCGCTCTCGGTGCTATACTGTAGAAGTTATTATGCTTAGCAAGCTCAAATCGGTCGGCAAAGATACGGCCACTAAACTAGTTACGACCTCCAAAGGTAAATTACAGAATATCCGCTTTAAGGCCGCCAAGGGTCCAGCAGGTAAAAATTACCTAGTTGCTCTGGATATTGGTACCGAATATATTAAAGCGCTGATTGGCAAGATTAATTCGGATGGCAGTATTGATGTTGTTGGTGTTGGTCGTAAACACCAGGCCTTAAGCGACATGCAGGCCGGAGCGATTGCTGACATTGCTGGGGTTGTCGAAAACTGTGACGCTGCACTAAATGAAGCCGAGCAACAGGCCGGGGTAAGTGCCCGCCCGGCAATTATTGGTATAGCCGGTGAACTGGTTAAAGGAACAACTACTACTATCCGGGTAGCCCGCAAAACAGCCAATAAGACGATTGACCTTGAAGAGATGGAGCAGATTATTCGCTTAGTCCAACAGCGAGCCGAAACCCGGGCCAAACAACAACTAGCCTGGGAAATGGGCGGCAAAGAAGTTGCCATTCGCCTGGTCAACAGTGCTCTTGTAAGTATCGAGATTGACGGTTATCCGGTAACAAACCCAATTGGTTTTCAAGGTAAAGACGTAGTAATTCAACTTTATACCGCATTTGCGCCAATGATTCATATTGGTGCCCTAGAGAAGACTGCCGAAGAACTGGACCTAGATTTAATTGCCGTGGCTGCCGAGCCCTTTGCAGTCGCTAGAGCAGTGATTGGCGATAAACAAAACCAAAACCTAAGTGCCATATTGATGGATGTCGGCGGCGGCACTACAGATATAGCGGTTGTCGATGACGGAGGAGTGCAGGGGACCAAAATGTTCGGTATCGGCGGACGCGCCTATACTCACGCCGTAGCTAGGGATTTGGATGTCACCTTTGAACAAGCCGAGACCTTAAAACTGAGTTACGGCAACAACCAGTTGCCACCCCAAAAGCGTCCGACCGTCGAAACAGCGCTCGAAAAAACCGCCGATGTCTGGTTAAGCGGCATTGAACTTGCCCTAGCCGAATTCCCCAAACTCGATCACTTACCTAACCGGATGTTCCTTTGTGGTGGTGGCGCCAGTCTTAGTATGCTGCTTGACCGTCTGGAAGGATCGGATTGGTATAAAAGCTTACCTTTCACCAGACGTCCGAGTGTTAATTTAATTCGCCCAAATCAGGTAGTCGGTATTAATGACACCACCGGCAAAGTTAACGACCATACCTATATAACCGCCATGGGGTTGCTAAGAGTCGGATTGGATACTATGCAGTTAAGTGGTGGCGAAGGTGGCAGTATTCGTGAGAAACTAGACAGGATGTTAAGCGTTTAAAGTCATGGCAGACACTAAAGAAACGATTTATGTAGACGTTGATGACGAAATAACCGTTATTATTGACAAGGTTAAGGCTGCCAACGCCAAAGTGCTAGCCCTAGTCCTACCAAAACGAGCCAGTGTCCTGCAGTCAATTGTTAACATGAAGCTCTTAAAACGCTCTGCCGACAGCGAAAAGAAAAACCTGGTCCTAATCACTAGTGAAGCAGGTCTCTTGCCTCTTGCTGGCGCTGTAGGTTTACATGTTGCCAAGACTCTTACCTCGGCTCCAGAAATTCCGCCTTCACCGGCTATCGGTAGCGATAGCGAAACTGTCGATGAGGATATGAGTATTATTCCCCTTGAACCGGAAGCCGATGAAGAAACACCGGACTTAACCAAAGAGGCGAGTTTAGGCGCAAGTGTTGGCGCACTAGATGATGCCGCTAAGCATGCCTCAAAGACCGACAAGACCCTAGAAACTCTAAAGCTTGATGACGAAGAAGAGCCTAAGCCGGAAAGCGGCAAACAAGCTAAAGTTCCTAAGGATAAGCATCTAAAGGTCCCGAATTTCGATCGCTTTAGGTTGTTCTTAGTCTTAGGTATTATTGTTATTATCGGGCTGATCGTGCTTGCGGTATTCGCTTTGTCTGTCTGGCCGCATGCAGGTATCTTTATTAAGACAAATGCTACAAGTGTTAATACTAGTGAGAGCATCACCTTGGACCCCCAAGCCACATCAGCAAACCTTGCGAGCGGAGATATTCCAGCTACCCAAGTCAGTGAACAGAAGACCTTTACCCAGACCGTTAATACCACTGGCCAGCAAAATACCGGCAACAGCGCTAGCGGGACCATAAACATGGTGGCTGTTGAATGCAACGGCAACCTTCCAAGTGATGTTCCGCAAGGGATGGGAGTGTCTTACAACAACCTAACCTATATAACTGAGGCGGACACTTCGTTCACCCTAGCAGGCGCTCACAATAAGGGTGGTGGGTGTGACTCCTATCCTGCCTCTGCCTCTACGCCAATATCTGCTCAGAGTCCTGGCACTGCATACAATACAAATGGCAACGTAAATTTTTCGGTCGCCGGCAGAAACGATGTTAGCGGAACCGGTTCAGCCAGCGGCGGAACAGACAACTTTGTGCAAATTGTCTCTCAGGCAGACATTACCTCTGCAACAGCAAAGATTAACGCCAGTAATAATTCTACCGTAGAAGCCGACCTAGCTAGTCAATTAAGAGGACAAAACCTCTACCCAATAAATGTCACTTTTGCCGCCGGAACCCCGCAAATTACTTCTTCGCCTAGTGTTGGTGCCCAGGGAAGCACTGTTGCAGTGACTGAGATTATTACTTTCACAATGTTTGGAGCTAAGCAATCGGATATTAATGCCATAGTGGATGCCAATATTCAGTCTCAGACTACCAAAAACCAGAACATTATTTCAAACGGCGTAAACGAAGCGGCGTTTAAGCAAACCGGTACTAGTGGCACGACTGATGAAGTGACTCTAGCTACGACTGCGGTAGTGGGTCCCAACATATCTCCAGGACAAATCAGACAAGAGGTTAAGGGCAAATCAGCCAATGCCGCCATCGCGGCCATTAAGCAAAACCCGGACATCACAAGCGTAACAATTAAATTAAGTCCCTTCTGGGTAACCTCGGTTCCCGGCAACCCCTCTAAGATAACGGTCAATATTGCGAAACCAAGCACTAATTAAGACTAATCTATGATGCAACAGCCGCAGACATCGGTTTTAGGACTAGATATCGGCAATGTCAGGATAGGAGTTGCTCGAGCTTCTTGGCCGGACGGCATACCGACTAAATTAACCGTACTGGCGAACGATGCAAACCTAATTAATGAGTTAGCTAAACTAATAGAGAATGAGAATGTTGCCTTCTTGGTTGCTGGTCAACCGCGCACCCTGGAAGGCCGTGAGACTGACCAAACCCGGACGACACTTAAAACTGTAGACTTCTTAAGGCAGGAACTTAACTTACCAATTTATCTTCAGGACGAAGCAGGTACCTCGCTGAAAGCCGAAGAAGAACTGCGCAATAACCATAAAAACTATCTAAGGTCCGATATTGACCAGCTCAGCGCCGTGTATATCCTGGAGGACTTTATGAATGACCATAGAGGCGGTAAAAACCTTGATTAACATTCGTTCATTTAAGCGTGTTCCATTAAAAGCTTGGCTGATTGGCTTAATAGTTTTGTTGCTACTAAGCGGAAGTGTAGTTGGAGTTAGGTTATTTTATGATGTAAACCTTGGGGCATTAAGCTCAAATCCGAAGAGTGTAATTGTCGCAATCCCAAGCGGTGCTAGCGTCAGTCAGATTGGGCAGATATTAAAGAGTAAGGGATTAATTAGATCAAGCTGGGTATTTGACTGGTATGTTCACAGTACCGGCGCGGGCGGCAACCTGGAAGCCGGAACTTTTGCCTTATCTCCGAGTGACTCAATATCTCAAATCGTTGCAATTATTGCTTCCGGCCATGTTGCTGAAGGAACGGTAACTATTTTGCCCGGTAAGACTATCGCTCAAATCAAGGTTGCCTTAATCAATGCGGGCTTTACTCCGACCGCCGTTACGTCAGCTTTAAATCCGGCTAACTATAAGAATCTTTCCGTAATCTCCTATCTACCGGCTGGCGTTTCGACACTTGAGGGTTTACTCTATCCGGACACTTTTGACAAAACCAGTACGACTCAGCCGTCACAGATAATAAGCGAGTCACTAAGCGAGATGGGCAACCATCTAACGCCCGCACTGAAGGCCAGCTATAAAGCTGAGGGCTTGAGTGTCTACCAAGCAATCACTCTCGCCTCGATCATTCAACAAGAAGTATCCAAACCGAGCGACATGTCTCAAGTTGCACAAGTCTTTCTAACCCGGTTACACCGGGGCGCCCCCTTAGGTTCCGATGTTACGGCCAACTACGGCTCGATCATTGCCAATCAAGCACCTTCACTTAGTTATAATTCGCCTTACAACACCTTGATAAATACTGGTATCCCACCAACTCCAATCGGCAGTGTTAGCCAAAATGCGCTAATTGCGGTTGCTAATCCAGCACCCACAAACTGGCTGTACTTTGTAACTGGAGACAACGGAACGACTTACTTTGAAACCACCATTCAGCAACATAATGCGGACACCGCAAACTACTGCCATAAGCTTTGCGCCCTACCCTAAACGTTACCTGGAAATTGACCCCTAACTCTGTTAAAATTAAGCAGTCGGTATCTGGAGAAATTGTGAATTACCCCAGTCATCGATCACTATAGGAGTAGTTATTAATCGAACTATTTCACACAGCTTAAACTTAGGCGCGCTACCTTTTAAAGCCAATCCTCTGAAGCGTCTATTGAATCTAGTATTAGGCGGTAAAAAAAAGAGCAAGCGCAAATTAATTAGGGCCAGCCTGTTATTAGGAGAGGCTGTTCTACTACTTGGAGTCATTGCTTTTATTCGTGACTCAACTAGCGCTCAAGTGTCTCTGAGTAGCATAACGACACCTTCGGCGCCGGCGGTCGTTAATTCAACGAGCACACTTAACCCCCTTGATCAGTTATCCTCTGCAATGATCGCCTTAACCGTAGCCCGGCTAACGAATTTACCGGAGACCACCGCTGTTACCAACCAGGCGGATAGTGAAATAGCTCTGCTATCAGTAGCTTCAGCGAATAATAATGTTATATCTAAACCTCAAGTTGTAGCCACCGATTACGTCTCTAATAAGGACATTAAAGTCTATGTCGTTCAACCCGGCGACAGCGTAACTTCAATTGCTCAGAAGTTTAATTTATCTACCAACAGTATCATCTGGTCAAACAATATTATTGGGAACTATGTGGCGGTTGGTACTAAGCTTCTCATACCGCCAATTAACGGTATCGTGTATACCGTTAAAGCCGGAGATACACCGGCCTCCCTAGCTCAAAAATATAACTCCAGCGAGTCATTGCTGACTGCCTATAACGACGCAGAAATTAAGGGTATCTATCCGGGCGAACGTATTATTATTCCAAACGGGACCGAGCCGGCCGCCTTTAGCTTAGCTAATACTCTTTATGGATGGGGATCAGTTCCGACATATGGATTTAACGGCTACGATCCTGGTCAATGTACATGGTGGGTGGCTAAACTAAGAGCTGAAGCTGGCGATCCGCTACCTACAGACTTAGGCAATGCCTATACCTGGGGAATTAATGCTGAACGTTTCGGCTTGCCTGTCGGATCAACCCCCCAAGTTGGGGCGGCGGTCGTGACCTCGACTTATGACTATGGGCATGTTGCCTACGTCACGGCAGTAAATCCAAACGGCACGATTACAATAAGCGAAATGAACTATTACTGGGAACCTTTCGTTACCGATACCCGCGTCATACCGAGTTCCAACTTACTTTATATCTATTGATGATTCGACTAAGCTTAGGTCATAATAGAGCGTTCCTAATCAAAAGGTTTAAGTTGAGGGACGAATTGTGAATTTTATTGATCAGGCGGCGATAAGTGTTGAAGCTGGTAATGGTGGCGACGGCAGGGTTAGTTTTAGGCATGAAAAGTTTATATCTCGTGGCGGCCCGGATGGCGGTGACGGAGGAGATGGTGGCGACGTCATACTAAGGGCTAGCTATAACCAGGACTCGCTAGCTACTTTTCGCTTCACAAAACAACTACACGCCGAACATGGCGCACCGGGTGGAGGTAGAAAAAAGCATGGTAAAAGCGGAGCTGATTTAGTGGTTGAGGTACCGGTCGGCACTGAAGCCAAAGATGACGCCGGAACTCTAATCGCCGATTTAGTAGAAGACGGTCAGAGCGAGATAGTAGCGCTTGGGGGACGCGGTGGCTTCGGTAATGCTCATTTCGTGAGTTCCCGCCGCCAAGCCCCAAACTTTGCTGAAAAAGGAGAGCCCGGACAATCTAGGCAATTAAATCTGGAGCTTAAGATGTTAGCTGATGTTGGACTGGTCGGGCTGCCTAACGCTGGCAAGTCGACCTTGCTTGGCGCGATCAGTCATGCCCATCCTAAAGTAGCGGACTACCCGTTTACTACACTTAACCCGTCAGTTGGAGTAGTCGACATCGACAAGAAGAGCAGCTTGCTGTTTGCGGATATCCCTGGATTAATTGAAGGTGCTGCCCAAGGGAAGGGTTTAGGACATGATTTTTTGCGCCACATTGAACGAACCTCATTAATCATTCATGTGATTGATGCCTATGCTAAAGACGTGGCGCAGGCCTATCAGACCGTCCGAAGTGAACTAATGGCTTACAACCCGGCTCTAGCGAAACGCCCCGAAATCGTAGCCATTAATAAAGTCGAAGGCTTAGATAATGAAATAACTGACGATTTAGTTGCCAGTCTAAAAAGCGTACTTAAGTCAAAGTCAACACGGGTATTTCTAATTTCTGCTAAGAGCGGCCAAGGATTAAGGGATCTAGTGTTTGCTGCCAAAGCCGCTAAAGACAAGGCGACTGCTAAACAACTCCAACCAAGTGAGCCGGAATTATTTGAATATCATCTTCCGTCCAGCAAGAGCCGCTGGGAAATTACGAATCCGGCTACCAATAAGTACCTAATTAGCGGTACCCAGATTGAGCGCTTTGCTCTGCGGACGGACTTTAATAACGAACAGGCAGTCGCAAGGCTTCTGGATATCTTGCGTAAGCTCGGTGTGCTCAGGGCTTTAGTGAAGCAGGGCATCAAACCGGGAGACAAGATAGATATTGCCGGTAAGGGCGAGATTATCTACTAATTATGGCCCAACCAACACTTTTCTTTTACGATCTTGAAACCTCGGGAATTCACCCTGATACTGACCGGATTATGCAATTTGCCGGTCAGCGCGTTGATCAGGAGCTCAATAAAGTCGGTGAACCGTTTAACTTCTTAATTCAACTTAATGAAGATGTATTACCTGATCCGCAGGCCATTTTGATTCACGGTATCGCCCCGCAACAGACAATACTCGAAGGCTTAACGGAAGCTGAGTTTCTTCACGAGTTCTATGCCTCGATTGTGACTGAAAACACCACTTTCGTGGGCTATAACAATATCCGTTTTGATGACGAATTCATGCGCTTTTTAAACTTCCGTAATTTATATGATCCTTATGCCTGGACTTGGGAAAAAGCTCGTTCACGTTGGGATATTCTAGATGTGGTGCGGATGACCAGGGCGCTCCGACCGGAGGGAATTAACTGGCCCTTAGATAGTAGTTCTAAACCGACTAATCGGCTCGAGAGTCTTGCCCAAGCCAACAACTTAAACCAGGTTAAGGCTCACGACGCTCTATCAGACGTAGAGGCGACAATTGATCTGGCGCGTCTGATAAAACTTCGACAGCCCAAACTTTTCAACTATTTATTCTCAATGCGCATAAAGGAAAACGCCGCCAAGTTAATCAATAACAACCAACCATTTATCTATACCTCCAGGCGCTATCCTTCAACTAATTTACATACCACTCTAGCAGTCAAGATTGCGAGTAATTCATCTAACGCAAATAGCTTCCTGGTCTATGATTTACGCTTCGATCCCACGCCATGGCTAAATCTCAGTTCCGAGCAGCTAGCCGATAGCTGGCGCTTTACGTTTGATCGTAATCTGGAAGAAAATCCTCTATTGCCGGTTAAGACCGTTAAGTTAAATCGCTGTCCGGCAATCGCTCCGCAAAATATTATTCGTTCCGATCCTGACGCCCTTAAACGATTAAGTCTTAATCTAAGAGATATTGACCAGCACTTTGAAACTATCAAAAATGCTGATGTCACAGAGTTTGGAGTACGCTTAAATAAGGCTCTAGAGATATTGAATCAAGAGCAAAACGTACGTCAACAAAAACGCAAGATTGCCTTAGACACACGGTTATATGATGGCTTTTATAATGACCATGACCGTAAATTAGTACAGGAACTGCATACAGACGGTGAATCGGCGAGCAGGGTGCGTGCACTTAGAGATAGGTTTAGTGACCCAAGACTGACTCAACTGTGCAGTTTTTATTTAGGCCGTAATTATAAGCGTGAGCTAAGTGAAAGTGAACGCACCGGCTGGGATAAATATCTAAAGAGGCATTTGCTTGACGGTAATGGCAACAGCCGACTAGCGCTTTATTTTAAACAAATTGCCGATTTGGTTCAGGAACGAACGGATTCGCGAAGTCAAGTTCTGCTCGAAGATCTCAAGTTGTACGGGGAGTCCCTGATTCCCACTGACTATGTGGCGGAAGAAGTAGATTGATCCTGCACTGTGCCTAGTATTTTGGATGCTCCAAATTAAAAGCTGGCTATTTTGAACGAGTTTATGTAGTTGCTGGCGTAAGCGCCTGAAGCTAATTAGAGAAATTATTCCGATTGAAATCAGGGACCACCAGATAAAGCCGAGCTTTGTGCCAATCACTAATCCCAAATTAATTAATTGATTCATATCATTAGTTGTCTAAGAAAGTCTCTTACAAACTGATGAGCGCAAATAATACCACTAAATTGCTATTAGGTCAATAAGTGTTTAAGTAATAGCTGCAGTGATTAGTTAGACAGTGGTCAAAAGCGATAAAATTAGGTATAATTGTTTACTTTGTCAATTAAGCGAATGGTTAATTTCTGATGGCCGATGTAATCTCAGTTCAAGGAGCACGGGAACATAATCTTAAGAATTTGAGTGTGGATATCCCGCGCAACAAACTGGTTGTAATTACCGGTCTTTCTGGTTCCGGCAAGTCCTCTCTGGCTTTTGATACTATTTACGCCGAAGGCCAGCGTCGTTACGTTGAAAGCCTGAGCTCTTACGCTCGGCAATTCTTGGGTTTAATGGAAAAACCGGACATTGATCAGATTGATGGCTTAAGTCCGGCAATTTCGATTGATCAGAAATCGACTAGCCGCAATCCGCGTTCAACAGTTGCTACCGTCACCGAAATTTATGACTATTTAAGATTACTTTATGCCAGAATTGGAATTCCGCACTGCCCAATAGATAACGTAGTGGTCGAACGCCGCACAATCGAGGGAATATTGGAACAAATTATCACACGCTTTAAAGAGCGCCGGATTATAGTTTTGGCTCCAGTTGTAATAGATAAAAAAGGCGCTTTTGAGCATATTCCCGAGCAGTATAGCCGCGCCGGTTTCGCCCGGGCTAGAGTTGACGGAGTGATATATGCTCTTGATGAATTTCCGTCGCTCGACAAAAACCTGCGTCATAAGATTGAAATAGTAGTCGATAGGCTGGCGTTAGACGCCGATAGCCGGGGCCGTCTAGTTCAGAGTGTCGAGCAGGCGCTGGACCAGACCGAGGGTAATGTCTATATATTGGACGCCGACTCCAGCGAACTTTTAACTTACAGTCTGCGCTATGCTTGTCCGAACCATCCGGAAGTAGTGATTCCCGAGCTCGAACCACGAACTTTCAGTTTCAACAGCCCCCACGGTGCCTGTCCGGTTTGTACGGGCATTGGTTCACGGCTTGAGGTTGACCCTGACCTAGTAATACCTAATGGTCGTTTAACGATTGCCGAAGGGGCGATTCGTCCTTACAACCGGATTAATGTCGACAACTGGTACATGAAGAAACTAACTGCCGTGGCCGAGGCTTATCATTTCTCACTGCACCAACCGACCGGTGAACTAACCCAAGAACAGCTGAACCTGATCTTGTACGGAACCGGCGAACAAACTTACCGGATCCGTTTAGCTTCAGGACGCAGCTTCGAGACGACTTATGAGGGTGTTATTCCTAATCTGGAGCGGCGACACCGCGAAACGGACAGTGATTTTATTCGTCGCGACATTGAGCGATTTATGCAGGAAAGGCCATGCTTTAAGTGCCATGGATTACGTTTAAAACCCGAAGTCTTATCAATCACGGTTAATGAGTCTTCAATTATGGATGTCTGTCAGCTGTCTATAACCGATGCTGCGGCCTGGGTCGATCAACTAAAGCTAAATCCCACCGAAGCTCGTATTGCCCGGCTGGTAATTAAAGAGATTACTGCAAGACTGAAGTTCTTAATTGACGTTGGTCTAGACTACTTAACCCTGCTGCGCAGTGCCGTAACTTTATCTGGAGGCGAGGCTCAAAGAATCCGTCTGGCTACTCAAATCGGCTCAGGTTTAAGCGGCGTGCTTTACGTGCTAGATGAACCGAGCATTGGTTTGCACCAAAGAGACAACGCCCGTTTAATAGAAACCTTAAAGCGTCTCCGAGATTTGGGCAACTCGGTATTGGTAGTAGAGCATGACGAAGAAACTATTCGTAGCGCTGACTGGTTGCTGGACATTGGACCAGGAGCCGGTATTCACGGCGGGGAAGTAGTAGCCGCTGGCACGCCGGAACAGGTAATTAAGCAGCAACGCGGTATCACCGCCAAATACCTTTCCGGCAAACTTGAAATACCAGTTCCTAAAATTAGGCGCCAAGGGAATGGCAAACAACTGCAAATTAAAGGTGCCCGCGAAAACAATCTTAAGAACCTTAACGTGTTAATTCCTCTGGGTAGTTTAGTGGTAGTCAGCGGTGTCAGCGGTTCGGGTAAATCCAGTCTAATTAACGACATCCTAGCTAAAGAATTGCTAGCTCGGCTCAATCGGGCCAGTACTACGCCCGGACGGCATGACGACATTGAGGGCATTAAGCAGCTGGACAAGGCGATTATTATTGACCAAAGCCCGATTGGCCGCACACCTCGCTCCAACCCAGCTACCTACATCGGATTATTCACTCCAATTCGCGAACTGTTTGCTTCTTTACCTGAAGCTAAACTGCGTGGCTATTCGGCCGGACGTTTCAGTTTTAATGTGCGTGGCGGACGTTGTGAAAACTGCCGCGGAGACGGAATTATTAAGATTGAAATGCATTTTCTACCGGATGTTTATGTGCCCTGTGAAGTATGCCACGGTAAGAGATACAACCATGAAGCTCTGGAGATCCATTACAAGGGAAAGAATATCAGCGATGTTTTAGCCATGACTTGCGAGAGCGCCTTGGAATTCTTTGCCAATATTCCTTCCATCAGCCGTAAATTGCAAACTTTAGTTGACGTGGGGCTGGGTTACATAACACTCGGTCAGCCGGCAACGACTTTGTCCGGTGGTGAAGCCCAACGGATTAAGCTATCCAGCGAACTTAGTCGGCGACCAACGGGTCGGACGCTATACATCCTTGATGAACCGACTACCGGACTACATATCGCCGATGTCGAGAAACTACTCAAGATGTTGCATGCCTTAGTTGATGCCGGCAATAGTATGATTGTTATTGAGCACAATCTGGATGTCATAAAGAACGCCGATTACCTTATTGACATGGGTCCTGAAGGTGGTGATGGCGGCGGAACGATTGTTGCTAGCGGCACTCCGGAAGCCGTAGCTAACAACAAAACTAGCTATACCGGCCAATTCTTAAAGCATATTCTTAAGTAATCTGGTAAAATGTAATCAAGTAGATCTAAACACTAGACAGGGGATGATAAGCTCAGTATGGCTCAAGATGTAATTAATTTGACTTTAGAACCGCGCAGTATAACCGGTAAAGCCGTTAAGCATTTGCGTAAAGACGGAAAAACTCCGGCTGTAATTCATGACCACGGGCAACCATCGATTATCGTGGAAGGGGATACTGTGAACTTACTTAAAGCTTACCGACAGGCTGGTAAGCACCACCCACTTATTTTGAGTGCCGGCGGTAAAACCTATACGGCGATGATTAAAAGTGTAGAGTTCGAGCCACGCAAACACCTCCTTAATCATGTAGTTTTTAACGCTGTTGCCGCAGACCAAAAGGTTGAAGCTGAAATCCCGATTGAGCCAAAGTTTAATGAAGGCAACGAAGCCACGCCGGCCGAGCGAGCGGGCCTGATTGTCTTAAACAACCTTGAATTAGTAACTGTCGAGGCACTGCCTAAAGATTTACCGGAAGTTATTTACTTTGATGCCGAGCAACTAGTAGATATTGGTGACCAGATTTCGGTTGCTGATTTAATTTTGCCGCCGAATGTAGTTCTTAAGACTGAAGCTAACCACGCAGTCGCTACTGTTTACGAACCTAGCGCTCTAGCCGCGGCTAACGAATCTGCCGGCGGTAGCGCCGAAGAAACTGTTCCGGCTGAAGAAGCTGAAACTGCCGAGAGCGGCGAAACCATCGGAGAAGTCTCGTCGGAATCTGCGAGCAGTGGTTCTGAAAAAACTGAATCCTAGCAAGTTAGCAAGCTTTCTCTAATAGACAAGAGATATATACTTTTAAGTAGGTTAGAGAGTAGATAATTATTTAAGTTTTATTTTGCCATGGAAGAAAACCTGACATTTCCTAAACCCGAAGAAGATGATGACGAGTCGAGCGACGACGAAGAGAATAAGACCAAGAAAAAAACACTTTCACTAGCTGAAATCATATTATTAGAAGAGACTAATGAGGATCGGCCGAAAGAAAAAGTCGGTCTGGATATTGCCTTATCCTTGCTCATAGATAAAGAGTCATTCGATCAAGCTGAGCCCGAAACATTGATCCCAGAGTCTGAACATTCGCCAGAAGCGGACGTAAACGGAAACCCTGAAGTACCGCTGAGCCCGGAAGAAGTCAGTAGCATCAACCAGGCTATCGCAGAGGAGCATTTAAAAAATCCGGTAACTGAGGAATCGCCACTACCTCCGGTAACTGAATTTTTGGGGTTGGTTGTTAGTGGCGTCGAACCAGAAACTGCAATCGAGGCCACTAAAATAGCGCACCAGCTAGATGACGGGAATATTGAACAGCCGTCTCCTGTTCGTAAGAGCCACCCCGTGAGACTTCAAGAAAGCGCATCGCCAACAGACATTAGTCAGACTCGGGCTAAAGCTAATTTGGCTTCCGACTTATTCAGATCAATGCCAAAAAAAGAAGTGAAATCAGATAAAAAAAATCATTCAAAAATAGCCACCCGGTTAGCAGCAGACATCTTTAACCGTCATCATCCCAATTCTGCAAAGAAGGTTCACATTAATAAGGTAGCGGTTCAAGAAAGGCAGATCGAGAGGGAGGTGTCAGGCTTAGAGGCTAAGCTAACGGGTCAAGAAGTGGCACTGCAGCATTTGAGCAAGCAGAAAGAAACTATAAATAAGACTCCAGTCTTCGAAATCCCTTATGAGCAAACTCTTCCGAACCGCAGCGAAAACCTGCCGGGTATTATTAAGCCGGAACATGCCGGGCATATCGGGAAAGTCCTGGTTGGTAAAGAACGGCCAGTTACAGAGCTGCGCGAAGTGCGAGCAATCTCCAATCCTGAGCAGATTAAAAGCCTACGCCGGAATGAGCTGCTAGATTTAAGTAACGATGTCCGAGTTGGCGGTGCGTCACTTAAGCACATGTTTGAAAACAGTTTGTTTGATGAAAACGCTCTTAGGCGTTTGCTGGAGGCACACTATAAGGGTAAAGATATCTTACCTCAATTACGGCGCGAGATTTTAGACCGTCAAAACTATTTTGAACGTGACCCGCGCCTCCGTAACCAGTCTCCGAGTTCCCGCATAGCTAGTGATGAACTGCTTAAACAAGTACTGGATTCGACTAACGAACAGCATCGTTCAGACCGCCCGCTTGCTGCCCCATTAAGTACCCATTCGTTAGTAATAAATACTGCTACGAAGACATCGGATTCGTCGCTAGCCAATGTTATTTTGGGAATAGTTATTAGTTTGTTAATTGGTCTGATTCTTTTCTTAGTCTTTCGCTAGAAAATCTATATTGCAGCTATTGTGAAGTACAATACCTCTTAGTATGATGTTGAGCGAAAAGTTAGCCCAGAAATTGTCAACTCTCCCTTCCAGTCCGGGAGTTTATTTCTATCGAGATAAAAATGGCGAAATTATATATATCGGCAAAGCTTCGGTACTCAAAAACCGGGTGCGCCAGTATTTCCAAAAGAGCCGCTACCGGGATCCAAAAACCGAGGCGCTGATTAGGGAAATTGCAGACCTTGAATGGATGGTTGTAGACAATGAACTGGACGCCTTGTTTCTTGAAGCTGAGCAGATCAGGCGCTATCTGCCACGGTACAATATTTTACTTCGAGATGATAAATCTTTGGTCTACGTCCGGATAGATTACGATAGTGACTACCCGACTGTAAGTTTTACCCGCCGTCCCCTTGACGATGGAGCCCGCTATTTCGGTCCTTACACTTCAATCGCCACGATTCGCCAAGCTTTAAAATTGCTGCGACGGATATTCCCATATGCCACTAAACGTCAGCCGAACCAAAAGCGAGCAACTCTAAGCTATCATCTAGGACTTGATCCGGGGCTTGAAGAGGGTCGCACTTCACTCAGTGATTACCGTACTAACCTAAGGCGCTTAATGGACTATATTAGCGGTAAAAGGGCAACCTTAGTGCTCGAGCTGGAGCGCGAAATGAAGCAGGCGGCCGCTAAGCATGACTTTGAGCAAGCAGCCTGCAAGCGCGACCAAATTGAGAGCCTAAAACGTCTCAGCCAACAAATAGTATTTCTAGACAAGGAATTCCTAGATATCAGTAAAGACCAGGCCCTAAACGAGCTCATGGAACTGCTGAATCTAAAGGCCTATCCACGCCGCATTGAGGGTTACGATATTAGCCATATGCAGGGAACGGATGTTGTTGCGTCGATGGTAGTGTTTACGAACGGTGTCAGTAATAAGACCAGTTACCGCAAATTTAAGACTAACTACGATATTAATAATGACTTTTATAACATGCACGAAACTATTCTGCGCCGCTTCAGCCATAAAAACCTATCTAGTTGGGGAGTGCCGGATCTAGTTCTAATTGATGGCGGCAAGGGGCAACTTGAAGCGGCTTTAGATGCTCGAGATGAGGCTGGAACCGGAAGTGAAGTAGCTTTTATCGGTCTCGCCAAACGCGAAGAACAAATTGTCATCGATACTATTCGTAGCCATGTAAAGTTAAACTTCAAGCTAGCTAAAGAATTGCATGGACACGCTGTCGAGTCTGGTCAGTTCGTGCTGCTTAGTTTGCCCCACAGTGGCAACATTACTAAATTACTCCAAAGAGTACGTGACGAAAGTCACCGTTTCGCAGTTAGCTACCACTCGAGCCTAAAGCTCAAACGAGTTAGCGGTTCGACGCTTGAGGCCATTCCGGGTATCGGTCCGTCTAGCGCCAAAAAGCTGCTCCGTCATTTCGGTTCTCTAAAAGCAATATCCGAAGCTCCTGAAACTGAACTAGCTAGCGTGCTTGGACCTAGAAAGGCAAATAGCGTGCGTGGCTTTCTTAGTAACCGACCGAGTCTGCTAAGCTAGAAGATATATACGATTTGTGTACAAATTAGAATATGCCCAAACTAGATTTTAACGCCAATTTTTTTAAAGCTAACCGCCAGCGTTTAATTAGCCAGTTACCTTCGGACTTGCCAATAGCCGTTACTGCCAACGGTTTAATTCAGCGTGGAGCCGACACGACCTATCCTTTCGCCCAAGATGCTAACTTCTGGTACTTGACCGGTATTAACGATCCGGATATTACACTAGTGATCGATCAGCAACGGGAGTTTTTAATCGTACCGATTCGTGAAGGCTCAAGGGTAACTTTTGATGGCCAAATAGATAAGCTCGTGCTTGCAAAAACCTCGGGTGTCAGTGACATTATTAACGAAGCCAGCGGCTGGCGGCGTCTCGATGGCTTGCTTATGCGAACCAAACAAGTTGCAACCTTGGCACCGGCCCCCTCTTTTATCGAGCAGTACGGGTTGTATGCAAATCCAGCCCGCTCGCGTTTCGTTGATCGTCTAAAGCAGCATGCCGGTGAAGACCTGCAGCTGATAGATATTAGGCCCCAACTGGCCGCCTTGCGGGTAGTTAAGCAGCCGGTAGAACTTGCAGCGATCCAGCGAGCCATAGACATTACTCTCGGCACCTTAAAAGAAGTGCTAGCTAAACCTTACGGTACATATAGTTATGAGTATCAGGTAGAGGCAGATATTAGCCGCGGCTTTCGCTTCCGAGGAGCCAGTGGTCATGCTTTTGAGCCAATTATTGCCGGCGGCTCACGGGCCTGCACCATGCACTACATCAGCAATTCAGCTCGCCTCAAAAGCGGAGAAATCGTAATTTGCGATGTCGGGGCGGAAGTTAGCGGTTATGCCGCCGACATCACTAGAATGCTAAAGACGTCAAAACCTACGTTGCGCCAAAAGGATGTCTATAGCGCCGTTAAGGAAACCCAGGACTATGCACTTAGTTTACTTGGGCCCGGGGTGCATCTACAGAGTTACGAGGCTAAGGTCGCCAAATTCGCGGGCCTAAAGCTTAAGCAACTAGGGGTAACTCGGGATCTTAAAATAGAAAGTGTCAGGCGTTATTTCCCGCATGCAGCATCGCACTTTCTGGGCTTGAACGTTCACGACGTAGGTGATTACACGAAACCACTCCAGCCGGGCAACGTTATTACCCTCGAGCCAGGTATTTACCTGCCCCAGGAGGGCATTGGAGTTAGAATTGAGGATGATGTCTTAATTACGGCTACTGGAGCTAAAGTATTAAGCGCTAAATTCCCGGGCCAGCTTTAGCAAGGACTAACCTCTATGGATTTGCGGAGTCTACAATCATCCTCTAAACTAATAATTAATAAAGCTAAAGAACAGAGTTAGATATTTTATGAACATATATGATTACGTAGCATTCGGATCAATGTTGCTTATGGTGTTGCTTATTTTGGTGCAAACCAGGGGCGCTTCTTTAGGTGCTGGACTTGGTGGAGCCGGTGATGTTAACACTACTAGAAGAGGCACCGAAAAGACAATCTTTCAGCTGACCATTGTCTGCGCCATCATCTTCTCGCTATCTTTATTGTTTAGCGCCATCATAGGTTAGGCAAAAACTCGTTCCTAAAACATTATGCGTTACCAAAAGATGCGCCGAGTCATACTCCGGCGCCAAGGACAGGCTCTCGACCTCTCTAAGCAAGCAGGACGTTCAATTGAGAAAAACCTCTATAGCCGTATCAGCCATTTAGTGGCAGTGCGTCGTTTTGTTAGCGTCTGGCTATTGTTTTGGTTATTGCTGGGATTGGCTACTGTCTGGCAACTTATTTCTTTAAATCACTACTTCCAAACCATTCAACCGGTACCCGGCGGTATCTATAATGAAGGTGTTCTCGGTACCCTGACAAACGTTAATCCTATTTATGCTACCGGAGAAGTAGATTCTAGCTTGTCGCAGCTTATTTTCGCCGGACTTTTAGGATACAACTCGAACAATCAGCTAGTGGATGATTTGGCTAGCGGTTATAGCGTCGATTCAGCTGGAACTTTGTACACCGTAACCTTGCGACCGAACCTAAAATGGCAAGACGGTAAACCGCTGACGGCCGCCGACGTGGTGTTTACTTTTGATACGATTCAGAACTCAAACGCCCAATCGCCACTTTTCTCTAGCTGGCAAAATATCTCCGTCAGTGCCTTGAACCCACTAACCGTTCAGTTTAAGCTGCCAAACCCCTTGGCCTCATTCCCGTACAATCTGACAGTCGGGATTATCCCGATGCATTTGCTAGGCAATATTGATCCGGCCAACTTACGCTCCGCTGCCTTCAATACTAATAATCCTGTCGGGGCCGGGCCTTTTAGTTGGCATGCCCTCGAAGTAAGCGGCAACACTCCCCAAAACGCTGTCGAACAGATAGCCCTCTTACCATTTAGCGGCTATGTTCTAGGAAAACCTAAATTAAGCGAGTTCATTTTGCACGCCTATGCTGACCAAAACCAGCTTCTGGCTGCTTTTAGATCCGGCCAACTAAATGGTCTAGCTGGCCTAAACAATGTCCCGGCTTCAATTAAAGCTCTTCCTTCTACTGAGGTTCACAGCCTAATACTGACTGCCGGAAACTATGTGTTTTTTAAAACTCAGGGTAGTATCCTAAGCGATTCAAATATTCGTAATGCTTTGGTTTTAGGATCCAACCCAGAGGCTATCATTAAAAAGCTCGGTTACCAAACCGTCCCAGTAACCGAACCTTTGCTGCAAGGACAACTGGCCTTTAATCCGAAATACGCGCAAAAGACAAGTCAAGTGGTACAAGCTCAAGCGCTGCTAAATTCTGACGGCTGGATACTTGCGAAAAATGGCTATCGCTACAAAGCCGGCCAACAGCTTAGCTTTAATCTTGTTACGACCGACACTCCTGAAAACCGACTAATTGTCAATTTATTAGCTAAACAATGGCACAAATTAGGGGTAAATTTAATTCCCTTGTTTGAATTTCCGGATACCTACTCAATAACTTTAGCTGATCACAACTATGACTCGACTCTTGACGGGATATCGATAGGCAACGACCCGGACGTATTTGTCTACTGGGACAAATCTCAGTACGATCCGCGTTCAACCAACCTTAACCTTTCAGAATATGACAGCAACACGGCGAGTATTGCTCTAGAGGAGGGTCGGACTCGCCTTAACCCGGCGTTGCGCATAATTAAGTACCAGCCATTTTTAGCTGCATGGCAGAAGGATGCTCCGGCACTCGGTCTTTACCAGCCACGGGTTTTATACATTACTAACGGAAAGGTCTATGGTTTGGGCGATGCGCAAATTAATGCCCAGCAAGATCGCTTTAATAATGTCTATAACTGGGAAATCTTAACTACCGGTGTGACAGACCGTCGCCAAACTTGAGTTTTGCCCTAAAAACCTCTAATATATCGAGGCGTTCAAGCGACCTTTAACCCACCCGCGGATGTGGCGGAATGGTAGACGCGCTAGCTTCAGGAGCTAGTGAGCAATAGCTCGTGGAGGTTCAAGTCCTCTCATCCGCACCAATTTAAGACGCAACCTTAATCATTATGGTATTATTTAAGGCAAAGGCTTAAGAAAATTTAGTGAGCAAAAACTGCTATGAATAGGGTTGCGCATTACTTGCAGGAACATGTGGCTGGCGAGGTTATGACGGGTAATGACGCTCGAGCCTACTTTTCAACTGACGACAGCATCTTTACGCTGGTCCCAAATGTTATTGTTTATCCAAAAAATGAGAATGACGTGCGTAAAACCGCACGTTTTATCTGGCAGCTAGCGGAACGTGGTCGGGCAATCCCACTAACGGCACGTGGCAGTGGCACTGATTTAACCGGAGCGGCGATTGGCAGCGGTATAATGCTGGTTTACCCGGCGCATTTAAATCAAGTTAAGTTTTTTGACACCAAAGCTTCAGAAATAACTGTTGAAGCAGGTATTAACTTTGGCAAACTCCAACAGCTGCTAGTGTCCTATAACCGTGTTATTCCTTCAGCTCCGGCGAGCCTGGAATACTCAACACTCGGTGGAGCGGTTGCCAATAACGCAGCGAGCAGGCGATCATTTAAGTACGGTTCAATACGTAATTATGTTCGCGGGCTTAGGGTGGTATTGTCCAATGGAGAGGTGATTGAGACGCAGCGAATTAGCAAGCGTGAATTAAACCGTAAACTTGGTCTATCTACTTTCGAAGGCGAAGTCTATCGTTCGATCGACACCTTAATAGAAGAAAACCGCAGCCTGGTAGAAAAAAGCGTTCTCTCGATCAGTAAGAATGCTACCGGATATGATATTGCAGATATCCAGCATAAAGATGGTTCTTTTGACCTCACGCCGCTTTTTGTCGGATCTCAGGGCACGCTAGGATTAATTACCGAAGTTACGCTTGGTACTGAACTTTATAATGAGCCAACCTCCCTGGTAACTGCCTACTTTGACAGTGTCGATGATCTACAGGCTGCAGTCATTGAGTTGCGTGGTTTAAGCGAAGCCCCAAGTGCTATCGAGTTGGTCGACGAAAACCTTCTGAACACTGTTTCAGCTGAAAATGCGAACTACCTAAAGGAGATCATCTCAGCTCCTTATCCAAAGTTTGTATTATTAGTTGAGTTTGATGACATGAGTGAGCATGATCGGCGCAAAGGTAGTAAAAAAGCCGCTAAGGTTCTAGGCAAATATAGCCAAAGCGTGATACTTGAGAATGATCCTGAAAAACAGAAGCTAATATGGAAGGTTAGGGACGCTTCGGCTCTACTAAGTGGACACGCCATCGGACAAACCAATCCACTGCCGCTAATTGATGATGGTGTTGTCCCGCTAGACAAGCTATCCAGTTTTCTAAGCGGCATATATGAGCAGTTCAAACGTGAGCATCTTCAAGTTGCGGTGTGGGGGCATGCCGGCGACGGTAACTTGCACGTTCAGCCTCACCTTGACTTAAGTCAGGTTGGGGATCGCCAGAAAGCCTTTCGAATGCTAGAGGACTTTACTACTCAGATGAGACAATTAGGAGGCTCAACCAGTGGGCGATATAACGAGGGTCGCTTGAGGGGACCCTACCTGCCTAAACTTTATCCGGACGATGTTTACCAGCTATTCATTAAGGTTAAAAAGATTTTCGATCCGTATAACATCCTTAACCCGGGAGTTAAGATTAGCGTGAGTAGTGACGAGGTCAAACCATTGCTTAGGAGCAAATATAGCCTAGAGCATATTTATGACCACCTGCCGCTTTCTTAGAACCAGAGAAATAAACTGTTTCGGAGCTAGGCATAAGATGTTAATATACTTAGCGACGCATGTCTTACGCGCGCGAGTGCTGGAACCGGTAGACAGGCCAGCTTGAGGTGCTGGTGTCCGTTAGGACGTGGAGGTTCAAGTCCTCTCTCGCGCACCATGGGCGCTTAGCTCAGTTGGCTAGAGCGCTTGCTTTACACGCAAGAAGTCGGGGGTTCAAGTCCCTCAGCGCCCACCATTAGTGCGTTACTCAAACCCTTCACCTGAAGAGGTGTTCGAGAGCCGGTACATGAAAGCCCGTTGACAGTCTTGTCAGCGGGCTTCTTCGTTCTCCGATCCGGTGTCGAGGAATTACTGGCGGTACGAAGTTCGTCGCCCAGCAGCAGGTCGAAGGGCCCCCTCAACTTGGCGTCGATCTCAACGCCCGCCATGCTCTCGTCGATCTGAACGACGAAGACCTTCTCGAAGAACGCCTGGTTGAACATCCGCTTGATGTGATCCGGCGCCTCTTCGTAGGCGGCTCCGCAGTCTCCGGCGAGATCAAGTGCCCGTGCGAGGTTTTCCTCAATCGTCTCAAACTCAGTCAACGAAGCCGACATCCGCGCCTCAATCTCTCTGAGCGACCGGCTGATCCGTTCTTGTTCGCGACCGAGAAGATCAACGGGAATGGCTCCCACGTAATGCGCCTCCATGAGCTTCTCGCGCTGTCGCTCGAACTTGTCCTTCTCGCGCTTCAAGGGGGAGGTGAAATTATGAGCTACAAGATTCAGAGTTCCGGTCCCGACGCGACTGTGAAGGTCAACGCCGGTACGAGCAACGGACAGCCTCAGACTGACGTCATCATCGTTCAGCCGGAATACCCAAATGAGCACTTGCACGTGGTGATTGACGCCAATGGCATTGAGCAACACAGCAAGTGGACGGCCTGAAGTACAGGCAGTCCTGGACATGACTCCTGCTTGTCCGCGTAAGGACAATAAACAAAAACTGTCCATTGCATAAATAGACATTTATCAGGTATAATGTCAACATGAAGTCTGCCTTCGAATTATCCACGCTTTCAGAAGTTGCTTCTTACTGGAAAGAATGCCTGTCCCTTTTATCGAGTAGAACTCCCGATTCTGAAATTGCCTCAATGATTGTTAGCGTAGTGAACAACCCCAATGACTCTGAGTGGAGTGATGGTGTCAATTCTCATCCGGCATACTCCCTCATCTTCGAGATTGCGGCGTCTTTGGAGTTGCCTCCGGAAATGACAGATAAGAGGGTTGAACGTTGGTCATGTATTAAAGCACTAGTCCGAGTGCTAGAATCTGAATGTTCTGGGTCTAATGATTCTGCTATTTCAGGAGTGTCATCTTAAGGGTTTTCCTGGATTCTCAAGCTCCGAAGGTCAGTCTTCGGCGCGTAAAGAATGCGCTGAGCCAGCACATCAGTCGATGCCCATATGTGTAGAGCACTGCAAGTTCAGTCGATCTCACCTGAGGAAGTCTAAAGTCGAATCTTTTCGCCGACTCTCGTCAGGTAATCGGCGACGGTCGTGCGATGGCAGCCGAATTCAGCGGCTAGCTGACAAACCGTAGTTCCTGCTTCAAATTTCACAATCATGTCGGTCACCTGTTCCACAGTGAGGCGCCTCTGTCGCTGGCGTAGACGTTGTACAACTCGCTCGGCACTGACATTGTGATCGCGTGCGTTATTACGATTACGGTGTGAAGTAGCGTTCTGCAGTTCAGAAGCCGATGACGGCGTCGAATCAAGCCATTTCTTAAGCGTGAACCATTTTTCTGTGTCACACGTGGAAAGTGCCACCATTTCGGTTTTCAGCAGCTAGATTCTAAGATCTGGCTGCTTTTATTTGTGCGGCATTAGAAGCCCTGACGAAGCCGCAATAATTGTTTTCCGCTAGATAGTTAGGTGCATCAAAAGCGAAAGATTGCCGGGCAATAGAAAATACCCCAAGCACTATAATTGAATTAAGAAAGCAACCAAAAACGGTATTTCCAAACGGACACTGCGGGACGTTATTTCATATAATTCGCCGCAGCAAAAAACAAGCATTAAATAATAAAGTTTTTGTATAAACCCTCATCAAGGTTTCACGGATCTACCAGCTATTGCCGTCAATTCTAGACTTTTAGATTTCGGCTTCGGGGTGTGACAAGCGCCAAATCAATGAAGGTTTGGTTGTTGACTGGAGCGTTATTAACGGAATCACCTGTTTGCCATTAAACTGATTGGTAGGTACGTAAAGACTACCGACTTCGGTTGCGCTCGGTGAGGGCACTTTTAAGTTATGAATACTCAATATCGCATTTACCGATTGTCCTTGTAGCAATAGGTTAGTCAAGTTGTCTTTGGCGACAATTTGGACATAGCCTCCCCAGGGTTGCTTAAACTCGCCAAGTACCTCGCCCTTGTTAACCAGGATGACTTTAGCGAAACTGGCTTGAAGCGAAACTACTAGTGGCAGTGAGTCACTTAAGGCGCCGGAAAGGTTGGGTGCACCGAGCAAAGCCGTAAGTAAGGTTACCGGACGGTTATTAATAGTGGTTTTTGAAGCGCTCAAAAAAACACCGCCAGCCTGGTTGGAATTGCCGGTTTTAATCCCGATTATTCCATCAACACCAAGGATGCCGTCGTAGTTATTCATAACCCCAACGTTCGGTATATTGACCGATTTCATCCCGACTATCTGTTTTAGCAGTGGATTCTCCATTACCTTTTCGCCTAGGATAATAAGATCGCTAGCGGTTGAAGTTGTTGAAGGCAGGAAGCCGCTGGCATCACCGCCGACGTGGGTATTGTTTAGCCCCAAGTTGCGTAGGAAGGTATTTGCGTAAGTATCGTAATTGGCTACCGAGCCATACGCCCAGCGAACTAAGGCGTCAGCAATATTGTTTCCGGACGGTACAAGCATTGCCTCTAACATCTGGTACTCACTTAATTGCTCGCCGCTATATACCGGGACTACTGAGCCTTGTTCTGAAACATAAGTTGTATAGAGGCTGTAGTCGGTCGCATCGAGGGTGATAATCGGTCCTTGCTGGCCAGGGCTCAATGGGTATTTGTTAAGTACCGCTAGAGCGGTAATCAGCTTCGCAACGCTAGCAATTGGTAAGGGTTTTTGCTGGCCATGGGTTTGAATGACTCCAGACCCAAGCAGGCCGACTGCCGACTCTCCATAGTCAGGCCAGGGCAGGTTAGCCTTCTGGGTGCTAATCCTAAGCGAGGATTCCCCAGCGGCGCTATAAAGTAACCGTAGCGGCAATAGCAAGCATAGGCCGACATAGAGCAAGATTAGGACTAATAGAGCCAGACTAAAATACCAACGCTGTCTAGAATGTCTTCGGGTATGAGGGATAACCATTTAATTAATTATGATACACGACCAAACGCCTTAGCTAATGTATAATTAAATCATCTAAATAAGGAGGAGTAGGTTAATGGTAATCGCTATTGTTGCAATTGTTGCAATCGTGCTGATCCTCGGCTTAATGTTCTTTCTTGCCTACAACAGTTTGGTGAGGCTCAATCAGCAGTCCGATGAGGCTTGGAGTGATATAACGGTCCAGTTAAAACGGCGTTATGATTTAATCCCAAACCTAGTAAACAGCGTTAAGGGTTATGCAGCTCATGAGAAAACGGTGTTCGAAGATGTTACAGCGGCTCGCTCTAAGGCTCTTAGCGCTACTGGTCCGGCTCAAACCGCCCAGGCTGAAAACCAGTTTCAGGCTACGCTAAAAAGTCTTTTTGCGGTAGCAGAGAACTACCCGGATTTGAAGGCCACTCAGAACTTTCAGGAACTACAAAATGAACTAGTAGACACCGAGGATAAGATTCAGGCCTCGCGTCGTTTTTATAATGGCGTGGTCAGGGATTTCAATACTAAGCGTCGCACATTCCCGACCAAGTTTTTTGCTAATATGGCCGGCTACAAACAAGACAAGGAGTTTTTCGAACTTGACGATGCCCAAACTGCTCAGGTTGAACAACCGGTTGACGTAAAATTCTAAACATTATAAGAATCGATACGTATAATAAGGTCGCCTAAATATGTACTCTGAAATTGCCCATAACAAACGCAAGAGCATCTTAATCATCTCTCTCTTCGTTGTAATCATTGCTGCCCTAGCGGATGTTTTCGACTACGCCTATGCCGGCGGCAGTCCGGCAATCCTTATAGGAGTGGTAGTCGGGTCTATCATTTACTCTACCATCAGTTATTTCGTGGGTATGCGTCTAAGCTTAGCGATTAATGCGGCCAAAGAGATTAATAAACAGGATAATCCAAGATTATGGCGAATTATTGAAAACCTAGCGATTACTGATGGATTGCCGATGCCTAGAGTTTTTATCATGGAGGATCCGGCCCCTAATGCTTTTGCAACCGGACGCGACCCCAAGCATGCTGCGGTCTGCGCAACCAGTGGGCTACTGGAAATCATGGACGACAATGAGCTTAAAGGTGTCTTTGCTCATGAGCTTGGCCATGTCAAGAACTACGATAGCCGGGTCAGTATGATCGCCTTTGCTTTGATGGCAGCGATTTCCTTAATTGCCGACATTCTACTGCGTATGAGCTTCTTTAGAGGTGGCGATAGAAACGAAGAAGATCAGATTGCATTGTTTATTGGGATTGCGGCAGCTATTTTAGCCCCTCTTGTGGCATTTTTGATTCAGATGGCGGTATCGCGCCAGCGCGAATATTTAGCCGACGCGACCGGAGCACTGACAACCCGCTACCCGGAGGGTCTGATTTCGGCCCTAAGGAAAATTGAACAAAACGGGAGCACGTTGAAACATCAAAACACTGCTACGGCTCATTTCTTCTTTGCCAACCCACTTAAGGCGCATAGTATAACTAACTTGTTTAGTACCCATCCGCCAATTGAGGAACGTATCAAAAAACTGGAACACATGGAAACCCATGCCTAAAGCTGCTGTTACCACTGCTAAACGCTCAAGTGCTAAAAAATCCGTTAAATCGTCAATGCCGAAAACTATTCCTTACCGGCGTATACCTAACGTCATTGAGCTAAGTAAAGGAGCGTTAGTAGTTTTATGGCGACAACGCTGGACGATCATTTTAATTTTAATTTCATACGGAATTGTTAACTTTGCTATTGCTCAGGGCTTCTCTAGCGGCTTAAGTGTTACTTCAGCCAAGACCCAGTTGGACAGCCTTTTTCATGGGCATCTTTCCGGTTTGAGCGGCAACCTAAGTGTTTACGCTTTAATGTTAGGATCGTTTGGCGGATCGAGCACCGGCGGCGGTGGTTTTGGCTACTCGATGCTACTAGCTATTATTGCCAGCTTGGCTATTATTTGGGTATTGCGCAACTCCTCAAATAATGTCGGCGCCAGTGTAAAGGACGCTTTTTACAAGGGAGTTTATCCCTTAATCCCCTTCGTGGCGATTCTTTTAATTATTGGCCTGGAATTGTTACCCATGATTCTCGGAATATCTATTTACGTTACGGCTATCAACGATGTAATAGCCGTCACGGCTTTAGAGAAACTGCTTTTTACTGTAATCGCTATAGCTATGAGTCTTCCAACTATCTACTGGCTAAGCAGTTCAATTATCGCTCTCTACATCGTGACTTTACCGGATATGACCCCATTTAAAGCACTGCGTTCGGCAAGAGACTTAGTGCGAAAGAGGCGCTTTCTGATCCTGCCTAGATTAGCTTTTCTGCCGATTGCACTCTTCATTCTCTCGGCGCTAATCGTTTTGCCATTTATTGCCTGGGCCGCGCCAGCTGCACCATGGGTATTCTTCTTTGCTTCGCTACTGATGCTCTCGCTAACCCACAGTTACCTTTATAACCTATACCGGGAGCTGCTAATATGAACCTTGCTCAAGCCAGGGGCCGAGCTGCTAAGCTTAGAGATTTAATCAATGATTATCGTTATCACTACCATGTCCTAAACGAGTCAATTATTAGCGATGAAGTAGCAGACAGCTTAAAGCACGAACTAGCTCAGCTTGAAGAGCGTTACCCCGAACTTATCACCCCAGATAGTCCAACTCAAAGAGTAGCTGGCGCTGTATTGCCGGGTTTTAGTGAAGTCAGGCATAGCCGGAGGATGCTAAGTCTTAATGATGTTTTTAGTGCCGAAGAAGTTGAAGACTGGACAAAACGGATAAAGAAAACTGAACCGACGCTAAGGAATGAGTATTTTGCGGACATTAAAATGGACGGTCTAGCCTGTGCGCTTATCTATAACGACGGTCTGCTGGTACGCGGAGTTACCCGCGGCGATGGCTATGTCGGTGAGGATATAACCTTAAACGTTCGGACAATGGATTCAATTCCGCTTTCCCTAAGGTCCGGCACCGGGTTTCCCGGTTTTTTAAAAGATAGGACAGAAGTTCGGGGCGAGATCGTGATGTACAAGGCCGACTTTGATCGTCTTAACGAAGAGCGGCATAAACTGGGCCAACCTCTGTTTGCCAACCCGCGCAATACCGCGGCCGGGACTATCCGTCAACTAGACCCCAGCCTTGTCGCCAGTCGACCGCTGCATTTTAGAGCCTATGACTTACTGAGAGACAATCCCACAGAAGTGTTAACTAACAGTTTTGCCTACCAAGCGCTAGCCGACCTGGGCTTTAGTACGAATCGTGCGGCAACGCTGCTGAGCAGCGTCAACCAGATCATGGATTTTGTAAAGCTTTGGGAGCATAAAAGAAAAGACTTGGAATTTAATACTGATGGGATAGTAGTAAAGCTCAATGACCGGCAACTATTTGAAAAACTTGGCGTAGCCGGTAAAGCACCAAGAGCCGCAATTGCCTTTAAGTATGCCGCCGAACAAGCTACCACAATCGTAAAAGATATCTTTGTCTCTATTGGCCGCACCGGTACCGCCACCCCGGTTGCCGTGCTTGAACCGGTAGTTATTGCCGGTAGCACCGTTCAGATGGCAACTTTACATAATGAGGCCGAGATAAAGCGCAAAGACATTCGGATTGGCGATAGCGTCATAGTCCATAAAGCCGGAGACATCATTCCGGAAGTAGTTGAGCCACTGGTTAAACTACGTACCGGCAAAGAACGGGTTTTTAAAATGCCATCGCTTTGCCCGATTTGCGGCACCAAACTAGTGAAACTAAAGGCCAAAGATGCAGCCTGGCGCTGCCCTAACCCCAACTGCCCATCTCGCACTTGGAAGCAAATTCAGCATTATGCGTCAAAAGAAGCCTTAGACATTGAGGGCTTAGGAGAAAAGAACATTATTGCTTTGCTGGACAAAGGACTAATTAGAGATACGGCAGATATCTATAGTTTAAAGACCGAACAAGTCATAGGCTTGGAGCGATTTGCTAATGTTTCAGCCAGTAATCTAATCGCGGCTATTAGCGCTAAAATGCATCCTTCATTGTCCCGCTTTTTGTACGGATTAGGGATTCGCCATATTGGTGCACAAACCGCTATCGATCTAGCAAACCACTTTAAAACATTTGAAGCAATTATGGAGGCTAAGGTCGGAGATCTAACTAATGTCGAGGGGGTTGGAGAGGTAGTGGCTGAAGCTGTAGTAGAATACTTCACCGAACCGGTAAACCGCCGACTGCTCGATAAGTTTAAGCATCTCGGTGTCTGGCCTGAGCCAATCAGGCATGCTCAAGCGGGTAAATTAATCGGAATGAACTTTGTTATAACCGGAACGCTTGAGAGCATGAGCCGGGAAACAGCCGCCGATAAGATACGTGCCTTAGGCGGACGGTTTCAAACGTCAATAGCTAAGGACACCGATTATCTGGTTATTGGAAATAACCCTGGCGCTAGCAAGGTCGAAGAGGCAAGGAAGCTCGGAACTAACACTATTGACGAGCGGGCCTTGAGCCAACTACTTGACTAAGCTTTAGCAATATTGTTATGCTGTTCATGGCAGGTGTCGTGCGCTAAGGCTCTTGGCGTGACGCTAAAACAAAAATGATTCAATGCAAAACAAAAAGGGCCCTTGGGTGGGCGCGCACGTCCTCCCGTCAACCGGCAATTGGGCCGGTTTTTGTTTAAAGAAGTCAAACTGGTATTATTTAT
This sequence comes from bacterium, assembly GCA_021777375.1. Taxonomy (GTDB): domain Bacteria; phylum Patescibacteriota; class Saccharimonadia; order Saccharimonadales; family UBA4665; genus JAJZWH01. Next base: position 10,401 of record JAJYDV010000003.1, on the reverse strand, counting down.
AGGTGAAATACGGGGCTATGGCGCAGTTGGTAGCGCGACTCAATGGCATTGAGTAGGTCGCGAGTTCGAATCTCGCTAGCTCCACCATTTAACAAATTGGCGCTTTAGCTCAGTTGGTAGAGCAGAGGCCTGAAGAGCCTTGTGTCCCCAGTTCGAGTCTGGGAGGCGCCACCATTTTATTTTGGCGAAGAATATTTGCTAGAATAGTTAAGAAATTACGCGAGTGTAGCTCAGTTGTTTAGAGCGCTTCCTTGCCAAGGAAGAGGTCGAGAGTTAGAGTCTCTTCACTCGCACCAAAAACGACTGTCAGGCTCTGAGGAGCCTTTTTTGTTTAATGTTGTGCATCGCTTAGAGTAGTCACTTAATTGACTTAAAAATGAAAGCTGTTTATTATGTGAATATGCGTTCAAATACTCAATCAGTGAAACAAGAACTACAAAACAACGAAGCCCTTGAGTTATGCGCCCGTCAATGTGGAGTTATAGGAGATGCCACTAAACTCAAGATTTGCTATTTACTACGGTATCATTCAGAGCTGAACGTTACTACTATAGCTGAATTAGTTGGCACAACTGTGTCCAATGCTTCACATAGCCTGAATAAATTACGAGCAGTTAATATGGTTACTTCTAGAAAAGAGGCTCAAACAGTTTATTATTCCTTAGCAAATAATGCCTTTGATAATATCATCAGTCTTATTGGTAACTAATATGCATAAGACTGACGAAAAGTTACCTAGAATCATGCTAATCGCTCCACTGGCATTAGTCGTGTGCTGCTTTGGCCCCGCTATATTTTTACTTATAACTACTGGAGCCATAGTTTCTTATTTAAAAAACAACAAAGTTAGTTTATTGATTTTTGGGGTATTGCTGACTTCAATTGTTTATTTTTTGATTAAACATCGACATAAGAATAATGGATTTGTTAAGAATTATTAGGAAATGGATTAACTAATACTATGGTCGTCAAAAAGAGAACGAAGAATGAAGAATAATGAATGAACAAGAAAGTATTTATAATAATTATAATCGTCTTGGTAGGTGGATTATTTGCTATTGGCATAGCTAATAATCATCAAAAACCCAAATCGACTAAAACACTTCAAACGGCTACCGTGAATAAACCGTTAGTTCCGGCTGTCTTTACTAACATTCAGGGTAAACCTATTTCGTTAACTAGTTATCAGGGAAAGAAACTAATGGTTTACCTACTGGCTACATGGTGCTCGTCATGTCAGGCAAGCTTACAAACACTAATTAGTAACGCTCCTACTCTTCAAAAAGACGGTCTGAATATAGTTACACTTGAGACGTACGGAGATGCTGGGTATTCGGGTCCATCAATGCAACAATTTATTTCTGACACTACTAATGCCAACTCCTTACCATCAAACTTTTATTTTGGGGAAGCAAGTCAATCATTAACTTCTAGCTATAATCCAGATAATACCCCTGACATTTATTACTTAATTAATCCCAACGGCGTTATCCGGGCCGTTAATTCTACTCCGTCTGCAACAATGAGCTCGATTTTACAATTTGCTAAGAGTACATAAAATGAACTGGATATCTAAGATTCAAGCAGCAATTTATTTTACCTTCGATGCTAGAAAATACCATCTAATTGGAATCATTACTTTTGTCTTAGTATTTCTTCTTTATCTAATAGTCTTACCTGCAAGTAATACGGGGGGTCAAATTAGTCTTACAAACCTTAGCTACCTATCCTCACAATTAGTAGCATTTGCTTTTGTTATGGCGGGTCTTCTGTCTTTAATAGTACCGATGAACTTTAAACTTAAAGCCAGCGGTCAACGAACTCATTCTGCAGGTACAATCATAGGTGGAATAAGTGGATTGCTCGGCTCTTTACTCTGCTGCAGTTTTATATTACCTTCAATAATCGCTTTCATTGCCGTTATACTGCCTAATGTAACTTTCTTATCTGGCGTTCAGGGTTTTATAGCCACACACGAGCCATTGATTCTTCTCGTGTCTTTAATGATTTTAATCTACGCTTTCTTAATGAGTGTACGTCAGATAGTCCACTGCCCGAATTGCCAAATTAAGGAAGATCATTAAATTGATCATAATGATAGAGCAACAAATATTAAGAAAGGATAAAAATGCCCAACTATGATCTAGTAATCATCGGCGGTGGTGCAGGTGCGTTTGCCGCTGCCATTAAAGCTAACGAACTCGGAGCCAAAACAGCCATTATTAACTCTGGCCTACCTCTTGGAGGTACATGCGTTAATGTTGGATGTGTGCCTTCTAAAACTTTGTTACATGCTGCCGAGCTATTGCATACCGCTAAACATCACGGTGTGCCGGGCATTGAACTAGCAGTAAACAAAGCTGACTACGCTGCAGTGGTTGCTAATGAGCTGGCGTTGGTAGAAAAGCTGAGAAGGGAAAAATACGAGAAGGTACTTAAAGGTTTAGATAATGTGACTTTTATAGAAGGCAGGGCAGCTTTTGTCTCAAGTAGCGCCGTTAAGGTAGGAGAACGGCAAATTAATGCAGACAAGTTTATTATTGCTACTGGCTCAACCGCAATCGTGCCGGAGGTTGAGGGATTAGCCGAAGCTGGTTATATAACTCATATTGAAGCCATGCAGCTTAAAACAGTTCCGAAACGTTTAGCAGTTATTGGAGCTGGCCCAGTCGGGCTGGAGCTAAGCCAACTATATGCCAGATTTGGTAGTCAAGTAACCATTTTGCAACGAGCAGCCAGTATTATGCCCAGCGCCGAACCTATATTAACTGAGCGTTTACAACAAGCGCTCACTGACGAAGGAATTAGCGTTAAAACCGGCGTTCGAGTTACTAAAGTGGTTACCGAGAACAAAATTAAGACAGTGTTTTATGCTAGTGAAACTGGCGAAAGTACTGTCGAGGTTGACGAAATACTGCTTGCTGCCGGCAAAGCTCCTAATACTAGCGAGTTAAACCTTGCTGCAGCAGGTGTTGAGATAAGTGATAAACAAGCAGTTGCTACGCAGTCGAACCTGCAAACTTCACAGGCCCATATTTATGCAGTTGGTGATGTAACTAGCTTGCCTTTAAGACTTGAGACCACGGCTGGACGTGAAGGTACATACGCGGCTGAAAATGCCCTAAATGGGGCCAATAAGTCCATTGACTATCATAGTGTGCCCTGGACGGTTTTTACGGATCCTCAGTTAGCTAGTATAGGCTATACCGAAAATCAACAAATGGCGGAATTGAAGGTTTGCGCTTGTCGTACCGTTAGCTTTGATAAGTTACCAAAGGCTATAATAACGAACCGAACCGAAGGAGCCATTAAGATAGCCATACATCCTGAGACTGAAGTCATTATGGGTATGCATATTTTAGCTCCTAACGCAGGCGATTTAATAGCTCAAGCAATGGTACTAATAAAGAACAAAAATACGATAGACGACATTGATGATATGCTACCTGTATTTCCAACGTTATCCGAGGCCATCAAATTGGCGGCTGTATCATTTACTAAAGATATAACAAAAATGAGTTGCTGTACTTAAGCTTTATTTGTTCATACTGACACTGAACCTGTTTGATGAGTGCAGGTATCTTTAACTCTAACTTTTTAAAGTCTGGTGTTATTTTAAGAATTCTTTAATATTTAGAAGCTAACAGCAAAATAGGGAATTAGCATTAGGCGTTCAAATTATATCTATTAATGTGGGTATTTTAAAACCTTATCCGAGAGATACTCCCTTGGCATGCGGACAGCGTCTTGCTCGGAAACAACCGGGACGATTCTGCCTAGTAAACGCGACAGATTTAAAATTCTATCATAGCCCAAATTATCGATGGTCTCCTGTTGGCTTAAGATGCTTTCTGCTGCCTCAATTGATCTATCGAAATACTTTATCTTCCCGGTCCGGTCAATCATAAAGCAACATTGCCACATAACTATTATATAGTCAATGCTTCAGATTATTGACAACCCAAAACTTTAACCTTAAGCTTAAAGCACGGTTAATAATTAAAAAGGAATAACATGCGAAAATACTTCACAAAACTTGGGCTAATCAGCTCTTCGCTGGCTCTAGTAGTGATGGGCGGATCAATAGCTTTCGCCCTGCCGGCACAAGCAACTACGCACGCCACCCAAACTGCTGGGAGTAATCCAGGATACAACAGCACCAATAACCCGGGATCTAGCCAATCGGGCAATGGGCTTGCTAATGGCCAGGCACATCTCCAGGCGGCACAGCTAAAAGCCTGTCAGAACCGCTCAAAAGCCATCTCTAATATAATGAGCCGAATCGATACCCGAGCCCAAAACCAGATAACTCTTTTTAGCACCATAGCTACCCGGGTGGAAAATTTCTATACTCAAAAAGGCAAGACTCTAAGTAACTACAGTCAGTTGTTAGCGGCTGTTTCGGCGGCAAAAACTCAAGCTGAGACTGAATTTGGTACTCTGCAGACTAACAGCACCTTTAGCTGTAGTGCGAGTAATCCAAAGGGAATGGTTTCCGCTTTTCAGAGTTACTTAAAAACTGAAATCAGTGACCTGCAAAACTACAGAACGGCCGTTAAGAACCTTATCGTAGGGGTTGCTTCAGCTAACGGGGTTAATATATCTTCAAACAATCAGTCAACTGCTGCACAGGGGAGTAAGCAATAATATGAAAAAACAACTAACTCAATCTGGGTTTGCAATTGTAGAAATGGTAATAATAGTCGTTCTTGCGGCAGCTATTGTTGCCACGGGTTTTTTCGTCTGGCACGAACACAACAAAAATAGCAATTCCACAGCATCAATTTCAGTTTTAAATGGCGGCTATCAATCGCCTGCGACTTCTACTCCTTCAGCCCCGCAAATTAATACCGCATCTGATCTTAGTAGTGCTTTGAGCGCTCTTAATCAGACCAGTATTAGCTCCAGCAATGTCGATAGCAGTCAGCTAAGCAGCTATTCTTCTGGTTTTTAAAGCTAGAGCTTTGCGCTTTTTTGCTAAGGACTTAGCAACACTAACATAGACTCCTCCTAGGTATTGCAATGCCTAGGAGGACTGCTATTGGCGGTTTAAGCGGTTGGCGTATATAATAAAAAAGTTATGAGCAACTCAATTATTATGTCGGAGATGATTATGACTCCTCGGCGGGGGTGCTTATAGCTTTGGTCAATTTTCAGGCAAGCAAATAACAATAATCCTCCGCAAAAAGGAGGATTTTTAATATTTACTAATAGTTAACAATGAAATGATTAGAACTGAGCAAAACAATTCGCTAAATCAAGAACTGATGGGTGAAATTCTGATTGCCGACAAACTGCTTAGGGAGCCCTTTAGCCCGGTATTGAGGACTGAAGTAAGTTTTGACGAGGCGCTATCTGAAACTTACGCCGCTAACGTTTGGCTGGCCAGCGAAGTGCATCAGCCGATCGGGGCTTATAAGATTCGAGGGGCTTTTAACTTTATTAGCAATCTGGACCAAAACCAAAAAGAGCGCGGCGTAGTCACTGCAAGCGCCGGCAATCATGCCCAGGGTATTGCTCTTTGCTGTAATAGCGAGGGAGTGAAGTGCAGAGTCTACATGCCCAGAAACACGCCAGCCAATAAGATTAACCGTGTATTAGACTTTGGGGGCGAACAAACTGAAGTTAAGCTAGTCGGGGACAGCTTCGACGAGGCCTCACGGGCCGCCAAGGACTTTGGCCGCGAAAAGGGAGCAGTCATGGCTCATCCCTTTAATGATCTTAGAGTTATTGCCGGACAGGGTACGTGGGGCCTAGAGATAGCGGACCGGGTACCAAATATTGACGTCGTTATGTGCCCGGTAGGAGGCATGGGCTTGTTGGCCGGAATTGCCACGGCGATAAAAAACCGCTACCCTAACGCACAAGTTATTGGCGCCGAACCTGAAGGTGCTGCTTCTCTAAAAGAAGCGCTGAAATATGGTCGACCGGCGCAGCTTGAAACGATTTCTACTTTTGTTGACGGAGCGTCGGTAAAGGAAGTCGGCGAGTTACCTTTTCGACTTGCCGGACATCTGGTAGCTGCGACAGTTGAAGTATCTGATCTAGAGTTAAGGAAAGCCACGATGCAATTATGGGAAAGACGCCGGCCATTAAGAGCTGAGCTGGCCGGAGCTTTATCGGTAGCTGCCTTAAACCGCACTGAAGATATCTCAGGGAAAAACGTGGTTTGCTTAATTAGTGGTGGCAATTTAAGCGACAACAGGTACGAAACCGAAGTCCGCTTATCCGCTTAACAGACATGTCCACACTAGTCAGAAATGTTATTTTAAAAGCCCTGATAAGGTATTTCTAACCTCCCTAAAAGGCGTCTCGGTATATAATTAGTAACCATAATGAGGCAGGATTTAGAGTACGGCGGCCAAAAGCTCAAAGCTTACGTAGCTACCCCGAAAACTGAGGTAAAGGGCGGGATAATTGTGATTCATGAGGTATGGGGATTAGTCGACCACATTAAATCGGTGGCCGATCGCTATGCTAGCCAAGGCTACATCGCTCTAGCCCCTAACTTGCTAAGCGAGACGGATATAGCCGCTCATGCCACCCCGGAGCTTCAGGAAGATTTATTTAACCCCCAAAAGCGTAACGCCACTCAAACTAAGATGCGGGCTTTAATGGCGCCAATCCAAGAGCCGGACTTTGCCTCTAAAACAATTAGTAAATTGAAAGTCTGCTTCGATTATCTATATAACCTGCCCGAGATTAAGCAGCGTGTGGCGGTGAATGGATTTTGCTTCGGGGGCAGTTATAGTTACAGCCTAGCCATAGAAGAACCAAGGCTAAAACTAACCTTGCCTTTCTACGGGCACGTAACAACTGAAGTGTCCGAGCTAGCTAAGATAAAGAGTCCGATTCGGGCCTTTTATGGCCAAAACGATGAGGGTCTGATTAGTACGTTGCCTGCGGTTAGTTTAGCAATGAAACAAGCCGGCGTAGATTTTGAGTCTAGGGTCTACCCGGACTGCGCGCATGCTTTTTTCAATGATTCGAATAAGTTTGCTTACTATGAGCCGGCCGCTAAAGATGCTTGGGAACGTGTTCTAAGCTATCTTTCCAAGTATCTTTAGGAATAATCATGCCTAGCTTGACGGGCCTTGATGCCTAGCCTAGGCTTAGAACATAGATGTTTGATGTACGTAACTCCTACGGCGCTGCAGATAAGCCTTTAAGCGCTAAAGATGTAGCTAAAGCCCGCAACTACATTAAAAACTATTGGCAGAACCTGATCCATGATCAGAGTAAAGACGACGAGACACTGATAGCACTTCCTAAGCCGTATTTGGTTCCGGCTTATGAGAAGGGACACGAATTTGACTTTAACGAGCTCTACTACTGGGATAGCTATTTCATGATTCAGGCTCTATTGAGCGAAGAACATCGCAGTCTGGTTGTGGGAATTTTAGAAGATCTTTTTGCAGAGTTTGAACGTTTTGGGATAATCCCTAACGCTTCACGGGTTTATCTTATTGGACATTCGCAGCCCCCATTTTTAACCAGCTATATATGGGATGTCTATGATAGTTTTCAGATGAGTAAAACCTGGTTAAAGAAATCGTTAGCAATCGCAGAATCCGAGTATCGGAAAGTTTGGATGGGAACTGCTAAGCCTAATGCCCGCTTGGTCTACAAAGGACTGTCCCGCTACTACGATATTAATTATTTAAATGACCTGGCTGAAACTGAAAGCGGCTGGGACTACACGCCGCGCTTTAACCATAAGGTGCTAGAGTATCTGCCGATTGACCTTAATGTGCTGCTCTATAAATACGAAATGGATTTTGCCCGAGGTGCAAAGTTACAAGGCGATTCATCAGTCGCTGCCAAGTGGGAGGAAACGGCCAATCGCCGTAAAGAAGTAATCAACGAACTGATGTGGGACAGCGGCAAGGGTCTCTATTATGACTACGATTATCTTAAAGGCAAGTGTAGCAATGTGAGTTCCCTAGCGAGTTATTATGCCCTTTGGGCCGGAATGGCGACTCCGGATCAAGCCAAAAAAATGGTGCGTGCTTTACGGCGGTTTGAAGTTAAGGGCGGCTTAACGACCACTGACGCCGTTTTATTCGGCCAGCACATACTCAGCTCCGTACCGATGCAATGGGCCTATCCTAACGGCTGGGCACCGTTACATTTTTTGGTTGTCGAAGGGCTAAAGCGCTACGGCTACGACAAGGAAGCCAACCGGATAGCCATGAAATGGTTGAAGACTAACCTAGCCTGGTTTGAGCCAAACGGTGTATTCCTAGAGAAATATAACGTTCTGCAGCCCGGTAAACCACCGACTAAAGGTGTCTATCCAAGCCAAATCGGTTTCGGCTGGACTAACTCAATTTTCGAACGCTTTTGCCTGGACTACATCGATAGCCGCAGCTCTAGCTAGAGATTATTAGTCGTTGTATTCATGAAATAACGAGGGCTAAAGAGGCGGTTATTGCAAACAATCTTCTCAACGCTTATGCTCAAGTTATGGAAGATAGCACTGGCGCGCCAGCTCCAAATACCGAACAAACCAATAAAACAGGCTTAGAACAACCACCGGCCAGAGAATCGACTACGCAACCGCAGGAATCCTCAACTCAAAATAAGGCCATTGCTAACCAGCCATTAAATCTACCGGCCGCGGAGAGTGGGCATACTGCCTTTCATTCCAAGCACGCCATTAGGTTCATTCTCCTGTATATCTTGGCCGCCATATTAGTAGTTGTTGCAGCTACAATCTACGATCTTCATAAACACTAAGCTGCGGTTGTGCTTGATTTTACACTCCTAAATGCTTATTCTTTTGATATAACTTAAAGGAAGCTAATCAACAATACAATGAATAAAATATTATCTAAACTAGGGCTGATTATTAGCAGCCTGGCGCTGATTACTCTTATGAGCGCATCAGCGAGCGCTCTACCGGCTCAAGCTAGTAGCGGTAATGCAACCGCCCAACAAGCCCAAACCACCGCCCAGCAAAAGATGTGTGTGGCCAGGGAGAAGGCTATCAACCAAATAATGACCCGTATCGACACACGAGCCACTAATCAGCTGAATCTATTCAGTACAATCGCCTCTAGGGTAGAAGCATTCTACGTAACTAAAGGAAAAACCTCGAGCAACTACACTCAACTAGTGGCTGCGGTTAATAGCTCGGAGTCACAAACACGCTCCGACCTAAGTTCACTGCAATCGAACTCTAACTTCAGCTGTAGCGGTAGTAATCCACGAGCCTTAATAACCGGCTTCCAAAGTGTCCTTAAGAGTGAAATCAGTGACCTGCAAAGTTTTAGGACGAGTGTTAAAAATCTAATCGTAGGGGTAGCCCAAGCTAACGGCGTAACACTGGCCGGCGCTTCGACAACCTCAGGGAGTGCTAAATAACCATGAAAAAACAATCCGGATTTGCAACAGTAGAACTAGTAGTGCTTGCGGTAGTGTTAATTGCCATAGCAGGAATCGGTTACTACGTGATTCGAAATCACGGTGCCAATTCCGGCCAATCAACCGCCAGCTTCATAAATGCCGAATCTACACCCAATACGCAGGTTACAGTACCGACGGCTCCGCAAATTAATAACACGTCGGATTTGAGCGCCGCTCTAACAGCGCTTAACCAAACTAATATTGGCGCAAACTCTACCGATAGTACACAGTTAAGTACTCAAGCCTCAGGTCTTTAGCCCAGCGGTTCTTGGTCGAATTGTTTTAAATTTCAGGCGTTAAAGCTATAGTCACTCTAGTGAATAGCAGCAATGGTAGTGAAACCCGTCTTGAGCAGGTCTTAGCTGCTAATGGAAATAGCATTACACGTCAGCGCCTGGCGGTGTTTAAAGCACTTTCCGGCGGCGAGCCAATAAGTATGCGCCAGCTGATTGACAAGCTGGAAGGTAGTCTTGATCGTGTCAGTATTTACCGCACGGTGGCACTATTTGAAAGACTCGGTATATTGGTCAGGTTGGTAAGCGGCTTTAAGTATAAGGTTGAGCTGAGCGATAGCTTCAATCCGCACCACCATCATTTGAACTGCACGCAGTGTGGTAAAGTAATCGACATGAATGCCGAAGAGCTGGAGCGGCATATCCGGGACCTTGCTAAAGCAAACAACTTTACCCTTATCGCTCATCAGGTTGAAATCCAGGGTAAGTGCGCAGAGTGCACTAAACTGGAGACAGTTCGCCCATCCTCTATTATGGATTAGGCGAAGTGTAGTAGGCTATACTTGGGTTAATAAAATGTGACGCCGTGGCGGAGTGGTTACGCAGAGGTCTGCAAAACCTTTTATGCCAGTTCAATTCTGGTCGGCGTCTCCAAAGATTATGCGCGGGTGTCGTAATAGGTAGCCGAGACAGACTTAAAATCTGTTGCCCGTAAGGGCGTGCGGGTTCGATTCCCGCCCCGCGCACCACCAAAGATTAA
>JAJYDV010000012.1 GCA_021777375.1 bacterium | reverse complement strand
GTTCATCCTTTCTTAGGATAATCGACTCTTCAGGTTTGTTCGCTAAGGCAGGATTACACTCAATCATTTGATTAGCATTCAGACCTTGCTTGCTAAATTTATCCTGAGCATCCTTAAAATCTTTGATAGGTATTGTAAGCGCAAACCTGGGAAACTTATTCATCATCGCTATTGCTCCTACGTGTATAGCCCTTAAATCGTCAATCTTCTTTTTTACTGATTCGGTAGACATTGAAGTTAGAATTGGCGGGAAGTTGTTAATTGCTATTACGGCGTTTATGCCAAGCCGATTTAAGTAACTCATTTTAATCTTTGAGTGAGCAACTTTATTTGGTCTTAGCATGTTGGGCTCATCGTCAATAATCTTCGTGGCGTCAAGTCCAATTAGCTTAAAACCTTCAAGAACAGACTTGATCTCAGTGATTGACATGCCAAGCACCGAAGGGTATACGGTAACTACATGCCGTGCATTAAGTCCTAAGTTAGTTAGTTCCGATAACTTGTCGTTGAGTTTTTCGCTGGTTATACCTAGAGCCGGACTGAATTTATTAATAACGCGATCAATCTTGATTCCGGCACTCTCAATATTGTCTATCCGAGACTTACAGATATCAGGGTCAATACCTAAAAGTTGCGGATAGCTATTAAGTGCCGAAACGACATTGACGCCCTCTAAATCATGTATCAGCCTAAGCACGCCTACTATCGACTTACTGGTTATTGTCCAGTCATCATGTTTAATTAATGCTTCTCTGGTTAGGCTCTCTAGTTTGCTAAAGTAACTAAAAAATTCGTTGGCGGCATTTGGGGCTTCAATCTCTAACTCGCCATTCTCGATGCGTACCGGATCAAAAGCAATGTCCATGAGCTCGTTTAGGTGGTCGAGGCTAGTTGGTGCTTCGGAATCGGTATCAAACGAGCAACCCAAGCTTGCTAAGAACTCCTTGTCCGATTCGACGAACAGGTTTTGGGTCAACTCCTTATATTCACCAGATAGTTCCGGCAAGCTCATGACATTATTATACAATAAAGCAGCTAAAAGTAAATATTACAATGTGCCGACTATCCCCTGAAAGCAAGTAACAAGCTATAATAGCCTTGTGTCTCGTTTTGTATTCGCTAAAGAAGATATACCCATAACATCGGATATTACTGTTGCTAAAGATGATGTAGGGATTATCCAATTTGGTAACGATTCAGTTGCAACTGTGTTTTTTATATTCGTTTGGCAAAGTGTAAAAGTTCCAACTAGTAAGATAGAAAGATTTGACGTTGAAAAGACGGGCGATGCTTACCCTAAAAAGGTATGTAATGTCTGCCATAAGTTACTAGATACTAATCTATTTGACCGAAATCAGAATGGTGTCAACAACCGTCCCGTTAGACGCCCATCGTGTAAAACATGTAGGAAAATAATAGACGGCAATAGTGTAAAACTTAAAGATAGAGCCATTTGGCTAAAGAACAAGCCCGATAAAGAGCCGTTCGAGTGCCCTATATGTCATAAAAGAACTATAGCTGGTGTTACAGTTAAAGTGGTATTAGACCACAATCATTTAACTGGTGAGCCAAGAGCTTGGATATGTGATAGTTGTAATACTGGTATAGGGCGATTTAAAGACGATGTTGCACTTTTGCAGAGCGCTATAAAGTTTCTAGACTAGAGCTAGTTGTTTCTTTGATAGTCCGAGTCTTTGTTCGGCAATAACTACATACTCTTCAGATACATCACAAGCTATATATTTTCTATGGTTTAACTTAGCCATCTTGCAGGTAGTGCCAGAACCAACCATAGGGTCAAATACTATATCGCCCTCATTTGTCCAGCTAAGAATATGGTCTTCGGCTAACTTTTCAGGAAAAACAGCAGGGTGTTTAAAAGCTACTTTATCTGTTGATGAACCGCCCCAACCAACAGCGTACTCCCAAATATTCGTAAGTGTCTTTTCTTTTTTAAGCTCTTTGAGTATTTTTTTATTAACACCATCAGCACGTTTATTGTGAGGCAACATTTCAAAGCCGTTTCTAACTGTAGCCTCTTTCAGTGGATTAAAAGTCTTCGGTGAACCCTTGCTAAGTACATACATGAACTCAAAACAATTTGTATAAGCATTTGAACGCATGAACGGTGTGTTTTTCTTTCGATAAATCATCACATCATGCACGTTGAAACCCACCTCTTGAAAATAAAGTGCCTGTCTAAAGCTGTTGAGGCTACGATTGCCGTTTTTAACCTTGTCACCTACGACCCAGACAACTATTCCGCCCTGCTTAGTTACACGGAACAGTTCTTCGGCGATTTTCATAAAGTCGAACTCATAGCCGTTATAGTGCCTCAGTTCATCGTAAGGTGGCGATGTAACCGTAAGGTCAACCGAGTTCTCTTCCATGGCTTGCATAAAGTCAATACAATCGGCATGATATATAGTATTGAGCTTAATAGTACCTGTAAACCTCATCTCAGCCCTCGTGTATGTTCCTGCTTATGCTATAATTATAAACCATCATGAGTAAAAATTATTTCGATTAATCAAGCGGGCTTCAACGCCAATTCCAGCAGAACTTGACCCACAGCTATACCCCGAAAATTATAACGGAAAACGAACTCGTCAACACAGGACTGTAAATACTTCGACGAAACAGCGCGTGGTAGGTCCCATCAATAGACCTCTTTAGTTGAGACCAAAAGCCTTCATAGGTATTAGTATGAGCAGTATCCCTAACGCACTCTAGTGTCGAGCGGTTAACTGTAGTGTGAGCGTAGCCTCATTTACCAAGATTTCTATATGCGCCGTATTCGTCACTATTAACCGAGCTATTAAGTTCTGGGTCAGCTTCAATTACTGGCATTAAGACCCTTGAACCAGTAGTTTTAACATGCTGGGCTTTTACTCGGCCATGCCTTTCAACAATTCCAAGGACAGGCTCTTTATCTCGAAAGGATTTACTTCCTCTTTTATAACCACCTATAGATGAAACATCTATAATCTATTTTAGCGATGAGCCTTTTCGCGGCCTTTAGCTATAACATATGGCCGTTAGGATATTGGCTGGATCCAAAAGCGCTGCAGGATAATTATTTGAGTGTGCTTGAAGTCGGGCTAAAACCGTATGCTTGGGTTTTTATTTTAGGCGATGCTTTAAAACCGCTACTTTGGTTATTATTTTCGGCTTAAGATTGATCAAGTTTGTTAAACCTTGGCGTAATTTTGGTGCGCTAGGAGGGTATATGCTTTTTGGCTTAGCAACCTTAATCGAGGCGACAATACCAATACCCAGCCGCTGTGACGAGAGCATTAAGATCTGCGGCATTTCTCCACCGCAAATCTTTTCAGTGCATGATTTAGCTAGTATTATCGCGGTACTAGGTCTTTTATTGGGCTTATTTAAAGGACTTAATAACTTTAAAAGTAATAAAGAAATGCCTAAAAAAATATTTATTGTTGGCTAAGGTATACATTCTGGATGTTTAGTATGAGTGGTCTATTTTTGGTAGTTAGCGTGGCATTGAACAAAGCAACTCTTTTATCCCAAGCCCTATTCATAATTGCCTGCGGGCTAGTGCTGGTTATACTTCCGCAAGCCATACTTCAATTTATAGAATCTAAAGAGTTAGCTTAGATTGATAAGTCTACTTATAATTTAAATTTGCTGCATCTTCTACGAGAGCTTTTAAGGCAGCAGACGATGCAGCGCCGGTGTCCGAATCCAAAAAGTAATCAACGGCTCGCACCGTTGCACTGTCGAGTCTTGAGTTAAATAAGCCGAATGGATCGTGTAGCTGGGAACCCTTAGGGAAAGTTAGCCTAACGCTATTTTTAAGAATGTTTGCAAAGCAGACTAGGCCATTACTAGACCATACCGGGATACCTTCCGGGCGGGAAGGCATGCGCCACTTAATTTCTTCAGTTAACTTCACATCCGCACTAAGGATGACCTTGCGTAGTTGCTTAAGCCTGCTGCCACGCCAGTCGGATTGTTTTTGGATGATCGCATCAATTTGCTTAGCTACTGATCTATCGCTCATTGAATCGTTTCCATTATCTAATCTGTATTATACTTAACTGTTCTAATTAACGTTAAGCTAGTAGGTTAAGTTTTTTGGCTCGTCAGCTAAAAGTGCCATCTTAAAAAAGTAAAGCAGGTATTTTTTAATAATAACTAGGCCGATTAGGCTATAGTGTTTGAGGTATGAAACAGGTTTGGCGGATATTACGTTTTGCGCGTAGCTTATGGCGCTATTATTTGGGTGTTAGTATTTTCACTATTCTATTAGCCGTAGTGGCACAGATGCAGCCACTTTTTACGAAAGGAGCGATCGATCAAATAACTAATTTGCTGAAGGGGGGAAAGGCTGATGTAGCTTTAGTTGCAATCTTTGCCATCTTAATTTTCGTGACTGATGTTCTTCAGACCTTACTTAGTAATTTTGGTGGTTATTTGGGGGACATGTTATCCGTTAAACTTCAGCGCTTTATGAGCCAGCGCTATTATGAACACTTGCTAAGTTTGCCGCAGGCCTACTTTGACATGGAGTTAACCGGTAAGATCATCAACCGTATGAACCGTGGTATCTTCCAGATCTCCAGTTTTATCCAAATGATGAGCAATAACTTCCTGCAATTTATTTTTAGCACTATTTTCTCGCTTCTTATTGTTGCTTATTACTCTTGGCAGGTGGCACTAATGCTCCTGGTTCTTTACCCGGTATTTATAATTCTGACTGCCAAGTCAAGTAACCGCTGGCAAAAATACCAAAAGACGATAAATACGGAGTCTGACGATGCTAGCGGTCGTTTTGCCGAGTCCATAAGTCAGATCCGGGTAGTGAAAAGCTACCTTCAGGAAAGGCGTGAACTGAGTATCTTTAAACGCCATTACCGCAAAATCGTTACTACAACCAAACCGCAAAGCCGTTTTTGGCATCGCCAGGATATAATCCGGCGTTTAATCCTAAACTTTATTTTCCTAATTGTTTTCGTCTATATTTTCGTTGAGACTGCTCACGGAAAATACAACTTGGGCACCATGGTGCTCTTAATCCAGTATGCCATGTTAATCCGTATCCCTATTTTCAGTATCAGTTTCTTGGTCGATCAGTCGCAACGTGCTGTAGCGAATACCAAAGATTATTTTAATATTATGGATATTGAACCGGCAATCACCGATCGTCAAGGAGCACCTAAGCTAAAACTTAAACAAGGAAAAATAAGTTTTGAGGATGTTTCTTTTGGCTACGACAATAATCTGGTGCTTAAGAAAATCAACTTTACGTTACTTCCTAATACCAAGGTTGCGCTGGTAGGAGAAAGTGGCGAGGGCAAGACTACGATTTCCAGCTTATTACTTAGGTTCTACGAAGTGACATCCGGGCGTATCTGTATAGATGGCCAAG
The DNA here is from genome assembly GCA_021777375.1 of bacterium. Lineage (GTDB taxonomy): Bacteria > Patescibacteriota > Saccharimonadia > Saccharimonadales > UBA4665 > JAJZWH01. The sequence goes on along the minus strand of JAJYDV010000012.1, from coordinate 15,061 downwards.
ACATCAATTCAGTAACTCAAGCCAGTGTCCGAGAGGCGATTGGCGTAGTATTTCAGGATCCAGCACTATTCTCTGGAACCATCCGTGAGAATATTTCTTATGCCAATCCGCTGTCCAGCGAAGAGCAGGTGATTGCTGCCGCAAAAGCTGCCAACGCCCATGAGTTTATTGTTAAGTTTGAGAAGCGCTATGACAGTGAAATTGGCGAGCATGGAGTAAAGCTTTCTGGCGGCCAAAAGCAACGTATTGCTATCGCTCGGGCTATTCTCAAAGACGCCCCAATTCTAATTCTTGATGAGGCTACCAGCAGCTTAGATAGCCGTAGCGAGCAGAAGGTTCAACAGGCCCTGACTAGATTAATGGAAAACCGTACCACACTGATTATTGCGCACCGTTTAAGTACGATTCAGCATGTCGATACGGTGATTACCCTAAATAAGGGCATGATTGACGAAATCGGATCACCGGCTCAACTGGCCAAGACCAATGGAATATATGCGCAACTCTTGAGTTTGCAGCAAGTTAAATCTGTCGCGGGTCAGCGCAAACTAAAAGAGTACGGTATTGACGAGCAATAGTCTAATCAACCGCCGATTTTTTAGGTAAAAACTTATGGTAGTAGAAGGCCCCTGGCGGCAAGCCGATTACTAGGTTCAGGACTCGGTAGACAGCAGTGACTGAGACCGCAAAAGCGAATGGCAAGCCGAGGGCAACTAGCGTTCCAGCCATTCCGACTTCAAAAACACCGACAGAAAAAAATACGCCGCCAAGAATACTTGCAATATTTGCAAACAGGTAGGACATAATTGCAATGCCCGGATCGATCACTCTTCCAAAGGCTAGAAAAACCAAATAGAAAGTACTTATCTCAACAAGAATATAAATAATTGACCACGCGAAAGGAGTTAGCATTCTCTGCTTCTGTTTGACCATTACATGAAAACCAGCATAAAACTCGTCTATGAAGTTAGCTACTCCATCGGTATTTATTTTCTTAAAGATCCGTTTTAGGGTAGTGATTATCCATTCCAAAAAGTGTCGCAATAATTTTTCCTGGTAAACAAAGCCCACGATCATAAAGGCTAGAACAGTAATCGCCAAAGCTGAGATGACGGTTACGCGGACTACCGGGTGCGCTGAATTGTGGCTGAGCAAGATTAAAACAAAGCCAAGAGGCATCATTGCGAGAACGGCAAGCGCACTAAGGGCATAGCGCATTAGCTGAGTCAGAACACTCTTACCACGGGGGACTTCTTTAATTAAAACTTGTGATAAGAAACCGGCTCCCGCCATGCCGGCTGTCGGAAGAATATAGTTAATGAAGTTCGTAGCTAAGGCGCCCTTAAACAAATGCTTAATGTCAACTTGATAACCAAATATTCTAAGAATTGAACGGTAGTACAACCCATTCAGCCAATAGCTAGATACCTGAACGATGCAAACTAGGACTATTACGTACCAGCGCAGGTTGCCTAAGAGATTAAAGACACTATTTAACTGGCTGCGGTTAAAATAGAAAACAATTATCAGGCCGATTAATCCTAGAATCGATAAAATGGTACTGATTTTAAATCGTTTCACTAATCCGCCGGGCCTTTACACTGGCCATTCTTCATATCCTATTATCATAATTCTCTAATTGCTAAAGTAAATATTTTTTATCTACTAAGGCCAAGAATAAGGTTTTTCTAAGGATAGTAAAGTAATAAAATGGCTGTATTATTAATTTTAGCCCAAATAGCTAGTAACTTTTAAGAGTCGCTTTCGGGTGTTAAACGCCAAGCGGCATTAAGTCAAATGGTTATTATGAAAGAAAAAAGCATACGCTTTTTAAAAAACCCAGTGCTCGGCAATATTATTCTGGCACAAATTAGTTTTTTTCTCCTTTTGACACTGACGGTTTTTATAACTACCAAAGGTTTCAGCAATAACCGCGGACTGAGTTTTTACGGTGAGCACTGGTCGACCGCAGTAACCTACGGCAGCGGTTTCATCCTATGTGATTACTTTTTGCTGCGGGCCGCTATTGCCCTACCTAAAGATAAAGTGGTATTTAAAAGATTAGCGATCTTGATTAATATTTTGACCGTACTGCTTTTAGGAGTTCTCCTGACTCCCGATACCCTCAACACCTTTTTTAACTGGAGCCATATTGCTACCAGTACCGTTTTGTTCTTATTCGAATTAGGCTTTGGTGCCTGGTTAGTAACTCTTATATATAAGGATTGGATCGGCATTGGCTTGCTTTTCCTGCAATTCATGGCTGGGATTTTTGCACTGCTTTCTCAGTTTCACATAGTTTATTACTTAAGCGAAGGTTCTCTATTCTTTCAATTTTTCTTTAGCGTCTTAATGGTTTATGCTGTCGCAAGTCTGCTGAAACGTTTAGCAAAGTAGCATATTTGTAATACTGTATTTGAAATAAAACCGGACAAGTTGACGCCGCGGCACTTTAGTAGAATAGTAAAAGTATTAAACATTGAGGAGTTTAAAAAATGACAAACTGGCATGAAATTCTAGGCTGGGGCTCACCAGTAGGATTAGCAATCTTTTTTGTAGGTTTAAGCGCACTGCTTAGAGGTTTAAAGCACAAAATGCACCATATGGGCAAGTGGGACAAGTCCACTAAAGCTTAGAGTTTAATTACTTTTAAAAGATTACTATTTTACTTTTGGCAAGCGTTTGACAGAAGAGGTCAATCTCCTGTTCGCTAAAGCTTCGCATTCTTCTTTAGCATCTGAGTACATCATCTGTTCCGGTGGGGTCTTTTGGGTCCAAGCGCTGGGTCCTCTTAGGGCGCCGACAATTCCTAGTTCGCGCGCTACTTTTAAGTAACGGATGGCATCAATTACCACGCCGGCGCTATTCTCACTATCTTGTACTGACAGTTTTGCATCGATGGTCACCGGGTTGTCCCCAAAACCGCGAAGCCGAAGATTGAAGTAGGCAACCTTATTGTCTTTAAGATAGGGTAGAAAGGTGCTTGGTCCTGCGAATAAGCTATCTTTTGGAACTTCAATGCCTCGCAAGTCGTTCTGGGCGCGAATCACATTTTCTTTACTTTTCTTTTTGCTCTCAAGTCTGGTCTGCACCATCATGTTGTTAAAATCGGTATTGCCGCCAATATTTATTTGCTGATGAAAATCTACAACCATTCCGCGATCAAAGGCCAGCTCTTGAAGTACTTGGCTTAGTACGCTAGCACCTAGTTGTGAGCGCATGTCATCACCAATCAGGGGCAGATTAGCATCAATAAACTTTTGTTCCCACTTCGGGTTACTGGCAATAAAGACCGGTATACAGTTGAGGAAGGCAACTCCAGCATCAATTGCGGCTTGAGCATAGAACTCCGTGGCTTCTTGGGAACCGACAGGTAAATAATTTACCAATATGTCGGCGCCGCTTTCTTTTAGCGACTTAACCATATCCACGGGCTTGGCATCAGAAAGTCTAAATCCAATATCCTCGGGTTGGTTGAGCATGTAGTCTGAAAAGCCATCAAGCGGATGACCCATCTGGATGACCGGACCATCAGGAACATCTGGCGCAAAAACCCTAGCGCAGTTTGGTTTAGCGAAAATTGCTTTGCCGGTTGGAAGACCAACTTTTCTGTCATCAACATCATAAACGGCAACAACCTTAATGGAATCCGGCCGATAGCCACCAATATCCGCAAACATAACGCCCGGAATATTATCCTGTTTGGCGTCTTTATAGAAAGTAAACCCCTGGTAGAGAGCTGAAAAGCAGTTACCCGCTCCAATTACTGCGATTTTTATTTCTTGATTGTCTTTTGCTTCCATGCGAGTCATTTTACAAAAGACTTTAAAATAAGGCAAGCTTATATCTGTAATAATTAAAAGCTATGCTATATACTTGTTTCTATGGATCATCGATTTAAGAAATTTTATGAAGTAGCAAGGTATAAAAGCTTTTCTGCCGCAGCTTTAGCGCTGGGTAAATCTCAACCGGCCATCACTCTGGCTATTGGTTCATTGGAGCGCTCACTTGGGGTTAAGCTGTTTGAGCGAAATCGTTATGATGTTGAACTTACGAAAGAAGGCAAGATAGTTCTTGAAAGTGCCACGAAAATTTTTAAAGAAGATGAACTTTTGCACAAAAAGCTCGCCAAGTTAATAATCCATCCGTCGCGACATATTGGCATTATTGATAGTATCGCTTACTTGTTGTATTCCTCGGCTAAAGACTCGAATATTCTCAGCGGGCTGGAGATTATGGTAGACAACTCCAAGAAAATTATTAGCGATTTACTTACGGACAAGATTGATTTAGGCTTGATTACCGGCCAACTCGGTTACGTTCCAAAGGACATTAGAGTTAAAAAGTTACATACCGAAAAGTTTGTATTTGTCTGTTCGCCAAAGTTGAAGTCGAAGAATCGGGAGTCTAAAATTGACGATTGGCTGGCATTTAACCTTGACTCAACAACCTATGCACACTTTACTAAACAATTTAGGAAACTAGGGCTAAATATTCAGCCTGTATTTTACTCAACCAGTCTTGAACTACTTAAAGACATGGCTTTAACCGGAAGAGGTACGGCTCTATTGCCCTACCACATGGTTAAAGAAGATATCGCTAGCGGCAGGTTGATTAAAATTAAAACACCGCCGTTAACGCGTCCGATCTGGGCAATTGCCAGAAAAAAGAACCGTTCGTCGGTGGACGACTTATCTAAACAAGTAAATAACTTGCTAATTGCTGCGAACACCAAACGCTAAGTTCCCCAGCTATTCATAGCAATATCCAAATTGAATCCTGAGAGGTCTTAGCTTATGCTTAGATATAGCAAGATTTGATTTATGGTGGGAAATGTGACTCGAATTAACCCCCGGTACTGGAAGGCCTTATTAAATAAGGAGATTAGTAATTGAGCCGGGATATTATTATCGCAATCAATGCTGGCTCATCAAGCATTAAAGCTACGATCTATGAGCTGGGTGAAGGCGGGCAAGAACTAAATGAATTAAGCACTCTCGAGCTATCGCTAAACGGTGCATCAATTAACGAGACTGCTGAAGATTTTGTGCGTCGTTTGCGCGAAGGCCTAGAAGAAGAGCAGTTAGTGTCGATTGCTCACCGTATAGTGCAGGGTGGTCCTAAATATACCCTGCCGGTAAAGATTACTGAAAGTATCATTAAAGATTTAGAAGAATATATGATCTTTGACCGGGAACATCTACCGCTAGCCTTAAAGCTGATAGCATTATGCGAACAGTCATTTACGCAAGCTATACAGATTGCCTGTTTTGATACGGCTTTTTTTAATAATCTGCCACGTCTGGCCCAGCTGCTGCCCTTGCCGCAACAGTACCAGGGGGTAGATGGACTGCGTCGCTACGGTTTTCACGGCCTATCCTATAGTTACTTACAGCAAGCCTTTAGGACTGAGGCTGGCGAAGAAGCCGTTAACGGCCGAGTTATTTACGCACATTTGGGCAGCGGTTCCAGTTTGACAGCTACCTACCAAGCTCAACCGATTGATACAACTATGTCTTTTACGCCGGCCTCAGGTATTGTAATGAGTAGCCGTAGCGGCGACCTGGATCCGGGTCTGGGATGGTATCTTTACCAGAAAGATGGAGTGACACCTGAGCAATTCAATAAGATGATGAGTACCGAGTCCGGACTGCTGGGTATTTCTGGTTTATCGGCTGACATGAAAACCTTGCTGGACAATGAATCCAGTAATCAGCGGGCCGCTGAGGCGGTAGCTTTGTTTTGTTACCGAGTGGCGCAGGCAATTGCTTCACTGTCCAGTACCATCGGGGGTCTTGATTCGCTTATTTTCTCCGGCGGGATTGGCGAACAATCCTCTATTATCCGGGGAAGAGTTTGCAGCAAACTGGAATTCTTGGGAATAAGCTTAGATGAGTCACGTAATCAAAGCCATCAAAGGCTAATATCTACAGAGCACAGTGCAGTTGGGGTGCATGTCTTGCCTACCGACGAGGCTCACGTTATCGCCAGCCAGGCCTTAGAGATCATTATTCACGAAAGGAGCGAGCATGAACAATAGTATTGAAGGTCCACTTAGTGCCGACGAACTGCGCAAGATTGATGCCTATTGGCGGGCCGCAAATTACTTATCGGTAGGCCAGATTTACCTTGCCGCCAACCCCTTGCTTAAACAGCCGCTGGAAATTAGTCATGTCAAGAAACTGCTTCTTGGGCACTGGGGAACCACTCCGGGTCAAAACTTTATTTATGCGCACCTTAACCGTGTCATTAAAGAGCATGATCTAAATATGCTCTATATATCCGGTCCCGGGCACGGTGGTCCGGCGTTAGTTAGTAATACCTACTTAGAGGGCACCTTTAGTGAAGTTTATCCTGAAGTTACGCAAGACGAGCAAGGTATGGCCAGACTATTTAAAATGTTTTCTTTTCCCGGCGGTCTATCAAGCCATGTTTCACCTCAGGTTCCTGGCTCAATGCACGAGGGTGGCGAACTTGGCTATTCATTAAGCCATGCTTTCGGGGCGGTCTTCGATAATCCTGATTTAATTGTGGCTTGTGTTATTGGTGACGGCGAGGCCGAAACTGGTCCGCTGGCAACCTCCTGGCATTCTAATAAATTTTTAAATCCTAAGACCGATGGTGTAGTACTGCCGATTCTGCACCTGAATGGCTACAAAATCAGCAACCCGACCGTCTTAGCGCGTATCGAACCCGAAGAGCTAGAACAGCTTTTACGAGGCTACGGCTGGACACCGTACTTTGTCGAGGGTGACGAGCCGATGCTGATGCATCAGCTTATGGCAGCCTCACTTAATGGAGTAATCAATGAAATTCACCGTATCCAATCCAATGCTAGAGACAATAATGACACAACCCGTCCGCGCTGGCCGATGATCGTTTTAAACTCGCCAAAGGGATGGACTGGACCTAAAATAGTTGATGGCAAGCCCAATGAAAACACTTTTAGGGCGCATCAGGTTCCATTGCCAGTAGATCTTGAACATCCGCAAAACTTGGCCGTGCTTGAGGATTGGCTACGCAGCTATAAACCAGAAGAATTATTTGATGATCAAGGACGTCTACAAGCAGAACTTGCCGAGCTTGCTCCGGTCGGCGAAAGACGAATGGGGGCTAATCCGCACAGCAACGGTGGCGGCTTTTTAAGAGAGCTGAGGCTTCCTGACTTTCGGGATTATGCCGTATCGATTTCTAGTCGTAGTATCATCAGCTCCGGGAATATGCAGGCTCTGGGACCATACTTAAGAGATGTCATCAAGTTTAATGAAAGCCAACACAATTTTCGAATATTCGGTCCCGACGAAGCGATTTCAAATCGCATTGAAGCAATTTTTGAGGTAACTAATCGTCAGTGGAATGCCCGGAGGCGCGAAACGGATGAATTTCTAGATCAAAACGGTGCAGTACTTGATTCAATGTTGAGCGAGCATCAGGATGAAGGTTGGCTGGAGGGTTATTTGCTTACCGGACGTCACGGACTGTTCCATAGTTATGAGGCCTTTATCAGAATTGTCGACTCGATGGTGAACCAGCACGCCAAATGGCTTAAGATGTCCGCTGAATTGCCATGGCGTCACTCAATAGCCTCTTTGAACTACCTTTTAACTTCACATGTCTGGCGGCAGGACCACAACGGTTTTACGCATCAGGATCCGGGCTTTATTGACCACATGCTAAATAAGAAAGCCTCGGTGGTCAGGATTTATTTACCGCCGGATGCCAATACTTTATTGTCAGTCATGGATCATTGCTTAAAAAGCCGTAACTATATTAACCTGATGATTACCGGAAAACACGATAGCCCGCAGTGGCTTTCAATAGATGAAGCGATTGACCACTGTACTAAGGGATTAGGGGTATGGAACTGGGCTAGTAATGACCAGGGTGCTGAGCCGGATGTGGTAATGGCTTGCGCCGGCGATGTCCCAACATTAGAAGTTTTGGCCGCGGTGTCCATCTTGCGCGAGCACTTATTAGACTTGAAGATTCGGGTCATTAATGTCGTTGATTTGATGCGTCTAGAGCCAGATACCGAGCATTCGCACGGTATGACCGACATTGAATACGATGCGCTGTTCACTAAAGATAAAGAAATAATTTTTGCCTTTCATGGCTATCCATGGGTAATCCATCGGCTAACCTACCGGCGGAACAACCGCAACCTGCACGTACGCGGTTACAAAGAAGAGGGAACGATTACTACGGCTTTCGATATGACTGTGCGCAACGACATGGATCGTTTCCACTTGGTTATGGATGTTATTAACCGTGTCGGTCTGCAAGGTGAGGCTGCCGAAGGGTTAAAAGAAAAGATGCAGGAAAAGCTGGTTGAGCATCAAGCGTACATTGACGAACATGGTGTTGACATGCCCGAAGTGCAAGAATGGCAGTGGCCAGCGCATTTGACTTCAGAACAAAGTTAGCTTTAATGATATAGCTTTGCTAAACCCAAGGCTATCAGGCGCTACTAACAAGCTGTTCTAATTATCGAATATAACGATTATTGCTTGTGCCCTGAATAATCTTTTGCCGCCCCAAAGTCGGTAACTCAAGTGCCCACTTTATTAAAGTCTTCCCGCGCGGCAAGCAGAATTATGGCTTCCAATTCTTTTAAAGAGTTGCACAAAAGGCAGTGTTATCTTTGCGGTACGGAGGGGTATTAGGAACGCAAAGACTTAATTCAATAGACATTTAAGACGCCGCTATTTTAACTGCTCTTATTATGCTAATACCCTTTAAGGCGTGCAAAACAGATTAATCTGTGTTAGGCTATAGGTAAGCAAGTAGTTACTGAAACTCTCCGTTTGCATAATTATTAGTCTTTACAGACTTTAAATAATCGCGGGCAGATAAGTATTAAGCAAGCGATATTATTTAAAGGAAGGTACTAAAATTATGGCAATGAAATTATACGTAGGCGGACTCGCTTACAGTGTCACCGAACAAGAACTAGAAGCATTATTTTCGGAACACGGAAAAGTGACCAGTTCAGCAGTAATTAAAGACCGCGACAGCGGTCAGTCTAAAGGCTTCGGCTTTATCGAAATGTCAGATGACAACGAAGCTAAGGCTGCAATGTCAGCACTAAATGGTAAAGATTTCAACGGCCGTTCGATTACGGTTAACGAAGCTCGTCCTCAAGAAGACCGCTCCTCTAGAGGCAGTGGCGGGTTCCGTAGATCTTACTAAGCGAACATTCACTTTAGCCAAAAATTTATTAGGGTCAACTTGTTGGCTCGTCTAGGTAGTCGCGTATATGAAGAAAAGCAATTTAGTCTTAAGCCGACTTTGCTAAGCTAAGTTATCAAGTAAGCTCGTTTGTTACTAATCTTCATTCGGACGCCTTAATTGAAGAATATTTACCCGGGTGGGAGTTTAGCGTTGCTATTCTTAAGGATGAGTCTGCTAATTATTACCTGTCTTTGCCTATCGAACTAATTGCTCTTCCAGACAATAACGGCTTGCCTATATTAAGCGGTCAGGTTCAATCACTAAATGCCGAATTTGCTTTAATGATTGTTGATCCCGATGTTAAGAGTAAAATCAACACTTTTGCGCTCGCTGCTTTTCATGCCTTAGGCGGACGGGATTATGGGCGAATCGATGTCCGACTTAAGGCAAGCGGTGCGCCAAAGTTTTCAGAGGCTAATTTAATACCAAGTTTAATTAGCGGTTACGGTTCATTTCCGAAAGCCTGCGTACTTAATGTCGGGCTTGATTATGAGCCGATGATTTTAAAAATCATTTCACTAGCCATGCAACGCAAGGCAGCTATCCCTATTATCGATAGAATAACAGCTTGCTACAGCACCTACTATGACTGATAAACAAGGGTTTGCTGAAATAATTGCTGCCGCAAATCCTATTTAGCTAAACCCTAGATGTCTTTGAAAATAATCTTAAATCTAGTTAGATTCTGCGATCATGTGATATAACTTGGGATACTTTTCATACAAAATAGTTGACTGAAAATAGGCTTCCGGAGATAATGCTAATGTTAATTCAAACCAATGAACCTCATATCTACCATAGCATCAGTTATCAATCTGAATCACCCGCAGCGTTATCTAAATTGGTCAATCTTTACGATATCTATCGCTAACTTAATCATCATCGCCTTAATGGTAATTATTTTCGGGTTGGCAGTTATGTTGCCTTTCCCAAAAACTAAGCTGGAGCCGGAAATTACTGAGCATCAAGAGCCAGAATTAAGCGCTACTACTGCCGATAAAAAGATGTGGACTTACAAAGTTCGGCATTTTTTCTTGCATATTCTACCTCCATCCAAGTTATTACCGGATCGTCAACCGGCATATGTGGCCTCTTGGATATATGTTTTTGGCGTGGCCACGCTTGCTGCTCTTGGCATAATAATCTTGTCCGGTATAGTGCTCGCAATCGGTGGTGTTAACTGGTGGCATGAAAGCTCGCTTGGCCATTTTGTTAACAGCGCTCATCTTTGGGGTGTTGAGTTATTTATGGCATTCATGGTAATTCATCTTTGGGGGAAGTTCTGGATGGCTGCCTGGAGAGGCAAGCGGGCCTTAACCTGGATAACTGGAGTGCTCGCTTTCTCAATATCAATACTGGAAAGCTTTACTGGATATCTCTCGCAACAGAATTTTGATTCCCAATGGATAGCAACTAACGGCAAAGACGCCATTAACGCGACTGGTCTAGGTTCCTTCTTCAATCTAATGAATTTTGGTCAAATGCTCACCTGGCACATTGTTATAATTCCAATTTTGCTTTTGTCGTTTGTGGTAGTGCATATCGCGCTAGTTCGCATTCGAGGCGTATCCCATCCAATTCAAAAAGCTCACGGGAAAGCTGAAAAAGCAGCTCTTAAAAAGGCCGAGGCCGGTGAGTGGCGTGGCGCAACGAAACGCTATGACATTTTAAAAGAGGGCACACTTGCAACCCTTATTGTTCTTGCTTTAGTTGTTGTGCTTGCCGGCTTACTATCCTCTCCAGATGAACCGCCGGTTACTATTTCAACTTGGGCAAAAATTGCACCGGCTGACTTTATGGCTACCGCAACCAGTGAGCTGGCCGGAACGAGCGAGACCGCCAAGTACGGGCCGCCTTACAACAACACACCTAATGCCTCTCAGAAATTAATTTTTTCCTGGGAGTCTTTAGCCGGAGTGCATCAGCCCATACAGACCGCTCAAGCTTTTGTAATACAGCCGCTTCAGAAATTGGCACCCGGCAACTCGAGTCTGCAGGGAGCTCTTAATCAATACAACCAGGCTAGTGCCTCTCAACGGCAAGTTTGGGATCAGGCATATTTAGCGGCCTTAGATAAAGTTAGCTTTAAAAACGCTAAACCTTTGGTTCCTAAAGCCAATGACGGTCCTGTACCCACGTTAATCTCTAACGAGCTTACATTAGCCCAGAGCGGAGCGATTGACGCGGACTTACTTGCTCAGGCTCCTTTTTACGGTACCGATTACACCAAGCCTTTACTATTTATTGAAGACGGAAATTACTTCGCTTCACTAGCTAAAGCACAGCATATGACGGGTGAGCAATGGGGGGTAATGAATGAGTCGGGCTCATACCCGGGGCAACCCTGGCTATGGCTGTATACGCTGTGGTACCAGATACCTAGTTTCAGTACATCATTTAACGTTGACTTAATCGCAATTTATTTGACCGGTCTGGCTACCTTGCTCCTGTTAGCGGTACCTTTTATTCCTGGGATTAGGGATATCCCTAAATGGATTCCCGTGCATCGTCTTATTTGGCGACAGTGGCATTCAAACAAGTCATAAGTCATCCAAACTTCGCTTAATATATCCGTATCACTTTAGATCTAAAGTTGAGGGGCGACTTAGCCAAGGCTAATTGGTATAGCCTTAGAACCTTAATAAAATAGATCAGCTGCGAGGAATGGTCGTTTTTAATTTCTAGTAAGCGTATTTTTTAATTTTGTTACACTCTCGGGACGACTCTACGAATACACAAGAATTCTAGAAAGCTATTCTTTCTTGTTGGCTTCGGAACGCTCAACTGAGAGTTTAGTAATGTCCAGGCTGCAACCGTTATGCTGCGTGCAATAGGCTTCGCACTCTTTAGCGGTTTCTTCGCTCTCATAGTGTAGCCCGCAAACTGGGCATTGGTATAGAACTTTATCGCTCATAATTATAAGTATAGCTTATCTTTAGCTAGTGCCCTACTGGCCCGTCTTCAGGCACAGCTTCTATCAGGTAGTAGTTATTGTCGTAGTTCTTAAGGCTAGTAACGTGCATGCCGGCTGCCTCGATAAGTTCCTTAGACTTTGCTTTAGAAAAGCGAATATCCAAAGGCGGACCGATAACGGTCTCTTTTTTCCGCCAATCAAGATTCACTAACTTACCACTGCTCTTTAGCATCGTTTTAGCGTTTTTAAGAACTTGGAGCGGATCCGCAAAATCGTGAAGTACGGTGCCCAAGAAAACAAAGTCGGCTAGGCCTGCCCCAAAAACCGTATCCTCAGCCTTTCCGACAACGGTACCGAATTTAGTCGTGCCTAGGGCTGCCAACTTTTGGTTTAGGGTTTCTATGGCCTGTTCGTCGACGTCTACGGCATAAACCTGTCCATTAGGGCCAACTATTTTAGCTGCCGGTAGGGTAAAAAACCCGGCGTTACTGCCCAGGTCAATAAATGTCATGCCGGCCATTAAGCCACTACTCTTAAGTATCTTAACCGGATCCTGCCTTTTTAGTCGTTCCTCTTCGTTATAACGAAATTGATGGTGGTGATGATGATCGTCATGCATATTGTTCCTGGCTTTCTTTATTTAATATTTACTAAGGTGCTGATTTTAGGGAAAAAGCGGCCGGTTACAGCTTGGTATTTTTCGTACTCTGGATACTTTCCTATCAGTAGCTTCTCTTCGTGACGGCTTTTAAGGTAAAAGAATATGTATACTCCGATGCAAAGTATAATCGATGACCATGCCAGACGATACAGGGTAATACCGGACGCAACTAATAAAACGGCAGTATAAATTGGATGACGCACTAATCGGTACAGTCCATTAGTGTGCATCGTTGCCTGGTCTTTAGGAACCGGTGTAGGGGTAAGAGCAGTACCTAAATTTTGCGATGCAACCAAACTAATGCCTAGACCTAAAGCCGCAACAATAATCGCCGCCACCTTTACCCAAGGAAATACCGATAACAAACCAGCTAATGGCGCAAACAATAAGACGAACAGCAGTACTATCTGAGTTACTACCCAGCCCCAACCTTTTTGCTTGGCTATTTTAGCGGCCACGAGGTACCTTTCCGGATCCGGGATCGATTTACTTTCCTACCTTCGATACTTTAAGCTACGAACCTTATTAAAAGCTTATGTTCCTAATATATTGGCGGCTACATAGTAACATAACCTATACTAATATTATGAAATTACCGGCCGCCGGCGGCATTTCATAGCTGGCAAAACCGAAATTTTATAATCATCAGCTATTAGAGAAATAAAAAACCGGCAACGAAATAAGAACCCATATCAAACAGCTTAGAGTATTTTGAAAAAACATCTAGGAGGAACCTATGAGTACGAACGTCAAATTAGTAGATAAAGCAGTTATCGCCAGGGACACCATGGTTTTTTACTTTAAGAAACCAGAGGGTTTTAATTATCGGGCCGGTCAATTCGCCGACTTCACGCTAATTAATCCTTCCGAAACTGACGAAGAGGGTAACACCCGGGCATTCTCCTTCATTAGCGCGCCTTATGAAGAGCATTTAGCAGTTGCTACGCGGATGCGCGACACAGCATTTAAAAGAGTACTTAAGGAGTTGCCGAACGGCTCGGAGCTCAAGCTAGACGGTCCTTACGGCGATTTTACCCTACACAAGACCGAGTCTACTCCGGCAGTATTTCTTATTGGTGGCATTGGTGTAACACCAGTACGCAGCATGATTGCGCAGGCCACCCGAGATAAAAGTACGCAGCAGATAACTTTGCTGCACTCTAATCGGACAGCGGAAGATGAGCCATTTGCGGCAGATTTTGTCAGTTTTGCCGCCGACAACCCGAATTTTAAGTTTGTAGCGGTAATTACCGATTCGACGGTAGAAGACTGGCCCGGTGAACGTGGGCACATCGATGAAGAAATGATTAGGCGCTACGTTAGCGATCTAAATGCCCCTATTTACTATCTCTCTGGTCCGGAAGGGATGGTGAAGGCGATGCGTCAATTACTAGTTAGTTTAGATATTAACGAGGATAACATTAAGACAGAGGAGTTTGCCGGATACTAAATCGCGGGCACTATTAACGGCTAAAATGAAGCAACGACTAGTTAAGATTAAACGCGTTTACGCGCCTTTTGAAGCCAAAGAAGGGAAGCGCATTCTCGTTGACCGGCTATGGCCGCGCGGGATAAGCAAACAAAAAGCCCAGATAGATTTGTGGCTTAAGGACCTTTCGCCGAGCACTGAACTGCGTAAATGGTTTGGACACGATCCAGATAAATGGTCGCAATTTCAAAAGCGCTATTTAGCTGAGCTTGAAGCCAATAAGGATGCCGTAGAAAGTTTGCTAAAAGAGATTCAAACAGGCCCAGTTGTTCTTATATACTCTGCCAGTGATGAAGAGCATAACGATGCTCGAGTGCTGCTTCAATATCTTATAAACTAGCTGCCTGACAACTAGCGGCCGGCACGCGCGTAGCGGCAGCTTTAAGCTTGGTTTACTTAACCATCTAGAAGCATATACTCTATATACGGAAAGACGCGACCAATGAGCAAAAACCTAATAGTTGTAATTTATCTTTTGGCGATGGTTGCAAGCGTAGTTGTAATAGACTTGCTTTTCTTTAGGCATCGTTTCCGCGAGCGGCTAATCTTTAACATTGGCATAGTTATGGTGTACATCGCTTTTTATCTGGCCTACATAAGTCAGCATCATTAAGAGTGGCCAGAGCTCAACCATTAGACGATAGAGTACGATTAGATTGCCAAGCAACTGTGCTTATGTTATAATTTTACTAAGTTTTAAGCCCGCAAGAGGGCATTTTTATTTATGATCCAAGATCCAGACAAAATTCGTAACATCGCAATCATT
>JAJYDV010000011.1 GCA_021777375.1 bacterium | reverse complement strand
TTCAACGTCTCCACCCCCTCCTCCCCATCCCTCGTCAGCACAACTACTACCGGTTCTGGTCCTTACTCCGTCGCCGTCTCCGGCTCCTACGCCTATGTAGTGAACGTGAACTCTAACACCCTGCAAATCTTCAACCTAACTAGTCCAGACACACTGAGCGTCAATGCTCAAAGTACCTTCAATGGCTTGACTAACATTCAAGGTAGCACCTTAGGTTATGTCTCAACGATCTTCAATCAATCAACAGCAACATCTGCCGGTGCTCCAGCCTCAAGTTCAGACGGCTTGCTTATTGAACTAGGTACGCTAGATGCCAATAGAACAACTGGAAACACTTTCATTGGCTTTGCAGACTCTACCGGTACCCTAGCCGGAGCAATAGTAGGAGGAGCCAGTGCAGTGTCATATAACACAACCGGTGCTGACTATTCGGAATACTTTGTCTCAAACTCCACAACTCTTCCAACCCCAGGTCAACTAGTCTCAATTGATCCAAATAGTACTAATAGCGTAGTAGCTAGTAATGACACCGCACCAATTGGTGTAGTATCAACCTCTCCCGGTTTTGTCGGTAACGGACCACTATGTAAGATCAGTGACCCTACTTGCCAGTCAGACTACAACAAGACCCATGTACTAGTAGCCCTCACTGGGCAGGTACCAACCCAAGTAACAGTCGCTAACGGCAATATTGCAGTAGGTGATCCAATCACCGCCTCATCAACTCCCGGGGTAGGGGAGTTAGCCACCAGCCCAACAAACATCATTGGCTATGCCCTAGAGTCAGCCACTAGCAACGGAACTATTCAGGTCTTACTAGAACCAGGATATTACAACCCCACCCAGTCGAACATTAACTCCAACAACACCACCCTAAACGCCTTAACCGTAAACAATACGCTATCTGCAGCCAACATTAATATTGGCGGCCTAGCTTCAATCACTACACTAGAAGTTAGCGGCAACGCCTCAATTACGGGCAACTTAAGTGTTGGCGGGAGTTTGACGGTAGAGGGGGTTATTACGGCTAATGCCCACTTGGTAACCGGTAATAATAGCGGTACTACGATAGCGGTTGCGCAAAAAGCGGCGGGTACTTCAGCCATCTGTTCAGTCAGCGGTAATGATACGGCAGGGCAGATTACGCTGACTACCGGAACATCAGCCTGGAATAGCGGAGAACAGTGTAGTGTGGAGTTTAGCAGTAGCTATGCTAACGCGCCACATCCAGTTATAACACCAGCTAACACCACTTCATCAGGAGCCTATAGTAGTGGCAACGTTCAACCATATGTATCGGCGAATACTACAACCATGTCAATAAACTTTACGAATGCCGATAAGTCGCAACAAACCTTCGTATGGAACTACTTTAACGTCCAATAGTTCTAATTCATTGGGGCTAAAACGTAGATATGAATACATCAATACAGGGTTGACCACCTCTGTTAATAGTGCTAATATAAAGGTTGCTTGAGTTTAGGTAGAGACTACCTATGTAATAAAAGATCTAGTTTTTAACGTAAACTCAAGCGGTTGGGCGGGTACTATATTCGGCGCAGTCGATGATAGGACTTCACCCAGAACGAGTTTATGCAATTTAACAATTTGGCAAGTTAAAGAGATAAGCAATAAGACAAACGGCTATTGGCAAATACCAATAACTAGTCAATTGCATAAACGTAAAAAGTTACTAAAGCGCATACAACGAATGCCTTGACGTAAGATACCGATGAAGGACGCATGGAGCTGCGATAAGCTCCGGGGAGCAGCTAACTATGCTTTGATCCGGAGATGTCCGAATGGGGAAACCCCATAGGAGTCATGTCCTATGACACCAGCCTGAATATATAGGGCCGGCTGAGGTAAGCGGGGGAACTGAAACATCTTAGTACCCTGAGGAAGAGAAAGTAAACAACGATTCCGCTAGTAGTGGCGAGCGAACGCGGATCAGCCCAAACCTTATCCATTTCCATCTGCAAATTTTGTGGATGGATAAGTTAGTAGACGAAAATGTATAAGGGGTTGTGACATGCAAACAACTGGAGAGTAAACCTGGGACTAACCAGATTTGCTTTCTGGAGCAGGTGCTACTATTACCCTGCATAAGGTAAGAAATTTCCATGGCGAGTAGAAGCGACTGGAAAGTCGCGCCATAGACAGTGATAGCCTGGTATACCAAGCTGTGGAAACCTTATATTTGCAAGCGAGCATTAACCTTGTATCAATTTATTGGTAGAAGAAAAAATGTTCGCGTTTGTCGAGTAGGTCGGGACACGTGAAACCCTGACTGAATCTGGGGGGACCACCCTCCAAGGCTAAATATATCTTACGATCGATAGTGAACAAGTACCGTGAGGGAAAGGTTAAAAGAACCCCGGAAGGGGAGTGAAATAGAACCTGAAATTGTATGCGTACAAGGAGTTGGAGCCGCTTTATGCGGTGACAGCGTGCTTTTTGTAGAACGATCCAGTGAGTTACTGGTATAAGGCAGCCTAAGGCATTTGCCGCAGGCACAGTGAAAGCGAGGCTTAAAAGGCCGAAATTAATGTCAATATCAGTAGACCCGAAACCGGGTGACCTAACCATGGGCAGGCTGAAGCGCAGGTAAAACTGCGTGGAGGGCCGAACCGTAGCGAATTGCAACACGCCCGGATGACCTGTGGTTAGAGGTGAAATGCCAATCGAACTCGGAGATAGCTGGTTCTCCTCGAAATAGCTTTAGGGCTAGCGTCGTACGGTAACCGTCAGGGGTAGAGCACTGATTCGGACCGGGGTCTGTAAAGATACCCATCCTTGTCAAACTACGAATACTGGCGGCGGAACTACGGCAGTTAGAACGGCGGGGCTAAGCTCGTCGCTCAAAAGGGAAACAGCCCAGACCTCCAGCTAAGGTCCCTAAATATACACTAAGTGGGAAACGAAGTGAGATTTCTTAAACAACTAGGATGTTGGCTTAGAAGCAGCCATTCATTTAAAGAGTGCGTAACAGCTCACTAGTCAAGAGATCTTGCGCGGAAAATGTAACGGGGCTCAAGTGTATTACCGAAGCTGAGGATAAGTCGGCAGTGATGCCGGCGTATGGTAGAGGAGCGTTGATAGGGCGCAGAAGTTTGGCTGTGAGGCCAGGTGGAGCGCTATCAAGTGAGAATGCTGGAATGAGTAACTTCAAGGCAGGTGAGAATCCTGCCCACCGAAAGAGCAAGGTTTCCTGGGCCACGATAATCGTCCCAGGGTTAGTCGGTCCTAAGCCGAGGCGCGTAGCGTAGGCGATGGACAACGGGTTAATATTCCCGTACTAGTTTTGTTTTCGTTTTTAGGCGACGCGGCATTTTAGCAGCAGCGGGCTCATGGTTATGCCCGTCTAAGTAGGATAAACACCTACGAATGAAAGGATCCTTTACGGATCTGATTGCAGTGACAGTGCTGACCAGAAAAGCCTATTAACATATGGACAAAGCTATCCGTACCGCAAACCGACACAGGTGCTCAGGTCGAGTAGACCAAGGTGTACGAGTGAGTCTTCGTCAAGGAACTCGGCAAACAAGCGGCCGTAACTTCGGGATAAGGCCTGCCCCGCCACTCTGTTTATAAGGGTGGCAGATGCCTTAAGAGTTTTCTTGAAACGATATTAAGAGTAATTTTTACGTAAATTCTCGAGTAAGTTGAGCAATTAAGAAAACCTTAAGCTTAAGCTTCACCGCTATCTTATAGATAGTGTGGCGGGGCCGCAGCTAAGGAACCCATGCAACTGTTTACCAAAAACATAGGTCTGTGCTAACACGAAAGTGGATGTATACGGGCTGACGCCTGCCCAGTGTCGGAAGGTTAAGGGGATGAGTGTACGCTCTGAACTGAAGCCCCGATGAACGGCGGCGGTAACTATTAGTGACATAGTAGTTGTAAAACTTGGCTATATGCTGGAAACTCTCGCTAGGTTGATTTACCCAAACAGTAATTCGAAAGGATAAGCTGCGCGGTTTGAAGAGAATCAAATAGAGACAATCAGCAGGGAAGGCCTCTAAGGCATTAAAGTTAAGAATCATTTAATGTTATGAGGAACCCTCAGAGACTACACGCCGAGCCCAATATTTGGGATGATATAGTCCGCTCTGCATAGAGATATGCAGTTAACATAAGGAACCGTCCTAAGGTGGAAAATGCTGCCTTAGTGGAGTGAAAGTCTCCCTTCATGTTTCCCTCGCACAAGCGAGGTTTAGAAGAAGAAAATTTGGCTATATGCTGGAACACCCGTGTATCTTGCGATACGATTTGATTTCAGAAGATGCTAGCGTTAAGTTAGCGTCACATGAACAAACGTAACAATTCGACAAGTGCGGACAATCAGCAGGAAAGACTGATTCAAATAGGCAGGATAATTTGATCAGAATCCTCAGAGACTACACGCCGAACACTAGCAATAGTGAAGATATAGTCCCGACTGCATAGCGATATGTAGGTTCAGTAATGAACGGTTACACCTATAATAATGTTGTAATTAAGACTTCAAGCGAAATTCCTTGTCAGGTAAGTTCTGACCCGCACGAATGGCGTAATGACATGGGTACTGTCTCGACGAAGAGCTCGGTGAAAGTGCATTGACGGTAAAGATGCCGTCTGTCCGCAGCAGGACGAAAAGACCCCGTGCAGCTTTACTACAACTTGACATTGAACTGGGTTATAACATGTGTAGCTTAGGTGGGAGGCTTTGAAGCTAAGGCGCAAGCCATAGTGGAGCCTTCAGTGAAATACCACCCTTGTTATGATCTTGTTCTTACTCGAACCGTTATCCGGTTCGAGGACCGTGTCTGGCGGGTAGTTTAACTGGGGCGGTTGCCTCCTAAAAAGTATCGGAGGCGTTCAAAGGTTAGCTAACTACGGACGGAAATCGTAGTGGTAGTGTATACGCACAAGCTAGCTTGACTGTGAGGGCGACAACCCAAGCAGGTACGAAAGTAGGAGTAAGTTTTCCGCTGTCCGTGCATCATGCACAAGAGTGTGGTATCGGCAGCGCTTTCGGATAAAAGTTACGCCGGGGATAACAGGCTTATCGCGCCCAATAGTTCACATAGACGGCGCGGTTTGGCACCTTAACACATTGGGGTGCTATAGGAGAGATCCTATACCAAAAATGTGGCTTATAACGGTGAAACCCTTATGTTCTTTGTGAAGTATAATAAGAACAAGGGCAATACCGTGGGAAGTTTAACGTCAACACAAGAATCGATCCTTATAGGTTCTATACTAGGAGATGGATCACTTAGAAGGCAGGGCACTAGAATAAATGCTTTGCTAGAAGTTAACCATTCTTTTAAAGAAAAGGAGTACGTTGATTGGAAGTGGAATCACTTTAAGAATCTCGTGCTCAGTGAACCAAAGACTCGAATTGGCAAAGGTCCACGAATAGCTTACCGATTCACAACTCGTAGTTTGCCTGTATTTACTGAATACTACGAGAGGTTTTATATCGGTAACAAGAAGACTGTCCCAAAAGACTTGGTCCTAACTCCATTAGCACTAGCAGTGTGGTTCATGGATGACGGGACAAGGATAAGATCAGCCCTCTATCTAAATACTCAACAATTTTCTTTTGAAGAACAGATAATTCTCCAAAATATATTATTGAGAACATTTGGACTAGAGAGTCATCTAAATAGGGATAAGCAGTATTTACGAATTCGTGTTACGACCAACAGTTCTCTAAAGATGAAGGCATTTATAGATCCATATATTTTGCCGACATTTCAGTACAAGTTGGCATTAAACCCCGTAACGACTCGATCTAGTAGATCGGATAGAAATCACTTCGCAATAGCGAAAATTTAGGGTTTCTATAACACGCCACCTCCTCATAAATATTGAGGATGAAGATATAGTCTACGCCATACGAAATTATGGATTAAAGTACGATGTCGGCTCGTCATATCCTGGGGCTGAAGCAAACATAACTGCTTTCCTAGAGAGAAATCTTTAGGTAATAAACAAGCTCATAACGGTGAAGGCCATATCCATTTCAGATATATTTAAGAACTCTTTTGTTCTTACGTATATAATTTTGGTTATGGTTAATACCGTGGGAAGGAATGTTTCTGCAGCTATAAAAAGCTATACAGCTGGTTTTCTTGATGCCGACGGAGCAATTATGGCTCCTGTCGAGCACAGTAGAGATTCAAAATTCCAATTTAGGCCTAGACTTGTGATCCGTATTACGCAGGGTAATCGAGAAATTCTTGATTCACTTGCGGAGGATTTTGGTATAGGTCAGGTAGTTAGAAACATGGCATGTTACGATTGGATCATTCGTGACCAGTCTCATGTCAAATGGCTACTAGAATCTTTATTGCCCTATATTAGGGTTAAAAGAAGGCAAGCGACAGTAGGTTTACAAATTTTGAGTCTTTTTCCAATAAGTTCAAAACAAGACCTTCTAAAAGTAGCTTCATTAGCAGACACTTTAAGTTCCTATAACGTTAGATCCAAACTCCAACGTCATAGTTATGCCTTAAAGGTCCAAGAATCATTCTCCCGTAACGACTGATCGATTTAGGTTTGGTCTAAATCGAGAGATGCATGCCTATTGAAAAAATTTAAGGGCGCATCACACGGCTTGCACCTGTAGCTCTTTACAGCAATGTAAATGAGTATGGTGAAGGTATAGTCTGATACTCGTAGTAATACGAGAGAACAACAATGAGGTCCCAAGGGTCCGGCTGTTCGCCGGTTAAAATGGCACGTGAGCTGGGTTCAGAACGTAAATTATATTGCGTTCTACTACTGAAAAGTAGTAAATACGAGTGAAACATCGCACAATATCGTATTACATCTGACTAAAATCGGTGAAACCCCACCTGGAATACGAACGATCCAGAGGGTAATACCGAGGGAAGTCTTCCACTTATGTGGAATGACCCCGTAGAGACTGGATTCCTAAATTTTTAGGAAGAAGATAGGGCAGCAAAACTATAACACGCCCTATAATACGTCAGCCCCTAACCGTAATTTACGGAAGGGTGAAGATATAGTCCGTGCCACCAGTAATGGTGGAATTACACGCGTGAGACAGTTCGGTTTATATCCGCTGTGGACGTTAGGAAACTTGAGAGGATTTAGCGATAGTACGAGAGGACCTCGCTGAACGCACCGCTGGTGTACCAGTTGTCCTACCAAGGGCATTGCTGGGTAGCTATGTGCGGACCAGATAAGCGCTGAAAGCATATTAAGCGCGAAACTGACCTCAAGATTAGGTTTCCCTATGACCTCCCTGATAGACGATCAGGTTGATAGGTGCAAGGTGTAAGCACGGTAACGTGTTCAGCCGAAGCATACTAATAGAGGCATTGACTTTTTACGGTCTCTAAAGAATCTGGCCACTAGTGGTCTGTTCTTTAGGGGCAGCAATTGACTAGTTTTTGCTATTTACAAAGTCGTTTGTTTTTGCTAAATTTCTTTAACACCGTACTTGTGATTGTCTTGGACACTGGCCAGATCAGCTTAAAGTACTTAAGAAGATTTTGGTTGGTGCCCATAGCGCGAGGGAAACACCTGTTCCCATGCCGAACACAGCAGTTAAGCCTCGCAGCGGTTACAATACTTGGGGTTCACCCCTGGGAAAATAGCACGGTGCCAAATTTTGATTAAGACCTCCGTTATTGCGGGGGTCTTTTTCCTTTTTGATGTAAATTTGGCAGGATTGATTATTTAGCTATGTAGAATTAACATCAAACATCTAAGGATAAGCTAATTAACCCTTTAGATATAGATATATAGATGACTAACCGGGAGATGGAGGTATTGTTCTAATGGTTGAAATTCTTACAGCTAGCCATAAGCATTTAGGTGGTATATTATGTAATTGCAGCATAGTGCTGTTAACGCTAGGGCATAATCTGCCGAGACAAGAGCGTTTAAAATATCTTGTTGACTAAGAAGCAATAGCGTGATATATTAACATATGAAACGAAAAGCAAAAGAGCTAAGGCCAATATCCGCTGAAGGCTCTTTTATTTTCGGAAATAATAAGGAGTAATAATAGTTATGGCTGGAACTAAAACTGGCGGCAAAGCAGCCGCTAAGACCAATAAGAATAAGTATGGTGCAGACTTTTACGCCCGTATCGGCGCTGCCGGCGGCAAAAAGGGTCACACTGGCGGTTTCTTCAAGAACCGCGAGTTGGCACGAGTTGCTGGTGCGCGTGGCGGCCGGATTAGTCGTCGCACCAAGAAAAATGCCTAAACCAGGCATAGCTCTACGGTAAAATCAGATCGTCCGTAATATTTGCGGGCGATCTTTTTATAGCAGTACAAATTCAGTCTCTGTTTTGCGGGTGCGGTAAGCACGGCAAAAGCGGGACGGTGAAACTTCCCACTCAGTATGGCAATTAAAACAGCGGTAATCGTTTGTTGAATCATTCTGGAGAGTATTAGTACCACAGGTAGGGCAGCTACTGCGCCTATACAGCCAATCACGATAGCTATCTAGGCATTGTTGAATGTGTTCTTCGCTTATCTTTAGCCCCAGTGTTTTAGCTAATTCCTTGGCTTTCTCCCAAGCCGCAACCTCCATTTTTAGTAGTTCAACGTCGGTTGTATAGTTTGAATGACCGAGTATGGCATGTCCGGTTTCGTGCAACAACGCATAGCGACCATCGGCTTCGATCTGTTCAGGCGTATAGGTAATTTTGTGCTCCGCGGGAGACCAAGAAAAGCGCTCTCCTGGCGAGAAATGAATGTCTGGCATAATTTTCGCAAGTTCGTTAATCATAAGACTAGAGACCGAAGACTTCTTTAGCGTAATCATAACATCCGTAGACCACAGCTTCTTCCGGCCGCTTTGCAGCTTCAACCTTAGGCATTTTCAGTAAGGGAGTTTCCAAACCTTTTAAGTACTTGGTAAGGGGTTTGATAAAACGGTCTAAATAACCACCTACGCTGCCACCGACAACTACTAGGTCAGGTTCGGTAACGGCTATCAGTTCAATTAAACCCTGCATAATATTGCGTGCTATCTTGTCCCAGGTTTCGGGATCCTCAATCTCCTTCGCTTGTTTACCAAAAATTTCAACGATTGCTTTTCCAGAAGCGAATCGCTCCCAAGGTACTAGTTTTCCTCCGTGCTCAAATAGCAGTAAGCGTCCGCCGCTATCTCCTATATTGGGATCAATTTTGCGGTTTACAATCAAACTGTAGCCAATTCCGGTACTGACAGTCAGATATAGTAGGCGCATTGGCTTTCTTAGCATCGATTCAGACAGCCCCGCAAGCTTAGCGTCATTTTCGATGGCTACCGGTGAACCTACCAGTCTCTCGATATCTATTTGAATCGGTTCATCATGCCAGTCCAGGTTAGCGAAAGACATAGCTATACCGTCTTTACGATTAATTCTGGTGGCCGGAATACCAATACCGGTAGCTTTAAAGTCTTTAGTTGAGAATAAAGCTACAATAGTCGCCAATTTATTGATGAATTGTTGGTAATTTTGAGGAGTAGGAAATCTTTGGCTTTCAGTAATAACGCCATTATCTTCTAGAACCGCAGCGATGGTTTTTGTGCCTCCTACGTCGATGCCAAGAAACATATTTTTAGTCTAGCATATTGAGGAATGATTACTTATTGCTCAAGTGGCTTAAACAGCTATACTTATTTTATGGTCTTAAAGCATATACGTTTTAGATTACTCTTGTTACTTTCCGGTATTGCGCTATTTGTGCCGTTTTATATTCTCGCAAATGCGGGGGCAGTTAGTCAGCTGGTGGCCCAAGGATACACCAGTTCTTCAAACCTTCAGCCTGGAATGATTGTGCGTTTAGATAGTTTAAGTAGCGGGCAAGTAACCGCTCTCGATCTGAACCACATTAATCAAATGCTGGGCGTAATTATATCTGCGAGCGATTCGGCACTAACACTTAGCCAGACAAATGCATCACAACAAGCGGTATATGTTTCTAACTTTGGTCAGCACAATGTGCTGGTTACTAATCAAAATGGTCCAATTAAAACCGGAGATTTTATTACTATTTCAGCGCTATCCGGAGTCGGTATGAAAGCAGATAATAACGAAACTTTAGTACTCGGACGTGCGGCTGCTGGTTTTGACGGAATTCATAATGTAATTAGTACTGATACTCTATCTAGCTCAAACGGACAAAAGCTGAACCTAAGTATTGGCATAATCCCAGTGAACATCAACATCGAGCCTAACCCATTAGCTCAAGGTACTAGAGGAGTGCCAGCTTTTATTAACAAATTGACTAAATATGCAACAAACAAATCAGTCAGTGCCAGTCGCATCTATCTGGGCATGCTTTGCGTAGTGGCTGGTTTGATAATTACGATTACAATTGTATATTCAGGAATCAGGAACGGTTTCATTTCTATTGGCCGTAATCCTTTAGCTAAGAGAGCAATTGCAGTGAACTTAATTCGCGTAGTGGCAATTGCGATAGTTATCTTCGCCACTAGTATAGGCGCGGCCTACGCAATCATCACTACTCAATAACAAAGTAGTCGAAAACATATGTGTTAGCGGGCTGTGGGGTATTAGCTGAACAAACGCTAAAACTAGTGCTCGAACGATTAATGTAGTAACTAATGCTGGCTGAACTTGCGCCCACTGGCGTTAAGAGTACGTGTGGGGTGCCACTAAAGGGTGCAGAGAAGCTAACAGTTATAAAACAACCGGCTGTACTTCCTCCGCCGGTGTTAATAGTAATCGTGCCTGCCGTATCTGAGCCGTTTACCGATGTAGTTCCACCACTTCCGATCGCCGATCCAGTGGAGTGGCTAGGGATTGAGCCGTTGGTCAGCAGATGATGTGCAAGAGTCAGATTGCCATTTAGTTGTAATGAGGTTGCTGTGAGTTGAGGGGTAGATAACGGTCCGGCAAAGCTTCCACTACCGTTAACTGTTAGATCATTTTGCACGGTAAGGGTTCCCTGGATTGAGCCATTGCCGGCAATTGATAAGTCCTTGTTTACAGCTAATTGAGAAATTTGAAGCGGCCCGGCAACTTGAAGCTGTCCACGTACCAGGACTTGACCGCTAAATATAGCACTGCTCTGAACAGTTAAGACTTGGTTAGAGTTGCCGATAGTATTGTCAGCACTGGCTAGACTATTGAGCTGAGATGCAGATAGTGTCTGCTGATTTAGGTTGTCTTTATTGCTGTTGTTTTGGTGGCGGTAGAGCAGTACCGCTCCAATTATTAGAGCTACAACCAACACTACGAAAACCGGTACATATATTGACCACTGCTCGGATAGTTTTCGGCGCAACCTGGCCAACGGTCGTTGCTTTAGCGATGACATCTCAGGCTGAACCGGCTGTTGCGTAGAGTTCTCTCCTTGGTCGTTGCTAGAATTAAACTCAAGCGACGATTCGGTGCTTTCTCTGGCTTCTAAGTCTTTATGTTCTTCTTGCATGCTGGCTAAAATAAATTATATATCTATGACTATACTAAATATTAACCAAAATACGCTAATGGTTTGCGTTTTTTAGTATTTTTTCGCAAAATATAGTTTATATGGAGAAAATAAACAAGTTAGCTCTAATAGCTTTACCCTTAAGTTTAATACTTAGCTTGTTTAGTATGAATAGCGTTTCGGCGACCTGCTCTCAGGGTCAGCAATCTTGCTCCAGCGATTATGGGGTTGGACAATACTTTTTTGGCAGCGGCGGCAGCTTAGATACCACCTGCTCAACGTCGTACTGTGCGGCCCAGACACTAGGCGAAACCGGCGTAGGATTAATTAAGAGCACCACTTATCAGGCATACCCGGGATTTGAAGTTAACCGTGAACCTTCGCTGCAAATCACTGTAAATACGGCAGCGGTTAATATGGGAGTGCTCTCGCCGTCATCTACCGCAACCGGTACCGCGACTTTCTCGGTAGAATCATACCTTGCTAGTGGCTATGACGTTATAAGCGCGTCGCCGGCTCCGACAAGCGAAGGCCATACTCTAGCGTCGTCATCAACCGCGGGATTGTCGACGCCGGGGACTGAACAATTCGGTATTAACCTCGTAAGTAATACAACCGCTTGCGGTGCACCTACTAATTTTGGTGCCAATCCTGTGCAAGTACCTAGCTCGGCGTATAGTTACGGCCAAGCTGCTACTGGCTACAATACTTGCGGCTACTTTGCCTATGCAAACGGTGCGATTATAGCCGACTCTACGCAAAGTTCAGGCCAAACCACCTATACAATTTCCTATATTGAAAACATTAGTAACGTGACACCGGCCGGCTATTACGCAATGAACCAGTCTTTAATAGCCGTCTCGACATTCTAAATAGAAGTTATCCACAAACTTGTGTCTGTTATAAATAGACTTACGGGGATGAATATGCCAAATAACAAAAATGATTCATAAATAGTGTTGCAATGTAAACTTAAGCGTGTTAGCATGACCACGTAACGTCTTAATATTAAAAATAACAAATAAAATTAGGTACAAGATGAAAAATTATAGAACTCTTATATCAGGGCTCCGAAGATCCAGTGTCATATTTGCATCATTGGTATTAGCCAGCGGTGCGGTGCTTCCATTATTATTCAGCTCTTCGGCTTCAGCCGGAGAAATAACCGCCCGCAGCATTGAGCTAAGCAGCGCGGTTCCTAGCGCTAGCAGCGTGACATATACTTTGACGTTTACTCCAGTAACTACTGCTCAGGAATTGATCGTCGACTTCTGTGGCGACACTCCGATCATCGGTTCTACTTGCGCCTTTTCGGCTAGTACTGTACCAAACGTTAGTGGCGTGACCTCCAGCTCAGGTACGGTCACGACAGTCGGATCGGGCAGCCCGGTTCATACCATTAAAGTGACTGGTCTGACGATGACCGGTGGCTCTCCTTTTACGATTAGCTTCGGTGGAATATCTAACCCAACCAGCGCAACCTCTTTCTACGCTCGTGTCTTAACCTACGCAACCGGCAACTCAGGTGGTTATGTACCAGCGAGTACCTCTGGTGGTACCACAACGACCGGTACTTACATAGATGCAGGTGGTGATGCATTGTCTACGACTACCACGATCGCGATTACTGCGACAGTAATGGAACAGCTTACATTCTGCGTATCTGGTACTAACCTTGCTCCAACCAACACTTGTACTAGCGCGACCAGCCCGAATTTAACACTGGGTCAGGGTTCGCCGGCAGTACTGAGCACCTCAACAGTTAGTACCGGCGCAGACTATACCCAGCTGTCAACTAACGCTATAAGCGGCGCAGTGATTAATCTAAAGGCGCTGAATACCTGTGACGGTCTAAGCAGTAATGGTGGCACGTCTTGCGGTATTCCCGGGATTGGTTCCTTCGCACTACCTTCTACAGGTCAAGCATTCTTTGGCCTGAACGTCAGTACTAGTACCAATGACACCAACGGAAGCGGTACTGTCACCCCGAACTCGAACTATGGTTCGACCTCCGGTGATTACGGAATGGGAACCAACGTGAACACTACTTACGGCGACACAATCGCATCTTCGACCGGGCCGACGTCTTGGACCAATAACACTCTGACGTGGGGCGCTCAAGCTTCAAACGTAACCCCAGCTGGCGTATATACAGCGAATGAAAGCTTAATCGCAACCGGCACATTCTAAAGTAAAGCTAGATTAAAAAGCGACCACCTTTTAGAGGGGTCGTTTTTTATTTGTCAATCCGTTTTAAGATTGCTACTATGGAGCTTAAGCTTAATAAAAAGGAACACTAGGAGTCATGAGGAAAACAATCGTTAGAGCTTTCGGTATTTTATTGTCTATTGGTTTAATGTCTCAATTTTTATCTGTCTTACCAACTCAAGCGGCTTTAGCGGGCAGTGGCTACAAAATTTTTCCGGTGCGAACAGACTTAAACATTAATCGTGGATCTGCTACCACTACCACTGTGTATATTCAAAACGTTTCCGGTGCAGTTGAAAACATCCAGTCCTTATTTAACGATTTTATTGCCAACCCTAACGAGAGCGGCTCACCAGATCTGTTGCTTAATGGCCAGACTAATGCCGTCCACGGCCTTAAGCAGTACGTAACTATTAGCCCGATGGACTTTACATTGCAGCCACAAGCTGAAGAAGCGGTCAAGATAACGATTGCGATTCCTAGAGTAGCTGCTCCCGGAGGATACTATGGGGCCGTTCGGTTTGCGCCACAAACTACGAGTAGTCAGAAGAACGTTAACCTGTCGGTCAGCGTGGCCTCGCTAATATTAGTAAAAGTACCGGGTAATTATTACGAAAACTTGAATGTGACAAGTTTTAGTGCGGCTCAGAATGGGAACCCGCGAGCGATATTTACTTCGACTAAAAAATTGCAGGCTATTATGGTTTTTCAAAACACCGGCCAGGTTCAAGAAGAGCCATTCGGTAAGGTAGTACTCATGAAAGGGAAGAAGCAGATCAATACCTTCGCGATTAACCAGACTAGCCCTCCAGGGAATGTATTACCCAACAGTAGCCGTAAATTCACCGTAAATATTAGTGGCGCCAGCTCGATCGGTAAGTATACGCTTATTGGTAATTTTGGTTATGGTTCGAGAGGACAGCTAGTATCCGCTACGACGACTTTCTGGGTCGTGCCGCTATCCTGGATCATTGCCTTCATCATACTTTTGGTGCTGCTGCTGTTCTTTGTGGCTTTGTGGTTTCGCAAGCATGCCAAGAAGTCACAGAGCTTGTAAAATGTTGCATTTCAACCGGTAAAAGTGTAAGCTGACGGTAGTGCTAAAAACATAAAAACTATGAAAAAACAAATGACGGCACAACCAAGTAACGTGACCCCTGCTTTTGATTAGTAAAGGAGGAGGAATGCCTCGATTCTTTACTCATCGCATTGCATACCTGCCAATATGGCTTTGGCAGCTGATGCCGATAATTATTGCGGCGTTTTTCTCGTCGGTGGCATTCGGCGCTCTTTTGACCCAGAACTACCTGCTAATAAACGATAATCGCCCGTCAGCGGTAAGTAACTACAATATCGGTTTCACTTTAGGCGAGAACGAAAATATCGGCTCAATCGCGATTCAATTTTGCTCAAATTCGCCAATTGTCTCGATGAGCTGCAGCATACCGTCCGGTATGGATGTGTCGGGGGCAACACTAACAAGTCAAAGCGGGGTCAGCGGCTTTTCAATAGCTTCCGGGGCTACGAGCTACAGCTGGGTATTAACGAACCCCTCGGCACCGCTGGTTAATAGTGGTGCTCTTAGCTTCTTATTCTCCGGGATACAGAATCCGTCAACTGACGGGTCGTACTATGTCCGGATTCAGACATACGCTTCAACCGATGCTACCGGTACGGCACTGGATGTTGGCGGTATCGCTTTTTCGATTAATAGCGCTTTCACGATTACCACTACAGTACCGCCCTATCTCTACTTCTGTTCCGCTGTTACAATCGCTAACTACAATTGCGACCAGACAGGAGGCAACTATATAAATTTCGGAGACTTATCTACTCAATCTACCAGCACCGCCTCAAGCCAGATGGTTATTGCAACGAATGCTCAAAACGGCTACGCAGTAGAGCTTACCGGTAGCGACTTAACGTCCGGAAATAATATAGTACCGGCGCTTTCCAACCCGGCTCCGGCAATACCGGGGATCAGTCAGTTTGGACTTAACCTGGTAGGGAATAGCCAGCCCTTAATTGGCAATAATGATCAAGGCCCGGGCAGTGGCAATCCGACATCGGGATACGCTCAGCCTAATAATTTTAAATTCGCATCCGGCGATCTAGTAGCTACCTCGAACCAAGTCTCTGATTTTAGACAGTTTACCGTGAGCTACATAATAGATATTGGCAGCAATCAGCCGCCCGGGGTCTACGCTACCACGTTAACCTATGTGGCAATGGCTAACTTCTGAGCCTTATGTTAAGATTTTCATTAAAGAGCAGGCAAATGAGCCATAAAACAAGAAACCAGACCAAACGATTATTGATAGGACTAGCCTTAGGCATGTTCGGAATGGCGCTAGCCATTAATCCTTCGGTAATGGCTCTTGGTTCCCAGCAAAATCCGCAATCCGGATCGCTAGGTTTAGAGGCCACCATTCCAACCGCTCCGCCAACCACGGCAGCAACGATTGCGATTCCTGCGAGCGGGCAGACTTTTAGTTCGATACCAATAACCGTCGGTGGTCTATGCCCGAGCAATTTGTTAATTAAGATCTTTGATAATAACGTATTTGTCGGTTCAAGCGTTTGTTCCGGTGGTAGTTACAGTTTAAAAATAGGATTATTTAATGCGAGCAATAATATTTACGCTCAAGATTTTGATGTTTTTGGCCAAGGCGGACCCGACTCAAACAGCGTAAACGTAACTTTTAATAGTGGACAGTATTCCGCCCCTGGTAGCCAGGTGACAGTAACCAGTAGTTATGCTGAACAAGGGGCAAATCCCGGGCAACAGTTAATTTGGCCAATTCAAATATCTGGCGGTACGCCACCTTATGCGATCAGCACTACTTGGGGAGATGGCCTATCGCCGTCGCTGCAGAGCAGTGCCTTTAGTGGCAGCATTAATCTCCACCATGTTTATTCTACCGCGGGGACTTATGATGTTAATGTTACGGTTACTGATAGCAATGGCTCAACCGGCTTTTTGCAGCTGGTTGCGGTAGCTAACGGCCAGTTAGCCCCAGCTAGCAAAACCA
Organism: bacterium; assembly: GCA_021777375.1. Classification (GTDB taxonomy): domain Bacteria; phylum Patescibacteriota; class Saccharimonadia; order Saccharimonadales; family UBA4665; genus JAJZWH01. Next base: position 7,870 of record JAJYDV010000011.1, on the reverse strand, counting down.
ACACTAAAACGCCACTCAATCCAACATCAAGTTCAAGTTCACTCCCGTGGTGGGTATTTGTACTAGTCGGCATTGCGGCTTTACCGGCATTCTGGCTCGGTTTCCGCCATGGACGTTCCGTATTGTCTCGTAAGTACGAATAAGCTTGTTGACGCAAGAACTTTGCGTTTTAAGGAGTTCCACGCTATAATTGCAACTAATCTTTCCTGTTCGAGTTTTGGTAGCAGCCTTGATTAGATGAGGTCGCCAGTAACTAAGACTGCTTACGGGGGGAAATACTACGATAGGAGGCATAAGAGGAATTATGCCAAAAACAGCATTAACTATGGATGAGTTGCTCGAAGCCAGCAGCGTCGCTGCCTTAAAAGCAGGTGATGTAGCCGAAGGAACGATCAGCTCTATAAAGAAAAACGAAATCTGGGTCGATTTAGGCGCTAGAGGTGTCGGAGTCGTGCTTAGGCGCGAGATTGGTCACGGTCAACAACTTGAAGAGGGACAAACCATAACAGTAAGTGTTATTGATCCCGAACTTGAAGAAGGGCATGCCTTATTAAGTATGCGCCGAGCAGTAAAAGATCGAGGATGGGAAGAGCTAGAGCGTATTTTTACAGAACAAGAGATTGTCGAAGTAATACCGTATGACGCCAATCGAGGCGGATTATTAGTAGAGCTGGAAGGTATTCGTGGCTTCCTACCGGTTAGCCAGCTGGCAGCAGGCCATTACCCGCGCGTTAACGGTGCAGATAAAGACGAAATCCTGCAAAAGCTAAATGCTCTGACAACGATCTCGCTTAGAGTACGAATCTTAGATGTTAGCCGTAAAGAGAACAAGCTCATCTTTTCCGAAAAAGAAGCCATTAAAGACGACATGGCTGCTCGGTTGGCTACACTGAATGTCGGCGATACGGTTGATGGCGTGGTGACCGGAGTGATAGACTTCGGAGCATTTGTGAACGTTGACGGTATTGAAGGCTTAATTCACATTTCTGAAATCTCATGGGAACGGGTAGACAATCCGCGCAATTACGTAAAGGTAGGGGATAAGATTAAGGCGAAGATCATCTCAGTCGACAAGGATCGTTTAAGCCTCAGCCTCAAACAAATGAGTGAAGATCCCTGGTTGAGCGAAGTGAAGCAGTTTAAGAGAGGCGATGTAGTAGAGGGTAAGATTACCCGTATTACACCTTTCGGAGCATTCGTGCAGTTGAGCTCCAGTGTTGAAGCTTTAGTTCATGTCTCTGAAATGAGCGATGACGAAAGCGTCGATCCGGAAAAACTGTTTGTGCTTAACGAGAAGAAACAGTTCAAAGTATTGGAAATAGATACCGAGAACCGTAAGATTGCTTTGTCGTTAAAACAAACCAACACTAAGAAAGCTAAAACGGACAAGAAGAAGTAGTAAGCATGTGATTTAGCTGGCCGATTCGGCAGAAAGGAGCGTCTAAAGTGGTCACCACAATCGAAATAGAAGACACAATCACCGTCGGCGCTCTCGCCGAACGGTTAATGATTCCTGTTACTAAGCTGATTACCGAATTGATGAAGAACGGCGTAATGGCGACCGTTAACGAGAGTATCGATTTCGATACGGCCCAGATTATTACTCAGGAACTGGGGCTGGATATTGAACTCAAAGAAGGCGCGCGAGAAGCAGTAGCCTTACGCCGCGAAAAGCCTCAAGCCGGAGTTAACGCTGCACCGCGCCCGCCGGTCGTGGCGGTTATGGGTCACGTTGACCACGGAAAAACCTCGCTGCTGGATGCTATCCGTGGATCCAGTGTAGCCGCTAAAGAAGCAGGGGGCATTACCCAGCATATCTCCGCGTATCAGATTGAACATAACGGCCGGGCGATTACCTTCCTTGACACCCCGGGGCACGAGGCTTTTGCGGCTATCAGGGAACACGGGGCGCAGCTGACAGATATTGTAATTCTGGTTGTAGCTGCTGATGACGGTGTTAAGCCGCAAACCATCGAAGCTATCCGCTACGCTAAAAATGCCGGCGTGAAGATTATCGTGGCAATTACCAAGATAGACAAAGAAGGCGCCGACCCTAACCGCATCAAACAGCAATTATCCGAACAAAATATTTTAGTTGAAGAATGGGGCGGAGACACGGTCGTACAGACGGTATCCGCTAAAACCGGCGATGGCATAAATGAATTGCTGGACATGCTGCTTTTAGTAGCAGATGTCGAAGAGCTTAAGGCAGATATTGACGTTCCTGCCAGAGGACTAATTATTGAAGCGCACGTAGAGGTTGGTCGTGGCCCGGTCGCTACCGCACTTATCGAGGCCGGAATTCTTAAACCGGGACAGTTTGTGGTGGCCGGTGCAACTTATGCCAAGGTGAGGAATTTGGAGACACCCGAAGCTAAAGCACTTAGTCAGGCCGGACCTTCTACTCCAGTTACGATTACCGGTTTTAAAGCGCTGCCCGAATTCGGCGATGAGTTCCGGGTCGTAAAAAACGAACGTGAGGCTCGTGCGGTATCCGAAGTAGCGGCCGGTGAACGCCAAACTACATCCAGCCGCGGGATATCCAGCAACGAGCTGATTAAACTAATTAACCGTTCACACGATTTAAGCCAGCTAAACGTTATTGTGAAAGCTGACGTTCAAGGCTCCCTGACCTCAGTGCTAGATAGCTTTAAAGCTCTCGATACCGAAGAAGTAGCCGTTAAGGTTGTTAGTTCGGGCATCGGTCCGATTACCGATAATGACCTTCGGCTTTCGAAAACTACGGGGGCTAGGATTTATGGCTTTAACGTCATAGCACCATCAGTTATCCGTCAGCAGGCAGTGCGTGACCGGATTGAACTTCATCTCTACAGCGTGATTTACGAACTAATTGACGACGTTAAGGTCGAATTAGAGAAGCTACTGCTGCCCCAAATTGTAGAGACGGACATTGGGACTCTAGTGGTGCGCGGGATATTTAACACCACCAAGAGTAGCGTTATCTGCGGCGGGGAAGTTATTAAGGGCAAGCTAAGTTTGCCTTCGCTAGCCAGAGTTAAGCGCGGCAAAGAGCTGTTAATGGAAGTCGAACTGACTAACTTAAAGCGCGGCCCGACGGACGTTAAAGAAATTAATAGCGGGGAAATGTGCGGTCTAAGTTTGTCCACTCCGTCGCGTTTAGACCTCATGATTGGTGATCGCCTGGAAGTATTTACGCGCGTTGTTCAACAGCGACATCTTTAAAAGGCGGCACTCAGACGCCTATTCTGGTACAATTTATTTATTGAACGAGTTGGAGCAAAGTTATGGCAATCAAGCTTGACCAAAACTTGTTAGTAGAATTAGGGCTCGGTAGTATGCCCGACGAGGAAAAACGGGCCTTGTTGAACCATATTTATGAGACACTTGAAATGCGAGTTGGTATGCGACTAGCAGATCAGATGAGTAATGAACAGCTTGATGAATTTGAGAAATACTTCGAAGCCAAAGATGACGCCGGTGCTTTCCACTGGCTGGAAACCAACTTTCCGAACTATAAGCAGATTGTTGAAGACGAATATGTAAAGCTCAAAGAAGAAGTCAGACAATCCGCACCGCAAATTTTACAGGCTGCTTTGAGTAATCAGGTTCAGCAGCCGGCACAAACTTATGCTAATTCCGAACCTAATCAGTTAGCTTCCGATAACTTTATCCCCCCGGCACCCTCACAGCCTATGCCTACCGATGACGGGCAAACTTTGCCACCGTACACACCGGGAGTTTAAGTACCGATGTCCTTCTAGATCTTTCGTCCGCGCAGATAGTCTTGCGAGCTCATCTCCTTAGAGCCGGCGGGTATTAAACGGTCTATAACTAGATTATCTTTGACTGTGGTGAGTTCCAGGGAGCCATTTAGAACCTTTAATTCTCCCGGATCATTAATATCATCAGCCGCTAAAACGTGGGCTTTAGTAATTATTACCGGCTGACCTTTAATTACGGTTCGACTTCTCGGCCAGCCATAATAAGCCCGAATGGCGCGCTCTAAATTAATTGCGGGTAGATTTAGGTCTAGAGCCCCGGAAGTCGATTCTAGGCGCTTGTCGTAGCTTACAGGCCCTGTTTGTGCTAATGGCTTATGCTTGCCACTAAATATTTGCGGTAAGACACTAACTAATCGTTTTGCGCCTAACTCTCCCAGTCGATCCGCTAACTGCTGTTTGGATTCGTCGCCCTGCAGCTGTATTTCCACTTGATCATATAGCGGTCCAGCATCCATTTCGCTAACCAGTTTCATTAAGCTGACACCAGTTTTCTTCTCTCCAGCTAAAATTGTTGATTCGATTGGAGTTGGGCCACGGTGCAAGGGTAGCAGCGAAGGGTGAATATTAATAATTCCAAAAGGAAATAACTTAATTACTTCATCCGGCACCATTTTACCAAACGAAGCAAGCACCCCAACTATAGCTCCGAATTTCTTTAGTTGGTCAATCGCAGAGTTAAGTCTCTCAAATTGAAGCAATGGGATACCCGAATAACTTGCAAACGACTCAATTTCCGATTCACGCAGCTTACGTGAGGGGTTAATGTGCGAGGAGGTAGTAACTACCGCCATTACATCGTAGCCATTTGATACTAGCGCTTTAATAATAGGAGTATTAGTTTTAACTCCGGTAGCTAAACGCTCATTGCCAAAGAACAAGATCTTTTTTGATGCTTGCATAATCGAGCGCCTTTAACTTACCATCTGTTTCTAAGCGATAAAATGCCTCTGGATCGTCTTTGATGTGGTCAATGAACATCATTCCGTTAAGGTGGTCGATTTCATGTTGAAAAATACGCGCCAAAAATCCGTCGGCCGTAATGCGAAGCGGTTGACCATCGAGAGAAGTGGCTTTAACGCGTACTTTGGAGTAGCGTTTAACTTTCCCGTAGATATCCGGAACGCTTAAGCAGCCCTCATAATCTTCGCTCAATTCTCCCTCAAGCTTGGTAATTTCGGGGTTAATAAATATGCCAAAGGTTCGATCTTTTTTGTTGTCGAAGTCGTTTCTAACTATCACTATCCGGTAAGGTTGGTCGATTTGAATAGCCGCTAAGGCGACCCCAACCTCATGCTCACGTGAATCGTCCCAGTCTAGGGTAGCGCTAATCATATCTTCGACTACGCGCCTAATTTCAAGGTTAATATATCCAATCCGCCGGGATTTCTGGCGAAGGTGTGGATTAGGTAGGGTAATTATGTCGTTTTTAGTTAGAGCCATGGTTAATGTAGGTTATTGTACAGGTAATAGCTGGTACGTGTTAAGTAAGAGCTAGATTAGGTCGGACGGGTCGATATCCGAACTCCAACCGCTGGGTAGTGAATGCATTATTTCTACTAACTTACTCCTTTGATCGGATTTAACTACGATTTGCCACCGATACTTGGTGCCCTGTTTTTCATGAAAAGCGGCTGCCGGACCTTCTATGCTGACGCCGTGAGCTTTTAATTTTAGCGTAAGATTATTGGCTGCTGTTTCGGCGCTTTTAGGGCTGCTTCTAGATATGGTCAGTTTGAGTAGATGTTTAAATGGCGGGTAGCCGAATGTTTGGCGTTCGCTTAACTCTAGAGCATAAAACTGATCCCAGTTTCCCGAAGTGGCGGCAACTATCGCTTCAGCTTTTGGCTGGTAGGTCTGAATAATTGCCGTTCCTTTACGATGTCCCCGGCCGACTCGGCCTATTACCTGACTTATTAATTGAAAGGCTCGTTCATTAACACTAAAATCCGGTAGTTGCAGCGAGGTATCTGCTAACATGATGCCAACAACACTTAAACGTGGCAAGTCCAATCCTTTAGCTAAAAGTTGGGTGCCAACAATAATATCTGCGCCTCCGTCTCTAATCTCGGCATAGCGTTGCTCTAAACGTTCAGCTTTAGCCTGGTCGCTATCGAAACGTACAACCCGAGCTCCCGGAAAAAGTCGTTCGGCCTCTGATACTACTGCTTTAGTGCCGATGCTTAGGTACTTTACCTCGGCCTGTTTGCAGTTGGGGCAGGTGGTTGGTGCTCCGGTCGAGTAGTTACAGACATGGCAACGTAAGATGTGACTGTCACCGTGATAGGTAAGCGGTAAATCGCAGCGTGGACAACGTGCCTGCCAAGCGCAGTTAGCACAAACTACCGCTCTAGCAGTTCCACGTCGGTTTAAATACAGCAGACTTTGCTCCCTGGCCGATAGTGCGGCTGATACCGCATCGATTAACGGGGTAGAGAAGTTTGCGGAGCGGGTAAAAAGCGTTCGATCCTTACAATCGACCACAACGGTATTTAAGTCTGAAGTCAAGTTTTGCTTGGCGAGTTTATTAAGTCGGATGATTGATTTATTTCTGGTTTGGGCTAAATAGTAATCGGTAACTAAGGGTGTTGCAGAGCCAAGAATTAATTTTGATCCGTGCAGTTCTCTTAAGCGACCGGCTACCCTGGTCGTAACATAATATGGCGCCTGTTGTTGTTTGTAGGCGGGCTCATGCTCCTCATCGATAATAATTAAGCCAACTCTAGCCAAAGGAGAAAAGATAGCCGATCTGGGCCCAATTACCACGAGCGGCCCAGATTGGCTCAAAATGCTTGCCCAGCGCTCGGTACGTTCTTTAGAAGACAAGGTGGAGTGTAAAACAATTACTCTTGTTCCGAAAATACTGCGGAATTCGTTTTCGAGCTGAGCGGTTAAGCTAATCTCAGGGGTCAGCATAATAACCGATCGGCCGTTACTTAACTCGCCTAGTGCCAGCTCTTGGTAAATTCTGGTTTTGCCGCTTCCAGTGCGTCCGTGCAGCATGAAAGTGTCGCTTGATTTCATTCTTGCTATTGCCCGAGTTTGATCCGGAGTTAGTTTGGGCAGGGTATCTTTAACAAACGCCGGTTCTAAAATACTTTCAGGTACGCTTTTAACGCTCATTACCCCCGCAGGAATGAATTGCTGGGTAACTATGCCAACCGGGGATGGGTAATATTCGCCTAACCAGCGCATTAGTTCCAAGTTTTGGCTGGGCAAGGGAGGCAGAGGACTCACTGACACTATCTGCTTTACCTTGAACTTAGGCTTCGTGACGATAGACATCACTACTCCGCTAACCAACGCATCTTTAAGCTCGACGCTTACAAGCGTGCCAACATTAATTGGCTCTTTAGAGCTGTAGGTTAAACCGTTGCTGCCATGGTAATAACTGCTGCGTACCCAAACCTCGAAATAGTACATACCCCTAATTATATTGGTTTTGACCAAGTAATACTCTACAACTGTCCCAAAAAACTCCTTGAACTAAACCAAAAGAGTAGGCTATACTAGTATTTAAGTTGTTTGAATAACAATAAGAGGAGATCCATGCTCGACGTTTTCATTACTTCCCGTGTGCGCCGGAAAATTATAGTAATCTATGCCAAATATCCGGATTTTAAAACGCATGTACGCGGTCTGGCCAAGCTTATAAAAGAAGATGCCGGCAATATTCAGCGAGAACTCAAGCGTCTCGAGAAGGCTGGCTTTCTCACTTCTGAAAAGCAGGGTAACACTAAAGTTTATTCAACCAACAAGCAATTTCCAATCTTTAAAGAATTACAAAGTATTGTTCTGAAGAGCCAACGCACCAACCAGAAGCGAACTTAGAATTTGCTACCAAGCAGTCTTCTTGATTGGTGCAGATTAGTTAAAATAATCCGACTATATCTGTAAATATTGTACAAAATATCCTTGCATTCTCCTCACCCAGAGCCCATAATAAGCAATAACGGTTTTAAAGTGTTAAGTGTTCCAAAAAAAAGACAATAAGAACTCTAAAAAGCCGTTTGTAAAACAGCTAAACTCACAAAAGTGTTTAGCTCTAAACAAATACAAACCAAATATGTTCCAGCCCAAACAGGCTAAACGGTTGACCTTCGCAAGCA
>JAJYDV010000010.1 GCA_021777375.1 bacterium | reverse complement strand
GTGGTACGCGTGATAGGATTCGAACCTACGACCTTTGGCTCCGCAAGCCAACGCTCTATCCAGCTGAGCTACACGCGCATATTTCAAAGCGTAAGTTTAACATCTTTTGCTCTTAGCCGCTAGGTACCGTTAAAGTGTTAAAATAGGGTCGGTTAAACTACTAATTGGAGAGGTACCGAAGTGGTCGTAACGGGGCGGTCTCGAAAACCGCTGTACGGGCAACTGTACCGAGGGTTCGAATCCCTCCCTCTCCGCCAGGCTTTTTTACGAGCTGCTATAAAGTAGATTTGCCCCTGTTACAAAATGCAATATGGATAAACATGAATCGCCTTATTAACCCGGTAAAAATAGATATCTTATGGATGCTGAGCAGGTTAGCCTTTTATCGACACATGGACCTACCATTTTATGCTTACCCGGTATCAGTGGTTTGGACTTAAAAACGGTAATCGTAATGCGGTCACCTAGAATATAGCCAGCTAATGCCAGTCAACTTTTAAGTCGATCTGGACAATAAGCAAATTCCACGGTCATTCGTAAATGAAAGTGTAACTAAAAGCAAAAAATACTTTTGGCATATGTTTTTTCCGATTCCGTCCTTTATGGATGCTACCAACCTGGCTACTTTACAGAAAACTAAATTATTGACCTCTTAAACTGAACTTTTGCTAAAGAGCGGATTCAAGATTACTAGATACGGAGTTAATGTTGATTGTATAAATCGAGAAATCCGACCAGGTCGGTCTTTAATTTGGCGGACCAAAGCGGTTTATAAACAAAATTAGGTACAACTGGCACGAAGATAGGATTGCTGAAACTTCTGGCTACAAAAGCATCTCTAACCGAGGTCTTTTGCGTGGTTTAGATACGCAGTAATTTTGTTAGAAGTACAATGTAATGCCCCCGAGCTATAAACTTAGGGTAATATAATAAGGTTATGCCAAGCATATTCACAAGAATAATTAGCGGGGAGTTGCCGTCTTCAAAAGTGCATGAAGATGCGCGTACTCTAGTGATTATGGATATTAATCCAATACAAGCCGGTCAGCTGTTGGTTATCCCTAAAGTAGAGATCAGTACGGTATGGGAACTGCCTGAACCAGATTACCAGGCATTGATGTCCAGCGTAAGAATGGCCGGGAGAAGTTTGCTAAAGCGCTTTCCAGACAAGAAAGTTGGCGTTAAGATTGAAGGGCTCGAAGTAGTCGACCATGCTCATGTAATCGTATTTCCCTTCTCTACCGCTGACGAATATTATGCAAAGCCAGATTCTAGCAATCTACCATCAAAAAAAGAACTGGATCGGTTGGCGCATGAGCTGGCTTACTAATTATTAATATGCAAGGAAAGACAAGATGAACCGCAATTTTATAGCTCTAATTTTAGCCGCTGGGCTGGGTGCTCTTAGCTATCGTTATATTGGTCGTCGGCAGGGGTACTCTAATCTGAAACAAGTTTGGCTGATTGTCGGTTCGGTATTTATAATTGGCTACCTGATATTAATCTCAACATTTATCTGGCTAGTTCACTTCTAACTAGCTTTTTATTATTGGTTAGAAACGACATAACTGGTACTATAAGGCTATGGATGAGAAGGGGTTGGGCAAGCGTCTGCAGGAAATGCGGCGCAACGCTGGTTTAACGCAACAGCAGCTTTGTCAGGTAGCGAACTTAAGCTTTTCTACGCTTACCAAAATAGAGCGTGGCGCGATTAAGGCGCCGTCAATATTCACAATCACAAGCATAGCCCAAGCCCTGAATTTGGGATTAGATGAACTGCTTGGCAATACACCCAAAGCGGTTTCCAGGGAAAAGAAAACCCGTTCTGGAGTTAGATTCGTTTTCTTTGACGTTAACGGCTGCCTTGTACGTTTTTACCACAAGGCATTTGCGCAGATTGCTAATGATTACGGGGTACCGCCAGATCTTGTTGAAATGGCCTTTCTTCACTACAACGCTGATGTTTGTCGAGGAAGTTTGAGCATGCGCGATTTCAACCAAATTTTTGCAAAACGTCTAGGTATTCCTCTTATTAATTGGGGAAAGTACTATTTATCGTCTGTTGAGTCAATGCCGGGTATGGACAAAGTTGTGGCTTGGGCTAGTCAGAATTATCGGGTCGGTCTTTTAACCAATATTATGCCTGGGCAGCTAAAAGAATTACGCAACAGCGGTATTATTCCTGATCTTGAGTACGATGTAATTGTCGATTCCTCGGAAACCGGCCTAATTAAGCCGGAACCAGAGATTTTTGAATTGGCCCAAAGAAAAGCCGGACTACCGGCCAATGAATTATTGCTAATTGATGACACAAGAGAGAACATCGCACAGGCTGAAAGTCTAGGTTGGCATGTGTTGTGGTTTGATTACGCTCAGCCGGACGAGTCCGTGGAACAGATTAGGATTGCTTTGGACATGTCTAACGTCTAGGGGCAAAGCGGATTTTTTCGTCAAGAAGCTTTTCTAAGGTTTGCTCGGCTTCAACTAACTGATTGGAAGTTTCTTCCACTAGTTCTTTCGGAGCCTGATTAAGGTAGCTATGATTTTTCAATCGTTCTTGAAGCTGCTTGGTGCGTTGTTGTTCAGCAGCTATTAATTCTTCAAGATGAGTGACATAGCGGTCGATTGACTCCTGGTCAATGTCTAGCCAGCAGTTAAACCCGGATGCGGTTAGCGCAATTCCCCGCCCCGCTTCACCTTCTTCTACACCAATAGTACCACCCAACTGATTAATTACCGTAGCAAAACTAGCAACATCTGGTTCATTGTGGTAGTACAATTTAACTTTGACGGCCTTAGTAGCAGTAAGCAAAGAACGAACTTCATTAACCAAACTTTTGATTCTTTCAAAGCGCATTGCGTTCTCTTCGTTGCCGGATGGTAAATCTATGAGTTTTTGATTAATTAGCAAGCTGTTTTGACTTAACTCCAGGGTCTGCCAGATCGTCTCACTGACGAATGGCGCAAAAGGTTGAACTAACGGTAGGGCACTTCTTAAAAGTTCAGCCAGCAAGGCGGGGTTAGGTTCTATCTTGCTAGCTTCAATGTACCAGTCCGCAAAATCATTCCATAAAAAGTGATAAATTATCTCGTACGCCTCAGAAAAGCGATAGCTGTCCATGTGCTCGATATATAACGACTTAGTTTTGGCATATTGAACCAGAATCCAGTGGTCGGCTGCACTAATCGGCTGGGCGTCCGTTTGCTTAAAATTCTCAACCACTCCTTCAGTGAATCGTGCAATATTCCATAGTTTGTTTATAAAATTTCGTCCGCCAATGACTTTCGCTTCAACATAGGGTTGATTGTTTCCCGGTGTTTGGCCGGATATTACGCCAATTCGTAAGGCATCAGAGCCGAATTTTGCAATCGTTTCCATCGGGTCGGTAACGTTGCCAATACTTTTGCTCATCTTGCGTCCTTGCGAATCAGTAATCATGCCGTGCAAATATACTTTACTAAAGGGAACTTCACCGGTCACATATAGCCCCAGCATTATCATTCGGCTGAGCCACGGGTAGAGCAGATCAGAGCCGGTTTCCATAAGTGATAGAGGGTAGAACTCCTTAAAATCGGTACCCTGCGGATAATCTAAAGTTGTATAAGGCCAGGTAGATGATGAAAACCAAGTATCAAAAACATCAGCATCACGGCGGTAGTGTTTGTTGTCTACCGTAATAACTTCTTGGTCTACCCTTTCATCGTAAATCCAATCGTCCGGGTCTTCCTCGTTTTGGAAAGCTGGAATCGGAATCCCCCAAACGATTTGACGGCTAATATTCCAGTCTCTAATTGTTTCCAAGTAGCGCTCTAGTTGTATCTGCTTAGCTTGAGGCAAAAACTCAATCTTCCCTGCCCTGATGGCTTGTAAAGCGTTATCGGCCAGAGGCTTGATATCAATAAACCATTGCTCTTTTAGTAAAGGCTCGATTACCGTGGCGCATTTATAACAGTGTCCAACGTTATGTATTATCTCCTCGTCGCCAACGAGTAAACCTTCGCGTTCAAGTTGTTTAAGAATCGCTTCCCTACCCTCTAGTACGTTTAGCCCGCGAAAGGTTTCAGGGACTGAATGAACTAACTTGCCATCAAAGCCAATCACCGTAACAAAAGGTAGATCGTGACGTTGAGCAATCTGGTAATCATTAGGATCGTGCGCCGGAGTGATTTTAACGGCACCAGTTCCGAAGTTAACGTCTACATAGTTGTCGGCAATAACCGGTATTTCGCGGTGGGTTAGAGGCAACTTTACGGTTTTTCCGATCATCATTTTATAGCGGCTATCTTCCGGGTTAACGGCTACGGCAGTATCGCCAAGCATTGTTTCTGGCCGAGTGGTAGCTACGACTAGTTCCCCGCTGCCGTCGCTTAACGGATAGCGGATTTGCCATAGTTGCCCCTTCTCTTCCCGATAATCGACTTCAATATCTGCAAATGCTGTGCCGTGTAGCGTACAAAAGTTAACAAGTCGCTCGCCTCTGTAAACTAGACCTTCTTTCCACATTTGCTTAAATGTAGCGTAAGCCTGTTTTACAATCTTGGGGTCAAGAGAAAACGCATAACGCGACCAATCGACGCTTGCTCCCAATTTACGGATTTGAGTCTGAAAGTTGTCTCGATTAAGGTCCACAAAATCAAAAATCTTGTTATATAACACTTCACGTGAATAATCAAAACGACTTTTACCTTGCTTTTCGAGTTCCCTTTCGTAAACGACTTGAGTTTCAAATCCGGCATGGTCTGCTCCCGGCACAAAGAGCACTCGTTCTCCCTTAAGCCGGTGATACCGTGCAGCAATGTCCTGAACTGAAAATGAAAGAGCGTGACCCATGTGCAGGTTCCCATTGGCATTTGGCGGTGGAACTACCAGTGAAAAGGAGCGTCCCTTATCATTCGGTGAAAAGGCTCCACTTTGCTCCCATAGGGAATAGATATCTGTCTCGTAGAGTTTAGGGTCGTAGTTTTTAGCAAGTTTCATCTCTCTAATATACCTCTAAAAAGAGTTACATTGACAGATTGGGAGAAATTGTAAGTGAATACGGATCGGCCAACCCTTGTTTGTAGCGTAATTTCCAACCTCCTAAGGCTGCAATCATTGCACCGTTATCGGTACATAATTTCGGATCGGGAACACTTATTGGCAAAAACAACTTTTGACGCATTGATTGTCTCAAGAGAGAGTTTGCCGCTACGCCGCCAGCCAAAACGACACTCTTAGGATTGTACTGTTGTGCAGCCAGCAGAACCTTGTCAATAACCGTTTCAATAGCTACCCGCTGGAAACTGGCAGCAATATCGGCCTTCTGGGCTTCAGAGAGCCTCTCAGACAGCTGAAATGATGGAAAATCGTAAGTGACACCGGCCTGGTCTTGAGCCAGCCTTAAAACGGCTGTTTTGAGCCCGGAAAAGCTAAAATCGTATTTACTCATCATCGCCTTGGGCAATTTGAATCGTTTGGCATTACCTTTTTGTGCAAAAGTAGAGATACTTGGACCACCAGGGTAGGGAAGCCCTAAAACTTTTGCTACTTTATCAAAAGCCTCTCCAATTGCGTCGTCCTGTGTGCGTCCCAGAATCCGGTATCTAAAGTGATTTTCAAACAATACTAACTGGCTGTGTCCACCAGAAAGAATAACGGCCAGCATGGGAAAATCCGGTTCGTGTTCGGAAATTATATAATCGGGAAGGGAAGTACCGGTTATAAAGTTGGCATAGACATGCCCCATGACATGGTTACAGGAAACCAGCGGTTTTTCTTTGGCAATTGCCAAACTGCGGGCGGTCATAACCCCAATCAATAAACTGCTACCAAGTCCGGCTCCAACAGTAACAGCTATTGCGTCAATGTCTTGCCATTTACAGTTAGCCTGCTTAAGAGCACTGTCGATGGTTGGAATTATGACCTCTAACTGCATGCGGGCAGCAATCTCGGGTACCACTCCTCCGTACTCGGCGTGCAGCGACATACTCGAAGCCACACTGCTGCTCAGCAAATAGGTTCCGTCATCGACAACGGCCGCTCCAGTTTCATCACAACTGCTTTCAATCCCAAGTACGCGCATCTACCAACCAGACTAACATGTCAGTACCCTGAAGCAATATGTCTTATACTTTAGGAATGAATGCACGCAGCATAGTTAAAAAGTTAATCCCGACAGCGTTATTTAGAATTATCGAGCCTTACGGACATTTGGGCGAAGCGGTAATTATGCAGACTCTCAATGGATTTCCTGCAAAAGGTTTGAAGGTGATTGGCGTTACCGGAACTAACGGCAAGACCTCAACCTGTTTTCTAATTCAACGTATGCTGCACCAAGCCGGTTATAAGGTAGGGTTAATGACTACTGTAGGTTACGGTGTCGGAGCGGATATTAAGCCCCAGATTCAGCACATGACTACAGCGAGCAGCGGCCTGTTGCTGAAGCGTATTAAAGCAATGCGCGCTCAAGGTATGGAATGGTTGGTGCTGGAAACTACAAGTCACGGGTTAGCGCAGCATAGAGTCTGGGGGATTCCCTTTGATATCGCAGTAATGACCAATGTTACGCATGAGCATTTAGATTATCACCGGACTTTTGAGCGTTATCGAGATGCTAAACGCAGGCTGTTTAAGTTAGCCAACCATAACCATAAAGGTTTGCGCGCAGGTGTCATAAATGCCGAGGACCCGAGTGCTGCACTGTTTTCGTCGGACATTTTACACCCTCTTACCTATGGTATTAAGCATGGAGATTTTAGAGCCGAAAACATCTCGCTTAAACCGGACGGCATTAGCTATACGGCAACCTATCAAGACCAAAAGCTTAAGATTAACTGTCGTTTACCAGGGAGCTTTAACGTTGCCAATTCTCTAGCCGCCTTATCGGTTGGACATCTTCTTGGGTTAAGCAAAAGTCAAATAGAGCAGGGAATAGCGGCTCTTGAAGGAGTTGAGGGTCGCATGACTACCATTGACGAAGGCCAAGAGTTCCATGTAATTGTCGACTTTGCTCATACCCCGGATAGTTTCGATAAACTGTTTCGCGATCTCAGGCCCGCCGTTAAGGGAAAACTAATCACGTTGTTTGGCAGCGCCGGACGTCGCGATGAAGCTAAGCGGGCTGTTCAGGGTAAAATTGCCGGTCGATATGCTGACGAAGTAATTATTACCGAAGAGGACGATCGGGATATCGACGGTCAAGAGATTATGTTGCAAATTGCTTCAGGCGCCGAAACGGCGGGAAAGATAAATGATAAAGACTTGTTTTTGGTGCATGACAGAGAAGCAGCAATTAGTTTTGCTTTTTCTAGAGCAGCTCCTGGCGACACTGTCTTGCTTTTAGGTAAGGGGCATGAAAAGACAATCGAAAGAGCCGACGGCACTTATCCTTGGAATGAAATTGAAATTGCCAAAAAAATCCTTAAAAAAGTTAAGCAAGCAGATTAATCAAGCGTTAAACTGCAGCAACGAATGTAACCGCCGCCTTTAACAAGTTCGTGAATTTCAGGTGTAATCGTTTTGAAACCACGAGCTTCTACAGCTGATTGAAGTAATGGTGTTCGAGAGCTCATGATTACCTGCTCTCCATTAGAGACCAGATTGCAGGCGAAACCATTAATAGCTTCATCTAAAGAAACCTCAATTTTTTCAATTGGTAAAGCTGCTATTTTAGCGCGGCTATTGAGCGTGAAAGCTTCAGGACACCAGGCAATTAGCTCCGGTGAAAGTACTGCAAGCGCTAAATCTAGATCATAGAAGTAGCTGTCCGGCCAACCTGTTATTTTATTAATTATCGGCTTGCCGTCCGAATCAATAGCGGGAACAGTCTCGACAGCTATTACTTCACCAGGATACAGATTTTTTAAAAATTGGTGCACAGTTTTATCAGTTCGGTAATTACTGCCAACAAATAAATAGTTTCCGCAAGGCAAGCAATCACCTTGGCCACTAAAGCGGCCCGGCGGCGAGATAATTTCATAGCCTAAGTCAGATAACACCTGTTTGGCATATGGTTCTTCCGCTTGACGCAAGTTGGGGAGCGAGGATAATACGAATTTATTTTGCCAACAAAGACCCCAGTTAGCGGTATAAATTCCATCCTGGCAGTTTACCGGAGGGGGCACTTTTACGACTTCAATTCCGGCTGCAGCAAAACTTTTTTCAAGTAATTCGTGTTCGGCAACGGCTTTTAGTTTATCCGGCTGTGATTCTTTATGCTCGTATGGATTTAATTCCTCAACGCCAAAGAAATCTGCTCCGGACATCAACACTTTCTGGTTTATATGTTGCATCTAACCAAACAGTTTAACACTAAGCAGCAAATTTACCTTAGACTTGCAAAAATAGCATAAATACTGTATGATATGTATTGTATGAGCGAAAAATATGAATATCCGCCCTCTCGCTACGATCAGTTGCAATTTCTCTATATGCAAGACCAGTCAAAGCGAATCCTCGAACGTTTTAACCTTGACCCCGCTCAATTTGTGTTGACTCCTCAGGGCTATAATTTAGGTTTTCCCTTATCTGAGACTCGACCTAAAGGCTTAGATGTTACAAACTCCGAAAGCGGTAAACGAATTTATATTACTGGATATACCGAGCCGGAAAAGGAGGTCCGACTTCAACAGCTGTTTGACTTACATAACAACAATCCGGACCGGAAACATAGTTATCCTTTTTTTGTGCTTAATCGCATGGAAAAGCACGACCCTTATAACGCCTTTGTCGCATACCATCTTCCTAAGGGTATTATGCCTTTCGACTATGCATTAGCCAGTCCGTTAATCTCCGACCAAGAGTCTGAAATGATTAAAAAAAACTACGGTAGAGTATTTAGAACATATAACATTATTGGACAACAAATCAATTCACGTGATTTTTCTTTTGACGACATTGCAGTTTTGCTGAGCGATGCTCAAGACGATCAGTCAGTGCCGAAGCGTGGAATATATACGATACCCCGTGCTTATATAAATCCCAGGATGATTTAGTAGAAGTTTGATTCTCATTGTTGGCCGTAATTGTTTTAACGCTTGACAGAGTTTTTGGCGCTCAGCTATAGTGAGTGCTAATATTAGGCCAATGTCAGAAGGAGACTATAGCTTATGAGCTCACCATTACAGCCGCTTGCTGACTATGTTGTTGCGCAAGCCGAAGAAGCGAACACTAAAACCGCTAGCGGAATTTATCTTCCGGACAATGCGGCCGAGAAGTCCAAAATTGCGAAAGTTGTGGCCGTCGGCAAGGACGTTAAACAAGTTAAGCTGGGCGACAAAATTGTATATAAGAGTTTCAGTACCACTGAGGTCAAAGTAGGAACCGAAGAGTACATTTTAGTTAAAGAAGAAGATATTTTAGCGACTGTAAAATAGGAGAAGATGATGGCTAAGAAGATTTTTTATGATGATGATGCTCGCCGCCGGGTATTGCTCGGGGCAGAGATTTTATATAATGCCGTAAAAACAACTATGGGACCTCGAGGTCGTAATGCGGTTATTAGTAAGTCCTATGGTAACCCGACCGTAACCCATGATGGCGTTACCGTAGCTAAAGATGTTGATTTGCCGGATGTTGACGATGAGACGCTAGGTCAAAAGGTTGGCGCTGAACTGATTAAACAAGCTGCCAGCAAGATGAATGATGTGGCTGGTGACGGTACCACAACTGTAACGGTTTTAACTTACCACATCTTAAATGAAGCTAATAAGCTGATTGCTGCCGGGCATAACCCGATGCTCTTGCGTAAAGGTTTAGAAAACGCCGCAGCAGAAACGATTGAAGCTTTATCTGGAATGGCAGAAGATATTGCCGGTAAAAAGAGTCGGGTAGCTGAAGTGGCGACAATTTCTGCTGGTGACTTTGAAATAGGTGCTCAGATTGCGGAAGTAATGGAAGCTGTTGGTAAGGACGGAGTAGTTACCGTCGAAGAAGGGCAGGGGCTTTCACTTGAAAAAGAAGTAGTCGAAGGTTTTACTTTTGACCGTGGTTTTGTGAGCGCCTACATGGTAACCGATACTACGCGCATGGAAGCAGTCTACGATAAACCGGCAATCGTTATTACTGACAAGAAAATCAGCTCAATTCAAGAATTTTTGCCATTGCTTGAAAAGTTAGCCCAAAGCGGTAAGAAGGATTTAGTTTTAATTGCCGAGGATGTAGAGGGAGAAGCCTTAGCCACTTTCGTACTTAACCGCCTGAAGGGTGTCTTTAACACAGTGGCTGTTAAAGCTCCAGCTTTTGGCGATCGTCGCAAGGATATCTTAAACGATATTGCCATTTTGACTGGTGCGGAAGTTATTAGCGAAGATGTTGGTATGACGTTCGAGAACGTTGGAACTGAAGTTGTCGGATCGGCCCGTCGGGTGATTGTCACCAAAGACGAGACTACGATTATTGAAGGTAATGGTGACGCAAACAAGGTCAGCGCTAGAATAAAACAGATCAATGCTCAGATTGAACAATCGTCTAGTGAGTATGACCGCGAAAACCTTGAGAAAAGACGCGCTTCGTTAAGTGGAAAGGTTGGTGTTATTAAGGTTGGCGGTGCGACTGAAACCGAAATTGAAGAGAAGAAATTCAGAGTCGATGATGCCGTTGCGGCAGTTAAAGCAGCTCTTGGCGACGGGATTGTGCCCGGTGGTGGTGTAACCCTAATCAATTTGCAATCAGCAGTAAAGATTAACCCCAAAGACAATGACACGTATAACGCCGGTAAACAGATTCTGATCCGTAGCCTCGAGCAACCATTTAGAATTTTGCTTAATAATTCCGGTCTAAATGCTGATGAGTGGCTGCCTCAAGTAAAAGCGGCTAAAAGCGGAATTGGCATAGATGTCATTAATCCTGAAGGCTTAATTGATCTGAAAGCCAAAGGAATAATTGACCCGGCCAGGGTGACTAAAGAAGTTCTCCAGAACGCTTCTAGCATTGCTGGAACGGCCATGACGATGGGCGCTTTAGTGGTTGAAGTCCCGGAGCCTAAATCCGCCTCACCGGCCCCAGATATGGGTGGCGGAATGGGAATGATGTAATAAACATCTATCCTGATTACGATAGTCTTAATAGAGCGCTAAAAGTAAGCGCTCTATTATTTTTTAAAGCTTATTTGATATCTAAAAAGTTTTTAGTATCTATAATTTCGCTAGTCTACAGATTGAAAAGGTAATTTAGGAGTTTAAAAGCTTAGTTTCCGTTTTGGGGGTGCGTAAAATAGTTAATCTCATTAACTATGTCTAGCAAGGCTTGAGCTTTCTGTTTGTCATCGCTGATTTGCGTGGCGGCCTCGTATGCCGACTTAATGAGGTTTTGATCATCGCTAGCTTGAATCATCATCATTAAAGTATGAAAACGTTCCTCTGGAGTTTGGTCGAGATGGCTAACTAGTGGCGAGAGCTGAGACAAGGCATGCTGTTTGATTTCTAGTAAATCGTCGCCAGTCGCGCCTAACGATGTATCAGGTGCGGGTTGGTTAACAGAACTTTGTGGTTGCTCGGTTGGTGCGTTTGCCGATCCGTTATATGTGTCATCATTACTTAATCCGGTGTCATCACTAGGAACGCTAGCATTCATTTGTCCATCATCATGTTGCCCAAACATTAGTTTCCCCCCATACATATGCTAATCCGCTTTAGGTTATACTAAATATATAATATAGCACTTTTGAAATTACTGAACTAAGAGGGAGACTAGTTAAGTTATGCTCGACGATTTAAAACATATCCATCAAGTTGACGTTTCAGATGCGCTCGGTTTCGCGTCAAAAGAGCCGCAGCAGTTGCTAAGTAGCTATGAAACCAAATTAAATATTGATCCAAGTACTATAAGAAATGTTGTATACAGCGGGATGGGTGGTTCGGCCCTAGCGGCAATTCTTAGCCAAACCTGGCCTGGATACCGGGTACCATTTGAGGTTGTGCGCAACTATCAGTTACCGGCTTATGTTAACAGCTCGACGCTTTGTATTGTCTCGAGCGCTTCCGGTAACACCGAAGAGACTCTTAGCTCCCTAAAAGATGCCGAAGCTAAGGGTGCTAAAATTGCAGTTATTGCCGGTGGCGGACAGCTAGCAGAGATAGCCCGTGAAAAAAATTATCCCCTGTTTACGCTGCCACCATCACCTCAGCCACGTTACGGTGTATTTAATAACCTCAAAGCGCTTACCAGTATTGGTAATCAAGCGGAAGTATTTCGCGACGAGACCAGTGGTGTATTAGAACAAGCTGCTCAGTTTTTAAGTTCACAAACCCAGCTATGGGAAGCTACTAAGCCGACAAGCAGTAATTTTGCTAAGCAAATTGCCCTGGACAGCCTGGGTAAGTCAGTAGTAATTTACGGGGGTCCGCTCATGGCACCAGCGGCATATAAGTGGAAAATTAGTTTTAATGAAAACGCCAAACAAGTTGCTTGGTACGGAGTATATTCGGAGTTTAACCATAATGAATTTATTGGTTGGAGCAGTCAGCCGATAGAAAAGCCATACCTAGTCATTGATCTGCGTTCCGACTACGAATTACCTCCTATTCAGAATCGGTTTAAATTAAGCCAACAATTATTGAGTGGCCGTCGACCAGACCCGGTTGTAATTAACGCTAGCGGCAGCAACGTTTTAGAACAGCTACTTTACTGTGTTATACTCGGAGATTTCGTTAGCATCTATGCAGCAATTGCCGCTGAAACCAATCCCGAACCGGTTGAGCTGGTTGAAAGATTTAAACAAATGCTAGCCGGGAACTCTTAAATGGCAAGCTGGTTTAAACGTCCCTGGGCTGAACTGGCTTCAGTAGTAGCTATCGCTGATATTGGCAATTTGCTACTTTACGCATATTTTTTGATATTCCTTCACGGAAGCGGAAATATATTCCTGGTACTTAATATGGTGCTAGCTAGCATTCCCATGCTGTTGTCCTGGAGACTGGTGGCCAGTTTAAGATATAAACGCTGGTCAGGCTGGGAACCCTTAGCGTTAACCTTTTTTTGGTTAGTTTTTCTGCCGGGTAGTTTTTTTGGGGTAGTAGATTTTCCGCTCTTAGCAGTACGACCGAGTAGTTCACTACTATTCGCGGCAGTGCTCTATAGCAGTTTTATCCTCGAGTCTATAATCCTTGGGATGGCCAGTATATATCTAGTGCATGTTGAGCTAAGAAAGCGCTTGAAAGCATCTACTTCTGCAATACTAGTTGCGATTATCCTAATTGGCGTAAGTTACGCTATTTACCTAGGACAAGATATGAACTGGAATAGCTGGGATATCGTGCTGAACCCGGGTGGTTTAATATTTGATATCTCTAACCTCATAAGTAACCCGCATACTTACCTGGCTATGGCGCGAACTATGGCCTCCACCTTTGTGTTTATTGGTGCGGCCTATCTGATTGTTTGGCGATCCGCACGCTTAATTTGGCATCGTGGGGTTGAAGATCTGGCGGCGCACATTAAGCGTACCCGCAACTCTTGAGATATACTGTTTACAGATATGGAAGAAACGATAAAAGATGCGCTGAGCGAAATAGTCTTTGAACTCGCCGGCAGTCGAGTTTTAGTAGAGCTGGACTATCCCGACGAACGCTTCGGTGATTACTCTACAAACGTAGCTATTAAGCTGGCCAGTCAGCTTAATACTAAGCCGTATGATTTGGCGCAAACAATTGCTTCTAAACTTGCTGGAAATCTAAAAAATGAACTTCGTGATGTCTCAATTGCCGGTCCTGGATTTATTAACCTAGTACTCTCAGATTCGGCATTACTAGGAGAAATGAAGAGTGAGCCAAACAAACCTCTCTCTAACCAGTCAATTGTTGTTGAGTTTTCAGATCCTAATCCTTTCAAAATTTTACATGCCGGTCATCTCTACACCTCTATCATTGGAGATGCCATCGCTAATCTCTTAGCTAATGGTGGTGCTAACGTGCATCGCGTAAATTACGGCGGCGATGTTGGTCTTCATGTCGCGAAGTCAATTTGGGCCATGCTTAGATACCTAAACGGAGCCGATCCGTCTAAATTAGACACAATCGATTCCGACAAGCGATACCAATGGCTGAGTGAAATGTACGTTCTTGGAAGTAGTTCCTATGAAGAAGATCCATCTGCTAAAGAAGAGATTGTTAAGCTCAATGCACAGATTTACGATATTCAGTCAAATAATGACCATGACTCAGTACTGGCCCATATTTATTGGACTACCAGAGGCTGGAGTTACCAGCAGTTCGACAGCTTCTATGCCAACTTAAAGATTCATTTTGAAAAGTTTTACCCTGAAAGTGCAGTTGCTCCAATCGGACTAAATATTGTACTTGAACAGCTTAAAAAGGGAGTTTTTAGAGAAAGCCAGGGCGCTATTGTTTTTGATGGCGAGCGCTATGGATTGCATACTAGAGTGTTTATTAATAGTCAAGGCTTGCCAACCTACGAATGCAAAGAGATTGGGCTAGCCGAACTTAAACAAAGAGATTATAAGTTTGACCGTTCAGTGATTATTACTGGCAGTGAACAAGAGCAATATATGGCAGTGGTTTTTAAGGCTTTAGAGCAGTTCACTCCTGAAATGGTTAAAAAGACAACTCATCTGACCCATGGTATTGTGCGTCTCAGTGGGGGTAGGAAAATGAGTAGCCGTAACGGAAACATATTAACGGCTGATGAGGTAATGCATGTAGCAAATCAAGCAGCCATGTCTTTAGGGAACAATAACGACGAAAGGGTAGTGCTCGGGGCTGTAAAGTACGCATTTCTAAAACAGCGCATCGGCGGGGACATAATTTATGAACCTGAAGAATCGGTTAATGTTCTCGGCAATAGCGGACCATACTTACAGTACGCTTATGCTCGGGCCCATAGCATTCTGGCTAAAGCTGACCCCTCTTCTGTAGACGATACAATTGAGCTAGAGCCTGGCGAACGACAACTTGGGCTTAAATTGTCACGTTTTGCAGCATATATTAATAAGGCAACTAATGAGTTTAGTCCGCATTTAGTGTGTAGCTACCTTTACGACTTAGCTCAAACTTTCAACCGTTTTTACGAAACAAATCGGGTGCTTGGCGATCAGCGTGAGACGGCCAGGCTATTTCTTGCTAAAACTTACGCGCAGAGACTTGAGCAGGGACTGAGTCTGCTAGGGATTGAAACACCTGACCATCTTTAGTTAGGATACTTACTGCCCCAATTTGCCATCTGTATTAAGGTCGGTATCAGATCCGAGCCTTTAGAAGTCAGACTATAGCGCCCATCGGTCTGGACAATAATATTGAGCTTCTCAAGATCGTTAAGTCTTTGAGACAAAATTCTCGGAGTAATATTGGCGATGGTATGCTCAATTTCGCAAAAATGTTTTGGTCCGCTATTTAAGTCACGCAAAATTAAAGCCGACCATTTAAGCCCCAGCACCTGCATGGCACTGGCAATGCATCCCTCATTAGGCTCGATTTCCGTAACCTGATTAATTAAACTTGCCATGCTATACTTTGTATAGTATTATCTATACTATATTAAGTATAGCAAAAGGAGCAATAAATATGAAATTAGCTGTAATTGTCGGATCGACCAGACAGAACCGTCTAACACTTAAACAAGCTAAATGGGTGCAAGCCGAGGCTGAAAAGATGGACGACGTGGAAGTCAAACTTCTAGACCTTCAGGATTTTCCTATGCCATTTTTGGATGAACCAATTAGTCCCCGCTATAACCCGGACCGTAAGATCGATGATCAGGTTAAACCCTGGCTTGAAGCAATGGCCGAACAAGATGCCTTTGTTTTTGTGACTCCTGAATACAACCATTCAATTCCCGGTGTATTAAAAAACGCCATTGACTACCTAACGAGTGAATTGAATCATAAACCAGCTACCGTTGTCAGTCATGGCACAGTCGGCGGCGCGCGCGCAACGGTACAGCTTAAAGAAATTCTTTCTGAAAGTCGAGCAGTTGTAATTCCGCAGCAAGTTGCATTTTTAGGCCTTAGCGAAGGAGTTGATGACGATGGGAAGCTTAGCGACACGTTAGCTGCCAACCCTTACGGTCCGGCTGCGGCGCTAAAAACCGCGCTAACTGAACTTAAGTGGTATAGTGACGCTTTAGCGAAAGCCAGAAACGCTTAAAATATCTATCCAATCGTCCTCTAGGCTATAATGGCTGACATGGACGACACCTTACGCGATAAGATACCGACTAAACTTCTTTGGGTTGATCTGGAGATGACAGGTCTTGAGGTAAATAAGGACGTTATTTTAGAAGTTGCCGCTGAAGTTACCGATTTTAACTTTAAGACGCTAGCAAGTTATGAGGCTTGTATTTTGAGAAGCGCTGAAGAGTTAGGCAGAATGAATGATTGGTCAATGGCTCAACACAGCAGCAGTGGTTTAATCGAAAGAATAAAGCAAGTCGGCAAACCAGAAGATGCGGTAAAGCACGAGTTAATCGGCTTCATTAAGGCTCAGTTTAACTCTGAGCCAGCTATTTTAGCGGGAAATAGTATTCATAATGATCGCAACTTCATTAAAAAATGGTGGCCGGAAGTTGATGCTTTGCTGCATTACCGGATGGTAGATGTTTCTTCGCTAAAGGTAATTATGCAGGCCAAGTACGGAGTTGCGTTCGAAAAGAAAGATGCCCACCGGGCGTTTGACGATATACAGGCTTCAATTGCCGAACTGCAGTATTATCTCGAATGGTTTAAATTGCACGATACTTCAGATGCTAAAAACTAGCGAGATTGCGGCTATAAAACTCTACCTAGATCAGATGGACAGTGCCATCGTAGATTTCCCACACACTAAGACTCTGGCAGTCTATTCTGTAAACGATATCCCCTTCGCTTACTTTGAGTCTGGACGCCAGTTGCTAGAATTAAGTCTGCGGTCCGATCCGCAACTTTCAAAATTACTGCGCTCCAAATATGAAGAAGTTGCTTCAGCCCGAAAACTTGATCCACGAGTCTGGTACACAGTTGTCATTAGTGGACAGCTAAGTATAGAAGAAATCAGAGCTCTGATTGACCACAGTTACCAGCTGGCACTTGATATGACTCAGCCGTAACTTGACCCCAGCATCTGGAGCAGCAGAACGGTGTTGTGATAATCGCTTTTTAAGTAGCTTCTTAGTATTGCGGATTTGTTAAGTGAGTAAGCATTCGATAGATCGGTTTGATAAAGCTTTAATTCCGTATACATGACGCTTGAGTAGACCGGATCAAAATTACTATCTTGGATGGCTTGTGTTAACTTGGCATCAGCCGCGGGTTGCAGCACATAATTGCGTAACGAAACCTTAATTCCGTTAGAGCTGAGGAGAGTAATTAGCTTATTTTGATCGGTAGTTACTGATGCGATTGTAGTTTGAGAAAAGTCAAGATAACTTTGGCTGGAGCTGGACTGCTGACTCCCGGTAGTACTTAGATTAATAAGTTCCTGCTCTTGTCCTAGCACTGAGTAAATGGAGGGCATGTTTACAGATCGATTGCTACCAAAAACAGATTTTAAAACAAGAATCAGAATAATCAGAACTACCAGACCGATTCCCAGAGTCATTAATTTTCTATGAAAAGACAGACCATTAAAAGAACCAAAAGATATTTTTCTTGGTTTTTTGGCTTCATTTAGAAAAGCGAACGGATCGACGCTTGGCTGGTTAAGGCCTTGACCTGGAGGCATGAGTATATTTAATCATAAGCACGACTAATAGAAGAAGACATTACAAAAGTTGCTAAATGTAGAATAATACTAGGACAACTATGGATGCGGTTGAAGAGATAAAGAGCCGGCTGTCGATTGAAGACGTTATCGGCGAATACGTTCAGCTTAAACGAGCAGGGCGTAATTTTCGCGGACTGAGCCCATTTACTAACGAAAAAACACCAAGCTTTATGGTTAGTCCGGAAAAACAAATTTGGCATGATTTTTCTTCAGGCAAGGGCGGTAACATGTTCTCTTTCATTATGGAAGTTGAGGGACTTGAGTTTAAGGGTGCTCTAGAGCTTCTAGCGCGTAAGGCAGGCGTTGACCTGGAGCAGTACAAAAGTTCTAGTGGCGGTAGAAGCGGCGGTCCGGACAAGGATCGCTTATTAGCAGCTAATGAAGCAGCGGCCAAGTTTTATCAGGTTCAACTTCGGAATAACCATGAGGCGCTGGATTACGTCTTAACTAAGCGTCACTTTAGTAAAGATACAGTACTAAAATGGAAGCTTGGCTACTCTCCAAACAATGGTACGGCAGCGGTTGATTATCTAAAGAAAAAGGGTTTTAGCGAACGTGAAATTTTGGATGCGGGAATTGGTACTAAGAGAACAAACCGTTTAAGCGACATGTTTAGGGGTAGATTAATGATTCCGCTTGCCGATCCGCAGGGGCAAGTCATTGGTTTTACGGCAAGGCTGCTGAGGCCTGATGATAATGGTCCGAAGTATATAAACACCCCTCGGACAATACTTTACGACAAAAGCCGGCACATCTTTGGATTGCATTTTGCAAAGCCGGCGGTTCGTGAAAATAAATTCGCCGTTCTCGTTGAGGGCAACCTAGACGTAATTATGAGTCATCAGGCAGGTATTAAGCAGGTGGTGGCCACTGCCGGCACGGCGTTAACCGAGTCCAACTTAAAAAGCTTGACTCACTTTGCACACGATATTCGCTTGGCTTTCGACAGCGACAAGGCGGGAATTGCTGCCACAGAGCGCTCAATTTTGCTTGCTAGCCGACTGCATGTTGCACTTAACATTATTGATTTAAAGGGTGGCAAGGATCCGGATGAGCTGATTAAAAAAGATCCTTTACTTTGGAAGAAAGCAATTGAAAATTGTCACTATGCAATTGACTGGCTGATTGATGTTGTACAAAAACGCTATGATTTAAACACAGCGACCGGCAAACGAGAGTTTAGCGATGAACTGATGCCATTAATTGTCAACCTTGATGATGCCGTAGAACAAGACCACTATTTAAATTTAATGGCTACTAAACTTGAGGTTTCAAAGAATGCGCTAGAAAACAAACTTACTCGTTCATCAACAGATTCTTTATCACGTCCACTCAAACACCCCAAACAAGCTATTGAGGTGCCTAATGCCCGGCAACTAGAGAACATTAAATGTGAGGATCATCTGCTAAGTTTATTACAAATGCATCCAGAGCTTCGTGGACAGCTCGAAATACTTGAGCCTGACATGTTAAGCAGAGAGCAGTCCAGATTGCTGCTTACGGTGTACAAACAGAATAAAGTTGATCCCAAAAAACAGTCTGAACAGTTGGCGGAATTAGAAGACTATGTTAAAATATTAATGTTACAGTATGAAGAACTTTATCAGGGCCTCGAGCTTAGCGAACTGAAATACGAAGCAGCTCGATTGCAGGTACGACTGATAGAAGATTACGTTAAACAGCAAAAAATAAATCTTGCTAAACAAATGTCCGTCGCGGATGAGTTTCAGGTTGATAAATTATTAGCCCAGGCCCGACGGTTAGACGAATTACTTAGAGATAATTTGGGGGAACAAATTCATGCCTAAAAAAAAGTCGGAAAACGCTCGGCCAACCGAAGAAGCTGTTTTAGCGCGTAAAGAAATACTAGTCGCTAAAGCTAAAAAAGAAGGCCATATTTCGCAACACGAGATTTTTGAAGAGATTGCTGATGAACCGGCCAATACGGAGATTCTGGATGCTCTATACACGGAGCTTGCCGATGCTAACATTGAGATTACCGCTGCCAACCCGGGTGAGGTTGGTTTTGGTGAGGGCTGGGACGAAGAAGAAGCTGAAGAAGAGACCGATACGGCTAGCGTCTATTTAGACGACGATGTGGCTGACGACTCGGTTCGCCTATACCTTAGAGAAATCGGTAAGATACCCTTGCTAACAGCAGATGAAGAGCTGGCATTAGCTAAACAAGTAGTCGCCGGTGACAAGCAGGCTAAGGACAAAATGGCCGAAGCCAACATGCGCTTAGTGGTATCGATTGCCAAGCGTTATGTCGGGAGGGGGCTGGATCTACTCGATTTAATTCAAGAAGGCAATACCGGATTGTTGCGTGCTGTAGAGAAGTTTGATCCAGATAAAGGGTTTAAATTTTCAACATATGCAACTTGGTGGATCCGCCAGGCGATAACTAGGGCGATTGCTGATCAGGCACGGACGATCCGTATTCCGGTTCACATGGTAGAAACAATAAATAAACTATTACGCACTCAGCGCCGCTTAACGCAGGAATTAAATCGTGAGCCGACCAATGACGAAATTGCCCAAGCCATGGAAATTGATGTAGATAAAGTTGAACACATCATGAAGATTAAGCAGGATATTTCCAGCCTTGATGCATCAATTAGAGATGATGAGGAAGACTCCGTACTCGCCGATTTTATCGAAGACGAAGACACGATTAGTCCTGAAGAGTCGGCTACCAGCCAGCTGCTTAAGGAACAAGTTAAAGATATGCTTGGTGCACTAACCGAACGCGAGCAGAAGATACTTAAATTGCGCTTTGGGCTAGAGGACGGCCGCAGCCACACACTAGAAGAAGTCGGACAAGAGTTTAGTGTCACCCGAGAACGTATCCGCCAAATTGAAGCCAAAGCACTAGCTAAATTACGCAAGCATCGTGACGCTAAAAAACTCCACGACTACATTAAATAAACTATGCCACCAAAAATACTTGGAATCTCAGGGACTAACGGGTCAGGTAAAGACACGGTAGGAAACATCTTAGAGCAAGGGTATAACTTCTTGTTTGTGTCTGTTTCAGATATCTTGCGTAATCACTTGAAGAGCCAAGGAATTCCCTTGACACGAGAAGCAACCAGCCAACTGAGTTCCGAATGGCGCCGGAAGTACGGCCTAGGCATCTTGATTGATAAAGCGATAGAAATCTATGCGGACCATGGCGGCGATCAAAAGTTTAGCGGCCTGGTTATTGCGAGCTTACGTAACCCGGCAGAGGCCGATAGCGTTCATCAACATGGCGGAACGGTTCTTTGGCTAGACGCTGACCCAAAAGTTCGTTACGAGCGAATCAGGCGCAATGAATCGATTCGCGGCAGCGCCCGGGCAATTGTAGATAATGTTTCTTTTGAAAAGTTCCTGGCTGACGAAAAAGCCGAAATGGGTGAGCTGGTTTTAACGGATCCAACAACGCTGTCTTTGCGTGGCGTAAAGGCAAAAAGCGATTTGTTTCTTAGTAATGGAGGCGACAACCTAGAGTCACTTAGATTAAAACTGGAACAGACGTTGGGCCTGAGTGCGTCATAAAGACTATACTAAGTAATAACTATGGCGGTAAAAAAACTGGCAATTATTGACGGTAAAAGTGTCTTTTATCGCGGTTATTATGCAATGCCCAACCTTTCAACCGAAGACGGTATCCCGACTGGCGGCGTGTTTGGCTTTGCCACTATGGCACTAGAGGTAATTAAGCGCCTAAAACCGGACTACGTAGCCGTAGCCTGGGATAAACCGAAAACTAATATTCGGAAAAGGCTAGAGCTTTATCCTGAGTACAAAGCTGGTCGTAAACAGCCTCCCGCCGACTTCTATGAGCAAATCCCAATCTTGCACGATTTACTTAGGGCTTTTGGCTGGCCTCTCTACGAACTAGACGATTACGAAGCTGACGATATTATGGGTGCCTTAGCTAAGCAAGCTACGGCCAAAGGTATTGAGACAATGCTGGTAACTTCCGATCTGGATATGTTGCAACTGGTTGATGACCATGTTCAAGTTTACGCGCTGAAGAAAGGTTTGAGTGATATTGAACTCTACTCACCTATATCTTTTGAAGCAAAATACGGCATTAAAGTTTCTCAATTTCTGGACCTTAAGTCACTGAAGGGAGACTCCTCGGATAATATTCCTGGAGTGCCCGGGGTGGGTGAAAAAACAGCAATCGAACTGCTCAAGAAGTACGATTCTTTAGACGGAGTTTATGACAATATCGAGCTAATACCCCGTAGTTTACACGACAAACTAGTTAACGGAAAAGAACTTGCCTATTTAAGTAAAAAGTTAGCGGCTATTTGGACTGATGCACCAATTAAACTAAATCTTAGCGAGATGGACGGTCGCCATACGAATGCTTCCGAACTGGCGAAGTTATTAAATAAGCTTCAGTTCAAAACTCTTCTTCGACAATTACCACAAGCTTTGTCCACTAAAATTGCGGATGCTCAGGAAGGCTATTCGAAAATACATTTTTCAAGCGGTAGCTATAAAACCATTACCTCTGCGAATCAGCTTGCCGGCTTAGATTTAGGCGCTGCCGAGCAAGTATATGTCGCTAGCCGGTCTAAAGGGGCGCATGGGGCTGAACCGCAGTTAATTATCCTGAGCCTAAATGCCAACCAAACATACGTTCTTGATCTACAAAGCATAAGTGGACCCGAGCTGAAGCCTTTACTCGAAAATTTACCCCCTCTAGTCGGCCATAACTTGAAATCTACCCTTGAAGTATTTATTAACTTGGGCGTGAATAAGCTGCCTCTAGTCTTGCACGACACATTGATTGCGGCATTTGTATTAAACAGCCTGATGCGTGAGCAAACCCTAAGCGAAATTGCCAGGACAGAATTAGGATACCAGGGAGCGACACTCGATGATCTGGATAAAGATGAGCTGACCAGCAGCAGTCCAGTTATTATGGCGGTTATTGAAGCGTTATTTAAATTACAGCATCAACGCTTAAAAGAGATAAAAGCTTACCCGAAATTGCTGGAGCAAATCGAGTGGCCAATTATACCTGTCTTGGCGCGTATGGAGGTTGCTGGCATAGAACTAGACACTGATTATTTGAAAAGCTTTAGTACCCAAATCGATAATATGCTATCCGAAGTAGAGCAGCGAATCTACGAGTATGCGGGAAGCAATTTTAATATTGCTAGTCCAAGTCAGCTGGCAGACGTATTGTTCAATAAATTAAAATTACCGACTAGTGGTGTTAAAAAGGGCAAAAACGGTTACAGCACTGCAGCCGTTGAGCTTGATAAATTGCGTGGCAGCCACCCGTTAATAGATCAGATAAGTAAATATCGTGAGATTGCAAAATTAAAAAATACTTATGTGGACACTCTGCCGAAGCAGGTTGATGCAACGAGCCGATTGCATACAACATTTAATCTTACTATCGCCCAAACTGGACGCCTAAGTAGCACTGACCCAAACTTACAAAATATTCCTATCAGAACTGATTTAGGACGTAAGATCCGCACTGCTTTTATCGCCGGTAAAGGAAAAAAACTGATTAGCGCCGATTATTCCCAATTTGAACTGCGTCTAGCAGCAGTATTGTCCAAAGACCAGGGCTTAATTGAGATGTTTAATCGCGGCGCAGATATTCACTTGCTGACGGCGGCTGAAATCTATGGCCGCAACCCTGAAGATGTAACTAAACAAATGCGTTCTGCAGCCAAAGCAATTAACTTCGGCATACTTTATGGAATGAGCCCTCATGGTCTAAGCGTGGCAACCGGTATGAGCCGAGAAGCGGCTGTTAAATTTATAGACAAGTACAAGAGCTTGCGTCAGCCACTATTTAAATATCTGGATCGATTATTAGATGGTGCAAAAAAACAGGGTTATGTTGAAGACTTGTTTGGTCGTCGCCGACCAATGCCTGATATTCATTCAACAAACTTTATGGTGCGTAGCGCCGCCGAGCGGGCGGCGGTTAATATGCCTATCCAAGGAACAGAAGCTGATCTTATGAAGCTGGCTATGATTAAGTGTGATGAGTACTTACTGAGCCAACACAATGATTGTCGCCAACTACTACAAATCCATGATTCGATTTTAGTAGAGTGTCCGACGGAAGTTGCCGAGAGTCTCGCTAAAGAGCTACAAACTATTATGCAGGATGTCTATGAATTGCCGGTACGTTTAGATGTAGATGTTAAAATTGGCGACAACTGGGGGCAGCTATAGCTTGAGTTGTCTTAATGACGGATGCGATGTCTTCTTACTCGCCCACCCCGAGCTAAAACAAGTCTCAGTGCTAGCCATGCGATCCATACAGAGGTAATTATCTCTACTAAGCTAACTAGCGAACCAATTAGCGAATGGCGGTGTTTAGTAAAGTCATACAAGCCTACTAAAAAGACAAATCCCTCGGCTAGAATTAAAACTTGCGCTATACGACGACTACGTCTATCTTGGGCTGCAAAACCCGCTAACCATAGAATGCCAAACAACACAGTAATAACGATAAAGTAAAAGATAGCCAAGGCCACATCTCCAGCACAACTACCACTACCGTTAATGCATTGCATTGCCGAAGTCGAAACTCCACTAATAAAGTTAAGTAATGTTAAGGCAATAAACTGAATTGTTGTGGCAATTCCGGTTTCATACTTAAGTTTAACGGTCATATCTTTTTAATCCTTAGATGTGAAATCTATTATACGGGTCTTTATAAAACTGGGTAGTTTTCCTTGCATTCTCCCTACCCAGAGCCCATAATAAGCATAACGGTTTTAAGGTGTTAGGTGGTCCGTAAAGACAATAAGAACTCTAAAAAGCCGTTTGTAAAACAGCTAAACTCACAAAAGTGTTTAGCTCTAAACAAATACAAACCAAATATGTTCCAGCCCAAACAGGCTAAACGGTTGACCTTCGCAAGCA
>JAJYDV010000009.1 GCA_021777375.1 bacterium | reverse complement strand
ATTGAAGCATAGGTCGTAGATGACCCGACACGGTTAGACATATTTGTCTTTCCTTTCGTAGTTTTAAAGTTGTTACGCTTTCTATTCTACGAGTCGGAACTGTCTACGATCTATTTGAGTACCGCCAGTTAATTAATCTATCCCCGGTTTCTTAAAAGATAAAAGCAAACTTTTGACCACTATATACGCTACAGGTAATCTGATCTAACTCTGGATTCGTTAATCCCATTAATTAGGTTTGTGTACCCAAATCTACGTAATGAGTTCAAAGCAACAGCCGCACGACTACCGGTGCGGCAATATAGTATCATCTCGATATCCTTAGGAATTTCCCGGAAGAGATGGGTTAAGTTGTTAATTAAATGTGACAACGGAATATTAATCGCGCCGTCTACATGCCCTGAATGAAACTCAAATGGTTCGCGTACGTCTATTATTAACCTACTCATGTTTTATAGATATTAATGTAAATCATTTACAATAGCAAGTTAATTTAGTATATTATCTAGGTGATTGGAACATACAGCGAAAACGCGCGTCAAACGAAGTACTGTAGCGCCATAAAAAAGGCGCTCAAAGTAAAAGGGCATGCTACAAACTTTGAGTTACTTGCTGAGTTACGACACATCTTCCCTGAACTTAGCGCAACTACCGTTCACCGCGCAACTGCTCGTTTGGCATCCAGAGGTGAGATAGCATTAGCTCCGGCTGCTAAAGATGGTTCAATGCGTTATGACTTTAAACTAACTCCGCATGATCATTTTCTATGCTCCAATTGCGACCAGCTGCGTGACATTGATGTTAAGACCAAGTTAAACACAATTTTAAAGCGCTCTATTTGTGACTGTCAGGTCTCGGGTAGATTGACTATTGAAGGTCTATGCAAACTATGCGCCGGATCATTATTACAATTAAGTAAAGGAGAGTAGAGAAATGAAAATAACAGTTTATAGCACTAAGACTTGCCCTTACTGCAATATGCTTAAGAGCTGGCTTAATAGCAAGTCCATCGAATTCAC
This sequence comes from bacterium, assembly GCA_021777375.1. Lineage (GTDB taxonomy): Bacteria > Patescibacteriota > Saccharimonadia > Saccharimonadales > UBA4665 > JAJZWH01. Next base: position 24,833 of record JAJYDV010000009.1, on the reverse strand, counting down.
TAATTATAGTGTCGATGAGAACCCAATTGCGGCGCAAAATATGGTTCGTATTAGCGGACAAATGGGCGTTCCGTTCAGTACAATCGAATATGACGACGGTAGTATGGAAAAAATACTGGGTTTTGATCGCCATCGGTTTGACCTAGCGCTCAATAGCGCTAACAAAGCCTAGGCTTAAACTTGTCTAAGTATTCTAGAGAAGCTGTCGAGGTTTAGATTTATAAAAAATAGTGTACTGTTAGTATCAGGGAATAAAAATAACAAGGAGAAATTAAGAAAATGAATTTTTCGAAATTTATGGCTAGCTGGACCGGAAGAATATTACGTATTATTGTCGGTGCTGTCTTAATCGTCTTAGGGCTTAGTATGGTTTCTGCATGGGGTTATGTGATTGCCGTTATTGGTCTAATTCCGTTCTTAGCCGGTCTGTTCGATTGGTGCCTAATCGCGCCGTTACTCAAAATGCCATTGTCCGGTAAGGCAATTCGTGCCGCTAAAGACAGTAAATAACTGTCTAACTCTGAATCAAGCCTTAAACAGTAAGCCAATCAAATATCCGGCTATTGCTGCGCCCATGCCGATAAATACCATTTGAAGCGCACTCTTCAACTGACTTCCTAGAGTCATGCGCGCCTTATAGATGCCAACTACGGCCAATACGACAATTGAAAGGATAAGAGCGGTCATTAAGGCTAGGTGAACGGACATAAAAAAGAACGGAATAAGAGGCAGGAATGATCCACTGAAAGTCGAGAGACCGACTGTTAGACTATAGAGATATACATCACGTTTTATTACCGGCATCAAGTCAAGTTCTTCACGCATCATAGTATCAATCCAAAGCTCGTGATCGGACGTTATATGATCAACAATGTCCGTCAGGAGCTTACCCTTAAATCCCTTGGCTGCGTAGATGTCGGCTATTTCTTGACGTTCGATATCCGGAACATCCTCAACTTCTTTAACCTCGCGTTCTAGTTCCGCATTATAGTGGTCTCTGTCGGCCATTTTTGAGGTATATGCCACGGCAGTCATTGAGAGAGTTTCTGCAAATATCATTGCTAAACCACCGGCAATTATAATTCTGGAAGATTTGGTGGCGGCAGCTAGTCCCAGCAGCAGACCTATAATACTAACTAGTCCATCTTGGCCGCCAAGAATAATGTCCGATAGTCTAGAGTTCTTTTTGTGTGGCTCATGCATCGCCCTTTAAGCATACCAGAGACCATTAAGACCCTAAAATTCAGGCGTTTCTTAAATAGCTAACTATCTTTTTCGATTAGCACTGTTTTTCAAGTATTTATTCGTAGCGCAAGGCTTCGATTGGGTCTTTTTTACTGGCCCTGATGGCTGGTAGGGTTCCAGCTAAGAAGGCAATTAGCATGATACCCAGTATTACCGCAGTAATGGTCGTCAGAGGGAAGGTAAGTAGTGAAAGGCCTGTAAAATCTTTTAAGAATCCGTGCTGACCGATAGTGTTTATAACCTTGCCAAGTAAAGCCGCAAAGCCTACTCCTAAAGCGCTGCCCCAAAAACCAATTAACACCGCCTCAATGCTAAAGAGAGTAAAAATCCGGCGCGGGCTCATGCCCAGGGCTTTCATTAACCCTATTTCTTTGGTTCTTTCCTGAACCGACATCAGTAGCGTATTGACGATGCCAAACGAGGCCGCCAGTAAGGCAATGACACCAAACATGTCAAAGACGATGATTATTACGTTAAGCGCCGTAAACACCGTGTTTTCCTTGTTTTTAATAGTCTGACCAGTATAGCCCTCAGTTTTAAGGCGGTTCTCTAAGTTTGTAATTTGGGCAGCTGTAAAGTTATTTGGAAAAGTCGCTGCGACAGTAGAGTAAGAGTTAACAGTGGCAGATGGAAGTCCAGTGCTTTGAATATCAAAGAGCTGGTTTGCAAGATTGGTGTTTGCATAGGCCGATGAAGGGCCAATCACTGCTATCTGCTGAACCCCGACTACGGTTGCGCTTACCGTACTCTGAATTCCTTCAGCGTTAGTTATGCCAATTGTGACCGGCTTACCAATAATTGCCTGATTGCTAGAATAGCCAAGCGAGCTTACATAATTGGCCGGAACGGTTATTTGGTTCTGGCCACTGTTATTATCCACCCCTTCTCCGGCCAGCATTTGAGCGGTAGTGGTGCCGAATTGTTGTGCCAGGGAGAGCTGGTATTTACCGCCATTACCCATAATATAGTCGGGAGCAATGGTTCTAGCCGGCGCGACACTTAATATGCCGAAATTTGATTCAATGATTCTAATGTCTTTCGAACTCATCAGCAGTTGTTTTTGAGCATCCCGACCGCTGCTAACAAGTGCAATCCTCTGGTTTGGGTTATAGGTTGCGGGTGGGCTACTGGCCGACTTTGGCCCAGAAGAAGACGGATTAGTGAGTTGGATTGTTAGTACGTTAGTGGCGCCCAGATTGCCTATTTGCTTGTTGAGGTAACTTTTAATACCCGTACCAATCCCGTTAGTTAAGGTTATCGTAGTAGCTCCAATAAAAATAGCAAGGATTGTTAAAATAGTACGTGCTTTGCTCCGGAGCATGCTCGAACTGGCAGTCTGCAGTAGATCTATAAATTTCATATGTCGCCTTTAGTAGTTAAGCGGCCGTCAATTATGTGCAATTGTCGCCCACAACGTTTGGCAATGTCCGGATCGTGAGTGACGATGATTAGGGTAATTGTTTGCTCCTTGTTTAGCCGGAATAGTAAATCTTCTACGGTCTTCCCGGTATGACTGTCTAGATTACCGGTAGGCTCATCAGCAAAGATGACCCCCGGGTTATTTATAAGGGCCCGAGCGATACAAGCGCGTTGTTTTTGGCCACCGCTTAGTGTTCCGGCCCGACTATTGGCCTTTTCATCTAATTCGACCGCTTTTAAAACCTGCATGCCGCGTTCCAGCCGCTCTTTATGTCCAACCCGACCAATCTTTAGAGGCAGAACGACATTATTTAGAACCGTATCATTCTCATTTAAAAAGAATTGCTGAAAGACGAAACCATAGCGTTTGTTGCGCAGCACGTCAAGCTGACGCCCGGTCAAGCTGGAGGCATCTTGATTGTCAACTAAAACAGTGCCTTCCGTGGGTTTGTCTAATAAGGCCAGAATGTGCATTAAAGTACTTTTGCCTGAACCGCTCTTACCTATGATTGCTACTGATTCGCCCGGTACAATAGAAAGACTGACGCCATCCAGGGCAGAGAAGGCTGCCTCGCCCTTGCCATAAGTTTTACTGATATTTTTGGTCGCTACAACAGAACTCATAGATTAGTTTTATCTCCTTTAATAAGGGTTAGATTTTGTACTTCGATAAGACCGCTCTGAAGATCTCTTAATTTTTTTTCAACTACTTCGGCCTTAACGAATGCTACGCCCTTTCGCATAGGATTCCCAACGACCAGTAGCTTGTCGCCACTTTTAATCCCCAAGGCTTCCCTTGCTTCAGCCGGAATAACGACTTGACCTTTACTGCCAACTGAAGCCGTACCCCAAAATTTCATTTCCGGTAGCATTGGCGGACCTGAACCGAGGTTATACTTTTCATACCAGTTAACTAAATCAGACTTTGCTGTGTAACAACTGAGCATCACCCTAACCCAATATACAGAAGCTATATTAAGACCTTCTCTTAGAGGTATTGGTATTTTACCCCAATCTTGGAAGACCTTATTAAGAATAGCTTTATAGACTAAGCCGCAGTACGAGACATTGAATCAATGGCTAGCGCCGGCACATGAAGCAGCCGATCCTCGGGAAGAGTATCGAAAAAGGGTAGTAGCATGACCTCATCGAAAGATAGGCACAGGGCTCTTATTGAAGTCGCCCCGATAAGCCTGCCAATTTTTACCACTGAGTAGGTAACCAGTCTTCCTTCAAAAGTCAGGGAGTTAAAAGATGTGTAGCCAGTCGGTTTATCGGACTCAAAGGTAACCGGTATAGATAGCGCTCGCCCGGCCTGGGTGAAATATACACCGTGCATATGGGCAGCATCAGTTAAATGGTCCAGCTCAACAAGTATCCTTTCTTCCTCTTTGCCGATACTTAGTTCGCTCCGAGTATCGATAGCCTCTACGAAAGGTAAAGCCAACTCTGCAGGGTTAGTTGCTAAAGGATTGTAACTCATTATTATTTGTCATTTTGCCCTATATATTTTCAGAGTCAAGCAGTATAGGCGGTTCTTCAGCCTGGTGCAAAATGCTCCCATTCCATCATTAACAAATATTATCAAATTGCCTATCAGGCTAGAACGAGCACTATAAGTTTATCGGTATTCTTATTCTTGCCTACGTATTGTGGCGGAACCCAGTATCAAGGCCGCAATTGCAAAGCCTGCAACGACGATTAAATCTACTGAAAGCTGGCTTGTCCAGAGTGAGCTGATAGTTACTTGTTTCATCGCATCAACACTGTAAGACAAGGGCATAATATCTGCGAACCACTGCAAAGGTTTGGCCATTTCCGAGCGGGCCACAAACAACCCGCAAACCAAAAGCTGAGGAAAAATAAAGGCCGGCAGGAATTGCACCGCTTGAAACTCGCTGGTCGCAAAGGCACTTGTAAACAGACCTAATGTTGTGCCCAAGAAAGCAGCCAGTACGGCAACTAGCATGGTAGGAATAGTACCGCCAAGCACATTAACCTGCAGCAGGCCAAGCATAACCCCGCCCGAAATTAGAGCTTGGACAAATCCCAATATGCAAAATGCTATGGCGTAACCAAAAATAAAATCAGCTTTAGATATGGGCATTGTCATTAACCGATTCAAAGTTCCGCTGGAACGTTCCCTGAGCGTCGCTATAGAGGTAACTAAGAACATCATTATCATTGGGAAGATTCCAAGAAGCATTGGCGCAATACTGCCAAAAACTTTTGATTCACCCTGGAAAACATATTTAAGAATCGTTAAAAGGACAGGCGGAACGATAAATATTAAAGCTAAAGTTCTGCGATCATGGCGTAACTGACTCAATACTCTTTTAGAAGTAGCGAGCGTTTTTCTAATACTCATTCTTTATCTCCAACTAGCTTCAGAAAACCTGCTTCTATAGATTTAGTGCCGGTGCTTCGAAGTAGTTCCTCGGGCGAGCTATGGGCTACTAATTGACCATCCCTGATAAGCACTAAGTCGTCGCACCTTTCAGCTTCATCCATGGAGTTGCTAGAAATAATCAGGGTTGTTCCTTGGCTGGCTAATTTTGCAAATAAAACCCATAGTTTTTCACGGAGTACAGGATCTAGACCGACGGTAGGCTCATCCAGAACCATAAGTTTCGGTGACCCAATTATAGCTACTGCAAGGGATATTCTTTGCTTTTGACCGCCTGAGAGATCGCTCACTAAACTGCTTGACTTGTCAGTCATATCTACGAGTTCTAATACCTTCGTTAATATCTCAGTCGCCATTTTTTTGGACTGACCAGTCATGGTGATGAAGTACTTCAGGTTTTCTTCTACTGTTAAGTCGGGATACACAGACAACGCCTGAGTCATATAACTAACTTGTTCCCGCAATACAGCAGAGCCCGCGGGAGCGTTAAATACACTTATCTCGCCTGAGAATTTCAAGTTCCCTACAATTCCGCGTATAAGAGTTGTTTTTCCGGCACCGGAGGGTCCGATGAAACCAATAGTCTTGCCAACCGGCAACTCAAGATTAATATTTTTGAGCGCCTTGTAGTGACCCCCAAGTGTAACTGACAGATTCCTTATTTTTACAGCAGTTTCCATAGCCTTATCATAACAGAGGCCTTCATATACTCGAATTTTCCAACAGATACAAAGGTCCATATTTTAGTCGTCTTATTTAGAGACGAGCCATCTATTAGTAGCTATTGGAGGGCTATCGTAGATGCTATCACAACCAAAATTCAGAACTCTACTGCGTGGAGCACGTAAAACTGGTATTATGCTAGGAATGAATAGAAATTTAACTATACAACTAGATGAAAATACGATAAAAAATGCGCGTATAGTGGCGGCAAGACGTTCTATTTCAATTAGTAAGCTAGTAAGTGAAGAGATTAAGAAAGCTTCTGACGCTGAAGATTACTGGGTAACAGCGAAAAGAACCGCACTAAATCAGCTACAACAGCCTTTCCATATCGTCTTTTAGCAGTTGTAGGAGTATTTTTGATTGCTTTGGAGATAAAACTGAGTTAACCATGCATTTATTCTAACAACAAAAACCATTCAAAACATATTGACTTAAACATAAGCGTTATGGAGGCCCTGTTGCCCAAATGTGGAACACCCTCTATGCCGATTTGCTCTTGATGTATGAAAAGTTTAATGAGTTCGGACCTATCTATGTAGATGCTACAGTTTGCTACTAGGATGGAGACAATATTTAATTTACTCCGACGTGCAGTGCCTCTAACCGACCACTGTAGCGCAATACTGCAATTACAGTGAGATACACTCACTGTAATATTGACAATATGGTGAATATGCTATATGCTTAGGGTATGAATATACCAAGATATCTATCAATTACTGATGAGCTCAAGACAGGTAAAACCTTGATTCTCTTTGGGCCACGCAGAGTTGGCAAAACCACGTTATTAAATAACTTTATCGCTACCACAAAGGAGAATGTGATAGTGTATCGAGGCGACGAGCTCAGTACTCAACACGCTTTTGAGGTGGCAGACAGCGCACTTCTGAAACCACATATAGGATCGGCAAAGATCCTGGCAATTGACGAGGCTCAGGCAATTCCTGGGATTGGGCAAAGCCTCAAGATTATTAACGATACCATGCCGGATGTTTCAGTTATTGTTACCGGCTCTTCATCTTTTGAGCTTGCAGGGCAAGTCGGTGAACCACTTACCGGACGTAAAGCAACACGTTATTTATTCCCTATTGCACTCACAGAGCTCTTTGCTAATGATTCAGTCCCGGCGAGATCGTTCCAGCAAAAACTTCCGTCGTACCTCGTATATGGTATGTATCCTGACGTTATTACGGCTGAAGACGACCAGACGCGAGCTGGTTTCCTACGCGAGCTGGTGGACTCGTATCTCCTACGAGATATCCTGACTTACCAAGAAGTTAAAGGGTCTCGGGTATTACTACAGCTGCTTGTGCTCCTCGCCTATCAGGTTGGTAATGAAGTATCTCATCAAGAGCTTGGTTCTTCACTTAATATTGATAAAAATACCGTCGCTCGCTATTTGGATTTGCTAGAAAAGTCCTTTATTATCTTTCGACTTGGAGGATTTAGTCGAAACTTGCGCAGTGAGGTAACCAAAACAGCTAAATACTACTTCTATGACGTCGGAGTACGAAATGCTGTTATTAACAATTTCAATTCGCTTGAGATACGCGATGACATTGGCAAGCTATGGGAGAACTTTATGGTCGTAGAACGTCTAAAGTTGCGCACTTATACTAAGCTGTATGCTAACCAGTACTTTTGGCGAACATGGAAACAAAATGAAGTAGATCTAGTCGAGGAGCGCAGCGGTAAGTTATTCGGTTACGAATTAAAGTGGAAAGATAAAACGACTATTGCCCCGAAAGAGTGGCTTGAAACATATGGCAATGAGGCCGAATGGGAAGTTATTCATCCAAATAACGCTTTACAGTTCTTAGGTATAGCCTAGATTTTGGCTTTATTACCTACAGATTGATCCGGTCAAAAAACTAAACAGGAAGAGCCGGTTATGGTTCTTGGCTGTGGATACCTCTAGGTCTAGGATGTCATTGGGGTAATATCTTACCAAATTGGAGGGCCATCGTAGATGCTGTTGCAACTGAAATCAGAAGTGACTTGAGTATTAATATAGCTGACCATGGGTACCGATGATAGCGAAGACTACGATTACATCGTTCTTAACATAGTACAGAGCTCTTAAGTCTCCTTCTATATCAATACTTCTAAAACCTTTGTATTTCCCTTTTAGTGCATGATCTCTCAATACTCTATCTTGAGGGTTTTTCTTAAAAAGCTCTAGTCGTTCATAGAACCGTTCTTGCTGATTGTCACGGAGCTTTTTAAATTGTTTAGTAAAACTCTTCGTGAACTCAATCCGGTGATACAGCATTTACAAACTCTTAAGGTAGGCTATGGCTTCTTCAGCTGTATTGAATGGTCCACTTGTTTCACCAGCCTCTATTTCTTTTTCGGCCTGTTCTATAAGTCTTTCCATTTTGGGAGTCATAATTTCAACGGCACTGAAATGAATCTGCCCAGTAGTTGCTAGCTCGGTTAGGTAGGCATTAACCAGTGTACTTAAGGGTATACCAAAAGAGCTGGCCACGACCTGGGCTTGTTTTTTTACTTGTTCGTCCACTTTGACATTCAGTACCGCAGTTTTCATACTACAAAGTATACACTTTAGTATACTCTACTGTCAAGAGCTAAAGTAAAACTTCCAATACTAAATGAGCTTAAGCATAAGCGGTATTGGAGAGCCATCATAGACGATATATCAACTATGCTAATGGTGGCTGTAGGTCTGGTGACTCTATGTCACTATAATCTGGGTCAAAATAAGCCAAATCAATTCCTGCCGAATGCTGGACAGCTAGAATTTCTTTAGCCTTCCTATGATCTTCCTTTGTAAACTCAACACCAGCCCCAAACATAAAAGAGTTAGGATATACTAGACTATTTACAGTTTCCGAGACAAGCATGTCTGATCGTTCTACTCCCTCACCGGACAAAGGGTTTATTTTAACAATTAATAGTGCACTATGACGGATAGCTAACGAACCTAATCCTCTTTTAGCGATAGCTAATGGATGCTCTGACTCTAATGCAGCCGACATTACAGAAACTTCCTCAGCAGTTATGCACCCAGGAAAATCAGTCAAATTTACTTTCTTGCTGTAGTGCGCTACATACCAAGCACTAACTCGCATATATTTATCTGCTAGTCCTGAATTGGAAAATATTTCTTTTGTTTGTTCAAATGTATCTAGATACTTTTCGGGCAGGCTGCCAATTCTAACTATAGGACGACTCATAATTAATATTCTAAATACATAGAGTCTAGTTAAGGCAATAATTCTTACTGAGCCTTTCGGTAGACGCTCTTTTATAGCAATAATAACACTTATACTTGGAGGGCCAGGAGGGACTTGAACCCTCGACACCCTGCTTAAGAGGCAGGTGCTCTAACCAGCTGAGCTACTGGCCCATGTTTTGGATAGCTACCCAGAAACTTTAACAAAATTATCTCTGTATTGGCAAATAGAGTTTACAATCCAGGCAACACAATATTCCTCCCTTTGCTAAAATGGGAACGTCAAATGAAATTATTACTAGGCCGAGAATTGGCCGGATATATTAAAGAACGTCAGGCTAATGCCGTCCGAGCATTAACTTTAGATGGTATTGTACCGAAACTGGCGATCATTAAAACCGTAGACAATCCAGCTATCGGTCTTTATGTCAGGCTTAAGAAACAATACGCTCTAGATATTGGTGCAGTCGTAGATATCCATAACATCGATCAGAAGGATGTCCCGGATCTGCTAAAAAAACTGAATCCTGACAAGGGAATACACGGCATTATAATCCAACTGCCACTTGCAGATCCATCAGAAACCGACGAACTGGTAAATTTAGTTTCACCCCAAAAAGACGTCGATGCCCTAGGTAAAGACGCAGTATTTGAACCGGCTACGCCAATGGCTATTCTATGGTTGCTGTCGGGTTTTAATATTGATTTAACTGGCAAGAAGGTTGTTCTTATAGGAAGAGGGAAACTGGTCGGTGCGCCACTAGAGAAAATACTCAGCGCCAGTGGGGTAGATGTTCTTGTCGCTGACAGTACGACTAAGGATGTGGCGGCAATGACTAAAGAGGCGGACATCATTATTACGGCTACAGGCAAGCCGGCAATATTAACATCAGATATGATAAAGCCGGGCGCAGTGGTAGTAGACGCCGGGGTGGCAAGCGAAGACGGTAAAACGGTTGGAGATGTTGACACGCAGGTTTTTGAGCGTGAAGATATAACTATCACACCTCAAAAGGGTGGGGTAGGTCCGCTGACAATCTGTGCCTTGTTCGATAATGTTATCCGGGCTGCCGAAAATAGCAGGAAAAAGTAAATGGCATATTTAATTGGAGTGTTTGACTCGGGAATTGGCGGATTATCTATCGCTAACGCTATTACTAAGGCTTACCCGGATGACGAGGTTCGGTTTGTTAATGACGCAGCACACGTACCATACGGAACCAAGACCAGCGATGAGATCTTTACTCTGGCCTATCCAATCCTAAAGAAACTTCAAGATGAAGGTTGCGATGTTATTGTAGTTGCTTGTAATACGGTATCGACTACCATTATTGGGCGGCTTCGGGAAAAACTTAGTGTACCTTTGATTGCACTAGAGCCAATGGTTAAACCAGCGGCTGCTCTAACCGAGTCGAAGGTTGTTGCCGTCTGCGCTACCCCGGCTACCCTAGCCAGTAAGCGTTACGCCGAACTAAAGCAAGAGTACGCTAAGGGCATAAAAGTTGTTGAGCCGGACTGCGCCAACTGGGCCGAACTGATCGAAAGAAATAGTTTAGGTCAAAAACAAATTGCTGATACGGTACACGGAGTTATTAACCAAGGTGCGGATGTGATTGTTCTAGGCTGTACGCATTATCACTGGATAGAAGAGGACATCAAGCGTGAGGCTGGTGAACGGGCGGTAGTCATTCAACCTGAAGACGCTATTGTGCGCCGAGTGAAGCAAGTTCTCGGACAGCTTGTTTAAATTGGTTTCCCCGGTCTTTATAGTTCTCGAACATATCAAAACTGGCGCAAGCCGGAGATAGCACGACTACATAACCCGGTTTGGCTAAAGATTGAGCTTGGCGAACAATCTCTTCCATACTGTTGCCGCCATGAACCATATTTGTATATCCTTTATTGCGCAAAGCCGACTCAATTGCCGGACCCTGGTCACCGATTAATAGAACCGTTGCAACATTATTTTCACTAACGGTTTTAGCTAGCTCATCGTAGCTAGCTCCCTTGTCCGACCCGCCGAGAATAACAATCTCAGGCTCACTAAAGGCTTCAATTGCGACCATCGCGGTTTCCGGAGTAGTTCCGAAACTGTCGTCATAGTAACCGACTCCATTAATATCTGCTACATGTTCCAACCGGTGCTCAAGGCCAGTAAAACTAGTCAGCACTGATTTAATAGCTTCGGGATTCTTACTGACCTGCCAAACTGCAGTTATTGCAGCGCAGACATTCTGCCAATTATGTTTCCCTCTAAGACCTAACTCGGATACCGGACAAATATTTAGATTATCGATACTAATAAATTTGTCATCAACTATCACTGCGCCTGGCGGCTCAAGATAGGGAATCTTGCGGCCTTTACTTACTGAAGCAATCTGCTTTGAGTTTGCATTGAGCGAACAATAAACCGCCATATCTTCTAGGCTTTGGCGGACGAATAAACCGGCCTTGGCTGAATAGTATTCTTTTGTGTCTAGGTGCCAGTCCTGGTGCTCAGGGACCACCATCAAACACACCGCAATGCGGGGTGCATAGCGGAAATCGATTAGCTGAAAGCTGGATAATTCAAGTACCACCCAGTCATTTTTTGAAATATTTTGATTCAGCAGATCAAGAGCTGGAACTCCGATGTTACCACCCAAAAATACTTTCTCTCCTTGCGCTTCAAGCATTTTGGCGATTAGAGTTGAAGTCGTGCCTTTACCTTTAGTCCCGGTAACTCCGATTATGTTTTGGCTTGGACAGACCTTGAAGAATTCATTTGTGTTAGAGGTGACTCTATCTAATATTTCATCTCCACCGTTAGCTTTAACAATGTCTCTCGGATTAATCACCGGAGAGCGGACAATTAAGTCGAAACCACTTAGTCCTGTCAGATAATCACTTCCAAATTGAACCTGAACATCGTTCGGTACATCTACCGGACTAATATCACAGATCGTGATACTGCCTTTATCTTTCCAATAGTCATAAGCGGCCTTTCCCTCAAGGCCGTAACCGATTATCGCTATCTTCACGCGTCTAACCTAAATGCTTTTTGACCAGCTCAAATACCTGGCGCGGGGTCATGTTTGCCTTAAGGACAACCGCAGAAACGCCCAGCCCTTTAATTGAGTCTGGAATTTCCTGCTCGCCCATATTAGTCAAGATAATTACTTTGACGTCTTTACCCCAATCATTCTTACGCATCTCAATTAGCACTTGGTCGCCAGTCATTTCGGGCATCATAAGATCAAGCAAAACAATGTCCGGATGCATAGTTTGCACCAGTTCAAGCCCCACCTTGCCATCCTCGGCGGTTTCGACATCGTATCCCTCGGCTTCAAACTTGAAGCGGTACATCTGTGAGATAGTCTGGTCGTCCTCGATAATTGCAACTTTAGCTGCCATATCTATTATCCTATGACAACAGAGGCTCTTTTACAATCATACTAATCAAGTACTTCTCTTATAACGTCAACTATTTGTTTGGGGGTGTGGTGGGCTTTAACAACGTAGCGATCGACATCTAGGAACCTTAGCCTAGGGGGCGCCTCATCCTTGCTTATATTTGTCAAAATTATTACCTTAATTTCGCTACCGATTTTTGTGGCCCGAAGTCTCTCAAGCATCTCATCTCCACTCATGACCGGCATTCTTAAATCGAGCAGTATTAGGTCTGGCGCAAACTCGCTAACGGCACGAAGTCCTTCCTCGCCATTGGCCGCAATTTTAACCTCGAATCCTTCGCTTTCAAGCTTAAAAAAGTACATCTGGGCAATTACTTGCTCATCTTCAACAATAAGGATCTTTTGTTTGTTTTCAGGCATAACTCTTACGTATCTTTTGACATTTTACACTACTTATGTTACATTACAAAACGTTCTTTACCAGATAGCTAACAGCACCGTACCAAATAATGGTAAGTGGTGCTGTTTTTAATTTAGGTATTCCATAAATATGGATAATGTTGAGAAAATTGAACAACAGCTTCCTTTAGCTCGCCAGAATCGGTCTAGAAATATAGCGTCAGGTTTACTACTGTCCGCTCTTGCTTTAGGCGGAGGTGCTTTGGTTGCAGATGGTGCCGTCAGTTTAACCCACGACTTAGCAATCACAACTGAGCATGCAGAACCCTCTAATGCTCTTGCGGAAGCATTTACCGTACTTGAAGAAGCCGGCGCAGTTATCGGCTCCGGCGTGCTAATTAAAAGAGGTTTAAGGCACTTTAAATTAGCTGTAAGCCCCGATGCAGCGGCTATGAACAACGTAGCACACGCAAATACCAAAAATAGTACAATTGCTGGGCATAAAGTTCCAAGAGTCCTAGCGGCGAGCGGCTTACTTACTGCCTTTACGGGCATTGTTGCTGGTACTTTCTTCAATATTTCGAATAATGTGTCTGAAACTCAATCCAATGTTGCTAAATTCTTTCAGGAAATAATTCCGCCAGACAAAAGTGCAGTGGTGCTAAGCAATACTCCTGCACCTAATGTATTAAATACGAGCAGCATAAGTTCAACCGAAATTACTTATTTTGATACAGAGGCTAAGAAATCAGGTACGAATGTCATTCCGGTAAACATCAATTGGGCTGGAGGATCTTACACCAGTAATGGCCAAAACACCTATAATCTAGAATTCCTTACAATTGGTCTACCCAAAGAAGACACGGGTCTTAAACAGGCAAATAGCGAGTGCGACAATGTTGAAGTTAATGTTTCGTCACAGCTTGGCGTAAAGCCCGGAGAATTTTTTGATCTACAGGGTTTAAAAGTTAAGGTCGACCGTCTTATTAATGGCTACTCCGGGTTTAACCTATTACCCGTCGTTCTTAACGGGAGCGATTATCAACGATGCCTACTTGCGTCAAATAATGGTACGTATAGTTTTGCTATTGCGGATGGTAACCCCAGCAATATGGAATCTTTCCTAAAATCAATCAGAAAGACAAATGAAAACCCTAAAGACCGGCTATATGCTGTCTCGATGAAAGACTTTATTAATAACGCCGAGACAACCGGTAAGAATGCTGTAAATGGTCTAGTGTTAGAGGCGATGCTTATAGGAATGGCGCTGGGGGCTATTGCTTTAAACTATAAGACCAGTCAAGACCTAGCTAACAATCGCAATCGCAACCGAATGCTTAAGGCTAACGGATTTGATGAACACTTAATAATGAAGCTTTACAGAGAAAGATCCGAGCTAGATGCTGTAGTGTCGGCAGCTCTTGCAATGCCAGGAACAGAAATTGTAGACACTTTAGTAAACCATGCTCAACCTGGAGGTGCTTTGGGAATTAATCTTGAAACTTATATCGCGGTTACCGGATTCTTGTGGACTATTTCTAGAGTAGGAACCACATTGGCTGTACGAAGAGAGGCGAGAATGACGCGAGAGGAACGGTCTGAATCATGATAAACATACTACAAGCCGATGGCATTTCATTCCACGATCAGCTTAAAAATTCTTCTTTTGAGCTAAAACCAGGGTTTACTACTTTGATGGGGCCTTCTGGTTCCGGCAAAACTACTTGCGCTCGCTTGTTGATTGGAGCTCTAAGCCTATCTACGGGCGAGGTTAGGTATTTAGCTAATGATACCGCTAACGAGTTCAGAATAAGTCCCGAGAGACAAACTATAGGAAGCCGTTTTAGACTTGAATCAAATCAAAATCGAAACGTAAAAAAATATATTGCTCGTTATTGCGGTTACGTTGCTCAAACCCCAGAGTTACCTCCCGATATGACAGTGAAGGAATATATCTACGACGTGAGGACTACGATGGGCAATAAGCTTGACACTCAATATATTGAACTACTACTTGAACGACTAGACATTGCCAAAAATGCTAACAAATTAGCAAGTGAGCAGTCTGGAGGAGAACAACAAAGGACAGCAATTGCATTCGCACTAGCAAATAAACCTAATCTATTGGTAGCCGACGAGCCAAACGCATCTCTAGATTCAGTTACCGGTGAGGTAGTCTTGCAGTTGGCAAGATCGTTAGCTAACCAAGGGACCTCAATATTATGGATAACCCACACTAAGGAGCATCAAGACTATGCAGACAATAGATTGTCCGCAAGGGACGGAGAAGTATATGAATCCTAGGTTAGAAAATTCCGCAGAAACGGAGTTTAGGAACAGGCCGAATAGGAATGATCGTTATGAATACTTTGCTTTCGATGAGCAAAGTAACCCTGAACTAGCAGAATCTGCGCTTAAAGTACACGCTGAGGGCTATACAACCATGGGGTTCGTAAGTGGTGATGCGGTGGGGCCGGATGGAAAACTAATTCAGCAAATTGATCATTCTAGGGGCGAAAATGTTGACTACTTTTTACTGATTGATCCCGAAAATCCCAACAATAAAGCTACGGTAAGGAAAATTAATCTTCCTTTAGGCTCTTCGATAGAGAATTTACCCGGCTTCCAGTTAACTAAAGTGCGTCAGTATTTGAACACTCGAGAATATCTTGATGGACTCATGGAACAAGGATTCCAAATAACAGAGCTATCCGGTTTAGCGCGTACCAAAAACGCTCCTCCAGACATGATTTATGAGCTATTAAGGGACCTTTTCCATAACTCATTAACTAAAAATGAAGCTTGGTTTTTTAGTATAGTTTCTAGCACGCTTGATTCACTTACCAATTATTTAGGTAAAAGTGCATTCGAGGTTCTCGGAGATGCTGTAAATATTAATGACCATAGAGTTAACGAAACTGTATCACTTATCCCGGTTCTTATTCAGCCCGATAGGTTTTTTGACAACCTCTTGAATGATATTAAAAGAGCGAGCTCTTCTAAAAGAGAGAGCAAAAAGTTAATTGGCATGTTCTTGTATATGTCTGAAGGTCTTTCAAGGGCAGAGATTAGCGAGGACGTGTATGAATATAGGCAAAATATTATGGATTATTTAAGTACGCTAAAGAAATAATATGATAAAAGAGTATTTAAAAAACACTGAGTTCCAAAATACTCCTAACGCTATAGAATGGAGTAATCCTGATGAGTTTGATCTTAAAAGTAAATCCGATCAGGCTATATTAAAAAAATATTTAGACGGTGGAACTGTAGAAGTTATCTACGATACAGTCGAATTAGCAGCAGAAAATTTGTTCAAAATAGATTTTCCTGATAAGTTTGACGATGAAACGGCAAAAACCAAATATGTTAACAACCTAGTTAGCCAAGGAGAAGAGTATGGTAATTGGTTTTATTTTCCGTGGTCAAAAGAACTAGTACATTATCCAAGCCGGAATGACTACATACGGATGCGCACATCGCGCAATAGAAATCTTATAACTGAAGAAGAGCAGCGCACATTGTATGCAGCGACATTGGCAATATTTGGAATGAGCGTCGGTAGTCATGTTGTGGACTCATTGGTTCTTTCCGGAATTGGTGGAAATATTATCCTTGCAGATGCAGATATTATTGAACCTCCGAATTTAAATAGGTTAAATGCAGATTATACAAACGTTGGGACATCTAAGGTTGATCATGTCGCTAAAAGGGTGAGTAAAATTGACCCATATATTCAGCAGACAGTAATCAAAAAAGCCGTTGACCAAGAAAGCCTCTCAGAGATTGCCGATCATTACCATCCGCAAATAATGTTTGACGAAGTTGACGATCTTGCCGCAAAAGCTTTGATAAGACTTGAGGCAGCGAGAAGCATGATCGCTACAGTTATGGCGACAGATCTCGGAGACAAGTCCTTGATAGATATAGAGCGGCACGATCTTGAAAATACCCGGCCATTTAATGGAAGATTGAAGCAGAAAGAAGTTGAATTACTGGCCAGTAAGGAGTCTGCAGATATAGCGAATATGGCATTATCAAAAGTAATAGGTGTGCGTAACGTAACTCCGCGGCTATTAGATTCTTTCATGGAACAAGGAAAGACACTTTCGGGGTTACCTCAGTTAGGAGCAACGGCTGTTGCGGGAGGAGCCCTGGCATCTGTTGTGGCTCGTGAGATAATACTTGGTCGTCAACTAGATTCCGGAAGGTACGTCGCCTCCTATAAGAGTATTTTAAGCCTAAAGTCGCCGACCCCGTTTTATGCAGGTATAAAGACGCTCCTGGATTTCGTGCACTATTCAAAATCCTAAAAAACACTCTTTGCCCTATAATACTTATGTATGGTAGTGGGGTTATTGATACTAGCGATAAGTATCTTCGCATCATCTTTGACGGGATTGTTTGTTATCGCAAGTAACCCAAAAATGATTGTAAATAGAGTATATGCGATACTGACCACTGCTCTAGTGCTTTTTAGCATCTTTAACTATTTTTCTCTAGGCACTATTCACAAGCTAACTTACATAAGATTAGTCATGGTCACTACTACGCTATCCTTGGGAGGTGCATATTTCCTAGCATATTTCCTAAACACATCTTCTAAAAAACTTTCAAGAATGGCTTGGATAGTTTTGATATCTACTATTGGCATATCTATCTTAGATATGACGCCTTGGGTTTTTAAGGGTCTTAAGGATGCGCACGACCTTTTGCCAATTGCAACATATGGTCTAGCTTTTTATCTATTTCAATTTTTTGGAGTTCTTATCCTGACTATCTTAATCCTTTGGAGAGGCGCGCGCGTGATGCCTGGTATCCGAAGCCAGCAAAATAAATATATTCTGGTAGGAGTTATTCCTACTTTAGTCTTTGCGCCAATAACCGGTTTTGTTTTGCCTATAGCGGTTAATAACTCTAGTTTCATAGTACTGAGTCCTATCTACGCTACATTTACTATATTCATGATCGGGTACGCCATAATTAAACATGGCCTTTTTGACATTAGACTTGTAGTCGCTAGAGCGATAGCCTACTTTTTGTCACTTTCTATAGTTTCTGTAATTTTCGGTTTTGTTGCCATTGCACTTATTAAAGTATTTTTTCATCCGCAACTGTCACTGTCGGCTGAAATCGCCCTTGCAGCCTCTGCGGCCCTAGCCGCGCTGTCATTTCAGCGTGTCAAAAAGGTATTCGATAAATTTTCTAATAGAGTGTTCTATAGAGACTCATATAACGTTCAAGTCTTTCTCGATGCATTCAATAAGGTGCTCGTTTCCACGTATGAGCTCGCTCCTCTATTGCGTAGAATTTCAGTTTTAATAGAAGATAATCTGAAACCTGCCTACTGCTTATTTGGGATAAACGGATATGAAGATAGTGCTGCAAGCTGGACGCATTCCGGCGCCAAGACTATGTCTACTGATGAAATCAAATATATCCATAATTTTGCAACTCGCACTAAAGCTAAGCTAATCATCGCTGATTTAATAGAAGATAAGTATTTAGATTTTCAAAAGTATCTACAGAAGAGGAATATTGCAGTATTTGCAAAGCTATCCACATCAAATAGCGGAGGAGATATAGGCTATTTTGTGCTCGGTTCGAAAAAAAGCGGAAATATGTACACATCTCAAGATATAGATGTGTTAGAGATTGTAGTTAATGAACTCGTGGTGGCGATCCAGAATGCTCTACATACCGAAGAAATCGAACGATTCAACATCACCCTTCAGGATAAAATTAAGGATGCAACCTATCGTTTGCGCTCAACCAACGAAAAACTACGAGCCCTCGATGAAGCCAAAGACGACTTCGTAAGCATGGCCTCACACCAACTAAGAACTCCCTTAACCAGCGTCAAGGGCAACCTTAGCTTAGTTCTAGACGGTGATGCAGGTAAAATTAGTAGTCTGCAGAGACAAATGCTCCAACAGGCATACAGCAGCTCACAACGTATGGTGTATTTAATAGCAGATTTGCTTAACGTTTCCCGCTTAAAAACGGGCAAGTTTGTTATTGAGCCATCGATTGTTAATTTGGCTACCGTAGTAGAAGACGAAGTAAATCAATTAATGGAGACAGCTAAATCCCGCAACTTAACCCTGAAGTTTATTAAAGAAACAAAAATCGATGATTTAATGCTCGATGAAACTAAAACCCGGCAGGTAATCATGAACTTCATAGATAACGCTATCTACTACACCCCTTCAGGCGGAGAGATTGATGTTTATGTCAAAGAAACTCAAAGTGCTGTTGAATGCCGGGTAGTAGATAACGGTATTGGTGTACCTAAAAATGAAGTCCATCATCTATTCACTAAGTTTTATCGCGCTAAGAACGCGCGCAAGGCACGCCCTGACGGTACCGGCTTAGGGCTCTTTATGGCCAAAAAGGTCATAGTATCTGAGGGAGGCGCATTAATATTTGACTCGGCTGAGGGCAAGGGTAGTACTTTCGGATTCAGTTTCCCTAAATCTAAACTAGTAGTTAACAACACCAATGCTTTAACCCCTTCACAAGAGCCTTCGGCCGTAGCCCAAAACGCTTAAGCCTACAACACAATTAGTTTGACAAACCATAATACTAGTGGTATTATTTGGAAAACTTTGTGCAATTAGGGATTATAGGAGATAAACGATGGGAGAGAAGTTAGAGCCGATTATTGGACAGCCAGTTGAGCAACAAAGCTTTAGAGACAAAGTAGCTAAGACTATAGCTGCCGGGATTTTATTTACTGGCATTGGCGTAAGCCTGCCGGGTAGCGCTTCTGAACTTCAAGCCCATCAAGCATCTGACTCCGGTTGGACAGTTCTTGGCGGGGATCCTTTAATTGAAGGTGGTGTACACAGCGCTAATCAGGTTGCTGGGCTTGTTGAATCGAATTTAGGACGAAGAACACTGGAAAGGGAGGGTCTAAATGGTTCCGAAATATCAGCAATTCAGTTAGATGCCAAAAAGGGCGAAATTCATGGTTGTACATTACGCTTCGGTGAGACTTTTAAGGCTATGGTTTTTGGTCCTGGTGGGAACCAAATAGACTATAACGTAACATTTGCCGATCCTAGGTATCGCAATGGTGCGGCGGCGTTTTGCGAGGAAGCAGTACTTGCAAAAACCACTCAAACAAAACACTTTATGAAAAATTCGGCCGGCCAAGTTACAAAAGAGATTATCGATACTAATCAGAAGATTGAGAGTATTGATATTCTGATTCCTCAAAAATGCGGCAACGTGGCACTTCAGGGTGTTAATGTAGAGCATAAAGTCAATCGAACAATCATAATCAAAAAACATACCCCACCTACCCCCACAACTACCACAACCACTACGACCGTACCGCCTACGACCACTACAACTTCCACCACCATATACTATCCACCCCCAACTAAGGGTCCCGACCCTGGAATCGGCAATTAATAAATTAAGTATCTGAGGAGATTATTGAGATGAAGCGTTTAACAAGATTTCTTACTTCGCTGGTTACGGCAGGATTTGTACTTGTGTCAAGCTTAGTATTTTCTGGAGTCGCGTTTGCAGATAGCCAACCAGCCTGCTTCCAATATAATTCAAGTGGTGATTTTGTTACTAGTACCACCCCAGTATTTAACGATATCTGTAACGATCCAACCGGCATTAACTCAGTTGATGGTCCTGTGCCTTTAGGAAACGAATCAAACTTTGTCCGTATCCGACAAGACATTAGCGGGATAGACACAAGTAATGCCACAAACCTGCCATTACAAATCGGCAGCTTAACTAATTCGTGTACTCCTGGAAGCAAATTTGATGTCTGGACCTACATACACAACGACGCTATGTCACAATACAATTACAATGGATCAGGGCCTGCAGTTGCTAATAACGTCAAGCTTAATATCTCTGCACCGGGTATCGGAACAAACGGACAGACATTTAATTTTACATCTACTGTTAGCGCAGACAACGCCGCAGCAACAGTAAGCGATACAGCTTTTCTGATATGCAATAACACCCAGCAGGTCAAGCTAACCGAAGTTCCAAATTCTGTTTACTATACTTTAAATGTTGCGTCTCCGACCTGGTACAGTCTTCCTGACAGCACTGTAAATGGAACTACTAACATAGGCAACCCAATTTTTCCGCAACCTGGACAGGTAGGATATCAATGGGGATGCTATGATTACCGCCTTATAGTTGTCTATCAGTTGACAGTCAGTTCTGTGCCAACTACTCCACCGCCAATAACCCCCCCTACTACACCAACCCCTACCCCTCCTTCTAAACTAGTTAACACCGGTCCAGGTAACATAATCGGTGCATTTGCAGGATTTACTGTAGCAGGAACTGCGGGCTTCATGGTCTATACTCGTCGCAAACTAGCTAGAAACTAAGCCTCGATTAAAAAAGTACACGCTGTACAGAAATAGATAGGTTATAACCCCTGGTATCTCCACCTGGGGTTTTCCCTTATTGTCTCTGTTATGTTAATATATGCCAATCAATTTAATGGTCCCATCGTCTAGCGGTTAGGACACCGGGTTTTCATCCCGGCAACAGGGGTTCGATTCCCCTTGGGATCACCAGAACTGAATTATTAGCCTTTAATGGGGTATTTTCTAACGAAATACACCTGTAAAGCGGACTAATATCTGAACTTATAAAGTTGTGCTGTTTAATGTCATAAACAAAGCCTCTAGGGAAGATTAGATTCTGGTATTTTTGTTTAAGCTGAAGTGGCGCATCTGCCCATTGTTTTGCCACATTACTCATAAAGCTAAGAGCATATTCAATTGATGATTCGCTAAGGGTTTGTTCCTGTTCTAGGAGGTCTAGGGATTGTTTGAGGTCGAGTTTTTCAGTGTCCAGTGAGTCAACAACTTCTTTCTTTTCTTCCTCACTGATTTTGCCACTTATAAATTGTTTTATAGCACCCGCTCTAATATCCGCATTTTCATTCAATTTATCTCTAAACTCTGCTATTTCTTTATTAATAACGCCAAGTTGTTCTACTGCCTGTTGACTTAGATTATCTTTCATCTTCTTAACTGTTTCTGGTGTAGGTTCTATGGTTTTTAGATACTGCTCAAACTCAGCATGGACTGTCTTAGTCATAACTGAACCAACACCACGACAAGTTTTTCGCCCACAAAAGTATCTAGGGCTATCGCAGGGGGCAGAACCAGTCATTGGCAAGTTACAGTTAACACACAATATAAATCGTCTTAATGGGTATATTTCGCTATTAACTGAGTGTTTAATGCCAATCAGGTATTCTTTGTTCTTGGACTTAATAATATGCTGATTACGCCAATAAGCATCTTTAGTTATTAAACCTTCGTGTTTGCCCTCAACTAGTTCATAGTCAGTAAACCAATCATGTACATATCCAGCGTATTCTGGGCGTATCAGCATCTTATGCAGCGTTTCTTGGCTTAAATGTTTGCCTCTATGGTTCTTAATGCCTTTTGAGGCTGCGTACCTTATTAGAGCTGCTTCTGTGATATCTCCTTGGTTAAAACGCATGAGAAGGTCTGTAATCTTCTCGGCTTCCTCGTTTGGCTGCATTGATGGTCTGGGCTGACCCTCGCTGTTTTGTACTTTAACCATTCTGTAGCCGCGAATTGCTTTATGTTGCCAATAACCTTGCTGGGCTAAACGCCTCATATTATCTACTACAGTATCTCGCTTATTTTCATTATCTAGCTGTCCAACCATGACATAGAGATTTTCCATAAACCTGCCCATTGGCGAAGAATCAAATGGCTCTGTTACTGAGCGTACTTCAATCCCCCTAGAAGCCAATACTGACCTCATGCCAATAACATATGAATCTAAATCCCTAGAAGCTCGGTTCATCTTATAAACCAAGACGTAATCTATCGTGCCTTTCATCTTCAGGGCTAGTTTAAGGAGGTTCTGTAGTTCTTCTCGTTCAGTATTCTTACCAGACTTAGCTTCATCATAAAACCATCTTATTACTCTAATGCCATTGGTTTTGGCATAAGATTCTATAGCTGAACGTTGGTTATGTTTGGATTCGCCTTTGATTTGACCCTTATCTGAAATGCGTAAGTATCCTAAAGCTGCTTTTGTAGGTGCTTTAGGTTTGTCTGTCATAGATTTGCTAATTAGATGATAATATTACATATTATTATATTATGGATATCCATACTATCTCAACTTTTTATAAGGTGTTATCTATCTGATATATGATATAGATGTGGATATACAAGAAATAATCACTCAATTTGAAAGTAAACTACTAAACTCGGTCAACTTCAGATATAGGCACGAGCGAGAAGACTATAAGCAGATTATGCTTAGAAGCCATACTGTTAATAGGTTTGATTTACTAAACTTTCTTAAGGAATACAATGATGCAAAATTATATCCAGACGAAAGATTAGAAAAACTAGTCTATTTACTTATTGATATAAAGTTACAGATGTATCTTATTGAGGTAGACCTTGGCGCAAGTAATGACCTAGGGCGTTTTGTAAGTAATGAACCTGATTCAGAGCAGAAAGAATCTCATACCCAATTTGTTCATTTATCTTTTGACCAAAGCTTGATACTAAAAAGCAGAATATTGTGGGAAAGGGTAATGAACTTCGTTTATTATCTTGAAACTGGCAAGAACTTAGAAATAAAAAAGAAACAAAGCAAGAAAGCTATATTTTTTGAGTTTGTTATGGATACAAAGTGGAAGTTTCTAGAAGATTACAAAGAATATATAGAATGGTTTGATAATACTTGGCGTACTCCAGAAGCTCATAAGGGGTCACCTTTAAGAGCTAGATTACTTCATGGAAGCATGGATAACGATGAGGTTAATAGAATAACTGGGTTACTTAACATAGTTAGTAATGTCTTCTATGTAAATATGATGAGTATTATTAAGGGTAATGAGCCATCATACAGTGTTTGGACTATTGGCATGAGCGAAGATAAAAAGTTCAATCCAGGCAAGGCAGTTGATTAATTTATCGAACGACTGGCTTTTTAATAAAAAGCAGAAAGTCATTTCCCATTGATGTCGTTCTGCTGGCAAACATGCCTGAATCAGTAAGGGTAGCACCAGTAGTAAAATCTGCTAATAATCCTCTTGTTTGCAAATCTCTTATTATTTGTTTAGCAAAGTCCTCATCAATCTCAGGCATGGCTTGCCTAAGTGGTGCAAGAACTCCCCCAGAACTCCAATCGGGCCAATTAACATTATGCTCTGTTCCCCATATTTTTGGGTCATAAAAATAATCCAAAACTTTAATATGAGAAACAGTTAATGTGTCAACGTAAGCTAGGAAAGTTTGCACCATGTCATCTCTCGATTCGGTGAGCATAGCAGTATTAAGTACGCTATTTCTGAGTGCCTCTAGCTTCTCTGATTGATGATTCCTTATTGCTATTTGAGTAGCCTGAACAGTCGCTGTAATAAATAACTCGTTGTTTGCTAGTTTATCGGGTTGTAGTTGTTCTACCTTATTCTGTATATCAGCCATATCTCGTGCAACACTCTCCATAAACTCGGTTGTTCTCTTAGCGAGCGGGGGTGATATAACTAAAGCAAGAAGCTCTCCCGACATTGAACCACCAGGTAGTTCCCCTAAAGCTCCTTTAATAATTGCATACACAACGTCTTTAGCGGTTTTCTTGGGCAATTCACGAGGAACATTTGTCATACCTTCATATTACTAGACCTCCTAGAACAGGAACAAACCCTTAGCGAATCATCAATTGAATATGCTCTTAGCTTTATGAGTAATGTGGCAAAACAATGGGCAGATGCGCCACTTCAGCTTAAACAAAAATACCAGAATCTAATCTTCCCTAGAGGCTTTGTTTATGACATTAAACAGCACAACTTTATAAGTTCAGATATTAGTCCGCTTTACAGGTGTATTTCGTTAGAAAATACCCCATTAAAGGCTAATAATTCAGTTCTGGTGAACCACATACAATCCAACTATAAACAATTAGTGGCTGAAATTATTAGGTGGAACGAGATAATGCGTAGCGTTTATGAGTTTAAGCCAACATTAATAAACGTTTAATAGCTGATTAATAACTG
>JAJYDV010000008.1 GCA_021777375.1 bacterium | reverse complement strand
ATTGAAGCATAGGTCGTAGATGACCCGACACGGTTAGACATATTTGTCTTTCCTTTCGTAGTTTTAAAGTTGTTACGCTTTCTATTCTACGAGTCGGAACTGTCTACGATCTATTTGAGTACCGCCATTTACAACAGTTATTGTCAATAATCCACGCCTTTTATGCAAGGGCACTATTTACTTATATAATTGATGCTTGTGAATAATAATTTTTCTTCAATTCAACCATACTTTAAAGGTAGGTCGGCTGTTATTGCCAATAAGCATAACAAGGAACATGTGATGGCTCCTATTCTAGAGGATGCTTTAGGGTTAAAGATCGTAGTTCCCGCAGAAATTGATACTGACAAATTCGGTACTTTTACGCTAGACATCCCCAGAAAAGGTAGCCAGCTTGAAGCAGCTAGGAAGAAGGCTCTAGAAGGAATAAGGCTTACAGGACTCGATATCGGAATAGCTAGTGAGGGCACGTTTGCTCCTTATGAATTCGCTAACGCCAATACTGAGATCGTAATACTAATTGATCTGAAAAATAATTGGGAGTTTGTTGGAGGCAATAAATCGCTGCAGACTAATATAGCAAGAGGCCAATGTTAGTAGCGTCGAAGAAGCACTAATATTCGCTAGGCAAGTAGGATTCCCGGAGCACGGGCTGGTTGTTAGAAAGAATAAAAGTGATACCAAATATATGGAAAAGGGTATTACCAGTGAAATTAAGTTGAAAGAGACTGTCGAGAAAATACTTAAGTTACCGTTGAATAACCGAGTATTCATAGAAACCGACATGCGTGCGCATCTAAATCCGACAAGAATGAAGGTCATACAAGCAGCCACCCTAGATCTAGTCCAAACCATCAATAGAAGATGCCTAGAATGCGGTACGCCGGGAATGAAATATGTTAGAAATAATACAGGGCTAATCTGCTCGGCGTGCGGGTTAAAAACAGACAATACACTTTCCATTACGTATGAATGCCAAAGATGTCACGCGATAGTTGATGAAATGTATCCATATGGGATTAAGGTATCCGATCCAGCAAATTGTCAGTGGTGCAATCCATAAGGTTAGTTCAGCTAAACATAAAAACAGACTCGGGATTGAAGTCTCGAGTCTGTAGTTGCTAAGCGGGACGATTATTTCTTAGCTTTAGCAGAAATTGCTATTTTCTTTGGTTCGGGCAGGGGAGTTAATGGCACCTGAACTTTTAGCATGCCATCGTCAAGATGAGCCTCAATGGCATCGGCGTTAGAGCGCTCCGGCAGCATAACTCGGCGGTAGAAGCTGCTGCTACTTTCTCTGACGAGATACTTCTTAGTCTTGTCTTCGTCTTTTTCGTGGCGTTCAGCACTAATTATTAAAGCGCCATTTTCTACTTGGATGTTAATATCCTCTTGTTTAAATTTAGGTAAATGGGCCTCAATTACAAGTTCGTTGTCTTTAGTGTAAACGTCGGTGGTTGGAATATTTACTCCCTTAAATGACGACATAAAGTCATCGCCAAAAAATTGTTTCTGCAAAGCATTTAGCTCTGCAAATGGATCCCATCGTACAAGATTAGCCATGGTTATTTCTCCTTTCGTTCTTCTTTTAATAGCTTAAGAAGCATCATCAGCTTCTGATAAACATTGTAGAAAGTTAGCACTCTCATGTCAAGAGTGCCAATTTACAGATGCGGGCCATTTTGCAGGTTAGATTGTCTATTGCGTTTAATGCAATTCAGACCTAGAAAATACGACGCATTCATAGCGTAAGCGCCAAACATTATTTAACAAAAAGTTAAGGACCCCAGGCCCAACTAAACTTGGGGTTTTTAAGCTCAAAGATTAAATAGCTATCTCTGTTATTTGTTCTTTAACTGTTTTAGGCGAAAGTCTCTAGGGTCAGAAATATAATAAAAGTAGTTATAGAAAATACTTGCATAAAATAATAATATATTGTACGCTCTGCGCTCAAGGGGGTGGCGGGGTAAAGTATCTCCTTTAAGATACTCGGGTAGGTAGGGCACTGATGCAACAACCCAAGCGAATCCTAATCGTTGAAGACGATTTGAATTTGACTTTGGCGTTGTACTCGGCCTTAAGTCATACCTATAAAGTGAGTACTGCGAAGACTGCCACGAGCGGAATCAGCAAAGCTCAGCTTTTTGACCCTGATCTTATAATTCTCGATTTAAATTTACCGGACCTTAGTGGCCTGGCGGTCACTCTCAAACTTAGACAAATCGGCGTTCAGGCGCCGATTTTAGTATTAACTGCTGAGTCGGGGTTAATTAGCAAGGTAGATCTGCTGGACGGTGGGGCCAACGACTATATGACCAAACCCTTTAGCCTAGCTGAATTACGCGCCCGGATCAGGGTACTTTTAAGAGATGAGCGAGCCCCTCTTAAGGACACTTTAATTGGCGGGGGACTTGAGCTAAACCCAAACCTATATCAGGCAAGAGCCGGTGGCGAGACTATTCGCTTAAGGAAAAAAGAGTACCTTTTGCTGGAGTGTTTAATGCTTAACGCCGGGATTCCGGTCGGGCGTAATTACCTGCGCGATTATGTCTGGGGCGCTAAACGCCATGATGTTAGGAACAATTCAATTGATGTTCACGTTAAAATGCTGCGCGACAAGCTTGATCAGTTGCAGCGGAGAGATTTAATTTGCACTGTCCAAGGTATGGGATATACCTTTGTGGCGGCATCTAAGACTAAGGCATGAGAGGGCGGATGTAATGACACTAATTGGGGCTACTCAAAGTAAAGTCAATGCCAAAAGAGCAAAACTTTTGCGAGGCGGTCCGGAGCTGATTCGCCTAGTAGAACTAGGACGAGTCAGCGCTTCATTAATACACGAGATGACAACTCCCCTTACCGCGGCCACACTGGTGCTGGATGGTATGGATGATCAGCAGCACGGCTCGCAGGAGTTTAAACGTGTGCGACGTAATTTACGTATGCTTGAGCGCTATGTTGTAGCAGCTAGGCAGCAGCTTAATGGCGACACCCAGCCAGCCAGTTTTTCACTAACCGTTGCCATACATCAAGTAGCGATGATCCTATCGGCCCGCGCTAAAGCGGCTAACGTGAAACTTTTAATAAACACGATCGGCAGTGTTCGTCTTTACGGCGAGCGGATAAAATTTCAACAAATCATAGCCAATTTGCTTAATAATGCTATTGATGCCTATGACGACGCTAGTCTTTCAAAACGGATGATTAAACTTAAAGTTGAGCAAACAGACGATAAAAAGTTAATCATCGCGGTTACCGATTATGGCTGTGGCATCAGTTCGAAACAATTGCCGCATATCTTTGAGCCTTTTTATTCAACTAAATCAACAGATAAGCGGGGAATTGGTATTGGGCTAGATATAACTAAGAGCTATATCGAGCAGGACTTCAATGGCTCTATCAAGGTTATTTCAGGTGAAATTAGCGGAACGACGTTTAAAATAACCATCCCCCTTTTAGAAAAACCTAAGCCGGCTTTAAGCGAAGATGTGGTAAAAATAAGATAGTAATAACTGTTATTTAGATGGCTGACATTAGTAAGGAAGTTAAATCCGCGTCCATAAGTTCGGTTCGTTCCAACCGGATTGTTGTGATGCGCCAAAGCATAGCTTTCCTAGTTAGTGCGGTAGTTATTTTGCTTGGTTTAAGTTTCTGGGCGGGGATGCTTTATGGAAACTCGGTTCGCAATTCAACTAGTAGCTCTACGGTATCGGATGATGGGGTAACAAGTCATCGTTATGCTGTCGGGCTGGTGGTATACATTAGCCAAACCTCGATAACTATCTCAAATGAAGAGAATAGCAGCAACCAGGCTTTTATGATCTCGCCAAGTACGCTAATTAGCATCAACGGCGCTAAAGCTACCCCAGCACAGATTAAGCCAGGCAACATTGTTTTAATTGAAGTTTACAAGAATGCTCCAACCGAAGCGGCTGTTATCTTGATAAACTCACACTTTAGCGGTTAAATTTCTAAAATTAACAGATAATTATCTAAAGTTTAATTGCCGCTACGCCTGAGTGGGGCTCCTTTGCCCGCCGGATGCTTAGATTTAGCCTGATTGACAAGAATTGAGCCGATTTTGCCCAAGACTTCGATCTTTCGTTTCTGTGATTCCGGAAAAGACTGCCGACCCTCGGCTTCTATCGCCCAATCGACAAATTCATCACCGAGATAGCCCAACCGAAAACTAATGGAGCGATCGTACAATAGACCGCGCCTAAGTACCGAAGTTCCTAATCTGATCAAATCTCGATTACCTTTTTCCGTTAACTCAGTACCCTTGAGTCGGATTTGTCCGTTCTCGACATCGCTAAACACTGGATTACCATCTCTCGTCAGGGCAATGTTCTTAGCTTGAAAATCACCGTGAGTAATACCGAGAGAATGTATTTGACCGGCAAAATCTGCCGCATAGTGGAGTGTCGGTGTAATGACTTTTCGCAAACGTTTCGAGGTTACGTTTTCATTCCAGTCAAACTGGCCGAGGTGACGTAACTCTGGTCGGTAACGGGTAATTAAATAGATGTAGGCACCTTGTGTAGCTAGATCTAGAGTTTCCAGCGAGTCTAGACCTTGGCTCTTTGCGTAGTCCATAACCTCTTGCTCATGTTTGGCTCGACCAATTGTCTCGTGCGGTTTTATTGCTACGGCTCCATAGGGAGATAGCGAGCCAAAGAGAACGCCATGCCCGGAATCGGCATCACCTAGACGTTGGTAAGGATTTTCTACAAAGTAACCAACGTTTCGTGAAATGTCTTCAATATGACGCTGATGAACTGTCTCAGGATCAAGAGAGTAGGCGCTTAATTCAGGCTTCGTCTCTGCCATGATAGAATCCAGCTTCTGAGCTATGAGTCAATTTAGCTATTTTCCGACCGTAAACTATGTGCGTTAGGAGTTGTCTTATTGATTTAGAGAAATCGCGTAGGGTAGTTGCGGTCACATCTTTGCCAAGTTCAAAATGGTAGGGCGGAACAATCACTAGTTGTCCGCTACTACGTAACATGGCCAGACTTTTAATACCTAAACCATGAATTACATAATTACGGCTTAGTTCTCCGATCAGTTCACCGGCTTTTTCATAAATCGGTTTCAACTCATCTATATCTTTGGTGCCGTGCCCAAGCGTTAAACGATCAAGGCTTAGCAGGTCTTTCGGTAGCTTAAATAGGGTGTAATCGGTGTGTTTCTCGGCGAGTGGAAGAATGTCCATAGGCGTCTGGTTTGCTGATTCGATTTCTCTGGTTCTAGCGCCATATGGAGCTAAATCACGACAGGCTAGATATTCGACGTCATTGGATATAAATTGCAACTCCTCTTTATCTAGAGGGTGAAGACGTTGCGAAATGGGCGTAAGCTCTAAATCCTGAGTTCTTAGTTCAGCGAAAGTTTCAGGCAGTGCCATTTATATATATTAGCATAAAACGAGTAAAACATCAAATAAACGCACTGGCTCATAATATATTGGACTTGTGATTATTGCTAGCAAGGAGTCCAGGATGTTTATAAACTTATGTATTTGTTAGGCGTGATAGAAACGAATTGGAAACAAATTAAGTCCGAATTAATAACTATGTGGAAAATAGTTAAGACAGTTAGGGGAGAAACTATAGGCTACGCAAATATTGCAAAAATAGGCCAGGTGTTAACAGGATAATCTGAAGATCTTGTCTTAGCTTCTCGGTGTTAAAGTGACGAACATTATATGATACTAAAAACGAAACTCTAGCTTCTTTAGCACCGGCAACGACATGGGCATCATCGGAGTCTCTAACGTAATCAGCAAACTGTAATTGTACTTTTTTATATGTCTGGTCAATCTTAACAGCAGTTAGTCGGGTTTTAATAATATTGTGCAACTCTTCTTGTTGAAGATGGAGCCTGTCAACAACCTTATTAAGCTCTGATACAGAATAGTTTGATATATATAGCTTTACCTGTTCTGTATGAGATATAAGAGTAAAAGCTGCACCCGACCGTGAGATAAGGGAAGATATTATTACGTCAGAGTCAACAAAAACTCTTATTGGTCTGTCAGTGGCCATATTACAATTCTGTGCGTACCGTTGCTAGTTCTTTATGCACCTTGTCTATAGATGCTAAATCAATCTGCTCGGCATAGTTTAAGTCGACATCTAGACCAGTAAACATAAAACTGAGCGAACTAGCAGGCACTCTATAAACTCTACCGAACTTTTTAGCGACAAGTTCGCCCCTACCAATCAATTCGTAAACAGTGTTCTTAGAGAGCTGCAACATAGTAGCAACTTGTTCAGGGGTATATACTTTATCGGGCATTGTATTACTAGACATAACTACATAGTATCAAACGTTACTCAACTTGTCTATATATTATTATATCCACAAAGACAATAGTTGGAGCTTTCATGATATTAAATAGTCTGCTTAAGGAAATGGGTATTACAAAAATCATTAGCTATTATAATATCTAGATTAAAATGGAAATATGACTTCAGCTAATCAGAAGTCCTCAACGAAAGCGAACGACTTTCAAATAGTGCCCCTTAAAGGGTTACCTATTGTTGCAGCTGTCTTGGTTGGCCTAATAATAGCAATTGCCAGTAACAAACTCTGGGCACTTGATTTCTTTCATGTAGTAGGCGGTGCCCTGTGGACTGCAACTGATCTATTTGTTGGATTATTCATTGGCCCAATGGTTCTTGCTAGACTGTCAATTCCGGCCAGGATAGAATTTTCTAAACGATTTATGCCCAAAATGTTATTAATTGTACCTACTCTTGTCACCATGACCCTTGCAGGTGGCTTTCAACTAGCCCGTCATCTTGGATATTTATCTGCTACCCAACCTGTACATAACTGGCTAATAGTAGCGTTTTGTGTAGTAGGTATTATGTTGCTAGTGGCTATGGGCTCCTTAGCACCGGCCAATCTTGCCATCTTGTTCGAGTTAAAAAAACCAACGCCCAATCCTAAAATTATTAGTTCACTAATGCGTCGATTTATCTATGGGTCGGCTATTTTAGGAGTAATGCAAGTAGCTACTCTAATAATTATGACGAGGGTGGCAACGTTATGAACACAAGTAAGGCTCTTAATAATGGCAGTAAATTACGGTCAGATAAACAAGACTCACAACAGTTTGAAGATTGGCAGCGAAAATTACCGCCTGTCAGTCAACTTTGTTTAGTGTCGTTGGGTCTAGTTATAATTGATGGCATATATATAGCCGCTCACCTACCTAATTTTCCGTCTATGACAGTTGTCGTGATATTACTGAGCTTGGGCGGGGCATTAGCTATTATTAGCTGTTTATTACTAAGCCAAATCAAAGCATTTGCCTGGGACAAGTTTTTTCTAGTTCTACGCTGGACAGGGCTAGAATATCTGATTGAAGCAGGGATGCTCGGCTATATCTTTATTTTCGATGATGTCAGAGGTAAAACCCTCCTAACATCGATACTAATATTAGTTATTTTTGCTATAGATATACCGATTATCATGGCATTTACAGTTGCTCGTTATCAAAATCCATCAAAAAACCTTCAGCACTCATCCTAGATAGCTAATCTATTAAAAAATAAATATAGAGCGAGTACTAAATTTTATAAATAATTAGATTGGATGTTTAGCCAATAAACACTAAGTAGTTAGCAACATGTCATCATCCAAAAATCGCCTAGGCCAATTAAAGAATTATTTATATGAAGTTTTTAAGTAGGGCTTAAGAGTCCCCAATTATATTTGGCAGCTTGAGTTTTTCAATGTTGGTTATCTGCTTTAAATTAACTAATGAGTTTGTTTCGAGTGATTAGGTTGTTAAGTATAATAAACTTATTAAAGGGTTAGCTTTTAATATAACTGGCTAAAAAAGTGTGACTATATAATAAAATAGTCGTACATGGCTATAAACTTAAATTCAACCAATGGAACCGGGATCAACACTGCCAGTCCTCAAAGTATAGGCCAATGCAATTCTTTAACCGCACCACCAAAAATCTTCAAAACTCAGCATCTTCTAGTTCAATTAATAACACCTCTATGGTAATTTCTATTCCATTTCGTCCGACATTTAATATTACAATTTAGACACTAGACCGCAGAAGGTTAATAATGATAATCATTAGTCATTGTTGATATTAGTCCGCATTATATTAGTGGTTATAATAGTTGTCCTTGGGGGCATTTATTATATAAATCATCAAAAAAACAAAAAGTGAATAACAATAATGAAAAGCCAAAACTAATGGTCTTTTGAGATAGTTGCTAACTCCCAAAAGAACATTGCTGGCATAGACAAGCTAATCAAGCATTATGAGCAACTAAATAGACATAAATCCGTTAATTTTTGGTCTAGACATAAACTATACCAAATGTACAATACTTTCGGTACGAGTAACTACTCAGTAATCAATCTTAAGACAGACCCTAAACTAAAAGAAAAAGCAGTTGCTACCGCCGAGAAGCTGGGTATTAGTATTAGCGCAGTTCTAAATTATGAACTGAGACGCTTTACCACTGAGCAAAGTGTAACGTTTGAAGTACCAGAAGTACCTAACGTCAAAACAGCCAGACAACTTGCTGCTTCCAAGAAAAAGACTGAAGCCGGTGATTATCATAAGTTTGAGAGTAATAGTAAGGCACTGCAGTTTTTAGCTCATGAACTAAAATAACCGATGACTGCCGCTTACTCGAAGGACTTTATCAAACAGGCTAAAAAGTTAAACCCTGATTTACGTAAAAAGCTACAACAAAGAATAAAAGTCTTTTCTAAGGATTCCTTAGACCCTGAACTTCGTAATCATGCCCTAAAAGGTAAGCATAAAGATTACAGAAGCATTGATATTACAGGTGATAAACGAGCTTTATATCTGCAACAGAGTAATGAAACTATTTTTGACGCTGTTGATACGCACAGTCAGTTATACGACAAAGTATTAGTCAGACTATTTCATTAATCATCCTAAACATTGAGCATAAGCGGAATGGTAGCGGCGAGTGGACTTGAACCACTGACCCCAGGCTTATGAGTCCTGTGCTCTGACCAGCTGAGCTACGCCGCCGTGATTTACGGAGATATTATAACTTAAATTAACTTAATGATCTCGGCATTGCCAAAGGTTCCTATTCGACCAAATTCTGCACCGGGGTTAAGGACGTGCGTTAGGGCGCGCCCCAGAGCACTATGGCTGACGACTAAAATAATTTCGGCATCCAGGGTGTTTAAGTAGGTTAGGCCAGCTCTAGCGCGTTCGATTAAATTATTGCTGTGCTCAACTCCGTCAAAATCGTTTAACGGCAACCCTTTTATGTACTCTTTGCCTTCAAGTGAACCTAAATCGCGCTCCATGAACAGCTCGCTCAAGATAATTGCATTTTCCGGATAGCCAATTTCGCCGGCCACTATCTTAGCAGTATCATATGCCCGCTTCATCGGGGAGCTGACAATTAAATTTAGGCCTACGCCATTCAATAATTGACCGGCCTTGCGGCTCTGGATTATCCCTTCTTTTGCTAAAGGCGTGTCAATGCGACCCGAAAAGCGACCTTGCTTATTCATCTCACTTAACCCATGCCGCATAAAGTAGAGCTGTTTCATTTCCTAACCATATCCTTATAAAATGATACCTAATGCAACTGATCCTACCAAAACCGGGGCATTATTTAGTTGCCGTAAGTGGCGGTATTGATTCGGTATGTTTGCTCGATATTTTAGCCTCCAACCCCAATTACCAACTGACAGTGGCGCATTTCGATCATGGAATCAGACCCGACAGTTTGTTAGACCAAATCTTCACTCATCAGCTAGCCAAAAGCTATAACCTGCCTTTTTTGAGCGACTCGGTGAATTTAGGACCAGAAGCTAGTGAAGCCTTGGCGCGAAACGCAAGATACGGTTTTTTAAAACGTGCCATGGAGCAGACTAAAGCTGCTGCTATACTTACCGCCCACCACCAAGACGACAGACTTGAGACCTTAATTATTAACCTTGTTCGCGGCACTGGCCGACTGGGCGTCTCATCAATTGGCGAGACATATGAAATTAAGCGACCGCTATTGAACGTTCGCAAAGATGAACTGCGGCACTATGCCCAGATTCATAAGCTTAGTTGGCGTGAAGACACGAGCAATAACGACCAGAAATATCTGCGAAATTATATTCGCCATCAAGTAATTCCGAAAATCTCATCCCAGGACCGGACGCGTTTAGTTAAACTCATGGATCGACAGCTAATTCTTAATGAAAAAATTGACAATCTTGTTAGCCAGCTACTTAACCAGGATGACCTACGCAGACTCAGCATGAGGCACTTAAGTAATTTATCCTACCTCGAGAGCAAGGAGTTGATTGCTCAATGGTTGCGTCTAAATCACTTGCCGGGTTTCAACCAGCTAACTATCGAGCGCCTGACTTTGGCGGCCAAAACCAAGCGTCCCGGAACCCGAATCGATGTTTATGGTAAAACTAGCGCAAAAGTTGAAAAAGACTTCCTGGCACTCATAGATTCAGAGC
This sequence comes from bacterium, assembly GCA_021777375.1. Lineage (GTDB taxonomy): Bacteria > Patescibacteriota > Saccharimonadia > Saccharimonadales > UBA4665 > JAJZWH01. Next base: position 16,854 of record JAJYDV010000008.1, on the reverse strand, counting down.
GCTAGCAAAGTCGTGTTGGCTTGTATATAATTGTATTAAGACATGGAGATGAAACCGAACCGTACTGAACCTGGCGCACCTAATAATCGCCGCAATATGAAGAATGTTGGCTTCGCGGTAATTGTTGTCATGCTGCTGCTTATTATATTCGCGGCCTATAATCAGCCATCCAAACTCCAGACAATTCCACTAACTCAAGCAATAGCCCAAGAAAATGCCGGGAAATATAAATCAATTCTGGTCAGTGGCAATGAGTTAGAAATTACCCAAAAAGGGAAATCCTCGCCAAGCTTAGTTGCCTATTCTGATCCAAACGCCAGCATCAAGTCGCTTGGATTTAATTTTAATAAAGCTAGCATATCTTTTAAATCTCAGTCTAGCTCTTCCTCGGCATGGATAACGATTGGTGAATCGGTCATCCCAGTGCTGGTTATTGGCGCATTGTTATTCTTTATGTTCAGAAGCGCCCAGGGTCAGGGAAACCAGGCATTGAGCTTCGGTAAGAGCAAGGCCCGTGTTTATGGTAACGAAAAAGACAAAGCAACTTTTGCAGATATTGCTGGTTCAGAAGAGGCTAAACAGGATTTGTCAGAAGTTGTTGAATTCTTGCGCTACCCCAAGAAGTTCTCGAGTCTAGGTGCGCGAATCCCCAAGGGCGTCCTACTGGTCGGCCCTCCTGGAACCGGTAAGACAATGCTGGCCCGTGCAGTGGCTGGGGAGGCCAATGTTCCATTTTTCAGCATCTCCGGTTCAGAATTTGTCGAAATGTTTGTCGGTGTTGGAGCCAGTAGGGTAAGAGACCTCTTCTCACGGGCAAAGAAAAACTCGCCATGCATTATCTTTATTGATGAAATCGATGCGGTTGGTCGCCGCCGTGGCTCAGGAATGGGCGGTGGTCACGATGAACGTGAACAGACTCTAAACCAGATACTTGTTGAAATGGATGGTTTTGAGCAAGGTCAGAATGTAATTGTTTTAGCGGCTACGAACCGCGCCGATGTTCTAGATCCAGCTCTTTTGCGCCCTGGTCGATTTGACCGCAGAGTTAATATTGGTCTACCTGACCGCAAAGAAAGACTGGCCATCCTTAAGGTGCACTTTGCTAAAAAACCACTAAATAAGAGCGTCGATTTGGATGCCTTAGCAGCGAAGTGTGTTGGTAGTTCAGGAGCCGACCTAGCAAACATTGCTAACGAGTCAGCAATCATTGCTGCCCGTAACAACCACCACGAGATTACGCAGTCCGATGCCACTGAGGCGTTTGAAAGAGTGGCAATTGGACCGGAGCGCAAGAGTAAAGTAATGACTGAGCTTGATAAAGAAACAACAGCTTACCACGAAGCTGGTCATGCCCTGGTCGGCCATGTTTTACCGGACAGCGACCCAGTACACAAGGTTACCATTATTCCACGTGGCGGTACTGGCGGAGTCACCTGGTTTATTCCGCCAGAAGACCGGGTATATGTCTCCTTAGTTCAGTTTAAAGACATGCTGGCCCGAGGGATGGGTGGTCGTATTGCCGAAGAAGTTGTTTTAGGACCAGACCATATTACAACTGGTGCCGGTAGTGACTTGCAACAGTCGGCAGAAATTGCCCGGGACATGATCGTCAATCAGGGTATGGGCAAGCAATTGCGCGACCAGGTATTTAAAACTGACGATGGCATGATGCTTGATCGCTTAGTGCATGAGCGTGACTACTCTGAAGATACGGCTAGAATTATTGATCAAGAAGTTGAAACCTTAATTACTGAAGCTGCCAATCGGGCGAGGATGGTAATTAAAGCTAATCGCGACAAGCTTGAAGTTCTGAAGGATCGCTTGATTGCCAAGGAAACAGTTGAAAGTAACGAAGTTGCTGAGATACTCAAAGGCGCACGGATGCCTAAATCCGCGGCCTTATATTAAATAAAGTCTAGTTTTACAGCGCCAGTGTTGCTAATCTATACTTTAAGAGATGCAGATAAGCCTCAAAAACAGTAAAGTCTAGTTCATGGATTCCACAAAGCCTAGAAAAAAACCGAGTAGCTTGTTCAACGTTGCAACCTTGCTTATGGCCACAGCTATCGCCGGGCAACTGCTGGGATTCTTGCGGACCAAGCTAGTTAACTCGCACTTTCCAATTACCGGACCAAGTAGTACCGATGCCTATTTTGCGGCTTTTACGATTCCCGATCTATTCTTTTACACCATTTCGGCAGGTGCTCTGGGTGTTGCCTTTATGCCGGTTTTGTCTGATTACATTCATAAGAATGGTCGAAAAGCAGTCTGGGAACTAACCACCAGTCTAATGAACCTGCTGATTATTTTCATGTTCGTTGTGGGCATAGTTATTTTAATTTTCGCCAAGCCTTTAATGCACCATGTTGTGGCTCCTGGTCTATCGCCTGCACAGCTCAATAAGGCTGCGGACATCATGCGTTTGCTTGCTTTTAATCCATTGTTGTTTACCATCTCCGGTATCTTAACAAGTGTCCAGCAGACGCTCGGGCGCTTTTTCTTCTTCGCTATCGCTCCGGCTATTTATAACCTTACAATTATTGCCAGCATCTTTATCTTCTATAACAATATTGGCTTAGTTGGCCTGGGCATTGGCGCGGTAATTGGCGCCATTCTCCAGTTAGTAGTGGTTATTGCTGGTTTGAGAAAGCTAAACTTCACCTGGCGACCAATTATCGCCTGGAAGAATGAGCATTTTAAACTTATCCTAAAGAACCTACCGCCACGCTCACTTGACCAGGGCATGGACCAGGTTGAAGACATTGTCGAGACGCATATTGCTAGCGGTCTTGGTAGCGGCAACATCTCTTTCTATAACAACGCCTATATCCTTAGTACGGCACCAATTCTTTTCTTAGGAACTTCCATTGCGACAGCCGCCTTCCCGCGCTTGAACGCTCGATTAAGTCAAGGTCGGCCTGATTTATTCCGGAGTGATTTTCTAAAAGTTGTTCGAGTTATGATCTGGCTTACAGCGCCGGTGGTAGTTATTAGCTACTTTAGCCGGGGTTACCTAGCGCGTCTAATCTTTTCACGAGGCAATGATCAAATTGCGGTCATCTTTGGCTTCTTAACGGCGGCCATTTTCTTTAGGACGCTTTACGCTATTATTTCGCGTTGGTTTTATTCAAATAAAGACACGCGAACGCCAATGTACATGTCAATATTTACGATTGGTCTTAACATTTACCTGGCTTTTACGTTAGCTAAACCGACTATATTCGGGGTGTCTGGTTTGGCGATTGCCCAATCGATAGTTGCCGGTGCGGAAATCCTAATTCTTTCTATCATTATGATAATGCGGGACCATAAACTACTCGATCCGCGTTTTTGGAGTGGAGTTTTAAGGATTGTATCAGTTACCGGATTCACCGTTCTGGCGGGTTTTATTATGGTTACGCTCTTGCCCCTTGGCCTGCTTGACAGGGGCTTCGTTACTCTTGGCAGCAAGCTGTTTATTATTGCGGCGGTTACCTTATTTGTACATGTTACAGTGTCGATTTTGTTTGACCTTGAAGAGGCTAAACCGGTCATGACTTTCCTGCGTAAATTAATGCTCAAGCCAATTAAGACCGATTTCTCTTAGTGGTTAACGGATAACATATATAATAGTAGCCACTAAGGCAGACAATCCATTGCAGCCAACCCGCATTCGTAATTTTTGTATCATTGCCCATATCGATCATGGTAAATCCACACTGGCCGATAGACTGCTCGAATTGACCGGTACAGTTGCGGCCCGGGATATGAAAGAGCAACTCTTAGACAAGATGGATCTTGAGCGCGAAAAGGGTATAACTATTAAATTAGCCCCAGTGCGCATGAATTACCACGAGCACGAACTTAACCTGATCGATACTCCCGGACATGTAGATTTTAGTTATGAAGTCTCACGAAGTTTAGCGGCCTGTGAGGGGGCGCTACTGGTTGTCGACGCAACTCAAGGAATTCAAGCTCAAACAGTGGCCAACGTCTACTTAGCCATTGCGGCGGACCTAACCTTGATTCCGGTGATCAATAAGATTGATCTACCGGCGGCAGATACCGAAAAAACGGTAGCCGAGATTATTAGCTTACTGGGTTGCAAAAAAGAAGATATTTTAATGATTTCGGCTAAGACCGGGCAGGGGGTTGAACAAGTTCTAGAGCACATCATAGATGTAATTCCGCCACCTAAAGTGGATATTAAAGCCCCCACCCGAGCGCTTATTTTTGATAGCTACTTTGATGACTTTCGGGGAGTGATCCTTTATGTTCGGGTAGTTGACGGCCAGCTTAGCAAAGGTGAAGGTATCCAAATGTTAGCCACTAATGCGGCCGGCAATGCCTTGGAAGTCGGGGCTTTAAGACCCGGATTAACACCGATGCCTAAGCTTAGCTCCGGCGAAATAGGCTATGTGGTTACTAATTTAAAGTCCGCACGAGAGGCCCATGTCGGCGACACTTTGACGCTCTCAACGCGCCCGGCATCGAATCCTTTACCTGGCTACCAAAAAGTACTGCCCTTTGTTTATGCCGGTTTTTTTCCGGAAAGTAACGCGGATTACCAAGCTCTTAAGAATGCAGTTGAAAGGCTGTCGCTAAACGATTCGGCGCTTAGCTTTACTACTGAGAGCTCACCGGTGCTGGGTTTTGGGTTGCGAATCGGCTTTTTAGGACTCCTGCACCTGGATATCGTACGCGAACGATTAGAGCGCGAATATGGACTTAGTCTGGTAATTACCAATCCCTCAACCGATTATCATGTCGTACTGACTAACAAAGAGGAGATTGACATTAAAAGCGCTTCTGAACTTCCGGATTTAACCTTAGTTCAAGAAATCCGTGAACCATGGGTAAAAGGCGAGATCGTATTGCCAAAAGATTATGTTGGTCCGGTATTGGGGCTAATTGTAGCCAAACGTGGACGACAGAATAACTTAAGTTACGTCGATGAACAGGCTTTAATTAGTTTTGAGGCTCCACTGGCTAATTTATTAACCGACTTTTACGATCAACTGAAGAGCTTAACCAGCGGTTACGGTTCGTTTAACTACGAACTTGACGATTACCGGGCCGGCGAATTGCGCCGCTTGGATTTCCTAATTGCCGGGGAGCGGATTGATGCTCTTTCAGTGATGTCGCATAAGAGCGAGATTGAGTCTTTAGCGAGGATTACTCTAGGCAAGTTAAAACAAATCATCCCTAGGCAAAACTTCAAGGTTTCATTGCAGGCTGCGACAGGCGGAAAAATTATATCGCGTGAAGACATTTCGGCTTTTCGGAAGGACGTTACAGTTGGTTTATATGGTGGCGATGTTACGCGAAAGCGTAAAGTACTAGAAAAGCAAAAACGCGGTAAGCGACGTTTGAAACGGTTTGGGAAAGTTGATATTCCAGCTGAAGCCTTCTTTGTGATGATGCAAAGAGGAGAGGATAAATAACGAATCTATGAATTCCCTAATACTGCGTGAGCAATTTGAACGTACTTTGTTTAACTACCAGGTATCCGAATCCGGCAAAGCGCTACTGGCTGGTCTAAGATTAGTTTTGCTGGGCGGACCCTCTGCCGTGGGACGCAATACAATCATTGATCAGCTGGTTAAAACAGGTGATTATCGACTGCTTGTTTCGGATACCACCCGCCAGCCGCGGAGTAATGACGGAGTTCCTGAACGAAACGGTGTTAATTACTGGTTCAGAAGTGAAGAGCTAGTCCTAGACGATCTGAAACGAGGTGAGTTTTTAGAAGCTGAGATTATTCATAACCAGCAAGTTTCAGGTATTAGTTTGCGCGAACTGAAACGGGTAGTTAAAGAAAATAAAATAGCAATTACTGACATTGAGATTGGCGGTTTTAATAATATTATGAGCAGTAAACCGGATACGATTGGAATATTAGTTCTTCCGCCTAGCTTTGAAGAATGGCTAAATCGACTCCACCTGCGCACAAATATGCCTGAAGCCGAGATTTTGAACCGCCTGCATACAGGGGTACGTATATTTTCAGAAGCCGTTTCCCAAAGTCCGGCAAAAATCGTTATTAATGATCAGCTGACCAGAACGGTTAATGAAATTGATGCGCTAGCGAATGGCGCCCAAGAGGCAAATGTCGCGACTAAACTTAATTTGGCACGCGAACTTTTAAGGCAGACACAAGAGTACCTTTCCAGCCATAGCTAGCACTCTTGACTATAGAGTGCTAGCATCATACAATGAGTTTATTGTACCCCTAGCGCATTAGGCATGATTATGATTAGTGAACGTCAAAACCAGATTCTAAAAGCGATTATTGAACAGTACGCCGAAGTTGCCAGCCCGGTGGGCTCTAATCTTTTGGCGAAAGTCTTCAATGTTTCTTCGGCTACCATTCGTGCTGAGATGGCCGAGTTGGAGCGCCAGGGCTACATCGCACAACCGCATACCAGCTCCGGTCGAGTACCTACCGACAAGGGTTACCGCCACTATGTTAATGAGTTTAGTGAATTCCAGCCGGCATCAAGTGAAAATCGTGCCGAGCGGGCTTTAGCGATTAGGGTTCAGGGGGGCGGAGTCCCGGAACGAATTATTCGTAACGCGGTCGATACTTTAGTTGAGTTGACGCATAATCTCGGGCTAGCAACGATCGGCAACCAACTTTATATTAGCGGACTGGGCAATCTCTTTGGCCAGCCGGAGTTTATTGACGGGGCACAGGTTAGGCAAGTAGCCGAACTGTTAGACAACTTAGAGCCATGGTTGCGTGAAGCGGCGCCAAACCAACCCTTAAATGTGTATATCGGGCAAGAGAATCCAATCGGTAGTAGTGCCGGCGTCAGCTTGATAATCTCCCGTTTCAGGAGCGGATTTAGCGATAACAGCTACATTGGTGTTCTCGGTCCGACACGCCAACAATATCATGACGTAATGCTTCTAGTGAGGCGCGCCGGGCAAGAGCTGGAGGAAACTTTAAGTGACCGATAACAATGCCAGTAAACGACCATTAAAGAGCAAGCCTAGCAACAAGCAGGCAAGTCTAGAAAATGAAGTTCATGAGCTCAAGGAAGCCTTGCAAAGAGAGCGCGCTGACTCAATTAATTTAAGACGTCAGCATGAAGCAGCCTTGGCAAGTGTTCGTTCGTTAAGTTTGGCTCGAGTAATAAGGGAACTGTTGCCGGCATTTGACAATCTTGAACGGTCGCTGAAACATGTTCCCTCCAATCTAGCCAATCATGATTACGTAAAAGGTGTTCAGGCGGTGGTTAAGCAATTCGAGAAAGCACTAAACGATCTTGGAGTTGAGCGGATAGCTACGGTAGGTAGCGCCTTTGATCCGCGTTTTCACGAGGCGGTACACTTAGATGACTCAAGCCGTGGAACGCACGAAATCGTGAGTGAAGAGCTTCAATCTGGTTACAAACTAGGTGATGAGGTAATTCGTCACGCCATGGTCAATGTTCGTCTAGAATCCTAAAAAGACTAAGCTTTAGCTATTTGGGACTCAATTATATATAATCTTTCTTATAATCTAGGAAAGAAGACTATGGATCCAAACGAAACTCCTAAAAACGAACAGGCACCAGAAAACTCTTTTAATACGGATAGTACGGAGCAAGTACCATCTGAACCAACAGCCGACCAAAGCTTTGACAGCAGCCAGTCAGAGGGTGAAACTTCGGTGAACCCTTCAGAACCTCAAGCTATGGCACCAGATAGCTTCAAAAATGATACGCCTTCAGAACCTCAAGCTATGGCACCAGATAGCTTCAAAAATGATACGCCTTCAGAACCGAATTCTTCTAGTAGCACAGCTCAGCCAGAAGTAAAAAATTCGCTGACTACTGACTCTCCTAAAAAGTCGGGAATCAAACACCTATGGCGTAAAGTTGCTATTATTGCAGCCATTGTTATTGTTCTGGCTGGTGGAAGTGCAGCCGCTTTCTACACCGTATACTTGCCTAGCCAGCCGTGGTACGTGCTCGATACGGCTATTAAGAACACGCTTGCCGAGGCGAATTTTACAGTTAATTCCAGTGGGAATATTACTACAGCCAGTGCAAACGGCATGTCATTTAAATTTACTAGCCTGACAGCTGCAAATTTTAACACCAAACAAGCCGAAGAAAATCTGAATCTGACGATTGCCGGAGCAACTATTCCGGCGGAAGTTAGGCTGGTTAACAATAACCTGTATCTTAAATTCGGTGATTTGAGCAGTCTTGCGCCTCTAGCAGGAATTGCTCTGGGTAATGCCGGCATAGGCCAAATGCTAAACGGAATACTAGCTAGTCTTTCAAATAAATGGATCGTAATTGACAGTACCCTGCTGGATCAAAATAAGAATCTCAGATGTCTGATGAGCGAAAGCTGGGTACTTTCTAATAGCGACCGGAACTACATGAACAATACCTATTTCGACAAGCCGTTCTTTACAGTTCAATCTTCGTCAACCACGACTCTTAATTCTCAGAGTGAGGAGCGAATGGTTATATCTGCAAACGACAGTCAGGCAGCCAAATACCTAGAAGGTTTGAGCAACCTAAACGCAGCGAAAAGTTACGCTCAGTGTGTTGGCTCAAAAACAGCCGTACCCAGCCATTTATCGGCTGTTAAGAACCAAACAACACCTTTCGTATTTTGGATTAATAAATCCACTAACTTGATTGACAAAATAGAAACGACCAGTACTGCTACAGATGCTAAAAGCGGCACCTCAGGAACAATTGATGCCTCATTTAGTTACGGTAATGTCAGTGTTCAAGCGCCAGCAAACGCCGTACCGTTTGATCAGCTACTCGCTCAGTTAACCCAAGGACTACAAAGCAATCCCCAGTTGCTAAGCACCTTTGGGCCATCACTTTCCAAGCTGTAAGAGGCTAAACATTAAGATTACTAGCACTCTTGACTATTGAGTGCTAGTTTTCTAATATATAATTATTATTAGCGCTCGGTAAGAGCGGCTGCTAAGCGAAAGGTAATTGAATTATTATGGCAAAGGTTATAGGCATTGATCTCGGGACTACTAACTCGGCTATGGCGGTAATGCAAGCTGGAAAACCGGAAATTATTGCAAATAGCGAGGGAAACCGAACTACTCCATCTGTTGTGGCGGTTAATAAGAATGATGAAAGACTAGTCGGTCAAGTTGCCCGTCGGCAACAAGTTACAAATTCTAAGAACACTATCTATGAAGTTAAGCGTCTAATTGGGCGAAATTTCAGCGATACTGAAGTCCAGCGTGACATTAAACTAATGGGTTATGAGATTAAGAAGAGCGGTAACGGTGTTAAAGTCGTTTTATCCGGTAAGGAATATAGTCCGGAAGAAATATCGGCAATGATCCTAGCAAAGCTTAAGACCGATGCCGAAAGCTTTTTGGGAGATAAAGTTACCGAAGCGGTAATCACCGTTCCGGCATATTTTGATGACAGTCAACGCCAAGCCACTAAAGATGCCGGAAAAATTGCCGGACTTGAGGTCAAGCGTATTATTAACGAGCCAACGGCAGCAGCTCTGGCTTACGGTTTGGACAAAAAGAATAAAAAAGATGAGAAAATTGCCGTCTACGATCTAGGTGGAGGGACTTTCGATATCTCAATTCTCGAATTAGGCGATGGTGTATTTGAGGTGAAGAGCACCAATGGAGACACTCATTTAGGTGGTGCGGACTTCGACCGTGTCCTTGTTAACTACTTTGCGGCTGAATTTAAAAAAGAGAGCGGAATTGACATTAGCGATGATAAAGCCGCTATGCAACGACTGCGTGATGAGGCTGAAAAAGCTAAAATCGAGCTTTCCTCGTCTAAGGAAGTCGATGTTAACTTGCCCTTCCTGACTGCTGATGCGGATGGTCCTAAACACTTCGAGCACAAACTCACTCGATCAAAACTGGAAAGTTTAGTTAGTGACCTGATAGATAAAACCGAAGGCCCTTGCAAGAAAGCCTTAGGAGATGCTGGCTTAAAGGCCAGTGAGATTGATGCTGTGGTACTAGTCGGTGGAATGACTAGAATGCCGGCTGTTCAAGAAAAGGTAAAAGCAATTTTCGGCAAAGACCCGATGAAGGGCGTTAACCCTGATGAGGTGGTCGCAATTGGTGCCGCTATCCAGGCCGGCGTACTTCAGGGGGAAGTCAAAGACGTTCTGCTGCTTGATGTTACTCCGTTGTCGCTGGGCATCGAGACCATGGGTGGCGTAATGACTAAGCTTATTGAGCGCAACACTACTATTCCGACTTCTAAGAGCGAAGTTTTCTCAACCGCAGCTGACAACCAGCCGCAAGTCGAAATCCATGTTCTTCAAGGTGAGCGTGAAATGATTGATGGTAACAAGAGTTTGGGTCGCTTTATACTTGACGGTATACCACCAGCTCCGCGCGGTATTCCGCAAATTGAAGTCACATTTAATATTGACGCTAACGGTATTCTAAACGTGAAGGCTAAGGACAAGGGTACCGGAAAAGAGCAGAGTATTACGATTACCGGTTCGGGCAATCTGGACAAGACAGAAGTAGAGCGAATGGCCAAAGAAGCTGAAACGCATGCCGAAGAAGACCGCAATCGCAAGACTGCCGTAGAAGCCCGAAATCTTCTTGATGGCGTAATTTACCAAGCTGAAAAAATGGCTGCTGACAACAAGGAAAAACTAGACGAGGCTGACCTAAAAACGCTTAACGAAGCAATAGAGGAAGCCAAAAAAGCTGTCAAAGACGATAAAGCTACTAAAGAGACTCTTGACGATGCCGCTAAGAAATTAAGCGACACTATTATGCCTATTGGGGCTAAGATGTATGAAGGCCAGTCATCCAGTGAAGGTGAAGCCGAGACTAAAGAAGGAGACACGGCAGCTAAAGAAGAGGGCCCAATTGAAGGCGAAGTCGTCGACGAAAATGACAAACCAAAAGGTAGCAAATAAGCAATTCGCTATCTCTCCGCTAGACGTACTGATTTTAAAGCTGTCACAGTAGCCTAACAAGAGGCATTAAGGTATGGTAGATTAAATGGCGCAGCGCGATTACTATGAAATACTTGGCGTATCTAAAAGTGCGTCTGCTGACGAAATAAAAAAGGCCTACCGTCGGGCAGCTATTGAGTCTCATCCGGACCGTGGTGGCGATGAAGCGAAGTTTAAAGAAGTTAATGAAGCCTACGAGGTCTTAAAAGATCCAGGTAAACGCCAACGCTATGATCAGTTTGGACATGCCGGCGTTGGCGGAAACCCGACCGGTGGCGGCTATGATTTCGGCTCATCACGCAATGTAAACTTTGATTTTGGCGATCTTGGACTGGGGGACATCTTCAATAGCTTTTTCGGAGGTGGACCATCGGCTACAAAAGCTCAACCTGGCAGGGGACGCGATGTTGAGACCAGAATTGAAGTAGATTTTAATGATGCAGTCTTTGGCACGGAAGTGGACCTTAACTTAAATCTCGAGGATGTCTGTCGGCACTGCAAGGGAACTACTGCCGAGCCTGGTTACCAGCTCAAAACTTGTGATACCTGTAATGGTAGTGGGCAGGTAGTACATGTCACGCGTACGGTGTTTGGCAACATCCAACAAGCCAGTATTTGCCCAGTCTGTAAAGGTAGTGGTAAAGTTCCTGAAAAGGTCTGCACGGTTTGCCATGGCAAAGGTACAGAACCCAAAGCCCAAAGTATTAAACTTAAGATTCCCGCAGGAGTCGATGACGGGGCGACTATCCGCTTGCGAGAGCACGGAGAAGCTGTGGCCGGGGGTAAAAAGGGTGACCTTTATGTTAATATCCGTGTCAAACCGCACAAGAAGTTTACTCGTGAAGGCGATTTAATCCTAAGCGATGAGCATATTGATATAGTAACTGCGGCGATTGGCGGCGAAATAGAAGTCGATACCGTCGACGGGCCGATAAGAATGAAGATTCCGGCCGGTACACAGAGTCACAGTGACTTTAAGCTATCCGGTCATGGTGTACCGCATCTCCGTGGCGGCAGTAGAGGAGCGCATATCGTTACTATTATCGTTGACACACCTACCAAACTGAATAAACAGCAGCAAGAGCTACTAAAACAATTCAGTGACGCAAGCGACAACAAGAATAAAAAGGGTTTCTGGCGATAAAGTGTATTGCTCTTAAGTCAATCTCGACAGATAATAGGGGCCATGATGATGAAAAATAATGACGAAAATGGCTTTATACCGTTATTGATCTTTATTCTTTTAGCGGTTGCAGCTTTGATTTATCTGGCATATACTCGCGTGCACCACATCGCAAAATAGCACCTTATGAATTATCACCTGACAGCTATAGGAACGACCGAGAAGATCGCTTTATTGGATTATGGGCTTGAGAAAGTACCAGCCAAAGTCGATACCGGTGCGGATAGTTCGGCTATCTGGGCCAGCAACATCCTTGAGAAAGATGGTCAACTCCAGTTCACGCTTTTCGGCCCTTCTTCTCCATATTTCAGTGGAAAGGAGATACGTACCCGTAAGTACAGCTCAGTAAGCGTCAAAAATTCTTTTGGTTACTCGGAAGTGCGCTACAAAGTTAAGATGCGTTTAGTTATTGCCGGACGTACCATTAAGGCTAGCGTCGGTCTGGCCAACCGGGCGTCGAATCGCTTCCCGGTTCTTATTGGCCGTAGAACCCTGCATGGCAAGTTCGTAGTCGATGTTGCTAAGCGTAACCAGGCACTTGGTAATCATAAAGTTTTAATGCTAGTAAACAATAAGAGTGCCGCCAACCGGAAATTTACCGAAAACTTATCATCTATTGGTATAGATATTGAACGGGCAACTTATGACCAATTAGTATTTAGTCTGGGCGGAGAAGGAAACCGGATCACAATTATGCCAAGTGGGGCTGACATATCCGATTATGGCTTGGTGTATTTTAGAACCAGCAAAGTCCATGGCCGCGATTTCGTGGCGGCATCGATTGCCCAATATCTAGCCAACCGTAACGCTGAATATATTGACCGCTCAGTTAATATGATTGCTAATCCGGACAAGCTGTATCAGTACGTTATGTTAGCGGATAACGGGATTGCCATTCCGCAGTCCGTTTTTATGCTGCCCCATCTGTTAAATGACGCCTATGAGCGTTTAGTTGTCGATCTTGGATTACCGTTTATTCTTAAAGATAGTAGTGGCAGTCGTGGCGAGCACAATTATTTAATTAATTCCCACGCAGAGTTTAGCCGCGCTCTTCGTCAAGCCGAAGATCTGGACATGTTGTTAATTGCCCAAAAATATATTCCAAATGACTTCGACTACCGCTTAATAACATTAGGCGGGAAAGTTGTGATGGCTATCAAACGGGTACGCAGCGTCAGCAAAACGCATCTAAATAATGTCTCTCAAGGCGGACGGGCAGAACTGGTCGAACTTACCAGTCTAAAACCGTCTCTAATAAATCAGGCAGGGCAAGGGGCGAAACTATTTCAACTACAAATTGCCGGGGTGGATTTAGTACAAGACAAAGTAAGTAAATTGTGGTATTGTCTGGAAGTTAATAAAGCGCCGCACATCTATAGTGGGTCGTTTATTGACGAAAAAGCAGCCGCCTTCGCTAATTACCTAAACCAACGGCTGTTAAGCTAAATCGACTAGGACTAAGGACCTATTTTATATTAACTAAGCAAAGACCAGAATCATGAATATTGCAATTTTATCCAGAGGATTTAAGAACTATTCTACAACTAGATTAGTTGAAGAGGCTAAAGCACGCGGGCATGAAGTTCAGGTAATTAATTATGCTAAGTGCTTCATGACACTTGAACAGAATATGCCAATTGTTAATTACCGGGGTGAAATACTTACAGATATTGATGCAATAGTGCCACGAATCTCCGCACGCCTCACTAATTATGGAGCCTCGATCGTACGCCAGTTTGAGATGCAAAACGTTTTTACTACCACTAGCTCAATTTCAATTGTCAGGGCCAGAGATAAACTACGCAGTATGCAGCTTCTTGCAAAATCTGGTGTCGGTATTCCAAAGACTGTCTTCGCCCGCGAAACTGCAGATTACGAAGGCGTTTTAGAGCAAGTTGGCGGGGCGCCAGTAATCATCAAAGTGGCCCGCGGAACTCACGGCACGGGTGTAGTCTTGGCAGAAACTCGCAAGGCGGCATTGGCTGTAATGCAGGCTTTTAATGTCGAAGGGGTGAACTTTTTAGTCCAAGAATACATTGCCGAGAGTAAAGGCGAAGACATCCGCGCGTTCGTAGTTAATGGTAAGGTGATTGCCAGCATGATGCGTAAAAGTAGCGATGAGGATTTCCGGGCTAACCTGCATCAAGGTGGCGTAGGCTTGCCCGTAAAGCTTACCGACTTAGAGCGTAAAACAGCACAAAAAGCGGCTAAGACTATGGGTTTGACTGTTTCAGGCGTCGACATGCTGCGTTCGGAGCGTGGGCCGCTGGTACTTGAAGTTAACGCTTCGCCGGGATTTGGGATTGAGAAGATAACAGGTCGTAATGTGGCTGCTAGTATTATTGAGTACACTGAACATTCTGCTAAGACTGGTCGCCGCAAAGACAAAGTCGGCGCTTAAAAACGCTCATGCTATAGTAAGCATGTGGTCTCCGGTAATATTTGGCTGGCAGTCATTGTCTTAGCCCCAGTTGTAGCCATCTATTTACTTAACGCCAATGCGGCGCTGGTGTTTCTAAGTTTGTGCCTAGGTTACGTGCTCTACTCTTTCGATTCGCATAACGCAGCATCTGCTATTCATTCCCTGCATCAATATAGCTATACAGCACACTTAAAGCCGTCCGCAATTGCGATTAACTTAGTTTTACTTTTGGGCCCCGCAGCTATAACTTTAATAACTCAGATCAGATCAGTTCATGGTAGCCGACGTTTGTTTAATTTAATAGCCGCACTTTTTTGCGGCCTGTTTGCAGCGTTAATCGTCATACCAGTTCTTCCCGCATCAATCGCAACTTCCATCGCAAACACTACCGATTGGGCGAAACTAATCCATTACCAGGGTGGGATAGTGGGGATAGGGGCCGCCGTAGCAATAGTATTCTTCTGGATGAGCGTACGAAATGGCAGTGGGCGCAAGAATACTCATAAACTAAAGGGCTAATCACTTGAGTTGTCTGTAAACACGGTTTTTGCCAGGAAGTCTTTTTGTTCTTGATGCATTGATCCGGGCAACTCTTTAAACCACCCATACTTCTTGGCCTCTTTGTTTGGTTTAATCTTCCCGACATGCTTGGTTACCTCAAATGCGATACCAACTGGACTATCTAGACCATTTTCGTAATGACTGGGGTACTCAATGTAACCGAGTAGTTTAGTATCCTGCACATCAATGTTTAGCTCGCGTTTGGTGATTCTCTTAACCGCTTCTGTTAAAGGTTCGCCAAAGCGAACCGTACCACCTGGGAGGTGCCACATGTCTTTGCACGGATCGATATCCCTCAAGGTTAACAGTACGCCCTGTTCGGAATGAATAATAACTTCGACTGTTAAGCGTGGAACCTTACGATATATCTCCCAAAATTCACGTTCGGAAAGGGGGTGCTTATCTGCCATAAATTTAATACTAGCAGATAGTAGTAGAATCGAATAAGCGTGAATAGGCTACAGTAGTTATATATATTGCCAAGATGGATCCCAGCCTTTTTGCAAGCCAGCAACAATCCAGGACCTTAGTCTGTAATTAGCTGGAGGATCTAACTTAGGTATTTGTATGCAGCGTTTTCGGTTAGCTTCATAGGCTACCTGGGCTACCCAGGCACGGTAAACACCATTACCATCTAGGCCTTTCTTAATCTCCCGGCTAATGGTACTAGGATCTCTGCCCATTCGCCTAGCAATCTCTTTATTTGTATACTTCTCTTGGAGCAATGTTTCAATATTGCCCCGTTGTGCAGCCGTTAGGTGCTTCATCTTAACCTCCATGTTATTGATGATGTTATTCTAACGTTTGCATTTGGAAATGGAGCCTAGGGAATAACTTGTCTTGCACGGAATGTAGAGCAATCTCCAGCAAGGGTTGTAATAGCTACTAATAATGATACCTACAACCAACTACAGTAATATCGGTATCAGATACTGAATACACCAATCTATTTTGTTTATCAATGCGTTTAGACCAATAACCAGAGTAGTTTTCTTTTAATGGCTCAGGCTTACCAGAACCATTAAACGGCATTCTACAAGTCTTATTAAGGAGTGTGTTTATTTTTTTAAGAGTTTTCTTATCTTGGTTTAACCAGTATTGGTATTCCTCCCAGCCATTTTGGCTGAAAGAAACTTTTCGTTCAGGCATTTAAACCTCTATCAGTTTATGTCTCTCAACTTTGCCTGCCTTTGCTTGGGTGATAGACCTTTCCAGATGTTCCCTGTTAGCCTTAGTACTATTTAGATAATCCGTTTCTGCTTTAGAGTTAAAGTCATCTAATGTCATCAACACCAAAGCTTTACCATCTTTGCGAGTAATAAGCAGTGTATCCTGGTCATCAATTACCTGGTTAAAGTAGTCTTTAGCATTCTTACGAAATTTAGAAATTGTTGTAACATTCATAGTACTTTATGTTGTATGCCTAAAGATACTACGTGTAAAAAACAAATTTTGCTATTCAATCTGTTAATAGCAAAGTTAGGGATAAACAATAGCTAAAATATGCAATTAATTTACTTGTGTTAGTTTTGAGAATGTTTACCTCTGCTGTCTAACAGAAATAAAAATATAGATTTTCTAGTAAAAATGCCTGAAATACAATTCGTGGAGGGCCATCGTGAACGATGTAGCAACTATTCTGAGAGGAAATTTATCCACCCACCATACATCTTGCACACTTTCACTAAACTAGAAAGGAGTGAAAGTGAGATATAGAAAGATGACAGAGAGACAACTTCTAGTCTATGGGGCTAGGATTAGATTAGGGTGGTTTAGA
>JAJYDV010000002.1 GCA_021777375.1 bacterium | reverse complement strand
TCTAAACCACCCTAATCTAATCCTAGCCCCATAGACTAGAAGTTGTCTCTCTGTCATCTTTCTATATCTCACTTTCACTCCTTTCTAGTTTAGTGAAAGTGTGCAAGATGTATGGTGGGTGGATAAAATACTGTTCTATTTACTGTTCTATGGACTATAAAAATCCAGTACAATATTACTTGCTAATAGACAATGAAATATTCTAAACAAACTTCCAGTACTAATATTGTCGTGCTGCTTGTCACTCTGATTGTTGGCATATATGGCTTGTTTATTATTTTTAGTACCTTGTTTGATCAATTTATGGCACACCGCCTAAAGTTGCTAAATAGCTTTACGATTGATGTGCATCTTCTTCTCGGTCTTGGCTTTGTATATCTAAGTATCTTACTCTTCAGAAGGAAACGTACGGCTTTGGTTCTAGCGGCTGCAGCTTTTACTTTTATGCTGGGAGAAGGTACTAATGAATTAATCGATCATTTGCATGCTGGTCGTGCTTCGGTTATCATTTTGTTTCGCTACATCTTTTTGCCCGGCATAATTCTAATTGCCCTATTAATTACTCGAGATGATTTTAAAGTTAAAAGCGATATTCGAGCTTTTCGCGGTTCACTGATCCTTGCATTATCCGTTCTAGTTATAACCCTTGGCTATGGTATTAGTGGATTTATGTTCATGGATGAAACGGATTTTCATGTTGAAATAAGCTTCTCCAGTGCAATCCATCATACTATCGATCAATTTGATTTAACTACCAATCACCCGCTCCATCCATATTCTAAACGCGCTAAATTATTCATGGACTCGCTATCCTTCGTGAGCACCGCATCGATTGCATATTTAGTTATTTCACTCGTGCAGCCGGTTCGGGCACGTTTAATTGATCAGAGCGAACAGCGTAAAAAAATTAAGAGCATAATGGATGAGTATGGTGCACCTAGTGAAGATTTCTTTAAACTTTGGCCACACGACAAACACTATTTCTTTAACCAGGCTGGTAATGCAGCATTAGCTTATTACGCTAAGCGTGGCGTAGCGTTAATCTTAGCTGATCCGGTTGGAAGAGAAAAATCGTTTAAATCTTTGCTCAAGGAATTTTCAGAACTATGCTGGGCTAATGATTGGCAACCGGCACTTGTGCACGTTAACGCTAAATATCGCTCAATTTATGATTCAGCCGGTTTCCAACTACAACTTATCGGCCAGGAAGCGTACATTGATGTTATTCATTTTTGCGAGGTCACGGCCGCGAATAAATACTTTCGGAATATTAAAAACCGTTTTGAAAAGGAAAATTTTACTTTTGAATTGTTAATTCCTCCACATCATGATGCAGTTATTGATAGACTTAAAAAAATCTCTGATGATTGGCTTAGTAAGCCTGGGCGAACGGAACGTGGTTTTGTAATGGGTTACTTTAATGAGGAATATGTCCAGCAGTGTAGCATAGCAGTGATTCGCGATGCCGCCAAAACGATTCAGGCATTTTTAAATATAGTACCTTCTAGTAGCTTTAATAAAACAGAAGTTACCTATGACATGCTTCGGGCCTCTGCTTCAGCTCCACCAAACTGTAATGATTTCTTGCTATATAGCTTGCTTTTCCAGTTAAGAACGAATGGTCAGACGAGCCTGAGTTTAGGCTTAGCGCCACTAGTCGGCCTAGATCTTACTCAATCTGAAGAAAATCTGGTATCTAGTGTTTTGCGCTTCGCATATACTAACGGCGACCGGATATATTCGTTTAGTGGGCTGCATCGATTTAAATCAAAGTATGAACCGCAATGGGAAGATAGATTCCTTGGCTATCGCGGGGGTATACGCGGATTTACTAAAATGCTGAATGCTCTTCTATTGGCGATGCGCTTGCCTAAGACAGTGCGCTTAAAGCGCTAATTTAATGGATGGCCCCATTGATGTAGACAAATGCATACTTAAAATATATGCACCCTTAACACTGGCCGGTTTGTTAGACTGGACGCTAGCAATAACGGCATTTAAGTTGTCTAAAAGCGCACTTGGCTTAAAACTTACCTTTCCGATTGGAATGTGTAGGTTGCTGCCACTATCTACGCGGTACTCGACTTTACCAGACTTAGCTTCCTTTATTGCCCGTGCTATGTCGTTTGTTACCGTACCACTTTTGGGATTTGGCATTAGTCCTCTCGGTCCAAGCACGCGCGCATATTTTCCCAATTTTGCCATCTGAGCTGGAGTTGAGATTAAAACGTCGAAACTAAAACTTCCAGCATTAAGCTCCGATATGACATTAGCCTCTCCGATTAAATCGGCTCCGGACTCCTTAGCTGTTTCGGTATCGTCGGCGCCCACAAAAACTGCTACTCTTAGACTGCGTCCGCTTCCAGAGGGCAACAGTACGGTATCACGAATGTTTTCTTCGGCTTGCCTTGGGTCTACGTTAAGTTTCATATGCAACTCAACTGTCGCATCAAATTTTACTGGATTGGTTTTTCCGATTAGTTCTACTGCCTCTTTCAAAGAGTATTTTTGTGTCGAGTCGATTAAAGCGTAGACTTTTTTATAAGCTTTTGCTCTTTTCTCTAGACGGCTAACCACGTGGTGTGCTGTCTGGGGATGGTCTTTCTTGGCTTCCGTAGTTTCTTTGGAATTAAGTTTTCGCTTCTCTTTGGCTAGTTTTTCTTCAGCTTCAGTAATTGCCTTGAGGCTGCGTTTACCTGATTTTGCGGTACTGGCTTTCGTTGGTTTAATATCCTTCGATTCCGGATCAATTTCTTGAACAGGGGTGGCTTCTGGTATTTTTTTACTTGGCATAATTAATTGTTGTCCTTTCGTGGTGCATACGGCTTTATTATTGCCTCCCACTGGTTAATAGTTTACTTAGTCGTTACTGTTTATTGTTCTACTTCAACGCCCATGCTACGAGCAGTTCCGGCTACCATCTTTTTTACAGCCTCTAAGTTATCGGTATTCATATCCTTAGCTTTATTCTCGGCAATAGTCTCTAAATCGGCTTGACTGAGTTTTTTGGATATCTTTTCACTGTTAGGCCGGCCCGATCCTTTGTCAATCTTCAGAGCAGCGCGAATACGGTCGTCTGTAGGGGTGCTGACATATCTAAATGTTAGAGACCGGTCATCATAAATAACGATGTGCACTGTCAGCTCAGCACCCATTAAATCCTTGGTTTGTTCATTAAACGGATTAATAAAATCCATCATGTTGACACCATATTGCCCAAGTGTACTTCCTACTGGTGGTGCAGGATTTGCCTGACCAGCACGGATTTTTAGTTTCAGATTTGCCTTAATGGCTTTGCTAGCCATAGTTTCTCCTTAATTTTGAGCACGTAACAGATTGCTATTTTATCAACTTAAGAGTTGTTTGACAACACTTTATAAGCGTTTAACTTGTAGGCTGTCTAGCTCAACTGGAGTTTCACGGCCAAACATGTTTACTAATACCTTAAGTTTGCCCTTTTGCTCGTCTATTTCGTTAATAGCACCGTCAAAACCTTTAAACGGACCGTCAATAATATTTACTACGTCGCCAAGGTTGTAGTCAATCTTGTGTTTAGGTTGATCTAAGCCCATTCGTTTTTGGATCTTTTCAATCTCATCCTGCTCAATGGGTGTTGGGTCGGTGCCACTGCCTACGAAGCCGGTTACGCTAGGTGTATTTCGAACAATGTACCAAGCATCCTCGCTCAGCTTCATCTGCACAAGCACATAACCTTGAAAAATTCGCTTCTCAACCACCCGACGTTTACCGTTTTTAATCTCAATCATTTTCTCTTTGGGCACTAAGACTTCAAATATCTTATCGCCCATATCGAGACTTTCGGCACGCTGGCGAATACTTTCTGCAACTTTTTCCTCGTAGCCGCTATAGGTATGAATAGCGTACCAGCGTTTGCTGGTGTCGTATCTCTTGTTGGTAGTTAATGTAGCCATTTGTTATCCTTCTCCTTAATAATCAAAACGCACTTGTTCTAGTGACCTAATATAATAATTTTGAATAGCCGACTTAAACCGTAGTCTAAAGAAGCTACTACCGCGCCAATAATTATCGCAAAACCAATTACCGCAACAGTTAGTCTGTAGGTTTCTTTTCTAGATGGCCATGTAACCAACTTAATCTCTTTCCAGCTATTGCGAATATAGTTTGGAACGAAAATTCGTCCGATAAAGCGCAGGCTTACCGCAATTGCACGGAAGGTTTTATATTGACCTATATAATTTATTAGTTTCTGAAACGGCTTTTTAACCGTTTTTGTTAATTTGCTAAGTCGTGACTTCTTCTTCGGCTTAACTAAATTAGCAGATTCAGACTTTTCTCTTAGGGTTTGCGCAGGTCGTAATTTACGTTTAGGTCCATCGGACATATTTTTTTGCTCCATCTAAAAAACCTACAATTACTTTAATTGTAGGCCTTTAGAGTCAAGTTTAGCACTATTATACTAGGTGGAGCAATAGGGTTGGTTTGGGTACAGATCTAGCATATACTCTTTATTAGGTAATGCTTAAGCTATACTTAACACGGAATATTGATTGGCCTTAAGATGTTATTAGCGGCTTCTGCCCTCTTATTGCTAGGGTTATTTGTGCCCCTTATTAGTTATAATATTGCATTGTTCAAACGAAAGCCATTAAGTGTAATTTTAAGCTTTGGTATTGTTATTTTTAGCATATCTTTAGTTATTGTAAGTCCTACTAATCTCCAATTTTTTAGCATTTTGTTGTTAATTATTGCAATCTATCAGCTTTTTAATTTGTACCGTTTTAACAAGAGTCATATTAATTTAAAGCACTTGCGCTTAATTACTCAACGCAGTGGTTTTAGATTATGGGCTTTTCAGTTAGGAATTGCTTTAATAAGTTTGTTTTTTTATTATTCTGATTTAAAGCTAAATATTGAACTGGTTCTTGGAGTTTTGTGCGACTTCTTTGGATTTAGTTTATTTCTTTCTATTTGGCGAAGTAGGAATATTACCAAAAGAGTTAGTAGCAGTAGTAAATTCATTGCCAGTAATGAACTCCCAACTCTTTCTGTGGCAATTCCAGCTCGAAACGAGTCTGAGTCACTGCTAAATTGCTTAGCTTCGATATTAAAAAACGATTATCCGAAATTAGAAGTTTTTGTTTTAGACGATAGTTCAACAGATCGTAAAACGCCACAAATTATTCGTTCATTTGCCCATGATGGAGTGGAGTTTATTCCAGGAAAAGAGTTTAGTGATCAATGGCTTGCTAAAAATTGGGCCTACCAACAGTTGCTTGAGGCTGCCAATGGAGAACTAATTTTGTTTTGTGGCGCGGACGTCCGACTTAGTGAAGACTCTTTACGTTTTTTAGTTTCGTCTTTGGTTAGCCGCGATAAGCAGATGCTTTCAGTTATGCCGAATAATGAACTTCCGGTGTCTTTTAGGCAGCGTTTTTTTCAACCATTAAGGTATGCATGGGAAATCGGAATCCCGCGTCGTAGTTTACGTCGTCCACCCGTGCTGCCTACTTGCTGGCTGGCTAGACGTGAGTTTCTTAATAATAATGGCGGTTTTAAGGCTGTCAGGAGGAGAATATCGCCTGAAAGTTATTTTGCTAAACAGGCTTTAAAAGCTGACGGTTATAGTTTTTTCCGTTATGCCGGCATACTCAGTCAAAAACCTAATAGCGAACAATTCGAAACCTCAGTGCGCTTACGTTATCCTCAGCTGCATCGTCAAGTTGAATCCGTAATGTTTGCGACACTCGTGGAGCTACTGGGTGGCATAGCGTCGTTAGCTCTTTTGGTTTTAGCTATTACAAGTTTTAACTTGCCAGTGCTTATGATAAGTTTAATAGCCTATATTTTTATTGGTGTTGCCTTTAGCATGCTTTTGAGTCTTACCTACCAAAAGACTATTTTTTCTGGATTCTTTCTATGGCCATTATATTTGGCACTAGACATTTATCTAATGAATTTTTCGATGTGGCGCTATGAGTTTGGGGTTGTGCTATGGAAAGAACGCAGTATTGCCCCTTCAGTAATGCATCATGATATTCGGACTATTGGTTAAAAGATTCAATTTGGGTCATATTCGGGAATAGAACATTAAATGTTGATCCCTTATTAAGCTCACTTTTAAAGCTAATTTCGGCACCGATTAGTTTTGCTAGCTTCATCGTTACATAAAGCCCTAAACCGGTACCATTGATAGCACGAGCTCGGACATCGTCAGAACGGAAGAATTTATCAAAAATACGTTCTTGATCAGATTTAGTGATGCCAATGCCGGTATCGTTTACGCTAATCTCGACGTTCATATGTTTTTGGGAGGCGCTAATAGTAACCTGCCCTTTAGGTGTGTATTTAATAGCATTCGTAATTAGGTTTTGCAATATTTCGCGTATGTATAGTTTTGAAGAGTTCAATATTTGAAGATTCGGATCAAGCTCAGTTTTAATTTGTAGCCCATGATCACTAGCCTCGGGTTGATAATTGGTAGCTAACTCTAACACTAGGTCGTGCACGTTGATCGGCTCAATCTCAACAGTTAATTTACCCCGTTCGGCGCGGCTTAAGGTAGCCAGGTCGTTAATCATCGATGCTAAAAATAATACTTGCTCATGGGCAGCTTTAAGGGATGATTTAATTTTTTCCATATCGCCGCTTTTATCAAAAATTAACTGTGCATTTGATATGTTTCCTTCGGCAATAGTGATTGGTGTTCGTAATTCGTGCGAAACCACACTAATAAACTCATCGCGTTCTTCCTCAAGTGATTTCTCTGCCGTAATGTCGCGTAAGAGTAAGACATAGCCACCGGTATCTTTGCCGGCATCGTTATAGCCCAAATGCACGGGTGCGATACTTAGATACAAATCCGATACACTGCCGTCAGCATAGGACAAGCGTAAATCTCTGCTAGAAGTTGGTGCGGTGGCATTATGTACCAATTTAACAATGTCAACGGTATGATAGTTTTGATCAACCGGTTTTAGTACGTCTTTTAGGCTGTCACCATTTTTAAGATTGTTACGATCTAGAATATTTAAGGCAGCCCCGTTAAAAAGAACTATCTTAATATTTTTATCAACAGCAATTACTCCGTCCGCCATACTGTTAACCAGGCTAGTCAATCGGTTATAGGCAATAGATTCGATATTTTTATTCTTTGGAGTTGGAATAAGTTTTTGGACGTTCATAAAAATGCTTAACCTTAAGTTGTTATTGTAGCGAAGTAATTAGCATTTAACTACCCCTCAGCCATTAAAATTTTTGGATCATATTGTTTTATTTTTCGTCTTAGGTATTGCGCATTCGGTGAAATCTGATTGAGTACAGCCCAAAACTGTGGTCCGTGATTAAGTTGCTTGGTGTGCGTTAGTTCATGGCAAATCACATAGTCGACAAGTTCGCTAGGTAGTTGAGCTAAATATAAGTTTAAAACTATTACCTTATTTTTATCGCAGCTTCCCCAGCGCCGGCTTAGTTGTTTAATCTTAAGCTCTTGAAATGGAAGATTATGTTGCTTTGATAGTAATTCGACTCGAGGCTGTAAAATAGCTTCTGCATGCTTGCGTAAAACCTTGATTGCCGCTTTCTGGGCGCTTTGCTGTACCAAGGAACTATCGATACTTAATGTTGCGGGAAAAGTGATCACGATCTTATCACTATAGATTTTATGTATTGGTTTTAATGATGCTACTGATTCAG
Source organism: bacterium (assembly GCA_021777375.1). Lineage (GTDB taxonomy): Bacteria > Patescibacteriota > Saccharimonadia > Saccharimonadales > UBA4665 > JAJZWH01. The sequence goes on along the minus strand of JAJYDV010000002.1, from coordinate 97,274 downwards.
TAAAAGTAATTTCATGACCACTGATTAACTTTTGATTTTGAAAAAAATAACTCTCGGCAGGTTGCTTACTCATAATCCAAGCTGCTTTAGACTTAGCAAAGTTTACCCCAGATTGATAAGGAGCCCATAAAGGAATCGAAACTCTTACTTTGCCTTGAGGAGAAAGACTTAGGGTTATTTGTCGGCTTGAACGTCTTTTAGAAACACTAACCTTTCCAATAGACTCAATTTCAAATATTTTTGCGGACATCTTTTATTAAACTATCACACAATCAATAATTAGGTAAAAAATGATCTTTTAGCGGATTACAATATTTTGTCGCCGCTTTAGGTCTACTCTACCCGAATTGGGATTAGGTATTAAATTAACTAAGCCCGGTTTGGCTAACCCGCTGCTTAAGTCGTCTATATGTTGCAGCATATTCATATCGTTTAGTTTTTTTAGGATAGCCGATAACTGTGTGTTGAAGACATGTTTACCGCTAACTACCACGTAATCCTCGGCATTTGTCGGGTTCTGCATATTGCTCATTATTGCTTCAAATGTCTTGCGATCTACGGGATCGGAGTACCGATCATCGGATTTGCGTCGATCTCGACGTTGGGTTCTTAAGTATGCTGAATCTGGGTCAATTTGCAGCCAGACTAGCAATGGCTGGCTCTTATACTTTTTTGCTAAATTTCGCAGGGCTAATCTTTGAGCTGCTCTTAATACATTAGTATCGAAAATTACGCTCATACCTGCGCCGAGAAATTCCTGGGTCAAATAATTCATAAGATTCATTACGGCTTCATTCTCACTACGGTCATAACTTGGTGCAGAAAAAAGATCATGCCTGATTCTCTCACCTTGAACGTGTGCTGCCGATAAACTATTAGCTAACTGCCTGGCAACATAACTTTTTCCTGCTCCAGGATAACCATAGAGCATTATTAAAAGTGGCCGTGCCGGAACTATCTTACTCATTACTGTTTAGATATACCAGATTTAGGATATTATTAAAAGCATTAGCACAGATAAAGTGGCATTTATATTTAACTTATTACTAATCTTAATTTATAGTATTAATTCGAGTTGACAGAGGGGTGTACGTTAATGGTAAGCGGCAGCTCTCCAAAAGCTGTGCTGTCGGTTCGAGTCCGACCACCCCTGCCAATTTTTAATTTAAAAGTGTCGTTAATTTGATTTTCTAGTCATTGTTTGTAGTGTTTTTTGCGTTTTACATAGATAAATATTTTTAATTTTTAAAATTGTAGATGTATGTTAGATGTTAAATTGAAAAATAAAATAAACATCATTTTACGTTTGAATATTTAGATTAATTTGTAATTTATAGAAGTTGCTGTCGAGAATTATGTCATGTTTAAGATACTAACAAGCAAAATAATTCTCCTAATAACGGAGTGTGTCGTGCAGCTCAACCGGCGATAATAATTTAATTTTACTAGAAAGCAATGATGCGCAATCTAGCTCTAAATTTAATTATTTTTGTTGTAACGGCTAGGCGTTTAGCTCTGGAAGTAGCTGGTTAACAAGATCAACAATTAAAGCCGCGGTCCAAGAAAAGTCATTAACTCCGGCGGGCGTACCGTCTAGTGGGTTAAAGTACTCATAGAACCCCTTGTTTTCAACCATCAAAATACTCTTCTTAGTTAACTCAATCGCTTTCTCCGTAAAACCGTAGCGTTTTAAACCGTCTATTATTAACCAGTTAATATTTACCCAACTTGGGCCTTGCCAATAGCGCCTTGGTTTAAACCAAGGCGAAGAAATTGGTACACTAGGTAGCGGAAATCTTGTATTAAAATCTTTCTTGCTAACTATTTTCTGGTAAAGTAACTTGGCTTGCGTTTCGCTAATAACCCCTGAATATAAAGGGAGCAGTGAGCCAATCGAATCTTCTTTTAGATGGTGTCCATATTTTTGATTGCGAGAATAAAATGTTCTATCCTCTTTCACCCAAAGTTGTTGAAAATTTGCTTCACTGGCTGACATATTCTTTAAAAGATCTTCAGGCAAATTACGGTGTATTGATAAAGCAATCTTTTTAAGAAGTGTATTAGCACGTATGAAAATCGAGTTAAAGGCAATATCTTCTATGGCAAAGGTCGAATTATTCAATATTTTCGAGAGGGCGTATTTTTTTCTCCGTATTTGTCGGAGTGCATCGTAAAGTCTCAAGGCTTCGTAGGTAGTACTGCGTTCACTCGGGTCAACATATTTTGCGTCAAATCTAAAGTGATCAGCCAGTTTATCTATTTGTAGCCAGGTAAGCATATTAATCCACCATGGCGCGTGATGGTGTTTTAGGGAGACAAGCCAGGGCGGCGTGTTATCTAAACCTGTTTCCCAGGGGTGAATTAAAGTAATTAGACCGGTTCCCTTGGGATTTCGTTCCCGGTACAGCCATTGATGGTAAGCAACTAGCTTATCCAATATCTGGTTAAACCATTGATCGCGTTCATCGGTTTGCATTCGGCTGCCGATTTGCATTACGGCTTCAGCGAACATTGGCGGTTGTGTTATCCCGCTGGTTGCGATAGAGCGTTTAGATAATGAAGATATCTTACTCCGCCAAATATGCCGATCCCACCAGTATTCTGGCCTGGAATTAAAAATAATATGCGGTATCATGCCATTTGACCACTGAGCTTCAAGATATGAGTCAATTTGAAGCCGGGCTTTTCCTAGGTCGTAGTTACTGACGCCGATTGCAGCAAAACAGCTGTCCCATAATACACGGTGTGGATACAGTCCCCTAGCCGGAATAATTAAATCGTCAATACTATTCTCGTTTAGAACTTTTTTGGCCGCATCAATTAGCTTAACCAAAGAGGCTAATTGTCCTTTTTTTGGATTTTGCATTATTGCCTATAGTTTACATGCAAAGGCGAAAGTTTGCTTAGGGAATTGTTATTATCGATGACAAAACCAAGGTTGTGTATAAAAAACAGATTATAAAGGTTGTGCTTATGTAGTTGGTTTAATATAATTAGTTGGAGGATTACGAAAAAACGAAAAAATAATAGATGAAAGTGCTAATGCTTGGTTGGGAATTGCCGCCACATAATAGCGGTGGTTTGGGGGTTGCCTGTTATCAGCTCTGTGAAGAGTTGTCGAAAAATGATGTTGACCTTGAGTTTATTCTTCCCTATGAAGCAGAACATAATATTAATTTTATGAAAGTAACGGCTGCACGCACTGATGGTGTCCTTGAAATTATTAAAGCAGGTAATGCTTATGACAGCTATCGCTACATTTATAAGGATGGTCACAACGAATGGCATAATCTTTATGAACAGGCAGCATATTATGAACAGGCTGTTGGTGACATGATCAATGACCTAAGTTTCGATGTTGTGCATGCTCATGATTGGCTGACCTTCCGGGCGGCTCTTAAAGTAAGAGCTTTGGATCGTAAAATACCAATAATTCTTCACGTTCACTCGATTGAATCAGATCGTGCTGGAGGTAACAGAGGTAATCCATTAGTTCGTGAAATTGAAGAAAACGCCATGTTAGCGGCTGATAGCATTATTGCAGTCAGCGATTTGACCAAGCAGAAAATTGTTAAGGAGTATGGAATCCCGGCGGATAAGATAGAAGTAATTTATAACAGTATCGATAGAAAGTCTTTAGAGCCGGCAAGCGATGATAACGCCTACCGTTATTTAATGCAGCTAAAACAAAATGGTTATAAGATAGTCTCAAATGTTGGGCGTATCACAATTCAAAAGGGATTGACAAATCTAATTCACGCTGCACAGATAGTGTGCCAGAAATTGCCTAAAACAGTCTTTTTATTGGTTGGTTCGGGCGATCAATTAAATGAACTGATTGCTTTGGCAGCTGAACTTGGGATTGGCGCTAATGTTGTGTTTGCGGGGTTTCAACGTGGCAAATCTTGGCGCGATTCATTTTCTATTGCAGATTTATTTGTAATGCCTTCAGTATCCGAACCGTTCGGGCTAACACCATTAGAGGCTGGATTTTACGGAGTACCATCTTTAGTTTCTAAGCAATCTGGGGTCAGTGAGGTTTTATCTAATTGCTTGGTTGTTGATTTCTGGGACGTTAATGAAATGGCCAATAAAATCGTAGGTGTTCTTCGGAGTGATGTTTTGCGTGACACACTTAGCTTAGCTATCGAGAATGAATTAATGTCTCTGAGTTGGGAAAAACCTGCTGGAGAAGTGAAGCGTCTATACGAAAAACATATGCAAAAGGCTGGGTCATAAAATGAAATCGATATCACTCTATATGCACGTTCATCAGCCTTATAGACTTCGTCACTACACTATTTTTGATAGCGGTGTTAATCATGATTATTTCGATGCTCCATGGGACAGCCGAGAAAATAACAAAAAAGTTTTGTTAAAAGTTGCTGAGAAAAGTTATTTGCCAACTAATGCACGGCTTCTTCAGTTATTAAAAAAGTACCCTGAATTTAAAGTCAGTTTATCAATGTCAGGAATCATTTTAGAGCAACTTGAAGCGTGGGCCCCAGATGTTTTGTACTCCTTTCAAGAACTGGTAGCGACCGGACGTGTTGAGTTGGTAGCGGAGACTTATCACCACTCACTTGCCTTTTTCTATTCAAGAAGCGAGTTTGAAACTCAAGTATCAATGCACAGAGACATCATCAAGCGAATCTTTAACCAAGAGCCAAGAGTTTTTAGAAACACTGAACTTGCCTATAACAATGAACTTGCGGCATGGGCTCAAGACGCCGGCTATAGGGGCATATTAGCCGAAGGATGGCATCAGATGCTCGGCTGGCGCAGTCCAAATTATATTTATCGACCAGTTGGTGCACCTAATATTAAGTTACTTCTTAAAAATTACCGTTTAAGTGACGATATTGCCTTTCGCTTTGGCGATCGTAATTGGAGTGAATGGCCGTTGACTGCGGATAAGTTCGTACGCTGGCTCAGCGAAGATCAAGACGCTCAAATATTTAATTTATTTATGGATTATGAAACCTTTGGTGAGCATCAATGGCAAGAATCCGGAATTTTTGACTTTCTTGATCATTTTCCTGGTTATTGGTTAGACGATCCGAACCATGGTTTTATGACAGTTAGTGAAGCGGCCGAGAGCATTGATGCAGTTGGTGAAATAGATACTCCATATACCATTACCTGGGCTGACACGGAGCGCGATTTAAGTGCTTGGCTTGGTAATGCTATGCAGCAACAGGCTATCGCTGCGCTATATTCCTTAGAGGGTCCGATGCTAGAATTAAATGACTGGTCGATTATTAGCGACTGGCGTAAACTACAGACCTCTGACCACTTCTATTATATGTGCATTAAGTGGTTTAATGACGGCGATATCCACGCATACTTCAGTCCTTACCAATCTCCTTATGAGGCTTATATTAATTTTATGAATGCCTTTCATGATTTAAAGTCCAGGCTGCTAGATAGGGGCGTAATAATTTGAGTTTAAATCAACGGGGTGGAAAATGGCTAGGCCGGTTGTTTTAAGTAACGGACAGTTATTTGTCGGTCTAGATAGTAATGGACTTGTTCATGATTTTTACTATCCTTATGTTGGTTTAGATAATTTAAATAATGCACGTAGCGTTCCTCATAAGGTTGGAGTTTGGGTTAACGGTCAATTTTCTTGGGTAGACGATGGGACTTGGGAAATTCACTTAGATTTTGAGGAGACCGCACTCATTAGTCATATTACTATGCACAATACGCGACTTGGTATCCGATTAAATTTTGAAGATTTCGTAGACCGACAATACAATGCCCTGGTTAGAAGAATTAAAGTTATAAATGAGTCGGATAAAGAGCGTGAAATACGTTTATTTATGCACCAGGTCTTTGAAATTTCCAGAAACGGTCGTGCTGACACGGCGCTATATGTTCCGGACGATCATTATATACTCGATTACAAGGGACGTTGTAGTCTTCTAGTAGCCGGTAAGTTTGTTGATGGTGGCGATTATGATCAGTTTGCAGTTGGAAATTTCTCAATTGAGGGTAAAGAGGGGACGTTTAAAGATGCTGAAGACGGTGAATTGTCTGGTAACTTAGTCGAACACGGTGGCGTAGACAGTGTCATTAGGTTTTCAAGAAAGCTAGCGCCGGGATCTAGTTATGAGGTGGATTACTGGGTTGTGGCCTCCGAAAGCCAATACGACGCACAATTAATCCATACTCATTTAAAGTATTATGACATTTCGGAACGTGAGCAATCCGTTCGTATCTATTGGCACGAATGGATCACACCAGCTCTGGAGCAAATCAAAAATAACGTCTCTCCAATACACCTTAGTGCGATGTGCAAGGGCTTATTAGTTATTAAAGCGCACTGTGACGCTCGTGGTTCGATATTAGCTAGCGGCGATTCATCAATTTTTAATTTCGGCCGTGATTATTACTGCTACTGCTGGCCTCGCGATGCTGCCTATGCGTTATGGCCGCTGATCCGTCTTGGTTTATTTGATGAAGCTAAAAACTTTTTTAACTTCGCCAAAGATACAATGCATCCTGAGGGCTATATGATGCATAAATACCAGCCGGATCGGGCTATTGGAAGTACTTGGCATCCTTTGGTTCACAACCGTTCTAAAGAACTTGCCATACAGGAAGACGAGACTGCTGCAGTTTTATTTATGTTAAACCAATTTTATAAATATAGTCACGACCAGTTATTTATTCATGACATATATGACAAGTTTATTTCTCCTGCAGCACACTTTATTGCTCACTACATTGATCCAGCAACCGGCCTACCTCATGCCAGTTACGACTTATGGGAAGAGCGCTTTATGACAACTACCTATACAACCTCGACTGTAATTGCCGGTTTAGACGCCGCCACAAAATTGGCTAGTTTAACTGATCACAGCGAAGATGCAAAACTTTGGCAAAGAATAGCTAATAGTATTCGTTCTAACCTTGATAAGCTCACTCATCGTGACGGTTATTTTAGAAGAGGATTTTTATACAGCAAAGATTCTAATACTATGTTTGATGATGTTATAGACATCTCGTCACTTTACGGGCCATTTATGTATAGCGGACTGCCCTTGGACGATAAACGAATTGTAAAAACAGCCGACCAAGTTAAATCTAAAATTACTAACATTGTGCCTATTGGGGGCGTGGTTCGTTACGAACATGATAACTACTTTCTTAAAAAGAATCAGTATTTAGGCAATCCGTGGGTGGTATGCACTTTGTGGCTAGCACAATATTTTATTGCAACAAATGATAAAGAATCAGCGTCAAAACTGATTAAGTGGGCTTTGGACCGTCAGTTACCTAGCGGAATACTTTCTGAGCAATTTGATCCAGACAATGGTTCTCCGCTTGGTGTAGCACCATTAGTCTGGAGTCACGCCGAAGTACTAAATACTCTTTTAGACTTTTATGAGATATCTAATTAGCGTTTTGGGGCTTCGTTGCGGCCCAAGCTTTTCTTAGTTTCGATAAATTCAACGTGCCGTCTTAGCTTAGGGCTATATTTACGAAGCTTGAGTTTGTCTGGGGTATTAAGTGTATTTTTGGTAGTATAATAAATACGCTCCCCGCTTTCCTCGCTGACCATACCGATTATTTTACGTTTCTCGCCTTTTTTTGCCATAAGTTAATATCCTAACAGATTAATTCTTATAAGTAAATGGAGCCGCCTGTCGGATTCGAACCGACGACATTCAGTTTACAAAACTGACGCTCTGCCAACTGAGCTAAGGCGGCCAGTCACATACTTAAATGTAGCAAAAACAGATATAATTTGCTATATTTAAGCGGACAATTATGCCGCGGTAGCTCAGCCGGTAGAGCGCATTCATGGTAAGAATGAGGTCTCGGGTTCAAATCCCGACCGTGGCTCCAGTAAGATGCAGGGATAGTGAAGCGGTCAAACACGGGTGACTGTAAATCATCTGGCTCAGCCTTCGGGGGTTCGAATCCCTCTCCCTGCACCAAGACTGATAACTATAAGTGCTTGGAAACCTTTATTCTAATGTATACGAGCTTCTAATAAAGTTTTATTATAGGTAAACATGGGACGCATAACTCCAATTATGCGCGTTAACAATACTCGGGAATCTGTTTACCGAGCAGCAGATGCGTTATTTGAAAGATTTAGGACCGACTATCGGGAGATAGATAGTGAATTTGATGCTATCGATTTAATTGACTATTTAAGCGGGCCTGCTAAAGTTGCGACCTTTCTAGAGTATATGAGGGCCATTAAAAAATCAGTGGACATTAACCTCAGGCAAAGAGAAAATTGGCGTAAGCGTTCAGTAGGAAAAAAGATTGCAGATCTGATATTGTCCAGGACAATGGATAAGGAAGTACCTCCAGTGAGTTTGAAGCCCAATATTTCTAATACTGGTTATCTTTTACATCAGAGAGTGCTTGAAGGGCAATTAAGCGTCGCCGGTAGGGATAATTACGACACATTGCCGGTCCGGGTAATCGATAGTTATCTCGATGGTACTCTTATAGTAGTTAACGACCGCTTTGAGCTTGAACCAGAAAAGCGTCAAGTTCGGGTCGACTTAAATTTTCCGCATTCAAAATTGGTGAAATACGATCTAGCTGTTAGCTACCTATTATATCCGGACATTGAGCATATACAGGTAAAAAAGTCACCCTCTCTGGCTCCGGTACACCCTAATTTGCAATTACCTTTTTACCCTGGCCAACCTAATTTATATCAGCAGAATATGATTTATGCGATAAACGGATTAGAAAAATATTCCCAAGATCAGTCAGCCAACAGTTGATTTATATAACTCCCAGTGCTTAAATTACAAATTATAAAACAATAGATAGTAACTCAAGTGAAAGGCTTTAGATCATACAATGGCGTATAACGGTGAGGTACTTTCAGTTATTATTGATCCTAATCATGAGCGATTTTCTGAAACCGGAGAATTAGAAGTTGACTTCGATCTTTTAAATCAATCTGGAGACGTAATTGTTAAGTTTGACGACGGTAGTCAAACTCTCGCTAATAACGGTGATTCCAGCGGTATACCTCAATACTATATTTTTGCTAAAAGCGAGGAAGATATTGCAGCTCGCTTAAGTTTACGACTGCCAGAAATTAAAGACTTATTATACGTAATATTTTCTAGAGCCGATAAACCAGATGGTGAAAGACTTTCAGAAAATACCCAAAGAGCCCAAGCTGCAGCTTGTTATCTTATTAATAAAACCCTATTTAACGACGAGATTTTTGCTTAAATTTTAAATAACTAACCTACGAGCTGGCCTAAGAAGACGTTTAGCGCTTTTTGGCTGCCTAGTCATCTTGTTTAGCTTGGCTACTACTTTATCTGATTCTTCAACCATTCCTTGTTGGTCATAAGCCCGCTTCAGTAGTTCATATATTTCTTTATTTGGTTCAAGCGTAGCTGCTAATTCCAGCTCCTGGATCATTAACTTGTAATTACCAAGTTTTTCTTGAACTTTCGCGTAGGCAACATGTCTTGTAGCTAGAGAGTCTTCAAGTTTAATTGCTTGCTCAAAGGCAATAGCTGCCTTATCGTAATTTTCAGTTTCGTAATAAATCAAGCCTAAGTTATGTAACGAAGACGGTGTTGCTTCAAGGCTACTAGCTATTTCAAAACAATCAATTGCATCGCGGAATTCTTTCTGCTTAGCATAAAGTATACCCAGACGGTTATAAGCGGCCGCATTACGCTCATCAATCTTTAAAATCGTTATCAGAGCCTTTTCGGCCCGCAACATCCGGTTCTCTTTCATGCTGTGGTGAGCAATATCCCATAACTTGCCTACCCGCTCGCCAATCTTTCGTGAAGTATTGACAAATTCATCATCATGAATGCTTAAGTTGTAGAAAGCAAAGGCCGCGAATGCTACGATAATAAAAAGTTCGTACATATGTGGTCTTTACAGTATATACCCGATAAGATTAAATGTGCAGCACCAGTTGCGATAAGGTTAATCTTAAATTAGAGTTAGTTTCAAGATTAGTTTCGGCTTGATAAGAGTAAATAAGCACGTTTTGCCAACGCTTAGTTTGTTCTCCTTGAGACGTCTCTAGGCTAATTCTAGCCATTTGCTGCAAAATTGAAATTACATCATTAGACAGTTTAGGGTCTTTAACAAGAATACTAATAAGTTTTAACTTTTGATCTTGTTTTGAAATTAACATTTTCTTTGCCATATCAGCCGCAGCTAGTAGTGAATGATCGGTCTGATTTTTAGCTAGCGCAATAGCGAGTCCAGGAATACCTCCACTTAGAGCAATAACTTGTGTTGCGGTTAAATTGTCTAAACCAATAGCCAATAGGCGATCTAACAAAGTTTTTTTGCTGACACTTGCTAGGTTTATTGTCGGCAATCGTGATTTGACAGTTTCAAGAAGCATACTAGGTTTTGCGCAACTAATTAAGAAAACGCTATCAAGAGGAGGTTCTTCTAAATTTTTAAGTAAAGCATTTTGTGCATCAAGGCCTAAATCCTCCGCATCGTCAATAATTATTATCCTTGAAATAGGATGTTTTGTAGTTATTGGCACTGCTTTCCCAAGAAATGAATCAATTAGTCGAACCGAGTCAATAGATATTTTTCCAGTTTTAGTGTCCGGCGGTAGTTTATAAACATACGGGTGAGCATCGATACGGCCTGTCTCAACACCTAATAACGTGGCTGCTAACCATTTAAGCAGACTTGTCTTGCCACTTCCCGTCGGTCCTGTAATTAACAAACCCGAGCTCGGATATTTTATATATTCCTGAAGCTGTCTTAAGGTATATGAATTAAGTAAAAGGTCTAATTGGCTACTCATAAGTTTAATTGCTTTTTATTTACCCTAATATATTTTAAAAATATTTTAGGTAGCGGTGCACTAAAGGTTGTTGGATATAAATTAGGTAAATTTACCTCAATCGACGCTGCGTGCAGCATGAGCCTTTCCGCAGGCTCTCCGCCATATACAGTATCTCCTACTATTGGATGGTTAATAGCCTTTAAATGCACTCGAATTTGATGTGTACGGCCGGTTATCGGGGTCACCTTAAGTAGACTATACTGATCATTGGAAGCGATTACTAAATACCTAGATAACGCCTCTCGGCCATTTGGACCAGGCCTAAATGTTGACGGTTGTTTAGGATTGCGCTCAATCGGCATGTTAATTTGAGCTTCTGGTTTACTAACTTTTCCTTTTACGAGTGCGAGGTAAGTTTTTCTAATCTTTCGGGTAGCGAATTGACGACTTAAATACTTTTGCGCATCCGAAGTTTTAGCTACGATAATGACTCCTGAAGTGCCACGGTCTAAACGGTGAACGATGCCGGCTCGATTATTGGAATTACTAAAGTCAATATCGGGGTCTAAATGACTTTTCGCAAAACTAGCAACGCTGCCTTCGGAACTTAACAAGCCCTTGGCGTGCGTAATTATTCCGCTAGGTTTATTAATTACTAAACAAAAGTCATCCTCATAAATAATATCTAGGTCTAGTTTTTCGATTGTTGGCGGGTTAAATTGTTCTTTAACAAAACTTATTCGGTCGTTAGCTCTAAGCTTTGTCGACGGTTTAGCTAAGATACCATTAACTAAGACTAATCCAGAGTTGATTACTTTAGAAACCTGATTACGACTGATTTGAGGAAACTGGTTCCTCAAATAAACATCCAAACGTTGAGAATGAGCTTCTATATATTTTAGATTTTGGACCATCAACTATTTTTTAAACGCAGTCCTACACTAGATTGCACGCTAGCCAGTTTCATGTTTGCTATATCCCGTACTTTGAATTCATGCTTTGCTAAAACTGAGATGGCTTCATCTCGACTAAATAACTTAAGATTTGTCTGTATCTCAACTAGCACCGATTCTACTAACTCGGCAGCGGCTTGTTTTAATTTAGAGTAACTTGTCTCACCCTTCCAATATTGAGCAATTTCTTCTATTGGCTGATTCTTAATCGTCGCAATAATTTGTAATAAATTACTTATGCCTGGCTGATTTTTAAAATCATAGTTTACATTTCCTAACGAATCAGTAGTTGCTGCCAGGATCTTATTGCTGGCTTCTTTAGGATTATCTAAAAGCAAGATGGTACCGCTAGGATCTGAAATGCTTTTGCTCATTTTAAACTGAGGATTCTTGAGACTTCGAATGCGAACTCCAGTTTTATTAAATTTAACCTGTTCATCCCAAGCTTTGGGTATCACAAATAAATTACCAAACCGGCTATTCATTCTCATCGCAACTTCTCTAGTCAACTCCAAATGTTGTCGTTGATCTTCTCCGACCGGAACATATGATGCATCATAAAGTAATATATCGGCCGCCATTAATGCCGGATAATTAAACAGGCTAGCGCTTACACTTTTTTGACCTTGGCTTTTTTCTTTAAACTGAGTCATTCGCGATAATTCGCCGTAATAAATAAAACTGTCTAGGATCCAAGTAAGCTCACTATGGGCGGGAATATAACTTTGACGGTATATTAGCGTATTGGGGTCGTCTAATTTTAAACCGGCTGCTTCAAAAAATCTTAAAGTATCGATTGTACGATAAAAAAGCTGCTCGTAATTAGTCGGCGTAGTAATGCTGTGCAAATCAGGCATGAAGGCATTAATCTGGTATTCGCCACTATACTGCTGCTGAAGACGAACTAGAGGTAGTATGGCTCCTAAAAGGTTTCCAAGTGTTAACTCGGCGTTAGAACGAACACCAGTAAGAATTACCTCTTTTGCCATACGGTTTTCTTTATATCCCTACCTTAATACAAGATATACTTTTATTCTAGATTTAGTATACGCGAGATTTTATGAAGATGTGCAGCAAAAATCAAGACTAACGCTTGGTAAACTGACGTTGCTTACGAGCACCCTTGAGCCCAAACTTCTTGCGTTCTTTCTCTCTTGAATCACGACCCAATAGATCGGCACGCTTTAGAGTAGCTTTTAACTCCTCGTTTTGTTGTACTAGGGCCCTAGCAATACCTAAACGAATTGCTTCAATTTGTCCGTCATGCCCGCCACCCTTGACCTTAACTGAAACATTATGTTTGCCTATAGTATCTATAGCTATAAAAGGATCATTAAGTTTGCTTAATAAATACTTGCTGTTGCCGAAGTACTCGCTAGCAGGCTTGCCGTTAACTGTAATCTCACCATTTCCTTTAACTAAGCGTACTCTAGCAGTGGCACTTTTTCGTCTTCCAAGCGAGTAGTTGTAGTATCCTGATTTAGCTGAAGCTGAGTTAGACATAATTACTTATCCTGCTTACCTTTCACTAAATTAAGCATAACTGGTGACTGTGGGGCATGAGGATGCTCATTATCTATATATACCTTAAGTCTTTTTAGTCGGTCTGTAAGCAGTTTATTCGCTGGCAACATGCCCTTAACAGCTAGTTCGATCACTCTAGACGGATCGCGATCCATTTGTTCACGTAAAGTCCGGCTAGTTAAGCCGCCAGGATGTCCACTGTGTCGGTAATAGCTTTTATGGTCAAGTTTTTTACCGGTAACTTTAAGCTTAGACGCATTAGTGATAATCACGTAATCACCGCAGTCAATATGCGAGCTATACTGCGCCTTACCTTTACCTAGCAATAATTTCGCAGCTTCTGCTGCAATTCTTCCTAGCGTCAATTCTGAATCGGCATCAATTATATACCAGGTTCGGGTAATATCTGAGGGTTTAATTGAGTAAGTTTTGTTCATGCCTTGACCTCTGCTTTTATTGTTTCATTAGTTTCGGTAACCGGCACCTTGTCATTTGCTTTTAGATCGTCAACAAACTGAATTATTGCCATTTGACTGTTATCTCCCTTGCGCATAGCTGATTTTTTGATGCTCAAGTAGCCGCTATTGCGTGTATTTAGTAGGGGCGCAAGCTCATCAAACAATTTGTTAGCGGCCTGAATTGTCTGCAACCCAGAAATAACTTGTCGACGATTATGAAGACCCCCAGCCTTTGCCTTGGTAATCAATTTTTCGAGGTACGGCAACACTTCCTTTGCCTTGGCGTGTGTTGTAGTTATTTGTCCGTTAATTACTATAGCTTCTGCTAAACCCTTGATAAGAGCTAAGCGTTGATCAGTCTCGCGATGCAGTTTTCTGCCTTTATATCCGTGTCGGTGCATAAATTAAAGTTCTAACTCCGCCATTTTATCTTTAACTTCATCAAGTGCTTTACTTCCGAAGCCCTTCAAATCCTTAAGCTCCGCATCGTTAAGACTAAACAAATCCTTGATGGTGTGAATGTCGTTGTTAATTAAGGCATTGGTGGTTCGTGCTGATAGATTAAGGTCTTCTATTGAAGTATTCAAAGCCGTTACTTCCTCGCCAATCATATCATCTTCATTTAATAACTCTTCATCTGCTGGCTGCACTAAACTAGGAGATGCGGCAATTCTAGTTTTGCCAGCCAATGCCGTATATTGACTCACTAAAATAGCGGCAGCCTCTTCAAAAGCATCAGATGGAGATATTGATCCGTCGGTATCTACCGTAAGAATTAATTTGTCTAAATCAGTAATTTGGCCAACACGGGTGTTTTCCACTTTGTAGCGAACACGCAAGACAGGAGTAAAGACCGCGTCTAAGGCAATCATATCACTGCCTTTTTTGGCGGTACCTTCTTCAATGGTGCGGTATCCGCGGCCGATTTCGACGACCATATCAATTACTAACTTACCTTTCTCATCATCGATTGTGGCAATTAATTGATCCGGATTAACAACTTCTACATCAGCATTAAGGCTAATGTCTTTCGCGGTAACTGGACCTTTACCCTGCTTTACCAAACGCAGATTTTGTAGTTCTTCACCATATACTCGAAAACGTATATTTTTAAGATTCATCATAATATCGACGACGTCTTCTTTGACACCTTTGACAGTCGTAAATTCGTGCGAAATGCCATCAATTTTAAAGCTTGTAATTACAGCTCCGGAAATGCTGGACAGTAAGACTCGTCTTAAGGAATTGCCTAAAGTCATTCCGTAACCACTGTGCAGCGGTTCTATAGTAAATGTTGACGAAAATGGATTGTGCTCGTCTACTTTAACTACTCCTGGTGTATGAATAAGATTTGACATTCTTGCTTTCTTCCTCCTTTAGCGTGAATAGTACTCAACTATTAACTGCTCATTAATATCTAGTTCAGCGTCATCACGGGTAGGTAGTGAAACTATGCTCACCTGACCTTTCTTTCGATTAACATTTATCCATTCAGGATAAGTATTCGGTGCAGCACTAACTTCGTCTAAATGTTTAAAGTAGTCGCTATTTAAGCTGTGCGGACGAAATTGTAAAACATCGCCAAACTTCATCTGGATAGATGGTATATCGAATCGATTGCCGTTAAGTAGAAAATGTCCATGGCTGACTAGTTGCCTGGCAGCACGTCTTGATGGAGCGAAACCGGCACGATAAACTGTGTTGTCGGCTCTAAGCTCTAGCATTTGAAGTAGAATCTCACCGGTCTGCCCTTTGCGGCGACTGGCTTCCCGCATTAATTTAGCAAATTGCCGCTCTAAAAGACCGTATAAACGCTTAACTTTCTGTTTTTCGCGCAACTGCTGGGCATATTGACTGGGCTTAGATGGGCGAGCGTTAGCTGCCTGTTGCCCCGGAGGTGAAGGCCGCTTAACTAAAGCTTTGTGAGCCTTAGGATGCAAAGCATAGCCTTCGCGTCGACTCATCTTTACGATTGATTGAAGATCTCTTGCCATGGTCTATTTACTACACTCTCCTAGCCTTCTTAGGCCTTACGCCACCATGTGGAACACCAGTTACATCAGAAATTGTTTCGACATAAATATCTTGCTGCCCGAGAGTACGAATTGCCGCGTCTCTTCCTAATCCAATACCTTTAACGTAAACGTCAACTTTAGTCAAACCGTATTGTTGTTTAGCTGCCATTGCGGCCCGCTCGGTTGCTACCTGAGCAGCATAGGCTGTGCCTTTTTTAGAGCCTCTAAAGCCACATGAACCGGCACTAGAGGTACTAATTACCGCCCCCGTACTATCTGTAAGACTAATAATCGTGTTATTGAAGGTTGCCTTAATATGAGCTTGACCTGCCGAAACGCTACGCTTAGATTTACGCTTTTTAGGCGTATTAGTAATTTCTACCTGAACTTCTGGCTCGTTGACTGCCAGTTCAGTGTCATAAGTTTCTTGATTTAAATCAGTCATAATAATATTTCGTAGTTCCTTAGAAACTATGTCTTGGCCGCTACTTTCTTAGCGGTACCGGCAACGGTAACCTTTCTACCTCTGCGTGTTCGAGCATTAGTTCGGGTACGTTGTCCGCGAGTAGGTAAATTTGCACTGTGACGAATACCCCGATAGCTCTTAATGTCCTTCAAGCGCTTAATATTACCACTAACTATACGTTGGAGATCACCTTCTACAGAATAATTGTTAGCAATTACTTCAGATATTCGGGAAATTTCTTCGTCATTAAGATTCTTAGTTCGTAGGCTCGGATCAACTTTAGCCTTAGTAAGAATATCCTGGCTGGTTTTAGAACCAATGCCGTAAATATACGTTAAAGACACCCAAATTTGCTTTTCGCTTGGTAAAGTAACACCAGAAATTCGCGCCATATTAACTAGCCCTGCCTTTGTTTATGCTTGGGTTTACGCTTGTTAATGATATAGACACGTCCTTTGCGACGGACGACTAGATCATCTGGGCTTATCTTTTTGACGCTGGCACGCACTTTCATGCGGATCAATTCCTCCTTGAATTTGACACACTGCCTTAAAAAATTAAGATTTATGACATGCGATAGGTGATTCTGCCCTTAGTAAGATCATAAGGGGTCAACTCAACCGTAACGCTGTCGCCTGGTACGATACGAATAAAATGTTTTCTCATTTTACCGGCGACGTGAGCTATAATTTGATGGCCGTTCTCGAGTTCAACCCGAAACTGGGTACCGGGCAGAGTCTCAACGATAGTACCGCTAAGCTCGATAACTTCTTTATTGGCAGCCATACCTATAACTAATCTGTGATTATATCAAAAACATATTACTAATGTAAAGAGTTTTTATCAAACTTATGCAAAAGACGGTTCAGCCAATACTGCCGTTTATCCTTAAAACCAGCATAGCACACTAGGCGGTTTTAAAATACCTATATCGAAAATAGCTGGTTATTTAAGTTTACGAGAGCGGAAACGATCAGCGATTTTAAGTCTTTGAGCACCGGCCGCCGCTTCAACGGCAACTTCAGGCTCATAGAAGAAATCAGGTTGACTATACTGGTCATAAGTGACCATTAAAGCCCTTGATTCAATAGCCCTAAGTGTTTGCAAGGCAACAGAAACCAAAATCAAGATCGATGTTCCGCCAATTGTTATGTTTTGGTTGATAAATATCTGGGCAATAATCGGCAGTAAAGCTAAAATGCCTAAACTTGCTGCTCCAAAAAGCGTTAAGCGGTTAACTATCTTCGACAAATATTTTTCAGTTTGTTTTCCGCTTCTTACACCCTCTAAAAACCCGCCCTGTTTTTGAAGATTCTCAGCAATTTCTTTAGAGTTAAAAGTAATCGAAGTGTAAAAGAAGGTAAAAACAAAGACTAACAAAAAGTAAGTGACTGGATAAATATAGGCTTTCCAGTGCTCGGTAGCAAACGTAGCGGCAGATGGTGTTTGGAACCAAGCGACTAAGTTACTACCAATGTGGGAGATTGTTGGGCTATGCGCAGCACTCATGAGCTGTCCCGCAAACCCGGGCACACTTAAAAATGCAACGGCAAAAATAATTGGAATAACCCCGGCGGTAATTAATTTAACCGGTAAAGTTGTGGTAACTCCACCGTAGGCTCGGTTACCTTGTACCCGTTTAGCATAATTTATTGTCAGGTTTCTCGCAGCCTCGTTAAGCTTCACGACAATCCATGTCAAGATAATGATCGATAATATTATGCCGATTAAATAAAATGATGCTCTTTTGTCCATTGGCCAGGTATGACCTAATAGTTTCCAGCGATCGGTCGATTTCAATTGGGCATGTACGATGTCATAGATGTTCGATGGTAAACGGCTAACAATTCCAACCGTAATAATTAAAGATATTCCGTTACCAATACCTTGTTCGGTAATTAATTCTCCGAGCCACATAAGCAACATTGAGGCTCCGGTTAAGGCGGCTACCATAATCACCCACTGCATAATTGAGGCATGAGCGGTGATGTTAGTTCCGCCAAGACTTTGAGCGGCTTGGCGAATCAAGAAAATCGAACCTATGGACTGAATAATAGCTAGCGGAAAGGTTAAGACACGGGTATATTGGTTAATCTTCTTCTGTCCAAACTCGCCTTCATCGTGTAGAGCCTCTAATTGAGGGATAGCCTTGGTCAGTAACTGCATAATAATCGAGGCGTTAATGTACGGGCCTAAACCGGCCAACATAATCGAGAAGTTAGCAAGCGCCCCACCCGATAGAACGTTTAAAAAGCTTAAAAATTGAGGTGCCGATTTTGAGCTAAAAAGGTTGGATATAATCTGATGTAAATCCTTGGCACTACCTAGGGGAACTGGTATGTTGATCATTATCCGAAATACAATAATAATTCCAAGCAGCGCTAAGAGACGCTTTTGCATATCCCTTTGTTTTAGTGACTGCCAAATTATTTTCCAGTTCATGCTACTTTTACTATTTCTAACCAAGCGAAATTTACTAATAGAAGGTTAGATCTTCTCCCTCTTTAAAGTTTCATTTTTAATTCTATCATCTTGTAGTATGCCATGCCCGATTCTTTTCGCCAACATAAGATAATCTTTCCCGGACCAATAAATAGTTACTGGCAATTATTTACTAGATTGGGTATCTATATTTTTCGTATTTGGTCTTGGAAGACGATCGATTCTTTTAAAGGTTCCGCCAGCGTTTTCAATAGCTTCAATCGCCGATCTGGAGGCAGCCGGTAAACTAACATTCAGACTACGCTTAATTTCACCTCTTTTAAGTAATTTAATATTCTGATACGGATGATTTATGATTCCAGCCTTAGCCAAAGTTTCGGCTGTAATTATTGAATCTTTAAGTACTTCTAGCTGCTCGGTAAAGATATTAGTAGTTTTTGCGTGGATCGATCTAAAACCGGGTAGTTTAGGAAGTTGCTGCATAAGAGGATTTTGACCTCCAGCAAAACCAGGTCGTAACGACCAGCCAGTACGGGCTTTCTGACCTTTAGTTCCACGACCTGCAGTTTTACCTTGCCCGCCTGCAATACCGCGTCCAACTCGCTTAGCCTGCCGGTGTTTATTAATGGAAAGTTCGTGATACTTCATAGTAGATTATTAAAATTTATTGAGTTACCTTTTTAGGAAGCCTGTGATTTACAGAAGAAGTATTAGTAATTCGGGTGGTCCATTCGCTAGCCGTCTTTAGTTGTTTGAGTGCCGCCATCGTAGCATAAGCCGTGTTAGCTTTATTTGATGAACCGAGCGACTTGCTTAAAACGTTGCCAACTCCAGCCACTTCTAGAATGGTTCGTACAACACCACCGGCTATTAATCCAGTACCGGAGCTTGCTGGCTTTAGAAGAATCTTCGATCCTCCAACCTTGGCTTCAACGTCATGAGGGATGGTGTCTCGGTACAAAGGAACTTTAATCATGTTTTTCTTAGCCACCTCGTTGGCTTTAGTAACCGCTGAGGTAACATCTGCGCCTTTTGCAATACCGATTCCAACCTGTGCTTTGTGGTCTCCGACTACTACAAGCGCACGAAAACGGAAACGACGGCCGCCTTTAACTACCCGTGCCACTCGGTCAATATGAAGCATTTGTTCATCAAAACGCTTATCATCGTCAGTTTCAGTTTGACCGCGCCTAGAAGTACCAAGAGGCATTCCACCTCGATTAGCCTTAAATGGCTCACTCCCTGTCTTACTAACTGATTTATTAGAATTATTACTATTCATTTAAAATTCCAGTCCACCGGCTCTTGCAGCATCAGCTAGAGCCTTTATTCGACCGTGGTAGAGTTTGCTTCCACGATCGAAAACTACCTTATTAATTCCAGCGGTTTTAGCTTTTTTGGCCAGCTCGCTACCAATTGCTGCGGCTTTCTCGGTCATAGTGCCATTAATTTTTCGGCCAACTGATGTGACGTAAATTAAGGTCGAGGATGTTGAATCATTAATCAGCTGAGCGCTAACGTGGTTGATTGAGATATGTACACTTAATCGGGGCCTCTCGCTAGTCCCGCTAATTACAGCCCGTACACGATTCTTACGCATTTGCATTGAATTCATTTTCTGACTTAAACGATTCATAAAAAATCTACTTGCTCTCCTTGCCGCTTTTGCCGCTTTTCCTGATTATGTGCTCACCCTCATACATAATACCCTTCCCCTTATAGGGTTCAGGTTTACGCAACTCTCTAATTTCGCTGGCCACCTGACCAACCTGTTGCTTGTCCGCACCGGTAACAGTTATGACATTCTGATCAATCATAGCATTTACGCCTTCAGGTAAGGAAAAAGAGATGTCGTGAGAATAACCTAGCGAAAACTTAATACCCTTAGAGCCTTGCATAATAGCGCGGTAACCAACCCCATTAATCTCAAGTTTTTTACTAAATCCCTGACTGACACCGATTACCATGTTATTAATAAGCGAGCGCATTAGCCCGTGGTTTGCCTTAGACATGGAATTCTCGCTTAGCGTATTTACTAAAACTTGCGCGCCATCAACAGTAACTGACAATCCTTCAAGCAATGGTTGCACTAAATTGCCCTTGCTACCACTAACACTCACAACTCCCTGGTTAATATTTACACTAACGTCTGACGGAATTATTACTGGTTGCCGGCCAATACGACTCATAGCTAATAAACCTCACAAATAAGTTCGCCACCGAGATTTAATCGTTTCGCTTCGTCTCCACTCAAGATGCCATTTGCGGTTGAAATAATAACTATCCCTCGGCCTTGTTTCACCCATGGGATGTCCTTCGATCCGGCATAAATGCGACGACCCGGTTTACTTAGTCTCTTAATCGATGTAATTTTTGAACTACTATCACTAGAAGATAAAGTTAAAACCAATCGCTTGTCTTGATTCTTGCCTTCAACAGCCACCGAAATAATAAAATTTGATTTAGCTAAAACCCTAGCAACTGATTCTTTAATGCCGGAGTGAGGTAAAACGATTTGGTTCTTGTTAACAGCATTCGCATTACGAATACGGGCCAGCATGTCGGAAATTGGATCAGTGGATACTTTGCTCATTGCTTTTTCCCTTACCAGCTCGACTTAGTTACGCCTGGAATCTCACCACGACTGGCATGTTCTCGGAAGCTAATACGACTAAGACCAAATTGTCTCATATACCCTCTAGGACGATGAGTTTCCGAGCAGCGATTTTTCCAGCGCGTGGGAGAGCTATTGCGTGGCAATTTAGCTAAACCTTCCCAATCACCGAGCTCTTTCAACTCGGCACGCTTAGCTGCGTAGCGACGAATCATCGCTTGGCGTTTTGCGTCCCTAACTACTATTGATGTCTTGGCCATATTATTATTTACTTTCCTTTGTAAATGGTACACCCATCTTAGCAAGCAAGGCTCGGGCATGAGCTGGCTGCTCGTTTTTAATAACAAATATCACTTGTATTCCGTGCGCTTGAGAAGTTTCTTCAAAACTCAGTTCCGGAAAAACCGATTGGTCTGTTAATCCTAGCGCATAATTACCTTGTTTGTCAAAGGCGCTCTCGCTTACACCATGGAAGTCACGCAGACGAGGTAAGACAATATTAATTAAACGGTCCATGAATTCATACATCCTAGCACCACGCAAGGTTACTTTAAGTCCAACTTTATCTCCCTCACGAACCTTGAATGTGGCAATTGATTTTTTAGCAACCGTCTGCACCGGTTGTTGCCCAGAAATTTTGCGCAAGGTATTAACCATGGTGTCCATAAGTTTTTTGTCGTCTTTGGCCTTACCGACTCCGCTATTTATTACAATCTTTTCAAGCTTTGGAACCTGATTTATATTATTAAGCTTAAGCTCCTTCATAAGCTCGGCTTCGATGCGTGTATTATAAAGCTGCAGTAAACGGGGTTGATAACCTTTATTAACCGTCTCTTTAGAAGAAGCCATTACTTAATCTCCTTATTGCTAGCACTAAATACGCGGGTCTTACCGTCCTCATTAAGCACATATTTAATACGACTAGCCTTTTTAAGAGTCGGTTCATAGATACCAAGCTTACTAACGTTAATAGGCTTAGTTTCATCAATAATGCCGCCTTGCGGGTACTCCTTATTAGGTTTTACGTGATGTTTAACGACATTAATTCCGTCGACGGTAACGGCGTTCAAAGATGGGTGTGTAGCCGTAATTTTTCCTGTTTTGCCCTTGTACTTACCACTTCTCACAACTACCTGATCGCCTTTTTTTAGTCTAATCTTATATCGATGATCACTCATTTAAAGTACCTCCGGCGCAAGACTAATAATACGGGCATAACCTTTTTCGCGTAATTCTCGCGGTACTGGGCCAAAAATACGAGTCCCGCGCGGTGTTTTGTCGTCAGCAATGATAACAGCTGAGTTATCATCAAATTTTATTGTCGAGCCGTCCGCACGGCGTATTTGATCAGTCGTACGCACCACAACCGCTTTAACGACGCTCTTCTTTTTGACTGTACCATTCGGGTTAGCTTCTTTGACGCTAGCAACTATAATATCGCCGACCCTCGCGTAGCGACGACGGCTACCGCCTAGCACTCGAATGCAAAGAATTTCGCGTGCTCCGCTGTTGTCGGCAACGTTTAATCTGGTTTCTTGCTGAATCATGATTTTACGCTCTTCTTTTTAGTAACTGCCGACATTTTTCTTGTCACGCTCGGCTTGACCGGAACTTCGGCTATGCTAGACTCTACAACTTGGTTGTCAGCCTTTAAAACTGCAAGAGCCTCTTCTTTTAGTTTGGCACGCACTAAAATCCGCTCTAATTGAAAATGCTTGGTAGCGCTCAGCGGTCGACACTCAACAATTGTCACCTTATCTCCAACTTGAGCTTCACTAGCTTCGTCATGCACCATAAACTTAGTAGTGTCTAAGAACTGTTTATGTAGAGTGGGGTGGGTTTTTCGACGTTCGACTTTAACGGCTATAGTCTTATTTCCGGATAGCGCACTTACCACACCGTTTAAAGTTTTCGACATTAGATCTTCTCCTTTAGCAATTGTTCACTAAGTACACTAAGCATCCTTGCAAGGTCTTTACGCTTGTTCTTTACCTGGCGCACATTTGTAATCTCACCCATGCTTTTCATGCGCTTTAGCTCTACGATTTCGTCCCTAAGAGAGCTGCTCTGTTTAGTCAGCTCGGCGGTGGTTAATTTACGGATATCTGCAATCTTCATACTAATAAACCTTCCTAGGACTCCTCTCGAATCAAAAAGCGAGTTTTGACCGGGAGTTTATTGGCTGCTAATCGCATGGCTTCACGAGCTTCTACCTCGCTAACTCCTTGCATCTCAAACAAAATCGTTCCCGGTCTGACTTTGGCTACAAAATATTCCGGGCTGCCTTTACCGCTACCCATTTTCACATCTTGAGGCTTTCTTGTAACAGGAGTATGGGGAAAGATACGAATCCAAATTTTTCCGCCGCGCTTAATATACCTTGTCATCGCCTGTCTGGCTGCCTCGATCTGTCTTGAATTAATGCGCTCGTTTCCTTGAGCCTGCAAACCGTAATCGCCGTATGCAATGTAATTGCCAGAAGTTGCAACGCCACGAATACGTCCCTTTCGGACTTTGCGGTATTTACTTCGTGCCGGTATTAACATTTTAGAGCACCTCTCCCTTATAAATCCATACTTTTACACCAATAATGCCAGCTTTAGTAAACGCCGGAGAGTAAGCGTAATCGATGTCCGCCCTTAAAGTATGTAATGGAACGGACCCGGCAACTTCTTTTTCGCGACGGCTCATCTCCGAACCGTTTAAACGACCGCTAACTTCGATTCGAATTCCTTTAGCTCCGGCACGCATTGTTGCTGCCGCCGTACTCTTTATTGCCCGCCTAAAGCTCATACGCCGTTCTAATTGATGAGCGATGTTTTCAGCGACTAGTTTGGCATATAAGTCCGGCTTCTTAACCTCCTCAATATTGACGCGGATTGGCGTACGATAGATTTTCTCTATTTCATCCTTAAGATCTTGTGCCCCAGCGCCACCGCGGCCAATTACAACCCCAGCCTTGGCAGTGTAGACTGTAACGGACACCAAGTTTGGGGTACGGCTAATTTCTACTCGGTTAATTGATGCCCGGCTGCCCAACTTATCCTGAATTAAACGTCGAACCCGTAGGTCGTCACTAAGAAAACTGGCATATGAGCGCTTATCGGCAAACCATCTACTACTCCATTCCTTATTGAGTTGAAGGCGCATGCTAATTGGATTAACTTTTTGGCCCATAGTTATTTCTCCGCTACTTTATTTACAGTTTTAGACGTTTCGGTCTGTTTACTAGCAGGCTTATCGGTCTTCGATTTACGCAATTCTCCATCAACGACCACCCGAATGTGAGAAGTGCGTTTTTGAAAAGGATGTGCTGCACCGCGAGCAACTGGACGAAATCGCTTCAATCGTGGACCAGGAGATACACTAATTTCGCTAATTCTCAAGGTATTCGGCTTATATCCGTGATTATAGTCAGCGTTGGCCTGAGCACTTTTAATAACTTTAATCACCGCAAGAGAACTTCGTCTCGGGGTATGCTCTAAAATTGTTAGAGCCTCACTCACACTGCGTCCGCGAACCAATGCCGCAACCACCGCAACTTTTCGCGGACTTTGGTTCACACCCTTAGCTACTGCTAGTACAGGCATTTTTCTTACCCCTTATTTCCTGACGAATTTGATTCGGCTTTAGCTAGCTTACCGCCATGAACCCGAAACTTACGTGTTGGTGCAAATTCGCCCAGTTTGTGGCCTACCATATTCTCAGTAACAAATACTGGCACATGAACTTTACCGTTATGAACGGCAATTGTCCGCCCAACAAATTCCGGGGCAACTGTGCTAGATCGGGCCCATGTTTTAATAATCGTTCGGTCTTCAGGAGCTAAACGGCCCAGTTTCCGTGCTAGCTTAAAATCAATGAAAGGACCTTTTTTAAGTGATCGGCTCATATCTATTAACTCCTTCTACTCGCATGTCTACTGCGAACAATATACTTATTAGTAGATTTATTGCGCCGCGTTTTAAGACCCAGCGTCTTTTGACCCCACGGAGTCCGTGGAGCTTTAGCCATCCGGTGTCTGCCTCCGTCTCCGCCACCGTGCGGGTGATCGACAGCATTCATTACGACTCCCCTGACTGTTGGACGAATTCCCTTGTGACGATTACGTCCGGCTTTGCCGATTGAAACATTCTGATGCTGTTCATTACCAATTACGCCCAGACTGGCGCTACATTCAACACTAAAAATACGTACCTCACCGCTTGGAAGACGTACTTGAGCTGAATGTTCATCACGAGCAATTAGTTGGGCAGCAGCACCAGCACTTCTAACTAGCTGAGCACCCTTACCCGGCTTAAGTTCAATGGCATGAATTACACTACCAACCGGAATTTGACGCAATGTTAAACGATTGCCGTTTTCTATTGCCACTTCGTCGCCGCAATTAATTGTTTGACCAATGCTCATGCCTTGCGTAGCTAAAATATATCTGTATCGGCCGGAATTATCCTTAAGTCGGGCAATATGACTGGTGCGATTCGGATCATATTCAATATGCTCAATAGTCCCGTGGTAATTTTGAGGTAGAGAAAAACTAATGGCCCGGTACTTTCGGCGGTTTGCGCCACCCTTATGTCTGGTAGTTATCCGGCCTTGGTTATTGCGTCCATGACTTTTCTTATATGATTTGGTTAGCGAGTGCTTTGGATTAGGGGTCGTTAGTTCTGAAGTGTCTTCGCTAGTCATTCCGCGTCGAGCGCTAGAAGTGGGTTTATAAGCAGTAATTGGCATAATACTTAATCCTCATCCTCTTTCTTGCGCGTACGACGCTTTGGTTTATCCTGCTTTTCAATCTCTTTAGCAACCTTGGCTTGAACTTCTTCGGCTTTCTTCTCTTCTTCTTCAATGGCCTCAAAGAAAGGCAAACTATTACCTTCCACTAAGGTCACGTAGGCTTTTTTGACGTCAGCATCGCGGCCGTAAGCTACCTTCCGCCCTTGGTTGGATATTGTCCGCTTGGCTTTGCCTTTAGAATTAAGGATGTTAATCTTGGCTACTTTAACATTAAACTGGCTTTCAATAGCCAGCTTTACACCGTTCTTGTTAAGAGTTGGTTCGATATCTACGACATAAACGTGATCGTGGCTCAGGTTATAGCCCTTCTCGCTCAGGCGAGGTAAGACACTTAAACTTTTAGGGCTACGTAATTGAGTATTCATGATATAGCCTCAGCTTTCAGCGGTTCTTTAGCAGACTTAGGCATTAACCAGAAGGTTATTTTCTGTAAAGCTGACTTGGTGATCACTAGAGTATCAGAATCGAGCAACTTTGCGACATTTAAATACGTCGCAGCACAAACATTGACATTACTCAAATTACGGCTAGCAAGTTTTAAGTTATCGCTTAAATTGTCGCAAACAATTAAAGTGTAGCCGTCCATAGCATCAAGTTTAGTTAGCAAAGACTTAAGCTCTTTAGTTTTCGAAGTCTTGATGCTTAGCTCTTCAATGATTTTTATAGTGTTGCCATTACGAGCATTTAATGCACTCAGAGCATGAATAACTGCCACTCGTTTAGATTTAACATTAGTCTTATGCGAATAATTCTCTAGTCCAGTCGGGCCAAAGACCGTACCACCGCCACGCCACAGAGGATTACGGGATGAACCACTGCGGGCGCGTCCGGTACCCTTTTGCGGATGCGGTTTACGTCCACCGCCACTAATTAATCCGCGCGTTTTAGTCTTAGCTAAATTAGTTCGTCCATTGGCTAGATAAGCAACGTAAACTTGAGCCAGCAAGCGAGTATTAATATCCTTGACGCCAAACAATGAAGGATTAAGCTTTACTTGAGTAGAAGCCTTGGCACCGCTTTTAGAATAAGTTAGGGTCGACATTATTTAAGATCCCCTCTTAGTAAAACGACACCTTTTCGTGGTCCGGGCACTGCTCCAATTACCCCAATGGCATTATTAACACTATCTACGTAAGCAACTTTAAGGCCACGGGTAGTAACTCTTTCATGCCCTAGTCTTCCGGACATCTTCTTACCCTTCAGAATGTGCTGTGGATACATTGAGCCAATCGATCCGACGCGGCGATAGCTGCGACCGCCATGGGTTTTACGTCCACGGTGAAAGCCGTGACGCTTTATCGTCCCCGCCCAGCCTTTCCCTTTACTGGTACCGCTAACCGCAACTGTGTCTCCGACACTAAAAACGTCAGCGTTTACTTTGTCGCCAACGTTTAGTTCGTTTATCTCAGAAGCCTCTAGACGAATTTCTCTAATTAACGATGAACCGGCTTGAGAGGCTTTTAGTATGCCAGCCACTGGCTTGGATATCTTTTTACTATTTCCGGCGCCTAAAATAAGAGCGCTGTAACCGTCTTTTTCTACGGTTCGCTTGCCAACTACGACATTTGAAGCAGCATCCAGCAAGGTGACCGGCGTCACATTACCATCTTCACCAATTAGCGAAGTCATGCCTAACTTATATGTAATTAATGCTTTCATTAGCTTTTTGCAAAAGCCCCTTATTAAAACTTATTTTTAGTAATTCTTTTACTTTTAACCTAGGTACAAAAATGCACTATGACCTTATTGGTTCTTTAAAGCAGATCAGCAATCAAATGCTCATTACTTTAATGCACTTAAAAAGTTAGATTGCAAAAGATACCGTAATAGATTAACAATTAAACTTTAAACAGTCAATGCGTTGAAAATAATACGGCAATCACATTTTAATTTCAACGTCGCAACCAGCCGGTAGAGATAGGTTCATTAGACTATCAATAGTCTTGGCGGTAGGCTCAAAAACATCGATTAGACGCTTGTGCACCCGCATCTCAAACTGTTCTCGACTCTTCTTGTAAACATGAGGGCTTTTTATGACTGTAAAAGTAGATTTCCTAGTCGGTAGAGGTATTGGTCCAGCCAAACTAGCGCCGGTTCTTAAGGCAGTATCGATAATCTGCTTAGCCGCTTGATCAATAACTTTGTGATCATACGCTTTTAAGCGAATCCTGATGCGTTGTTTGGTTTCGGTTTTAACTTCAGCCATAAAAATTTTAAAAATCTCTTATTTAACAACTTTAGTGACTACACCAGCACCTACTGTTCTACCACCTTCTCGAATCGCAAAACGAAGTCCTTGGTCCATAGCAATCGGTGCCAATAGTTTAACGTTAAAAGTAACTGTGTCGCCAGGCATAACCATTTCTTTGTCAGCCGGAAGTTCAACTTCACCTGTAACATCGGTAGTCCTAAAGTAAAACTGCGGTTTGTATCCCTTAAAGAATGGAGTGTGACGACCGCCTTCTTCCTTAGTGAGTATGTAGACTTCACTTTCAAATTCAGTATGCGGAGTAATTGTTCCGGGCTTAGCTAATACTTGACCGCGCTCAATGTCGTCACGCTCAATGCCTCGCAGTAAGATACCGGCGTTGTCTCCGGCTCGTCCTTCGTCAAGTTGTTTCTTAAAGGCTTCAATACCCGTAACTACAGACTTAGTGGTGGGGCGAATACCGACAATCTCTACTTCATCATTCATCTTTACGACACCGGCTTCAATCCTTCCGGTTGCAACAGTTCCACGTCCCTTAATAGAGAAGACATCCTCGATTGGCATCAAAAATGGCTTAT
This sequence comes from bacterium, assembly GCA_021777375.1. Lineage (GTDB taxonomy): Bacteria > Patescibacteriota > Saccharimonadia > Saccharimonadales > UBA4665 > JAJZWH01. Next base: position 68,444 of record JAJYDV010000002.1, on the reverse strand, counting down.
CGAGACTACGTACTGGTTCGGGAATATAGTCATCCATAGCCTTTACTAGAGCCATGATCGAGTCTTCGCTATCCTTGTCGCCTTCGAGAGCTTTTGTAGCAGAGCCACGAATAATTGGGCAGTCACGGTCAAAATCATACTTAGCTAGCAAGTCACGGATTTCTTCTTCAACCAGGTCAACCAGTTCCGCGTCAGCTAAGTCCATCTTGTTCATGTAGACAAGAATACTTGGAACGCCGACCTGGCGAGCCAATAGCACGTGTTCACGAGTCTGAGGCATTGGGCCGTCAGCGGCGCTAACAACAAGAATTGCCCCGTCTATTTGCGCAGCACCAGTAATCATATTCTTGACGTAGTCAGCGTGACCGGGCATGTCGACGTGAGCATAGTGACGCTTTTCACTTTCGTACTCTTGGTGCGAGGTTGCTATCGTAATACCACGAGCACGTTCTTCAGGAGCTTTATCAATCTGGTCGTAAGGTACTGGTTTGTTAATATTACTCGGTAAACGCTTTGCTAAAACAGCAGTAATCGCTGCCGTAAGCGTTGTTTTGCCGTGATCAACGTGACCCATAGTGCCAACGTTCACATGTGGTTTGGTGCGATCAAATGTAGCCATATTCTTAACTTCTCCTTGCTATTGTATGCGTCAAGACGAGCTTTTCTGGCTTGGCTCGCCATCGCTTACTAGATAATTATATATAAGCGTTAGTTAACAGAAATACCATTAACAGACCCACGCTTTTTACCATCGCTAGTATAGAGATAACCTACACCTTTGTAAAGAGGTAAACTTTTTAATTTTTACGCTTTTAGTGATTTAGGGAGCACAGTCTAGCGCTTTTTAGCAATAATGCTTTCAGTAACATTTGACGGCACGTCCATATAACGGTCCAGTTCCATCGTTGAACTAGCTCGTCCCTGTGTCATAGAACGCAAATTAGTAGTGTAGCCAAATAGCTCAGCTAGGGGCACAAAGGCGGTGATCTCTTTGACACCATTAGCTAGATCTTCCATGCTTTCAATGCGTCCGCGCTTGGAGTTTAAATCTCCGATAACATCGCCCATGAAACTTTCCGGACATACGACCACCAACTTCATAATAGGCTCAAGAAGTACCGGATTAGCGCGTTTAACGCCTTCTTGAAGAGCCATTGAACCGGCAATCGAGAAAGCCATTTCTGACGAGTCAACATCGTGATAACTGCCGTCGTAAAGTTCCGCCTTAATATCTACCACTGGATAGCCGGCAATAACACCGTTAGACAATGCTTCTTCAACCCCCTTGCGTACCGCCGGGATATACTCGCTAGGGACTGTTCCGCCGCGAATTGAGTTAATGAACTCAAATCCTGAGCCGGCCTCATTTGGTGACAATCTTAGCCATACATCGCCGTATTGACCTCGACCGCCGGTTTGACGAATATACTTGCCCTGAACTTCGACGTCGCTTTTCCGAATCGTCTCACGATAAGCAACCTGAGGCTGACCAACATTGGCTTCTACGCCGAATTCTCGTTTCATTCGATCAACAATAATGTCTAGGTGCAGTTCACCCATCCCAGAGATAATTGTTTGGCCAGTTTCATCATCTACCCGAATCCGGAAAGTCGGATCTTCCTCAGCTAAACGCTGCAATGCTAAACTCATTTTTTCCTGGTCGGCTTTAGTCTTCGGTTCAATAGCAATTGACACCGGAGGTTCTGGGAAGGTAATGCTCTCAAGAATAATTGGATAACTTACGTCGCACAAGGTGTTACCCGTAGTAGTTCCCTTCAATCCAACAATCGCGGCGATATCTCCAGCCTTGACTTCGGCCAGATCTTCTCGCTTATCGGCTTGCATACGAACAATTCGCCCAACCCGTTCTTTTTCATTAGTTGAACTATTTAAAATATAACTACCGGCAACAATTTTCCCTGAATAAACTCTAAAGTAAGCTAATTTTCCTACAAATGGGTCAGTTGCAATTTTAAACGCCAGTGCGCAAAACGGTTCAGCAGTTTCGGGCTTTCTTTCAATTTCATCGCCAGTCTTTGGATGCTTCCCCCAAGTTACGCCACGGTCATTAGGGCTAGGTAATAAATCGGTAACCAGATCAAGCAACTTTTCAACGATTACGCCCCTGCCGTCACCGCCTGTCACAGGGTAGAATTTACCAGATAAAGTAGCAACCCTAACCGCCTGGCGAATGTCTGCTTCACTCATTCCTTCTTCGCCTACCTCTAGATATTTCTCAAGCATAGGCTCATATTCAGCTACAGCGTTTTCAATTAGCAATGAGCGATAACGTTTAGCTTCGTCAACTAGATCGGCTGGTATTTCACCTTCAACTAATTCGTGATCGGTAAAATCCTTGTAGCTGTAAGCCTTCATGCTTATTAAGTCAATCACGCCATTAACGGCTTGTTCAAAGCCCATGGGCAAATGAATTGGAAAGGCCTGTTTACTTAATCGTGCATGAATTGACTCGAGAGATTTATAGTAATCACCGCCAGTCTGATTAATCTTGTTAATAAAACAGATACGGGGAACATTGTACTTGTCGGCCTGCCGCCAAACGGTTTCACTCTGGCTTTCGACTCCCATTTTACCGTCAAAGACAACTACCGCGCCATCTAGAACACGTAAACTTCGCTCAACTTCGACTGTAAAATCAATGTGCCCTGGCGTGTCAATTATGTTAATCTGGTGCTCTTTCCAATAGCAGGTAACTGCGGCAGAAACAATAGTAATCCCACGCTCTCGCTCCTGAGCCATCCAGTCAGTAGTAGTTTCACCTTCATGCACGGCACCAATCTTATGCTTAAGCCCAGTACGGTAAAGTATACCTTCCGTAGTGGTTGTTTTGCCTGCGTCAATATGAGCAATAATGCCGATATTACGCAGTTTATCTATTGGATAGGTAGAGTTAGCCATCGTGATTCCTAAAAAGTCATTCTATTATTAAATTAATGTCTTAATGTTTTCTAGGTTCGTGCAAAGTGAGCGAAAGCCCGGTTAGCTTCTGCCATGCGATGAGTATCTTCACGCTTCTTAACTGCCGCCCCTGTACCGTTATAGGCATCTACAAATTCCGCAGCCAAACGATCAGCCATACTCATTCCTTTACGGGCACGAGCCGCAGCTACTAACCACATAATGGTTAGGTGCGTTTGACGTTGACCTTTGACTTCGAAAGGAATTTGGTAGTTCGCTCCGCCAACCCGGCGTGAACGAGTTTCAGTTAGTGGCTGAATATTCTTGTAGGCTTGTTCAAAAACGTCTAATGGATTAGCTACTTTAAGTTTAGTAGCAGCCGATTGCATAGCCGTATATACCAAGCGCTCGGCCAGTTGTTTTTTTCCGTTGCGCATCACCCTGTTAATTAAGCGCTGCACTAAAACACTGTTATACAGCCGGTCGGGTTGGATATCTCTTGTAAATGCTTTGGTTTTTTTGCGTGGCATAGAAATTACTACAAAAGCCTTAAGCTTTCTTAGCTCCGTATTTGCTGCGGCCTTGCTTACGATCACTTACACCCTGAAGGTCGAGAGATCCGCGAACGATATGGTAACGTACGCCAGGTAAATCTTTTACCCGTCCGCCTCGTACTAAAACTACGGCGTGTTCTTGAAGGTTATGTCCTTCACCGCCAATATATGCCCAAACTTCATATCCGTTGGTCAATCTGACACGGGCAACCTTACGTAAGGCCGAGTTTGGCTTCTTTGGAGTCTTAGTGGTGACCTTAATACAAACACCCCGCTTAAATGGCGCCGGCTTTTCATAGCCGGTAGTTTTAAGGTTGTTTACAACACGCTGCATTGCCGGCGACTTACTCTTAGTCGTGACTTTGCTGCGCGGCTTTCTAACTAGTTGGTTGATGGTTGGCATTATTGTATTTGCTTTAAGCTTATAGCTGTTAATGACCCTTCGGCAGTGACCGCGATAACTACTTAGTGAAGCTCGCTATAACTGCAGTATTCACGCCTCAGTTCTATCCTTAAAACTATCCTTCTCTTTAAATTACTTAATTTCGTTTATCCGCATTCTATCAGATAAGACGTACTAAAATCAACTGACGAACGAATCCTGCTCGATTTCACTACCTTTGCTCAAGTCTTCGTCCTCAGCGACATATCCAGTACCTACTGGAATTTTACGACCTAAAATGACATTCTCCTTTAAACCAAACAAGCGGTCGACCTTTCCTGATGCAGCAGCTGCAATCAATACTCGAGTAGTGTCCTGGAAAGAAGCTGCCGAAAGGAAGGAGTCGGTTGAAAGCGAGGCTTTTGTAATGCCTAGCAAAAGTTGGACATAGCGAGCTGGCTGCTTTCCTTCGGCTACCAACTTTTCGTTAACGTCACCAACTGCCAGTTTAGAAACTATATCACCGGTGACAAATTCGCTATCGCCGCTATCTTCGATTTGAACCCGGCTAAACATCTGGCGAACAATAATTTCCAGGTGCTTATCGGCAATATTTTGGCCCTGGCTGACAAAAATTTTTAAAATCTCGTTCATGATGTAGCGTTGTGTTGATTCTACCCCTTGTAAACGCATTAAATCATGAAGATTTATTGAACCGTTGGTCAATCTTTGTCCGGCGACAACCTTATCACCATCTGCAACAAGCAACTGCTTTATACCTGGTATCTCATAGCGCAATACACTTTGCTTTGTCGGTGTAATTTGCAAGGTAGTATCACTAATACTGAGGCGGCCAGCCATCGGGGCAATTAACGGCTCGCTTCCGTCTTCGTTGGAAGCAATCACGTCACCAACTTGCACATCAGTGCCACTAGCCAACTTTGATTTTCGCTCACCTAGCTCAAAGCTAAGATTCTTCTTACCGTGAGCCGTAATTTGAACCACGTAATGATCGCCTTCTTCCCAAGCGTTAACAGTACCGCTAATATCTGACAAATAGGCAACACCTTTAGGAGTTCGACATTCAAATAACTCCTCAATACGGCTAAGACCCTGGGCAGCATCATCGGCTACTAGAGCACCGGAACGGTGCTTCGAGTCTAAGCTTAGTTGCGTGCCAGGCTCACCAATACTCTGAGCAGCAATTACACCAATCGGATGGTGAGAACTGACTAACTTACCGGTTGCCGGATCAACGCCATAGCTTCGGCTTGGCACCCCGCGAACGTTCATGCATGACAATGCACTCATTATTTTTACACCGTCAAGCTTAGTGTCTGTTTCAATTGCTTGGGCTATTTCCGGGGTAATGAGTTCACCGAGCTTAACATACTTAGCAATGTTTTCGGCAGCATAGCGACCTGTCAAACGCGAAGCGTAACTTGTACCAATAGCAGCGGCATCTTCACGAAGCATTGAGAATCCGGGATCGGCTAAGTCGTCATTAATCGTAAACACGTCCTGAGAAACGTCAACTAAGCGACGGGTTAAGTAGCCAGCGTCGGCAGTTTTTAAGGCGATATCTATTAACGCCTTACGAGTGCCTCGTGTGCCAGTGAAATACTCTAGCGGGTCAAGACCGCTAATGTAGCTGGACTTAATCGGCAGCTCAATGGTACGACCGGCAGCGTCTTGTAGCACGCCTACCATACCGACAGTCATTTTCATCTGAGAAATATTTCCTCTTGCGCCCGAAGTAATTGCAATGGCCATTGAAGAGTCGCGATTTACAGTCTGCTCGGCTAGTAAATCTTGAACTTGGTTTTCAATTTTTGTCCAGTTATCTACGACAAGGCGAACGCGTTCCGACTCAGTTATAAAACCTTGCTCATATTGAGCGGAAATAGCTGCTGATCGCTCATCGCCAACATTAATTAGTTCATCCATACCCTTGATTCGTTCAAAATCACTCATTCCCATACTAAGTCCGGAAATCGTAGCGTAAGTGAAGCCCAAATCTTTTAGATCATCGGCAATCTCTGCCGTACGCTCCTGACCATAGCGGGCATAAACCTCAGCCATCACGCTTTGTAAACGTTTTTTGGTCATTGGTTCATCGTGAAATGGAAAATCCTCTGGGAATGTCTCGTTAAATAAAATCCGGCCTGCGGTAGTGGTTCGTATTACTCCCCGAAACGGCAAAGTTACTGGAGATTGAAGACTAAGTTGGCCGCTATCCAAAGACAAAATTAACTCGTTAATACTACTTAAAATGTGAACATTTTCGTTAAGGCCCGGGCGGGCGTAGGTCAGGTAGTAGCAACCTAAAACTATATCTTGTTCGATGTGTAAAATTGGTGATCCATCGGCTGGTTTTAGTAAGTTTCGGTTGGCCGCCATAATCGTCCTGGCTTCTTCTTGCGCGTCATCGCTCAAAGGAAGGTGAACCGCCATCTGGTCTCCATCAAAGTCGGCGTTAAACCCACGGCAAACTAAGGGATGAAGTTGGATTGCCCGTCCTTCGATTAGTACCGGTTGAAAAGCTTGGATACTTAAACGATGTAGACTTGGTGCGCGGTTAAGTAGTACATACTTACCATTAATAACTTCATCTAAGGCATCCCAAACCACTGTCTCGCCCAACTCAATTAAACGTGTAGCGCTTCGAATGTTATGAGCATGCTCGTTATTGATTAACTCACCAATAACAAAGGGCTTAAATAACTCCAGAGCCATCATTTTTGGTAAACCACACTGATGAATCTTAAGCTCAGGACCGGAGACAATTACCGATCGGCCGGAGTAGTCAACACGCTTACCAAGAAGATTCTGGCGAAAACGACCTTGTTTTCCCTTAAGCATATCGCTCAGTGACTTCAATCGACGTCGCTGTCCCGTAGCCGCTACAGCACGGCCACCTCTAGCAGCTGAGTTGTCAATTAAGGCGTCAATTGCTTCTTGGAGCATTCGTTGCTCGTTACGTCTTATTACTTCCGGAGCGTTTAAATCAATAAGCTTCTTAAGGCGATTATTACGATTGATAACCCGCCTATATAGATCATTTAAATCAGAGGTGGCAAAACGTCCACCGGTAAGCTGAACCATTGGACGAAGATCGGGAGGAATAACCGGAAGAATCGATAGACACATACTTCCGGGATGTATACCGGCCCGTTCAATACTCTCAATTAATCTTAAACGTTTCATTAAACGCTTACGACGCTGACCTTTGGCTTCTTCGACTTCAGCATTTAAATCATTTATTAACGTAGTAAGATCAATCTCGTCTAATAATTCTTTCAATGCTGCACCGCCCATGCCGACTTTTACGATTGCCCGTAGTTCGTCAGGCAGAACCCGGTAATCGGTTTCACTAATCAAGTTTTGCTTGACTAAAGCACCCAACTGTTCGCGGTAATTCTCGAAATCTTTACTTAGCTCCTCAATCTCCTTGGTTTGCATCTCTGCAAGAGCTCTGACGTTGGCATTGTCCTCAGTTGCCTCTTTTTCAAACCGTAGCTTAATAGCCTCTTTTGCAGCATTAAATTCAGCTTCTTTGTCAGCTAGCAGCTGATCACGCTTGTCGCTATCTACCGAAATAATGATAAAGCTGGCAAAATAAGCAACACGTTCAAGGTTTTTTACGGTCATGCCCAAGAGTAGGCCCATAGCACTGGGAGTTCCACGCAAAAACCAAATATGAGCAACTGGAACCGCCAAATTAATGTGCCCCATACGTTCACGACGAACAATGCTCTTAGTTACTAGGTCTCCATTCTTATCGACAGCCGCTTCTCTACTACGAACGCCTTTGTACTTTGCGTCATGCGGGTTAATATCTTTGACTGGCCCAAAAATTCGTTCACAAAACAGCCCGTCACGCTCCGGCTTTTGGGTCCGATAATTTATGGTTTCGGGTTTAGTAACTTCGCCATAACTCCACTCGAGAATATCTGCTGGGCTGGCGATCGCCAGTCTTACTGCATCGAAATCGGCAATGTCCGTACCGTAAGTATTACGTGTTGCCATGTTATTCTGCCTCCTTCTCGTCTTCGGCATTTTTCTGAGCTGCCGCATTGTTAGCTATCGTAATATCTTCATTGGTAACTAATTCTTCCTCTATGCTGAAATCGTCACCTATAGTTTCTTCGGTTACATCAATATCGGTAATTTCCGATTCGGGAATATCGATGGCACTTTGGCTCACTGCTTCGTTATGAACGTTAGTTGCTAGCACAGCTTCCGCGTCCACAATTGCGCTTTCCTTAATTAAGTCAACTTTAAGACCCAGGCCTTGCAGTTCCTTAACCAACACATTAAAGCTTTCAGGAACTTTAGGCCCGACAATTTCGGTTCCCTTTATTATTGACTCGTAAGCCTTGCTTCTGCCATAAACATCATCCGACTTAATGGTTAACATTTCTTGGAGGGTTGTAGCTGCCCCAAAAGCTTCTAGTGCCCAGACTTCCATTTCACCAAAGCGCTGTCCACCATTTTGAGCTTTTCCTCCCAATGGCTGTTGTGTAACCATCGTGTACGGCCCAGTAGAGCGGGCATGAATCTTATCAGCGACCATGTGGTTCAACTTAATAATGTACATACTGCCAACTGAAGTTCGTTCCTTAAAGGCCTCTCCAGTACGCCCATCAAAAAGCTGCTGTTTGCCGTCGGCGGGCACTCCCGCTTCAGATAGCAGCTCACGAATTTTTTCCTCAGGCACACCATTAAATGATGGGCTTGCTACATAAAAGCCAAGCATTCTGGCAGCAAGTCCCAGGTGTGTTTCAAAAAGCTGTCCAATGTTCATTCTTGAAGGTACGCCAAGCGGGTTAAGAATGATATCAATCGGAGTACCGTCTTCCATAAACGGCATGTCTTCAACCGGTAGAATTCGGGCAATTACACCCTTGTTTCCGTGACGGCCACCTAATTTGTCACCGACGGATATTTTGCGCATCTGTGCCACAAATACCTGGATTTGCATTATAACTCCAGCTTTTAGCTCATGACCGTTCTCGCGCGAGAAGACCTTTACGCCGACAACCTTGCCGTGCTTACCATTACTCATACGCTGCGAAGTATCGCGCACTTCCTTGGCTTTTTCGCCGAAAATAGCACGCAATAATCGCTCTTCTGAACTTAGTTCCTGCTCTCCTTTCGGAGTAATTTTGCCAACTAGAATATCTCCGGGATGCACTTCGGCGCCAATTCGGACAATACCATCCTCGTCTAGATGACGCAAAGATTCTTCGGAGACGTTTGGAATGTCACGGGTTACAATTTCTGGGCCCAGCTTTGTCTCACGCACTTCGATCATGAAATCCACGATATGAATCGACGTCAGCGTGTCATCTTCAACTAGCTTACGCGAAATAATTATGGCGTCTTCAAAGTTATATCCGGACCAGGGCATGAAAGCGACCAGCAGATCTTTTCCAAGAGCCAGTTCACCTCCGGAAATTGACATGCCTTCGGCAAGTACTTCGCCAGATTTAACTTTCTGTCCGCTGCTAACCACAACTTTTTGATTAATCGAGGTGCCCTCGTTACTACGAACAAAATGTTGCGGTTCATAACTAACATTCCGGTTATCGGAATATTTAACGATTATCTGGTCGGCGCTAGCCTTAATAACTTCACCGTCAGCTTCAGCCAGCAAAACTTGCCCGGTATTAAGAGCTGCCACACGCTCAAGACCAGTACCTACTATCGGAGCTGCGGGCTGAATTAATGGAACTGCCTGTCGTTGCTGGTTACTACCCATTAATGAACGGTAAACATAGTTTTTCTCAATAAACGGAATTAGTCCGGCACTACTACCGATAATCTGATTACGTGCAGCATCCATATAATTAACTTCATTTGCGTCCACCTCGCCGGGATTTAGGCGATTTCGAGCACTGACTCGTTCTTCAATAAAGTAGCCGTTATCATCAATTTCATTACCGCCTCCGGCAATAATGGCAGATTCTTCTTCGGCAGCATCCAGATATACCACTTCATCGGTAACTCTGGCTTTCACTGGCCAAGTTATTTGTTTCTTGACTAAAGCCATTTTTTCGGCATCGGCTTTAGTGAGCATTTTGCCCTCTTTAACAATGATCGTACCGCGCTCATTTAAATAGTCTGTTGCGGCGATTTGTCCGACACACTCTTTCGCAGTTACGGCATTAATTACCTTTCGGTAGGAAGTTTCGATAAAACCATACTCATTTACCCGAGCATAATTTGCCAGGTTAAGTACTAGGCCAATATTCGCGCCTTCCGGTGTTTCAACCGCACAAATTCTTCCATAATGAGTAGAGTGCGCGTCACGGACTTCAAACCCGGCACGTTCACGACTTAGTCCACCCGGACCCATCGAACTTAAACGTCGCTTGTGAGCAAGCTCGCTTAGCGGGTTAATCTGGTCCATAAACTGACTAAGCTGGCTCGAAGCAAAGAATTCACGAACTGCCGCAACCACAGGACGAGCGTTAATTAGCTGGGCCGGCTGAACAGTCTCAATATCGCTCATACTCATGCGGTCTTTGGTGTTGCGTTCCATTCTCAGCAAACCAATTCTAAACTGGCGCTGTACTAACTCACCGACCAATTTAACCCGTCGGTTAGCTAGACTGTCGATATCATCAGACGGTTCCTGAGTATTATTAAGACGAATTATTTCCGCCACAATGGCCACAAGATCATCTAAGCGTAAAATACGATTTTCGGTAGTATTCGGAACGTCCAAATTTAAACGTTTGTTAATTTTGTACCGACCGACCCGAGAGAAATCAAAACGTTTAAAATTATAGAACATGTTTTCGATCAAACTCTTGGCATTATCTACGGTAGCCAAATCACCGGGTCGCAATCGACGGTAGACCTCAATTAGCGCATCATTCTGCCCCCGGCTAGGATCCTTTTCTAAAGTAGCGTCTAGATAATTCTGCCTTCCGGTATCGACGTGAGCAAAAACTTCACGCATCGCAGTTTCACTCATACCTAGAGCTCTGAACAGGGTAGATACTGCAATCTTTCGTTTGCGGTCAATTTTGACATAAATCGTGTTATTTGCGGCCGTTTCAAATTCCAGCCATGCGCCTCGACCTGGAATTACTTTGGCGCCATATAAGTAGGATGTGCCATGTTGTTCACGAGTAAAGAATACGCCAGCGGATCGAATGAGCTGACTAACAACAACTCGTTCGGCGCCGTTAATAACAAAGGTGCCTCGACTGGTCATCCAAGGATAATCACCAAGATAAATTTCTTGATCTTTGATTTCGCCAGTTACTTTATTAGTTAAAACAACGCTAGCCTTCAAAGGAGCCTCAAAGCTAACATTGTTTTCCCTAGCCTCTTGCTCTGTTAATTTTGGTTTTTCAAAATGATAATCTTTAAAAGATAGAGATAACTTGGCTCCGGTGTAATCGTCAATTGGGCTAATCTCGGACAACAATTCACCCAAGCCTTCACTAACAAACCATTCGAAGGACTTATTTTGGTGGTCAACTAAGTTTGGTAGTTCAAGAGCATGATCTTGTTTAGTAAAATAGATTCGTTTTTGTTTGAAGTCAGATTTTCCTTTAGGCTTAGTAGTGTGCGCCACTCGTAAATATCTCCCTTCGCTTAATTTATAAGCATTGGTTAGTTTAGTTTGCGATTAATAATATTTTGTTGATTTAATTTTGAGCGAAGGTACCTAAGCATCCTGATCTTGATACTGTTTTAGCAAACAAAATCCCCAGCCTACACTACTTCTTATACTATAGTTTGACAGATACATAGCATGCATGTCAATAGTTGATCATAAAACAATGATTAATTATGCGCGTTTCGCGGGTTTAAACACCATATCGACTAAACCATACTTTTTGGCCTCTTCTGCGGAAAGCCACTTATCTCGCTCCATGTCAGTATGAATTTTAGCCAAAGTTTGACCTGTATTTTTTGCCATAATCTCTTCTAAGACTTTTTTAAGTCTCAGACCCTCGCGTAAACTAATCTCCTGATCAGTTATCTTGCCCTGTGTGCCACTTGATGGCTGATGGATCATGACTGTTGAGTTTGGTAGAAGCGAACGTTTGCCCTTAGTGCCGCTACTTAGAATAAAGGCCGCAGCCGATGCTTGCACACCAATACCGACAGTTTGAATGTCGTTACTGACATATTGCATAGTGTCATAAATTGCCAGCGCATCATATGCCGAGCCTCCCGGACTGTTAATATATAAGAAAATATCTTTCTTGGGATCATTGGCTTGGAGAAATAGCATTTGGGCAACGACAATATTGGCGCTGGTTTCATTAATGTCACTGCCTAAAAAAATAATGCGCTCTTTAAGCAAGCGCGAATAGATATCATACGCCCGCTCATAACGACCCTCTTGCTCGATAACTGTAGGGACCAAAATCTGCGAATTGATGTCATCTATTCTTAATTTCATACTTCTGATTAGTTTAAAAAATTAGCACTCAATAGTCAAGAGTGCTAGTTAAAATCTTACTCCCTAGAGGCTTTCTTTAAGATCATAAACTGGGCTCCAGCCAATTTTAAGTTGCTCAGAAACCAGCGCAATAGTGGTATCAATTATTTGTTGACTCAAACCATGTTTTTTGCTGATATAGGCGTTTACTGTATTTCTAGAATTTGGGTAAATGCAAAACATATCGACACAATACCCACACAGAATTTCTCCAAAAGCATCGACTTTAACTAATCCGAATATCAAATCCTCTTTGTGCCGTTGCGCCAGGGCTGTTAAAGGTAGTTTAGATTCATGAAATTCTCGAAATGAATCTGCTTCAAAAAAATATGATTCGTCATAATAGTACTCTGAACCTACCGTTACATCGGATTCAACTAAATACTGCTTATTATGGTAGTCATTAGCTAAAATCTTAGCTGCTCCATATTTATATAACAGCGCGGTAGAACGAGCTAAATATTGTGAGATTTTAGGAGGAATAACTTCCGGTAAACTTTCCGGAAGATGTAAATAACTTGGGAAGTTTTCAGAATTATTCTCATATGAAGTCATTTTGGTATTTATAACATGTTGCTAGTATTGTGACAACTTTATCGTACTCTATCATAGTGCGCAGGGTATAATATTAGAATCATGAGTGAGCCGATATTTAGTGAATGGCGACTTTCATTACTTGAAAAACGATTTATTGATAAAGATATTCCGTTACACCCTAGCGACAATACATCCAAGCGCATAACGGATCTTGTATTAGATCTCACAGTTTTGCCACTAGAACAAAGTACTACATATCTAATGGACATGACCGACCCTAACCGATCCGATGATCCGATTTTTAAGGCTGCCGCGCAAATTTGTCTGGAAGTATTGGTTGCCGAGCAACAGATTGAAAGTTACTAAAATTTTTTATCTCAAAACTGAAACCATTGATTCTATGCTACTTAAATTATAATATAATTCCTTAACTTAAAGCTTCGCGAATGTTTGAAAATAGACTTATGAGGAAAACTAGAGCTTTCGGACAATTTACATTAATTAATGTATATGATTAACGAATCTTTTCACCAAGACGAAAACTATTCGCCGGAAAGTGCTCTGCTTGAGAAGATTGGAGCCTTATGTTTTGGTTCGTCAGTTTTGTTCGCTATTAACTCGTTTGAGCATTTTAAAAGCAACTTATTTTCATTTGACGGGGGAGAGGCGCTAGCACTGGGAGCTGCTGCTGTTGCTGCTGGACTCAAGGCAATCAGAAAAGCCCAAGAAATTCACAATCTATAAAGTTAAAAATATTAAGAATTAAGTTCAACTAAACGCTGAATAGTTTTTTCGACCAGAATCCTACTCTGAAGATCGCTACGATTTTCTTTCCTGTCTAATTCTTTTTGCATTAAAGGATCACTTGCGTATTGCTTCTTTAAGGCAGCAATCCTTGAATCCACTTCTTCTGGAAGAACATTAATCCTAAGATTGGCGGCAATTTCGCCAATTACTAAACCGGCCTTTACACTTTTAGTAGCTTGCAATTCAAGCTGTTTCTTATAATTTTCCTCGGTTAGACCTTCGTTAGCCAAATATTCGTTCCAAGTCATACCTCTGTAGGCTGAGTTATTTCTAAGTTCACTTTCTAATTTTGACGTTTCATCATCAATTAATACTTTTGGCAAGTCAACGCTCGAGGTTTCAATAATATTCTCAAGCAATAAGTTTTGAAACTGCTTAGCTTGTTCGCTAGCTCGATTAGCCATTAGCTCGCGTTTGATATCATCTTTCAAATCGCTTAGGCTATTAAACTGTCCAACCTGTTTCGCAAATTGATCATCTAGCTTAGGGATAGCTAGCTGATTGACAGTTTTGACATTAACTTCAAAAAGAGCTTTTTTATTGCGTAACAAAGAAGCCTGGTAGTCTTTCGGGAAAACAAGTTCAATTTCCCGTTTCTCACCAGCTTTGACGCCTACTAATTTAGTTTCAAACCCAGGTATAAAAGAAGCACTACCCAGCTCTAGAGGATAGTCCTTACCACTAGCCCCTTCAATTAGATCACTACTATCGGCATATTTCCCGACAAAATCGATTACTACTTCATCACCTTCTTGTGCGGCTCGCTTGACTGAAGTTCTAGTTGCTAGTTGCTTTTGTAGACTCTTAATAACGTTATCAACATCTTCAGACTTAATTGCTGCTAATTTTTTATCGCCTCCAATTTTTAGACCGCTAAACTTACCGAGCTTAACTTTTCCAAGAACTTCACTGGTGGTTTCAATGTTTAAACTCTCATAGGGAACAAAGGACTTAATCACAACTTCCGGATTGCTAACTGGCCGCAGCTCATATTCTCCTAATGCTTTAGCGTAACTATCGCTAAGAGCTTGCTCCAAGGATTCCTGCGAAAGCAAATTAGGGTCAAGATGTTTTTCTATTGCGGATGAGGGTGCTTTTCCAGCTCGATATCCGGGTACACTAACCGATGATGCTAATTTATTTATGGCTTTTTCTTTAGCATTTCGCAATTCTTTTGCATCAACGCTAATATTAATTTTAACTTTGGTAGGCTCAATATATTCAATAGTTGATTGCATAAGCGCCTATTCTACCATTAAACTCTTGCAGGCGAAAATAGCGCTTCTTTTATTTTGTCCCTAATTTGCTGGCCACTTGCTTTAAGCTAAGTATGGTCTCGCTTGACTCTGCTAGATTTCTTAATGTGAACTTCTGAGTTGCTATTTCTTTAGGACCAACGATTAGCACGAAATTGACTTGTTTTTTCTGCGCCGACTTAAACTGATCGGCTAGTTTACGTTCGGAATAATCCACAGCAACATTAATTCCGAGTTTCCTTAAGTCGTTAGCGGCTAGAGTTGCCCCGTCGAGCACCTCGCCTGCGCTTAGGGGAGTAATGATTAACTCAACTGTGGATTTAAGCATTGGCAATAGATGATGCAAAGTCAAGAAGTTAAGCAGGGTTGCGTCACCTAACCCAAAACCGACTGTCGGCAACGGATCTACTCCAAATAACCCAACAAGACCGTCATAGCGCCCGCCACCAAGCATCGATCGTTTGTTGTCCGGATCGTTATCGAAAAGTTCAAATACTATTCCGCTGTAGTAATCAAAACCGCGCACTAAAGAGATATCAAAAATAACGTTATCCAGTCCGTACTTTGAGCACGACGAGAGTAGTTTTTGTAATTCTATGGCAGCCGGATTACTTCTTAAACTAGCCGGTAATTCACTTAAAGATTTAGTTTCTAAGATCTTAAGTAACTTCTCGGCGACAAGATTTTCTTTCTGTGAAGCGGTTAATAACTCGTCCACGTATTTTAAGAATTGTGAATGATCTATTTTATTGCGGCGATCAATTAAATGTGCCATGCTGACGGCTTGATTTTGAGATAATTTAAGCTCGCTAAAAAATATTTCATCTAGAAGCTTACGATGATTTACACGGAATGAGTACATTTCAGGTCCCGCACCAAATGCTTTAAAGATGTCTCCGGCTACCATCATTAGCTCTAGTTCGGCTGACATCGATTTAACCCCAAATAAATCAACATTTAGTTGCCAGTGCTCCCGGAAACGACCGCGCTGAGGACGCTCATAGCGCCAAAGATTAGGAATTGAAAACCAGCGCAATGGATAACCTAGCTGCTGTCTCCTAGCAGCAACCATTCGACTAACGGTAGGTGTCATTTCTGGCCGAATTGCCACTTCACGACCGCCACGATCAATAAAGGTATAGGTTTGTTCGGATACTATTTCTTCACCGCTTTTAGCCCTGTATAACTCGATCGGCTCAATAAGTGGAGCATCATACTCCTGATAACCGTATTTCTCTACCGTTTGCTTCATGACCCCAAACATGTACTCACGTAAAGCCTGATCTTCTGGGTAGAAGTCACGTGCACCTTTATATGGGGAAGTCGAAAGTTTCATGAAAAATAAGTTAAATTATATTGGTGCGCGGGAGAGGATTTGAACCTCCATGGGTTGCCCCGCTAGCTCCTAAGGCTAGTGCGTCTACCATTTCGCCACCCGCGCGTACTAAATACTGTTTAAATTGCAATCTCGCAGAAGGGCGATAAACTGCTGTGCAATCTTCTAACTATTGTATCTTATCAGAAGGATTGTTAGTTAGTGAGTTTTCTATTAAGTTTGACATTATTAGTCATTAGCTGTCATATTTGCGGTATGCCATGAGTAGCCATAATAAAAATATATTTCAAAGTCAGGTAAAAGCAGTTCCAAGCTTGCAGCTGGTAGGACCAAGTTACCGATTAGCCATCAAAAATTATGAGCCGATTGCTTTCCTTTTTTTTATTCCGCTACTGTTTAAGATTTTAGGCGGCTTTTACCTGGGTAATTTAGTAATTATTAGTTCTAAAAGTCACTCGATTCATTTTTCAGCCATAACAACGCGCAACGAAATAGGTTTAGGATTAATTATTATCTGGCTGTCACTAAGTATTATTAATTTTGCGCCGTCAATTTATTTTCGGATTCATGCTGCAGATAAACAATTGCCTCAAGTAATGATCTGCTATAGGGAGGGATTTAAAATATTTTGGAAAGTACTTTTTAGTGAACTACTGTTTATGCTAATTGTAGTTCTTGGACTTATCGCCTTTATTCTGCCCGGCATACTGTTATTTAGAAGATATGTATTTTTACCTTATTATGCTGCGCAAAACCCCAATCTAAGCTATAGGGAACTTTTTAAACTTTCCTCCTCTCAGAGTACTAAATTTATGTACCCTATTTACGGAACTTACATCTTGGTCTTAATCATTAGTCTTTTGGCTAGTGCAGTTTTTGGCAGTAGCCTGATAGGCGATGTGGCTGCAGCATTAGTTAGCTACAGCGTTTTATTTGTCCCAGTTCTTCGTTATCTTGAAATTAACAATTATTATAAATCTCACTCTGTTAATTCTAGTTTTGTTTCCGGTAAAAGCCAACTTGGGCATCATTAAAATTCTTTATTTTAAGTAAATTTGTTGCTTTAAATTGCGGTAGTTCATAATTACCGGGCCAGGATAATACCATTAAACCCTCGAGTTTTAGCAGTAAGGAAATTGATTCGAGCGTTAGAACAGTTGGAACCCGATCATACGGCGGATCAGCGAGAATTAAATCAAAAAGTTTTGTTTTTTGTTTTAACCAAGGCTCTAAACGAACGTTGATTACCCTAAGCTTGTCGTTAATTTTTAAATCAATCAGATTTTTATTTATTAAACGTACGGCTTGAGGGTCAACTTCAATCGATAGAACCTCAGAAGCGCCTCTGCTGACCGCCTCAATGCCAAGCGCACCGCTGCCGCTATATAAGTCCAGTACCCGAAGCCCGGAAACATCTCCAAGCGTAGCAAATATTGCACCACGCACTTTTTCGCTCATCGGATGGATTCGACTTGAGTCTGGAGCTGCAAAAACCCTACCGCCTAGATAACCGCTAATAACACGCAACTTTAAACATCTCCTTAATTAATTTAAGTAGGTTAATTGTTGGGATGACTCAACCTCAGCTGCTAACTCTGAATATTTAGCTAACGGCTCGCCTTTTGCGATGAATTCTGCGACAGCCGATTTCACAAGCATTATTAGTTCGTGGTCATCTAGAGTTAGCATATTTCCAATCTTTCTTCCGTGCTGGAGTTTACCATAAATCGCTCCCGGCCCACGGAAGGCTAAGTCAAGCTCACTCAACATAAAACCGTCATCAACATTAATAAAGCGCCTCAGGCGTTCCGGGGGAGACAGGGTATCACTTAGCATTAGGTAGCAATAACTCTGATACTGCCCTCGACCAACACGACCTCGCAATTGGTGTAGTTGAGCCAACCCGAACCGTTCGGGGCCGTATATGATCATTACACTAGCATTAGCCACATCAACACCCACCTCAATAATAGTAGTAGCAACTAGAATATCTATTTTCTTATGAATAAAATCATCCATCACAGTGGTTTGTTCCTTTTGACTAAGCTGGCTATGAATGAGACCCACACGGTAGGTATTAAAATGAGCTTTGTAATTGTCGTAAATAACTTCTGCAGCAATATTTTTTTGGCGCTCTCTAGCATGGATATAGGGACAAACCACATATAATTGACGCCCCGACTGAAGTTCAGCTTCCAGGCTCTTCCAAAGTCTGGATTGTTCTGAAGGAGCAATTAGTTTTGATGTGATCGGTTTCCGACCCTTGGGCATCTGTTTAAGACGCGAAATATCTAAATCGTTAAAGATGGTTAACGCTAGAGAGCGAGGAATTGGGGTTGCCGTAATACTTAAAAAATGTGGTAAATGTCCGGCTCGTTTTTGCAACGACATTCTTTGATCAACGCCGAAACGATGTTGTTCGTCAATAATTAAAAGTGCAAGATTACTCCAATCGATTTGGCTTGTAAACAAGCTGTGAGTACCAACTATAAATGCGCCGGGTACCTTATTGGCTTTAAGAACGGCCGACCGCTTTGATGAGCTTTTCATACTTCCGGTTAAGACTACCAGGTGATCGTCTAGGCCTAATGGTTTAAGAAGTGCGGAGATAGTGCTTACGTGCTGTCTAGCCAGCAGTTCAGTAGGGGCAATAAAGGCAACTTTGTATCCTTTAGCCATGGCCATTAGGGCACTCATCACGGCAACTACGGTCTTACCACTTCCGACATCTCCCTCGACCAGTCGGTTCATTGGCAGCGGCTTTCCCATATCCTGATAAATTTGCCAGATTACCCGCCTTTGGTCATCAGTTAGCTTAAAAGGCAGTTTAGCGACAAAAGATTTCGCCAAATCTAGTTTAAAGTCTACTGCAATCGCCGCTTGTTTTCGGCGCTCTTGACTAGTTAGTTCATTTGCTAAGAGCTGAGGAAAAAGTTCATCAAATTGAAACCGACGCCGGGCTTTAGCTAATTGTTGATTGGACTCCGGAAAATGAATTTGCTGTAATGCATCAGCAATACTAATTAGACCTGCGCTTTTAACTAGGTAAGACGGCAAATATTCCTTTATGGAATGGATAAGCAGCAAAGCTTGTGCTACCGCCCTGCGCACTAGCCAGGAACTTAGCACTTTACTCTCACTATAGATTGGCACAATCCGGCCACTGCTTAAGGTAGGATCGCCGGCCATCTCGCAAGAAGGGTTAACTATAGACAATTGTTGTGATGTCAGTTTAAAGTTACCAGATATAAAGTACTCGACGTCGGTTTTAAGAGTAGCAGCCCGGTAGGGCTGATTAAACCATACAACCCGCACGCTGCCGCTTTCATCACTAGCTAAAGCTTGAGTAATTGATAGGTTCCGACGCACCCGGCGGGCCGTTATTTGGCTCAGGGTTACTTTAATACTTACCTGACCCGGCTGAAGATGAGCTATGGGAGTAATTTGACTGTAGTCTTGGTATTTTCTCGGTAGATAAAAAAGTAAATCTTCAATTGTACTTACTTCTTTTTTAGTAAAGGCCTCGGCCACTTTAGGGCCAATACCCTTCAGTGCCGAAACCGGATCAGTCAGCCTTAAAACTTTCGTACTTTGGCTCACATTATTACCTGCTTTCGCTAGCTCTCAGCGCGCTCGACTAGGACCGAGTCTCGAAAAGCCTTACCGCGTCGAAGTAATAAACGACCGTTTACAAAATCTTGTTCTGTAAAATTATCTCTCTCAATACTTAAATCATTAACATACACGGCTTTATCTCTGATTAGTTGACGTGCCGCGGTATTCGATTGTGCTAAGCCGCTAGAAACCAGCGCATTAATTATGCTGCCCGTAGCAGGGATCTGAATACTGGGAATCTCTAAACGCAATTGCGCTAGCTCGTCGTCATTTGCCGACGAAACGTGGGCCTCGCCCGTAAGGTAATCGGTAACCCGTTTAGCACTACCAGCGGCTAGATCACCATGCACCAAATTAGTTACTTCATCCGCCAGTTTTTTCTGTGCCAAACGGAGTTTTTTGTTTACACTATGCCGAGCCATAACTTGCTCAATTTCAGACCGAGAAAGCATTGTAAATATTTTTAAGTAGTGCTCAACCGCAGCGTCATCAGTGTTTATCCAGAACTGATAAAAAGCCGATGGCGAAGTCAAATTAGCATCAAGCCAGATAGCCCCGCCCTCGCTTTTACCAAATTTAACACCGGTTTGCGGATTGACTATTAACGGTCCAGTCCAGACGTGAGTGGTATCTCCGGTTAAACGACGAATTAAATCAACACCGGCGATTGAATTTCCCCATTGGTCTGAACCGCTAACTTGAAGATCGACTCCATGCTCGCGGTGTAAGTATAGGAAATCGTACGCTTGAATTAAAACATAGCTAAACTCGGCGTAGCTAATACCGCTATTTTCAGTCTTTAACCTGGTTTGAATAAACTCTCGGCCCAGCATCTGGCTAAGCGGAACGTTTTTACCGATATCTCGTAAAAAGTCTAGATAGCGGAAGTTTTTAAACCAATCATAATTATCGACAATTTCAAAGTCACTTCCTGAAAAAAGCCGCCGGTATTGATTTGCTAGGGCTTGCTTATTGGCTGCCACTTCATCAAGTGATTGTATTTTACGCTCTTCGCTTTTGCCGTCGGGATCACCAATCATGCCGGTCGCCCCGCCAACTAAAAGAAATGGCTGATGTCCGTAATTAATAAAATGCTTAATCATCATGGCCATCGCTAGATGACCAACGGTCATCGAACGGCCACTTGGATCAACGCCCCAGTAGAAACGAAATTTGCGAGCATCAAGTTCATGGATATCTGAAAAGGTACTCTGCTCGACAAATCCGCGCCAACTCAGTTCTTCAGAAAGTGTACTCATAATTTATTGCCTAATTATCCGCTTCCTTTACTTCATTTGCTATTCTAGCCAATTATCATAACTTGTCACAACTTAATTAACGATTTCATCCAGGCAAAGTCTCAGTTTTATTTGCTATAATCGAATTTATTATCATTCAGAACAGGATAGCGAAAAGGACTAAAAAATAGTGGGGAACAGCAAATCCGGTGGACGTCGCAAGAAGTCTGCCCGGAGAAAACCGGCATCTATTCAACTAAACCGCAGTATTACTTCCCGCCGCAAGGAACGTAATGCTAATCGCACCGCCAAAAAAGCTGAATATCTGGCTAGTTTACCAAAAGAGCCTTGGAAACGATTAGCTGCTCGATTGCATCCTAAGCATCTAGTTGAATTCTGGTTTTCGCGTGATGGCGCGATTATGTCACTTAAAATAATTGGCATATTTATCGTTATTGGTTTTTTGCTACTGGTTGGCATGTTTGCTTACTTTAAAAAAGACATTCTGGCTTTTAATAGTATTAACGGCGCTAATTTAGGCGGTAGCATTAGTTACTACGACCGGACCGGCACTGTACTTCTCTGGCAAGATTATAAGTCCGTGAAACGGATTCCGGTCAGTTTTAATCAGATCAGTCCGTATATGAAGGATGCCACTGTAGCTATTGAAGACAAACATTTCTATACCGAAGGAGGCTTCGACTTAATGGCGATTCTGCGCTCTGGCTATCATGACATTTTAAGCGGAGGACACGGACTACAAGGTGCCTCCACGATAACTGAGCAGGTAGTAAAAATGAATAAGGGCTGGCCAGATCCCTTATCAATCCAAGAAAAAATTGAAGAAATTGGTTTATCGGTTGTGCTCAGTCGTGACTACACTAAACAACAAATTCTTAATGCCTACCTTAATATTGCACCCTATGGAAACATCGATTACGGCGTACAGGCGGCTGCAGAAGACTATTTTCATACAACGGCAGCTAATTTAACTCTTGCTCAAGCGGCCATGCTAGCGTCTATTCCTCAGTCACCAACTGCTTATTCTCCCTACTCCAGTCCGGTTTATAACTCTGCCGTCAGTGGTAACTATTTTGACTCCATTGGATTAACTGCCCGGGCTCATTATGTATTGGAATTGATGGCCCAGCAACACTACATAACCGAGGCTCAAGCTAAAGCTGCCGAAGGAGTTAACGTGCTAGCTGAAGTGCAGCCAATTCAATCCGAATACTCAAATATTAAGTACCCCTACTTTGACCTCGCAGCAAAGCAGCAATTAATTAACACTTATGGTCAAAAATTAGTCGATAGCGGTAGTTGGAAAGTAATTACTACGCTAAGTGTTCCGCTGCAGAATCTTGCAGATAATTTAGTAGCGGCTAATGCGCCTAATGCCCTGCGTAACGGTGCTGATGAAGAAGCAATGGTCGCAGAACAGGTTAAAACGGGCCAGGTAGTAGCGTATGTCGGTGGCGAAAATTTCAATAGTCCCATTGACGGGCAGGTAGATTATGCGGCAATTAACATCAACCCGGGCTCGACTATTAAGCCCTACGTTTACTCGACTTTCATTAACGACAGCACCAATGTTGGTGCCGGATCGGTACTTTATGATGTCCAAGAACCTTTGCCGGGATATCCTTGCACTAATAAGAATTTACCCAGCAATGGCGGCAACTGTTTGGAGGACTACGACTACCGCTATCCGGGGGCTGAAACTTTACGTTATGCATTAGCCGGATCAAGAAACGTCCCAGCTGTTAAAGCTGGGCTAGAAGCTGGTATTTCTAATGTCCAAAAAACGGCAAGCGCTATGATGGGCTACCCTGATGCTTACCGCTGCTACGCTTCTAACACAAATCCATTTACCGACGGTCCGGCGCAAGAGGTTCCGTGCTACGGTTCAGCAGCCATTGGTAACGGTTATTTACACCTTGACCAGACTGTTAATGGACTTGCCACGATTGCGCGCCTAGGACAAGAAATTCCCCAAACTTATATTTTGAGTGTTACCGACTCTTCAGGAAAAACGATTTACCAATGGAAGCAACCTAAACCAGTTCAAGTTCTGAAGACCGATACGGCTTTTATCATGGACAGCATGCTAAGCGATCCTAGAGCTTCCTACTTACCTGGTTATTGCTCAGCTACAACCTGCTCTCCATTGACTTCTGGTGGCTACAAATGGCAACGCTATAACGGCTGGGATATAGCGGTCAAGACCGGGACAACCAATAGTGGGCAGAGTGGTTTAATGGCTGGCTGGAACACTCAGTACGCAGTTATTTCCTGGGCTGCATACCACACCGTAAATACAGTGTTAACTGCTGGCCAAATGGAATATATAACTGAACCAATGACTAGGTATTGGATGCAAGATGCGCTTAATATGCTTAACGAGAAACCTATTAACTGGGTTCAACCAAGTGACATTAAAGTATTACCTGATTATGTTCAAACCGTTCATGTCGGGCTAGGATCAGAAGAGCCGGGTCCGAGTACCGACTTTTTCCCATCCTGGTATACCGGTAAAGGCGGTAATACTAAAAACGAGGTAATCGATAAAGTTTCCGGCGGTTTAGCTACCTCATGTACCCCATCCGATGCTCTTGAAACTCTTAATAGCGGTGGTAATGCCAGTAACTTTTCAGTTGATCAATTCTGGCCTTTAAACCAGATCAAATCCAACACTGCTGCAACAACGCCAACAACTTACGATAATGTTCACTTATGCAGCGATTTGCCTCCCAATCTTTCCATCACAATAACTAATGGAAACGGCGATATAACTAGTTCAAACGGCAATGTCTGCAGTAATACGGATAATAGTAATCAAGGCTGTGAATTTGTACTGACGGCAACCCAAGGAACTCATCCTCTTGGAGGCGGTAGTTTTGGCGGCACAATTTCCCTGAGCATTAACGGCAATGTAGTGCGGACCTTTTCTATCAGTAGCTCGCCTGCTTCGGTGACTTACTATTATTCGCCAACAACTAGCGGATCGGTATCTGTCTCGGCAACCGTGACTGATAGTGTTCTTTACCAATACACGCCACCATCAATTCAACTTCCTACTCAATACACGGCTCCAACAACTACGTCAACGCCTAGTACAACGACAAACCCAAGCACTACCACTACTACGCCAACCGTTCTCTAGTTTCTAGTCAAGATAGATAAGTATTAAGGGCGCTTAGCACATCGCTAACCGGATGCAGCAAAGGTGTAGGTTTGGCATT
The DNA here is from genome assembly GCA_021777375.1 of bacterium. Lineage (GTDB taxonomy): Bacteria > Patescibacteriota > Saccharimonadia > Saccharimonadales > UBA4665 > JAJZWH01. The sequence goes on along the minus strand of JAJYDV010000002.1, from coordinate 44,088 downwards.
AAGCGGTTTTGGTCCAATTGCAAAATCAAAACCAAGTTGTTTAGCTTCGGCAATTCGTTTGGCCATTCCTGGGACGTGACGTACCTCTCCAGACAACCCGACTTCACCAAATACCACGGCATTAGCTTTTAATTGCTTAGCTTTAGCAGCCGATGCAATGGCCATTACGACTGCCAAATCAGCAGCTGGTTCGGTAATCTTAATTCCACCAACAATATTTAGATAAACGTCCTTATCCCCAAGCTTGAGCTTGGTGCGCCGCTCCAGCATGGCAAGGAGCAGGTTTAAGCGGCCTAGGTCTAGCCCACTCGCGGCACGCTTTGGATAGCCATAGCTGGTCGTATTTACCAGAGCCTGAACTTCAACAAGAATCGGCCGACTTCCTTCCATAGCCGCTAGAACAATTGACCCGTCGCTAATTTGGCGTTCGGCTAATAATAAAGCTGATGGGTTTAACACTGGGATTAGTCCGTTGCTGCGCATTTCAAAGATTGCAGTTTCGTTTGTTGATCCGAAGCGGTTCTTGCTTACCCGAAGCAGCTTTAAACCTACCGTAGGGTCTCCCTCGAGGCTAAGAACGGTATCTACGGCATGCTCAAGGAGCTTTGGACCAGCAATATTTCCGTCTTTAGTAACGTGTCCAACAATTAAGAGAGCGGTGTTACTTTGCTTAGCGGCACTACTTAATAAGGCACTGCTGCTTGTCACCTGAGTGACGCTACCTGCGGTAGAACCAATTTGCTCACTACGCAGGGTCTGAATGGAATCAACAATCACTAGTTTATATTTGGCACTCAAAATTTCTCCAGCAATCTCTTCGGTAGAGTTATTAGAGGCCACATTAAAAACATGCTGGTCGGCCCCTAAGCGCTTCGCCCTGGCAGCCAATTGGTGCACAGATTCTTCGCCGCTAACATACAAAACTGATTGGTTTTTAGCAATCGCCGAAGCTAACTGTAATAAGAGGGTACTTTTACCCATGCCCGGCTCTCCGCTTAACAGGCTGACACTGCCCTCAACTAGTCCACCGCCAAATACCGAATCGACACTAGCTATACCGCTATTTATCCGGCGCTCAGAAAACGTAGCGCTTTGGCTAATTGGCTCAACGACTAGTCCGCTACGACCCTGACTAGTAGTAGGGTTGCTGATTTTAAGTTCTAAGGTATTCCATTCACCGCAGCGTTCACAACGTCCAGACCACGTTGAAAAAGTCGAACCGCAGTTATTACAAACATAATTGTTAGGCTTTATTGACTTTAACTTAGACATATTAGTAAAGCTATATTACCTTATTTTGGTGATTGAATGCTGGGAGTCGAACTAATTGCCTGTACTAGTTGCCTTTCTTCAAGAGCCAGGGCGTTACTCTCCCCAACAATAATGTTGTACTGACTGACCTCTGATCGTGTAGCATATACTAAGTCGTTATATTGATTAATCAGCGCATTATACCCCGGCACATTAATGTTATAGGCACTAAAATTACCACTGGCTTGATATTGATTTAAAGTATTTTGCTGCTGGGTAATGGAATTTTGCAAAACTGTTAGCTGATTTTTACTTGCATTGATTTGGGACAAAAGAGTTGTTAGTTCTTTGTTATAAGCGGCAATGCTATTTTCTCGAGAATTAAATGCGGCCTGATAATTTTGGTAGGTTCTAACTATTGAGGCGCGATTTTTAAAGTAAAGTTTGTAGTGATTTTCTAGTTGAGCAGGCAAGGCTGCGACCTCGGTGCCTAAGACTGAGTATAGCTCGTCATATTTAGCACCCGGCTCAGTAACCGCGTAGGAGGCCATCTGAGCCTTTATCTCTGTACCTAAATTGTGACCTTGATAAAACTGCCACATTTGATTGTCAATACTGGTTTGCTCGGTCTTTGAAAGTCTGGCATAACCGGCGTGAAGCATTTCGTAAGCCGCAGTAACGGGTATAATGCCATTTAATTGCGGATCGGTGACGTTAAGCAAAAATATGCCATTGTCGCCATCATGATAGCAGCCGATAACATGAGTCTGGTTATCTTTGTTCGAACAGTTAGCCGCAAAAGCACTTTTGCCTTCAATTGCCGGACGATTCAGATAAAATAAATCTTTAGCGTAGTTGGTCATCCCATCTACACTGGCCAGCTGAGACACAATTTGAGGTGGATGGTAAGTCGCAAGAAGATACCAATCCCTTATCGTATTCAAGTTATAGATAATCCAAAACATCGAAGCGACAATTAAAACCGCCAGTAAGCCTAAGCTAAAGTGCCTAATTTTTACACATCGTGTAGGTTTTGGATTACTTAACGAGGCAAGTATGGATCTATTCATTTTGGGTGGCGTATGCAAGCTCACCATTCTTGGTGGCCACCTGTATGATATTCCCTTTGATGTAATGTTCGTCAAGCACTTCTAGTGCCATCTTATCTTCAATCGTGTCTTGGATTAGTCGTCTTAAGGGACGGACGCCATTACGTGAATCATAGCCATGCTCGAGCAGGTAATCCTTCGCCTTAGGAGTAAGCGTTAAGCCGATGCCTTTACGGCGCAGGCGAACCCGAAGCTCTTCAATTTGCAAATCGATAATCCGCTTTATATCTTTTTTAGATAACGCATTAAAGACAATTACCTTATCTATTCTATTTAGCAGTTCCGGACGCAAGAGGTGTTTTAGTTCATCTAAAACCATCGCTTCATTCTCGGCATGCAAACTTAGCAAGCGTGAGTTTGATGCTCCTCGCTCGATTCTAAAACCAAGGCTAGCTTCCTTTTGCAATTTTTCGGCACCAATATTACTGGTCATAATTACGATTGTGTTCGTAAAGTCAATTCGGCGACCCTTGGCATCTGTTAAGATACCGTCCTCAAGAATTTGTAATAACATGTGGAAAACATCCGGATGAGCCTTTTCTATTTCGTCAAACAATACCACGCTATATGGCTGCCTACGGATCTTATCAGTAAGCTGTCCGCCATCATCGTAACCAACATACCCTGCCGGCGCACCAACTAATCGAGATACATTATGGTGTTCGCCGTATTCACTCATATCAATCTTAACTAATGCATTCTCGCTGCCAAAAAACTCTCTGGCCAATACTCTGGCAAGTTCTGTCTTACCAACACCGGTAGGCCCCAAGAAAATAAACGAACCGATGGGTCGTGCCTCACTACCAATACCGCTCCGATTACGACGAACGGCACGAGCCACCGCGCTAACCGCTTCTTTTTGACCGATAATATATTTACCTAAGGTTTTTTCCAGGTCCAGCAAATACTTAGCTTCGGTACGTATTACTTTTTTCACTGGCACGCCGGTTATTCTAGAGACCACGTCCGCTAAATCATCGCTCTTAAGCTCAATAGTTTTATCCTGTTTGATTAAAGCTTCTTTGGAACTCAACTCCTCGCTTATTTGGCTAGCCCGAGTTTTATAGTGGGCCGCAAGCTGGTAGTCCTCATTATCACTAGCCTCGTCTTTGCGTAAATTTACTAGTTGTAGCTCTTTATTGAGTTTTCGAATTTCGGGGCTGGTTTTAACTCTTTCAACACGTACTTGCGCCGAGCCCTCATCGATTAAATCAATCGCTTTGTCTGGTAAATAGCGGTCCTGTATATAACGCTTGGAAAGGGTAACGGCATCCTGAAGTACTTCATCGGACAGTTTTACGCCGTGAAATTGTTCATAACGCTTACGTAATCCTTTTAATATCGCAAAGGTTTCGGCAGGGGTAGTCTCCGGAACTTGAATTGGCTGGAAGCGGCGTTCAAGAGCGGCATCTTTCTCGATATGTTTGGTGTACTCGGCAGTAGTTGTGGCCCCGATAAAACGAATCTTTCCGCGCGCTAAAGCCGGCTTTAATATATTGCCCGCATCCATCGCGCCCTCGGCGGCACCAGCGCCGACAATTAAATGCATCTCATCCACAAAGGCGATGGCTTTTTTGTCACGTTCCAGTTCAGCCATAACTTTCTTCAAGCGGTCCTCAAATTCGCCCCGGTATTTAGTGCCAGCAATCATACCGGCTAGGTCGATCATGATAATTCGCTTGCCTAACAGGCTATCTGGCACTTCCTCGTCTACAATCCGTTGGGCTAAGCCCTCGACAATAGCCGTTTTACCTACGCCTGGTTCCCCAATTAAGACAGGATTATTTTTCATACGACGATTAAGTATCGTGATCATGCGACCAATCTGGACTTCTCGGCCAACAACCGGATCAAGTTTACCTTCACGTGCCAAAGCCGTTATGTCAGTACCAAAAAAATCTAAAACCGATTTCTTTGAATTGGCATGGCGCAGACCATTGCGCGGACCCAAACCCGGACCAATATTTTCCTCTCGGTCAATGTACTGTTGCCGGGAAAGAAACTGTTCCAATTCATTAGTTAGTGCCATGATATCGATATTCATATCTCTAAGTAATTTGGTTGCACGAGCTTTTTGCTGACTTAAAATACTGTAGAGAATATGCTCGGTGCCGCAAAAATCCTGGGAATAGTCTTGCGCAATATCATATGCCGTTTTCAGAGTATGTTTAGCGGTTTCGCTTAATCCTTTAGCGCCTATATTAATCACAAAAGACTTGGGGGTTAGATTTAAAACTAATCTGGCTCGATCTAGTGTCACTCCAACATGCTCCAAGAGCTTTGAGCCCATACTGCTTTCCTGGGCTAAAATACCAAGTAGCAAATGTTCGGTTCCGACGTATGCACTGCCCAAACTACGAGCAATCGCATCCGCATGCTTGAGTGACAAAAGTGCGTTATTAGTTAAATGTTTTCTAAACTCTTGGAAGTCTGGTGATTCGGGGATCATAGTTACTATTTAGCACCTTTCCTTGAGCCCCGGCTGTAAGATTTACTGTTTATGCTTAGCGCGCAAAAATTACGCTAATGATAGTCTGCATTTGGGGTACTTAATTTATGTTATATAAATTGTCCAAAATAGACAATTATATACATAATACTCGTTCTAGCACTCACCAGTCAAGAGTGCTAATTAGTTGCTTTGATCCTCTGGCGTGGACTCAATCGCATCAATTAAACTGCTCTCTAATTCAGTCTTCTTTTTAATCCGTCCAGGCAGTGGCGGTTTGGCAACTGCGACGGGGGACTTTTTTTCAAATTGATTTTGGGATTCTTCTGGCTCAGCGCTAACTTCGTTAGCATCAGCCACAATATCTATTTCATAATCAGTAAGCTTGCTAGCCAAACGAACGTTCTGTCCACCCTTTCCAATTGCAATACTTTGTTGATCTTCGGGTACTTTAACTAGCGCGCGTTTAGCAGTCTCATCGACGGTAACGGAAGTAACTTTAGTGGGGCTAAGGGCATTAGTAATAAATACCGCAGGTTTATCACTATAGACAATAATGTCGATTTTTTCCTGCTCGCCGATCTCGCTCATTACAGCATTGACTCTCGTGCCATGACCTCCTACAAAAGTACCGACTGGGTCTACGCCCGGCACATTGCTGGCTACGGCTATTTTGCTGCGCACACCAGCCTCGCGAGCCAATTCCTTAATTTCTACGGCGCCGGATTCCATTTCTGGGACTTCGCCTCTAAATAACCACTCGATAAATTCCTTGTTACCACGACTGACAACCAGCTGCGGTCCCCTAAAGCCTCGTTCAACGTCTTTAAGAAAGACCTTAATGCGCTGTCCGGGATAGTAACGTTCACCCTGAATCTGTTCACTTCTTGGCATAATACCCTGCGCACGACCTAAATCCACACGCACCACGCTTCCTTCCACCCGGTTAACGATTGCGTTAATGACCGTTCCGATTTTGTCTTCAAACTCGGCCATAATAATTTCCCGCTCAGCTTCACGCAGACGCTGCAAGATTACCTGTTTAGCCGTTTGAGCCGCAACTCGACCAAAATTTTCAACTTTTTGGTGTACCTCGATTAAATCGCCGATCTTAATATTCTTCTGCATTACCTGAGCTTCACCTAGTGATATCTGGAAGGCCGGGTTTTCAACTTTTTCGACAACTTCTTTTGATGTGTAGGCATCGACATCCCCGGTATTTAAATTCATCTTAACCCTGATCTCTTGATCACGGTCACCATAGTCGCGTCGATAAGCGGCGGCTAAAGCTTGCTCTACTGCTTCTTGCACAGTTTCCTCGGGAAGATTCTTCTCCTCTGCAATTGCTCTAATTGCGACGCTTAACTGTTTGAAATCAAAATTATTATCCATAGTTCTGCCTTTAACTTATTTTATGGCTATTAAAAAATCCGACCTGATTATTCGGCCGGATACGTATAGTATTACCTTAGCATTATAAGTCGCTCTAAGTCAATTACCGTTTCCAACCTGTTTCTTAAGTTTAGCATGCTAAACTAGAATTAAGCAGTAAACAGAGAGAGGATAGCTAAAAGTTATGAGCCGATTTGTGCGCCGGTTATACGACCAGTTTGAGCCGCATTCGTACCAACTGCAACTTAATCCTGATAAAGACAAAATGCGGTTTGAGGGAAAGTTAGAACTGGTCGGCCGTAAAAGTGGACGTCCGTCAAAACGGATCATGCTACATGCCCAAAGATTAAAAATTAAATCGGCCCGGCTATTTGTTAAAAATCACGATGCGCTAAAAGAGATAGCTTTGAGCCGGATTGCCGTTCATCAAGGTTATGAGGAGCTAAGACTTCACAGCAGCTCTTTACTATACCCGGGAGAATACACCATCCAGCTTGAATATAGTGGACGCATCACCCGACCTATGGAAGGACTGTATCCTTGCTTTTATGACACAGCTGATTCTAAAAAACAAGAAATCATTTTAGCTACACAGTTTGAAAGCCATCATGCGCGCGAGGTTTTCCCATGTATCGATGAACCGGAAGCCAAGGCGGTTTTTAATCTATCCTTAATCACTGGCCGAGGGAATACTGTACTTGCTAATACGGAGCTGATAGAAACTAAGGATTACGCAACCGGGTTTAAAGAGTTTATTTTTGCTCCGACACCAAAGATGAGCACTTATCTATTAGCTTTCGTTATTGGCAAACTGGACTATTTAGAGACAACTACTAAAGCAGGCGTGAGGGTTCGTACGTACTCTCGCCCAGACCTAATAAAAAATACAAGTTTTGCACTTGAAACCGCGAGTCGGTGTTTAGATTTTTATAATCAATATTTCTCTATTGACTATCCATTGTCAAAATGCGATTTAGTAGCGTTGCCAGACTTTGCCAGTGGCGCAATGGAGAATTGGGGACTTGTAACCTTTCGTGAGCAAGGTCTAATAGTTGACCCGGCAAACACCAGTCTAAATATGAAGCAGTACGTCGCTAATGTGATTGCTCACGAACTGACTCACCAATGGTTTGGTAACCTTGTTACTATGCGTTGGTGGAATGACTTATGGCTTAACGAAAGTTTCGCCTCGCTAATGAGCTATGTAGCTGTCGACGCTTTGTTTCCGGAATGGAAAGTATGGGTACAGTTTATTGTTGACGAGCAAGCGACGGCTTTAAAAATTGACTCGCTCGAGTATACTCATCCAGTCAATGTCGCAATTCACCATCCGGACGAAATTCGCTCCATTTTCGATAATATTAGCTACGAGAAGGGTGCTAGTGTCCTATACATGCTAATGCGCTATTTAGGTGATGAAGATTTTAAAAAAGGCCTCCAAATCTATCTAAAGAAACACAGTTACTCAAATACCGAGTCCAGTGATTTATGGCAAGCTTGGGAGGAAACAGCTGGCAAGCCGGTTGCCAATTTTATGACTGACTGGACTACTCAATCCGGATATCCACTTCTTAAAGCTACATTTTCTAAAGACAGATTGCAACTATCTCAATCCCGCTTTTACCTTTCTCCAAAAGCTAAACATCAGGAAACGACTTGGCCGCTGCCGCTTAACTCTAATCCGAAATTGGGTTTAGCTATGCTGTCTAAAACCGAGCAGTTAATAAACATCAAATTAGCTAACAATAAGCAGCCTTTGGTACTAAACCAAGGGCGCAGTGGTTTTTATAGAGTCATTTATGACGACCGCCAACTTCATATCTTAATGGATCTCATAAGCCAGCTAAAGCTTGATCCTCTTGACCGATTAGGTTTACTGTCAGACTATTTTGAAGCAGCCAAAGCCGGTCTAATTAGCACCGATGCAGCTTTAAAGTTGCTTAACTCCTATTTGCATGAAAACAATGTAGTAGTTTGGGAGATAATCGCCTCAAATTTAGCTCGGGTTCGCAGCACTCTAATCGACACTAATGAACCTTTACGTGAGGCAATGAATCCTTCAGTGCATAAACTAATTGCCGAACAATACACCCGTCTCGGCTGGGATGAGAAAAAAGAGGATTCGCATTTCGATAAACTGCTACGGCCGCTAATTCTTGGACTGGCCACTATGAGCAATGAGCCGGATGCGCTTAGCCAAGTCCGCTCGCGCTTTAGTAACCGCACTAAGGTAACAATCCATCCGGATATTCGCTCACTTATTTATCAAACTATAGCTAAAAAGGGCGGCGCCAAGGAGTTTAATTTATTTTTAGAAATGCATAATAATAGTGACAGTAGCGAAGAGCGTCTGGCATTAGCATCTGCTTTAACTAATTTTAAGCAACCAGAGCTTATTGCCCGCTCCTTAGACTTAATTACATCCGATGCAGTGCGTCTGCAAGACGTAGCTTATTGGGTAAGCTATAGTTTTGCTAACCGCTTTGCCAAAGATCTGTCGTGGCAATGGCTGAAACAGCATTGGGGATGGCTGGAAAAAAATCTCGGTTCCGATCTGAGTTTTTCGCGCATGCCTAACTACGTGGCTCGAGGCATAAACGATTTCTCATTTTTGAAAGATTTTGAGGAGTTTTTTAATAAGCATCTAACACCCAGCTTTAAACGACCATTTAATCAAGCCCTAGAAACCATAACTTGGCAGGCGCTTTGGAAAGAACGTGATGCGGCCAAGATTGCAGCTTTTTATCTTAAACCTGCAAAATAGACTTAACCGGCTCAAATGATTTGCGGTGGTGCGGCGAGACTCCATACTTGTTTAGGGCTTTAATGTGCGCCTGAGTGGCATAACCAACATGATTATCGAAACCATACTCGGGATAGTATCGAGCTAGATTAATCATAAAATTGTCTCTGGCTACCTTAGCAATGATAGAGGCGGCACTAATTGCGGGCTCTAAAGCGTCGCCGTGAACTAATAACTCGACCGGGCTATACTCTTGTGGCAAATAGTTATAATTGCCGTCTAATAAATACTTTGCGATTGATGATTTCATGCTTTCAAGGGCGCGTTTCGATGCTAATGAATGGGCATTAGTAAGGCCTATGCGATCCAGCTCAGCCGCACTTACCCACCCTATTCCAAAAAATAATGCCTCACTATAGATACGCTGAGCCAACACTAGCCGTTTAATACTAGACAAAACTTTAGAATCGCGCAGTCCATCGATTGGACGATCCAGCGCGACCGCTCCAACAACTAACGGTCCGGCAATGCATCCTCGGCCGACTTCATCAATTCCGACTACCATCAAGCTCATTATTTTATTAGTTTAGCTTGATTTAACGAATTTACTTACTAGTTACTAGAATAAATTACTCTTTTGCTTCGGTTTCTGTTGAATCTATTTTGGCTTCAACATCCTCGTCGGGAGTTTTAGTCTTCGGTGTTTCAATATCCGGCTTGCTGACTTCGTCTAAAAGAACATTCTCGGAAACTTCTAAAGTCTCGTTAACTGCTTGCCGATCAAATTCTATACCGCTTAAGCGGGCCGCTTTACCAGTTAAATCACGCATATAGGCTAAGTAATTGCGCCGAACTTTACTGCGCTTAGTAACCTCAACCTTAACAATTAGCGGGCTATGCATTAAAAAGCTCTTCTCAACACCAACACCACCGCTTACACGCCTAACAGTGATCCGATTTAAATGACCACCTTGCTTAGAAGTCTTAATAACCAGGCCTTGGAACACCTGGACCCGTTCCTTACTGCCCTCACGCACGCGCTGATGCACACGAACAGTATCACCACTGCGTACTTGGACAACTTGCGGCTTCATGTTGGAACGATTAAGTGAGTCTATAACTAACGACATAACCGTACTAGACTACACTATTATCTGGTCTCTGTAAATAATCAACTTCAAAACTAATTTTTAAAAATATTACAAAATTTGCATCATTTCTAAATACTGAAACTATTTAATAAAAATCAAGAAAACATGTTTTTTTTACTACGCATAGTTTCTGTTTAGTTTGTGGATAACCAAGGCTTTTAATGCGCTTATGCTAAGACATATGCTGGCGTTTCTGTAAACTTGTGTTTATTCTATTGAAAACAAAACATTTAGTTTTTTCTACAATTTATTTTAAGAGTGGGGAAAGAGGGTATAAAGAAATGAAAAGTCGCTCAACGGTATCGTTCGAGATGCCAGTTATTTATAATTACGTGCTGGCTTTTATGGCCGGTGCGGCAATGGTTCTAGTTTCTGTATATGCGCTAAACAGCATGAACCGCGCTAATTTTGCTTTACTCGATAAGCAATTTCTGTCCTATGCTAAAGTCTCTGACGTTACTACTAGCACTAACCAAAGCCAGTGCACACAACCTACTACACAAAGTAATTCGGTTGGCTCAAGCAACACGACGGGTAATGCTGGATCGGGCTCAGGATCTACTGCAACAACTGGCTCAACGAACAATTCAAATAATGCCAATAATTCCGGCTATTCATGGCCAGTAGGAACCGAAAACAGCTATAACACTGAGACAAATACTTCAAATACCTACAACACCACCACATCCACCGGTAGCTACAATACTGCCACTACTACTACAGAAACAACTAATAACAATAAGGATAGCTATAACACCACGGGTAGCTATAACACACTTAATGGATCTTTAAACGGCAACGATTCCAACAACAATACGTCTTCAGGAAATTCAACCAACTCCAGTGATGGCAATGGCTCGGGCAATAATAACAATAACCCAAGTAGCAGTACTGACAACTCTTACAATCAGACCACTAGTAGTAACAATAACAGTTCCGGCTCAAATTCAGGAAACTCTAGTACCACTAACAACACTAGCCTGAACAATAACATTACTACGACAAACGTTACTAGTAACACGGACACTGGAAACACAAACTCTGGCAATACTTCATCCGACACTACTACCAACAACAACAACACAAACTCTGGCAATACTTCATCCAACACTAACATCAGCACTGACTCAAATAACACTTCTACTAGCGATTCCAACAATTCAAATTCTGGCAACACATCCACTAGTACCAGCAACAATAACAGTCACACTGTTAACAACAATCACACTAACAATCACACTGTGAGCAACAACAACGGCAACAAATAAATATTAAAATCTGGTTCTGGCACAAAGAGCTCTTTAGGGAAATATGAACTCCAATAAGAGCTCTTTTGTGTTATTTTTCAAACTGATCTTGCTAACCGATAACTCTGAATACTTCGTCAAGCGTAGACAGACCGGCCACGACTTTTAATATGGCATCCTGAAGCATAGTTGTCATACCGCTCGCTCGTGCCGCTTGCTCTATGTCTTCAGTACTAACTACTTGTCCAGGAGTAGTAATTACTTTGCTAATCGCCTCACTCATGGTTAGCTGCTCACGAATTGCTAGTAATCCTGAGTAGCCGTAGGGATTACTTTCGCTAGAACCCGGGCGGTAAAGTTTTAACCCATCTATAGTTGGCCGTTCATAACCTTCCGGCAAAGTATTTATAACTGATTGGATTACTCGTATCTCGGCCTCACTAGGTTCGTATTCCTGTCTGGTTTCATTATCTAGACGTCGAATCAAACGCTGAGCCATAATTAGCCGGATAGCCGAAACAAATAGGGGATTTTGACCAATAATGTCTGATAGCCGCGTTAATGCTGCTGCGGCATTACCAGCGTGGAATGTGGTAAGCACTAAATGCCCGGTAAGTGATGCTTGAAGAGCTGTACGCGCTGTATCCTGATCTCTAATTTCGCCAACCATAACGACGTCAGGATCAAGTCTTAAAACCGCCCTTAGCTTATCTGCAAAAACCGTATCACTGTCTGTGACATCGCTAGAGTGAACAGAGATTTGAGTAATTCCTCTAAACTGAAATTCTACGGGATCCTCAATTGTAATGATTTTTCTTTGCTCATTATTAAGGCTATTTAATATCGAATACAGGGTCGTAGTCTTGCCAGATCCGGTTGGTCCAACGACCATCACTAAACCCGAAGGTTTGGCGATTATTGAGTCGACTACTCCGCGCTCGCTATCGGATAATCCTAGCTTATCTAGTACAAAACGCTTTTCATCCATATTAAACAAACGCATCACGATATCGATGCCGTTGATCGTAGGAACCGTTTCAAGTCGAACATTGACATCTACATCAGTTCCGTCAGCCATTTTTACTTTCTGAGCAATATGTCCTTGTTGAGCTTCGTTCGATCCAGTAGAGATATTTCCAGCACTTGCAATTGCCGACAAAAGAACGCGATATTTATCAAAAGGCAGGCGCGCAATAACATGTAGAACGCCATCAATACGGATGCGAATGCGCACATTTTCGACTTGTGTTTCTATGTGAATGTCGCTGGCATTCAAGCGGTGCGCTTGAGATACGAGGTAAGCTAGCATATCGTCAGCTCTAACCTCGTTTAGTATTGTGGATATCTGATCAATTAGAGCTTTTGATCCGGCGTCTTTTAATTCAATATCGTGATAGACAATTTGTTTAGGCGGATCATAAAGGTTCATGTACTCCCGAAAACCGGTGTCCGATATTAAAGCGAAGGTCACCCTACGATCGTTAAATTTATCCCTTAGTAATCGTATCGCGGACTGGGGCGTGGTGTTTAGTATGCCAAAAGTTATATGATTGGCATCGGCAAATATCGGTAAGGATTTAAGTTCGCGCATTTCAGCTACGCTAATTAAGTTAACGTAGATCTGCTTATGCCCGCCATTTTGCGAAGTATTGACATAATCAAAACCAAGCAGCCGGGCCCGCCGCTGCGAAGCTTGCTCTTCGGTGTATCTTAAATCTTCACTCATGTGTTTTTAGTAAGCATTAGCTGCTGCATCTAGTATAAAGCATGAGCGCTTATATCTTCACCAACTTCTTGTATGATATCTAGATAGATGTCTCGGAAGCTCTACCTCATTGCGGATAACCTGCGCAGCGCTCATAACGTTGGCGCTCTGCTTCGGGTTGCTGAAGGCTTGGGAATTAGCAAAGTATTTCTCTGTGGGATTTCCCCTTTTCCTAAGGTATCGAAAGGAGATGAACGGCCACCATATCTTGTAGAAAAAATTAACCGGCGGATTGCCAAAACTTCACTTGGCGCCGAGCTAACTCAACCTTGGGAATATCAATCGGATGTTAAAAAGCTAGTTAATATTCTCAAATCTCAAGGCATTAAGGTTGTCGCTCTTGAACAGAACCCCGCCTCTACTCCACTAAGCAAGTTTAAAAGCAGTAAGGACGTCGCCCTAATAGTAGGCAACGAAGTTAGCGGCGTAGATCCTGAGATTCTTAAGATTTGTACTAAGATAGTCGAGATTCCGATGCTTGGGCAAAAAGAGTCTTTTAATGTCAGCACAGCCGCTGCAATGGCCTTATACTATTTGACTTATGGTATAGTTTAAAGTGTAAAGCTAAAACAAAGATGTCACTTACTACTAAGCCCCGAACAGGTGTTGCTCATAAAAAAATTAAAGCTGGCCATCACCGCGTTAATAAAAGTTATCTGAAGCCTTACTGGCCGTACTTGCCAATAATTGCAATCATTGGGATGGGTTTTTTTGTAGCCAGCATCTGGCACACTCCAATTGCCGCTAACTCAACACCTAGCTTAACAGCTTTCAGCTTCTCCACGCTACTTGAATCAAGCGTTGGGGTTGGAGCTCTTGCAATTTTCTTGCTGCGGCACGCTTTTGCCTGGCACAAGGTCTTTATTCGGGGCGAAGATTTTGTATCTAAGCACCCGATGCTAGATATCATTTTGGTAACCGTTAGCGTAATCGGATTATTGCTGGCACACCATAACGGAGCAGTCTAAGCCTAGTTCAAAGCCACGTTTTCACTGCCCATAAGTTCTTTTAAGAGCCTAGGCCCGTCGCTCTCAATTTCAATTCCAGAAGGTAATTTGATGGCTTGTTTGCGTTGTTCTTCGCCAAGTACTAATACTACCTCAGTTGAACCCTGATGCTTATCAATGGTCCGCTTTAAATCAATCAACAAGCGTTCGTCTTCAGAACTAGTCAAACGGATAAACAAACGCTGTCTTTCGTTCTTGTCTTTAGCTCCAGGACCATTTAGAGCTAGATTGCTTGTTGTAGCCTTGTTTGAAAGCTGAGCAGCCTCGGCTTGTTCAACAGTGACTTCAATCGCGCTGTCGAGTATGATTTTTAATTCCGTGCTGATACGTCCATCACGATCTTTGGCACTAATTTTGCCTCGCGCAATTAAAACTTTATCTAGAGTGCAAAGACTACCGTATTGCGAGTACATTGAGGGGAATAAAATCACTTCGATGTCGCCGCTCATGTCTTCAACTTTAACAAAAGCCATTTTTTGACCGTTTTTAGTAGTAATCTCTCGCACACCGTTAACAATACCGCCAATCTGAACAGACTCACCGTCCATATCCTCGTTAAGTTCAGCAATTGGCCTAACCCTATCCTTTAGATACTGCTCATATAAGGTTAGTGGGTGTTTAGATAGGTAAAGGCCAAGTAATTCTCTCTCCCAAATTAGATGATCACGGGGCATCAGTGTCTGATCGCTCGAAGCCGGTGGCAAATTAAGTTGTCCTCGCGCCTTGACCGTGATGTCAACTCCACCAAATAGATCAGTTTGACCATGTTCAGCCTGTTTCTGGGAGCGTGAGGCATAAACCATTATCATATCCAGATTTTCAAGCAAAACACTGCGGTCGTGGAAGCTGTCAAAAACCCCTGCTTTAATCAGGCTTTCAAAAGATTTACGGTTAATCGCGTGGTAATCAACGCGCCATAAGAAGTCTTCCAGGCTCTCAAACGGACCGCTTTCACGAGCTCGGATTATTTCATCTACGGCGTTACTACCGACATTCTTAACGGCTTTCAAACTAAAACGAATGGCCGCCGAGTCTGCACTCTGAATTACTGCAAATTCATTAAACGACTCATTAATATCTGGGGGCAAGACTGGAATGCTCATTCTCTGGCACTCACTAATTTCTACCGCCAAACGTTCGGTGTCATCGTAGACGGAAGTCATAAGAGCTGCCATAAAAGCAGCTGGCCAGTGCGCTTTTAAATATGCAGTCTGATAAGCGATTAAGGAGTAGCAGGCAGCATGGCTTTTGTTAAAACAGTAGGCGGCGAATTCCTCCAGTTGTTGCCAAAACTTCTCCATTGTCGATTCGTTAATTCCGGACACTTCTTTAGCGCCTTCGATCATTCGGTCACGCATCTTGCGCATAATATCTATTTTCTTTTTCCCGATTGCCTTACGCAAAGTATCAGCCTCGCCTCCGCTAAAACCACAGACATCTTTACTAATCTGCATCACCTGTTCCTGATACACTAATACTCCATAGGTAGCTTTAAGGGCCGGCTCCATACTGCGGTCCGGATAAGTAATTCTTTTCTCGCCTCTCTTGCGAGAAATAAACTCATCAATAAATTGCATTGGACCAGGTCGGTAAAGCGCGTTCATGGCCACAATATCTTCAAAGTTAGTGGGTTCGAGCATCTTTAAATAACGTCTCATTCCGGCTGACTCAAATTGAAATACACCGGTAGTATCGCCACGCTGAAACAGCTCATAAGTTGCTTTGTCGTCTAAGGGCAGCTTTTCAATGTCCAGATCTACGTTATATACTTTTTTTATAATCCTAAGGGCGTTTTTAATTACAGTTAAATTGCTGAGACCCAAAAAATCCATTTTAAGTAGCCCAAGATGCTCAATTGGGCCCATTGAATATTGTGTCGCGAAAACTCCCTTCTGAGCCATCTCTAAAGGAGCGTACTTAACGATGTCATCCGGGGCAATAACTACACCGGCAGCGTGCACTCCGTGTGAGCGGATTGTTCCCTCTAGCTGCGTAGCCAAGTCAAAGACACGCTTAGCCTGCGGATTAGTTTCATATTCATGCTTTAAATCATGATTTTTCTGAATCGAACGCTTAAGCGGCGTATGAATCCCCTGAATAGGTGGTGGAATCATTTTGGCTAGCCGGTCAGCTTCAGAGTAGGGCACTTGGAGCACTCTAGAAACGTCACGCACTGCATTTCTAGCAGCCATCGTACCAAAAGTTACTATATTAGCCACCCGGTCATGCCCATACTTATCTGCGCAATAAGCAATAACTTCATTGCGACGGGTATCCATGATGTCAATATCTACATCTGGCATGCTGATACGGTCCGGGTTTAAAAAACGTTCGAATAGTAAATCAAACTGCAGCGGATCAAGAGCGGTAATATCTAAAGCGTAGGAAACTATTGAGCCGGCAGCGCTACCTCGGCCAGGACCAAACACAATACCTTGGCTTTTACCCCATGAAATAAAATCGTTAATGATTAAAAAGTATCCCTGAAAGCCCATCTTATCTATAACACTTAGCTCGTATTCGGCACGCTTTAGAATTGCTTCAGGGAGCTTTTGCTTAGCATCTTTAACCGTTAATTTACCGGCCTGAAGACGATCAATTCCAGCATAGCGCCACGCCAAGCCTTGGTAGACCAGCTTCTCCAGATAGTCATGCTCGCTGACTTGAGCTTCGGGAATCGGAAATTTCGGAATTAAAATACTGTCGAGATTAATCTTTAGATCGACGGAGTCGGCAATTGCCTTGGTGTTTAAGATTAGTTCCGGATAATCTTTGCCCCAGCGTTCAATAATATTCTTTGGGTCAGTGACACTTAAATCGAACTCAGCTAGAGACATTCGATCCTGATCACTTAAAAATGAGCCGGTTTGAACACAGAGCAAAATTTCGTGCGCTTCCTTATCTTCAGATTTTAAATAGTGAGCATCGCACGTTAATACCGCCGGTATATCCAGCTTTTTAGCCAGCTTAAGCAATGCGGCATTTACTCTTTCTTGTTCACTCCAGTGTCCAGGGTGCATAGGGTGCCCGTGGTCTTGGAGCTCAATATAATAACTACCACCAAGCAGTTTCTTATACTTTAAAGCAGCCACTTCAGCTAATTTCTCCTGATTTGAACGCAAGTGATCGGCAACTTCTCCGCCAATACAGCCGCTAAGTACAATTAGCCCTTCGTGGTACTTAGTTAGCGTCTCAAAATCAATTCGTGGCCGATAATAGAAGCCCTCCAGGCTGGCTATGGTAGCCAGGCGCATTAAATTTAAATAGCCTGTGTAATTTTTAGCTAAAACCGTCAGGTGAAAGTTATTCTTATCCTTACTAGGGTCACGGTCCTGATTTGAGCGTGGAGCCACGTAAGCTTCCATGCCAATAATCGGTTTGAGTCCTTTCTCCTTGGCTTCGGTATAAAAGTCTATGGCCCCACTTAATGTGCCATGATCGGTTATGGCTACTGCTTCCATGCCAAAATCTTTAACTTGGCTTATTAGCGCCGGGATCTTGGTTAAGCCATCCAGCACCGAAAAATGTGTGTGGTTATGCAGGTGAACAAAATCCGAGGCTTCTAATTGCCTAGCCTTAGCCATAAGCTATTATTTCCCTTTATTTCCTTTTTTGTCTCTAACGCTAACTACCTTATTATATCGCTGGGTTTTATTAAACGCTAGCCTTAAGCGCTGTATTTTTTTCTGCTTTAGCTAATCTATAGATTATTATTGTGGTCAGCTTTTAATAGAAACTTCTTGGCGGCAACAATTGCTTTTTTGGCCTCTTTTACAGCATTGGCTAAGTCTTTATCCTGAATACTGCGTTTATCTCTCAGGGCGGCAAGAACCTGTTCAAGTTTAACTTTAGCTTGAGTAACTCTTGTGACGAGCGCACTGGAATGATTGCGCTTGCCGGCAATTAGAGTCTTTGTCTCGTCAGCCACAATATCAACCAACTCCTTAAGCTCTACAAGAAGCAAGCTAATTTTGTCCTCCAGGTTTCTTTTCTCAGCGGCAAGCTTTTCCTCGACCTTTTGCACTGTTTCTTCTTTAGAATCCTCAATACTTATCAGAGAGATGAGGTAATTTAGCCCTCCAAGCAATGCATTGCTTACAGCAGCTTTTTTTAGTTTGCTGCTGTCTGGCAAAAGCTTTGACACCAAGGCGCCTCAGTCCTTTCTGCTACGTGATTGGAAAATATACTTAAAAAGACCGGCAAGAGGCATAAAAGCACCGCGTTTTCCAGCTTCACGAAGCAGATGTCCGGCCGCCTCGACACCACTAAGGGCTGCTTCGGTACGACGCGCCAAACGGTGAAATGTCGTCCAAGTATAGATAGTTAGGCCAAATAGTGCGAGGAAAAATAGGCTCAAGCAAACCGATCCGATAATTAAAAATGTGCTGTCTACGGTACTCATATTAATTTCTATAAACCAATTTAC
Source organism: bacterium (assembly GCA_021777375.1). Taxonomy (GTDB): domain Bacteria; phylum Patescibacteriota; class Saccharimonadia; order Saccharimonadales; family UBA4665; genus JAJZWH01. The sequence goes on along the minus strand of JAJYDV010000002.1, from coordinate 25,548 downwards.
ATCATTAAACAGCTTAAGTACAGTTTCTCACGCGGCTTTAAGATGACTAATTTATGCTTGCTTGATTAGCTTTTCAATGAGCTGACGCGCTACTTCGGGATTAGCCTGTCCTGAAGTTTTAGCCATAACCTGGCCGATTAGAAAGCCGATTGCTTTGTCTTGACCAGCCTTGACGTCCTTAACGGCTTCAGCATTGGTAAATAGAATTTCTTTAATAGTCTCCTCCAACTGTGAGCTATCTGATTGTTGCAGTAGTCCAGCCTGTGAAGCATAGGCTGATATATTACTAAGTACCTCGCTTGATTTAAGCGCAGCAGCAATCAACTCCTTAGTATTGGTAGAGCTTAACTTACCGGCCTCAACCAGATTAAGCACATCAAGATATAGCTTATTGCGATCGGTCCTGATTAGCGAGGAGTCCGTTTTAACTAATGGGATATCGACATTAACCAGCCAGTTCACCAAAGCTTTGGTATTTAGTCCTCTGCTCGAGAAATCAAGCACTAGATCCATGTACTTTGCTTCAGCAAAATTTACTCCGGCTTCAAGCAAAATATTACTTTGTGACGAGCTTAGCCCTAACGCACTGAGTTCGTTGCGCCAAAATGCAGGTAGCTTCGGCATTTCCGACTCTACTTGTTTAATATATTTTGGATCAATTTCGATAGGCGGCAGATCGGGATCGGGCATATAGCGGTAGTCATCGGCGTTTTCTTTGCTGCGCTGGGGAATCGTCTTTTGCTTGGCTTCGTTCCATCCGCGTGTTTCTTGGACTACCAGCTGATTACGTTCAAGCAACTCACTTTGGCGTTTAATTTCATAATCTACAGCTTTCTCTACGGCTCTAAAGCTGTTAAGGTTTTTAGTTTCGCTGCGCACACCAAGTTTATCGTTGTCACTTAGGCTGACATTAACATCAAAACGCATATTTCCGTGATATAAGTCACCATCAGTTACCTCGGCATAGCACATTAATAAGTAAAGCTCTTCGGCGAAAGCTCTAGCCTCGGCAGCAGAGTGCATGTCCGGTTCGCTAACAATTTCTAATAACGGTGTACCGGCACGATTTAAATCTACAAGAGAGTAGTCTTTAGTGCCGGGGTGAGAACTTTTACCTGCATCAGCCTCTAAATGGGCTCTGGTAATCGACACTCTTTTTAACTCTCCGTTTAAAGTATATTCGACTTGGCCGCCGATTATAACCGGTTGATCATACTGGGTTATCTGATAGCCCATTGGCAGATCGGGATAAAAATAATGCTTTCGGTCGAAAGTTGAAAACAGCTGAGGCTCAACTCCAAGAGCCAGTGCGGCACGCACCGCTAAGTGCAGCGCCTCACGATTAAATACCGGCAGTGCGCCCGGTAGGCCAAAATCAATATGATTAATTAAAGTGTTTGGTTTTGCAGTGCGGGCATCGTTGTCGGCGCCCGAAAAAAGCTTAGTTTTAGTCCTCAGCTGAACGTGACACTCGATCCCGATTGTTGGAAGGTATTTACTACTCATCGTTTTTACTTTCTTTGGCCACTTGTTCAGGGCCTTTTTCTTGGCCAAAAGCGCCTAAATCTTTTAATGCCCTCCAAAAGCCTAGTAAGGCTCGTTTCACCTGAGCTTTTGAAACATCAACGCTATCACTAATAATCTTGTTAGCCAGCTTGTGACTGTACCATACCATATCGTTGGCGCTTAACTCGTGCTGGGCGGCAACCAATCTCTCGCCCATAGTTTTTCCTTTAAAATGACGCTTCTTAAGTGTTGCGTCAAGCAGCTTATCTGCCTCCAGTACGGCATTACTCCAGGTAGCTTTGTTTCTTAGCATTTTTTGCAATGCTCGCCAGTTAGAAGAATAGTTATACTTAGCGTGCAAGGTAATAACTAAAGCTATAAGCACGGCCAGTAAAATTATTAATGCGATGCCGAGCACAATATGCTCAATATTTGTGGAGCCAAGGGTCTGCAATTTATCGTGCACTTTACTCAGCAGATTATGCATGGCTATTCACCTCTTCGATCATTTTGGCCATTAATAGCAGGTTGCGATCATTTTGTCGGCCGGCCATCAGCTGAACTCCAATTGGGAGGCCTTTTTCATCCAAACCATTAGGCAAAGAAATTGACGGGATACCTGCCAGATTAGCGGCTACTGTCATGACATCTGCAAGGTACATTTGAAGCGGATCTTTAGACTTCTCTCCAATTTTAAATGCTGTCGTTGGCGCAACCGGACCGATTAAATAATCATAGTCTTTAAACGCCGCATCGAATTCGTTGATTATTTTTGTCCGGACCGTCATAGCTTTCTTGTAGTAAGCATCATAATAGCCACTGCTTAAGACGAACGTACCGATTATAATTCGCCGCTTGGCTTCTTTACCAAAACCCTTGCCGCGCGAGTTTAAGTAAGTCTGTTCGAGATCGTTAGCATCCCGGTCGGAATAACCGTAACGTATGCCGTCGTAACGGCTCAAATTGGAACTAACTTCTGCCGGAGCAATGATGTAGTAACACGCCAGAGCCAGCTTGGTTGACGGCAACGAGACATTTGAAACCTTAGCGCCACCTGCTTCCAACTTTTTTAGAAGCTTTAGAAGCTTGGCTTTTACTTCGTCATCCAGCCCTTGTTCGAAGTATTCGCTAATTACGCCGATTTTTACTTTATCAAGCTTGAGCTTCTCAAGGTTCGTGTATCCTAACTTATCTTTTTCAATAGTTGTCGAATCAAGCTCATCGCGACCGGACATCACATCAAGGACCAGAGCCGCATCTTCAACACGAGAGGTAATCGGACCGATACAATCAAGGCTACTGCCCATTGCGATTACTCCATTTCGACTAACTAACCCATAGGTAGGCTTCAAACCTACTACTCCACAAAAAGCTGCCGGCTGGCGAATTGACCCACCGGTATCGGTTCCTAAAGCAAACGGAACCAAGCCGAGGGCAACCGATGCCGCGCTGCCGCCGGACGAACCTCCAGCAACACGGCTCGTGTCATATGGATTTTTGGTTACTCCAAAATCACTATTTTCGGTACTGGCGCCATGAGCAAAGGCGTCCATATTGGCTTTTGCGACGCAAACTGCGCCGGCCCTCTCAAGTGCATTTATTGCGCTCGCCTGATAAGGAGCTATAAAACCGCTTAAAATGTTGCTTGCAGCCCTTGTCTCGCTATTTAAAATTAAAAAATTATCCTTTGCAATGAAAGGAATTCCGGCTAACACGCCAGGGTCTTTACCTTCTGCAATTGCTCGATCAATTGCTTCGGCTCGTTTGAGAGCAGCTTCTTTGAGGGTTAAAATTGTGGCATTATATTTCTTCTGTTGACGTTCAACTCGTTCTAACGCTCTATGAGTCAGATCAATAGCCGAACTAGAACCGTTTTTTACGGCTGTTGCGAGCTCTTTTAACGTGGGCCAATCCTGCTGCATAAAAATTTTTATTCAACCATCCGTTTAACTTGAATCTGATCATCCATTTTCAACGGCAGGTTTTTAAGTAAAACTCTGGGTGCATAACCGTAGTCAATCAACTGGTCATCACGCATAACGTTAGTTAGTCCATTGACTTGATTTGTTTCAATAATACCTTTCGTATCTAAGCTCTGTAGCTGTTGGAAATAAGCCAGAACTTCATTGAGCTCAATTAAGAACTCTTCAATCTCATCATTACTCAACTCAATCCGGGCGAGGTGAGCCAATCTGAGCACATCGTCTTTGGATAGTCTGGCCATAGTTATCTTAATTGTATACCACAGATTAGAAATTTTACGATGCGTTTAGTTTAATCTCCTGGATTAGATCCCGTAATTCGGCGGCTTTTTCAAACTGTAAATTGGCGGCTGCCAGTTCCAGTTGATCACTTAATTGCTTAATTAAGAGCGGATACTCGTCTTTAGGAATCTTTTTAATCTCAAGTTTGGATTTAGAAGATGCATCTTCAGCGCGCATCCGTTGCTCCACCTCTCTGGTAATTGACTGCGGTTTAATGTGATGCTTCTGGTTATGTGCCTCTTGGATTGCCCGGCGCCGGTTTGTTTCATCAATCGCTTGTTTCATGCTGTCAGTTAGCACATCGGCGTACATAAATACGTGTCCCTCGGAGTGCCGAGCGGCTCGACCAATAACCTGGATTAAGGCTCCGTAACTTCTTAAAAAACCTTCTTTATCGGCATCAAGAATGGCTACGAAGGAAACTTCCGGTAAGTCCAGACCCTCTCTTAGAAGATTAATGCCCACTAAAACGTCATAAATTCCCAATCGTAAATCACGCAAAATATCGGTGCGCTCCAAAGTGTTAATGTCACTGTGCAAGTAGGCGACTTTAATATCTAACTCTTTTAGATAATCAGCAAGTTCTTCCGCCATGCGCTTCGTTAAGGTAGTGACTAGCGCCCGATGACCCTTTTTGACGGTTTCATTAATTTCGGCAACTAGATCATCTATTTGGCCGGCAATCGGCTTCAAAGTAATTTTAGGGTCCAGTAGTCCGGTCGGTCGGATTACCTGTTGCGCAGGAGGGGGGCTCAAACGCAGCTCATACTCGGCAGGAGTTGCAGAGACAAAAATTACCTGATTGACGTGACGCTCAAACTCGCTAAACGTTAACGGCCGATTATCTAGCGCGCTAGGTAGACGAAAACCATAATCGACTAGTACTTCTTTTCTGGCCCGATCGCCATTATACATACCCCTGACCTGAGGTATACTCATGTGCGATTCGTCAACAATCATTAGGTAATCATCGGGAAAATAATCGAGTAAAGTAGCTGGCTGTTCTCCTGGCTCACGATTAGTTAGATAACGGCTATAATTTTCGATACCTTTAACGAATCCTGTCTCGGCCAGCATTTCGAGATCAAAACGGGTACGCTGTTCTAGTCTTTGCGCCTCCAAAAGCTTATTATGCTGCCTAAAGTATTCTAGCCGCTCGTGTAGCTCCTGCTCAATCTGAACAATAGCATTTTTAAGTTTATCCTCTGGCGTAACGAAGTGTGAGCCAGGAAAAATAGTAAGCTCGTCGATTTCCCTAACCAGCTCCCCGGTAAGAGGATTAAGCTGGGTCATTCGTTCAACTTCATCGCCGAAAAAATTGATACGGTAGGCCGTCTCTTCACCAGCCGGAAAGACATCCACTACATCGCCGCGCACTCGAAATGAGCCGCGGTGAAAATCAAGGTCATTGCGCTGATATTGGATGTCTGTTAAATGACGTAACAGCTTATCTCTTTTTCGCTGTTCCTTAGTCTTTAACTTAACGGCTAAAGCGGCGTAGTCTTCGACACTACCGATACCGTAAATGCATGAAACACTAGCAACAATAATCACATCGCGGCGACTAAGTAAAGAATCGGTAGCCGCATGGCGAAGGCGATCTATCTCTTCGTTTATCTGGCTGTCCTTTTCAATATAGGTATCACTTCTTGGAATATAGGCTTCCGGCTGGTAGTAATCGAAGTAGCTGACGAAATAGTGTACTGCGTTATCCGGGAAAAAACGCTTAAATTCACCATACAATTGGGCAGCCAACGTCTTGTTATGGCTAAGTACTAGTACTGGACGTTCAAATTGACTAATGACGTTGCTGACGGTGAAGGTCTTTCCAGATCCAGTAGCACCAAGCAAGGTCTGATACTTCAGCCCATCGCTGATACCCTGGGCCAACTGCTTAATTGCCGCCGGCTGATCGCCTAGCGGAGCGTAATTGCTAACTAAATTAAAAAGTCCCATTATTGAAATATATGCTCTAAATCTAGCTTGTTACTTGTTAAATTGTAACAGCTAGACCAGTTTCCCAGATTCTACTAGTAGTAAAGCTTCTTGTATTTGCCGTGTTCGCGATCCAGTAATTCGACAATACTATTAATTAACTCTACCGGGTCGTCGCTAAATAAGACGTCTGTACCTTCGCGTAATGGATGCGCCAAGGAAATTAGCGTCTGGACTTCAGTACTAATACCCCCAGCGCCTTGCAAAAAGCCAATTGGAGTACTGCTCTCAACAGCTATTGTAAATTCGTGTAGCGTGCCCATACGTCCGCCAATAGATATTACAGCATCGCTTGAAGTGATTAGTAGGGAGTCGCGGCCAATATAGTGCAGACCAGAATAAATAATCGTGTCATAGGCCTTAGTCGGTAAGCGATACTTCATGATGTGCTCAACCTTTGAACTAGCTGGACTCATGCCGACACTCATTTTGCCTCCAGCAGCCTTATAGGCCTCGGCCGTGTAGTTTGGAAGCCCGACTGTCGCCCCGCTCATCAAGGCCTGCCCGGAACGGGCAATGGCTTCACCCATTGCTTGGGCTAATAACTTACCGGCCTCTACACTGTCTCCTCTAGCTGCTCCTGAAATTGCTATCTGGTACATTAGCTCCTCATTCCTTATTTAAATTCCGATACTTTCAGTTGCCAATTTTGGAACTAGTTCAGCCCCAATAAACTCGCTAAATAAATCCGGACGAATATATTTAGCTATCAGCTCCTGCCAAAGGGCTCGTTTGACATGATGACTGTATCGTTCCGGATATCTTGCCCTATTTACTAGGCTAAGGGCATTATCCAGTACATTAAACGAAACCGTGCTATTTCCGTCTAACCGACCGACATGTCCACAATCACGCCAGAATTCCATCTCCGGTGCTATCATTTGGATTAACTGTTCTACGGGCTGCCAACCAATCATTTCTTCGGACCCAATGCGGGTATCCAGCGCTGTACCTAGCTGCCCTTGCAGATGATGAATAAAACGAATAACCGTCTCCCAGCTCAAGGGTGCGCTAAAGTAATCAATATGCTCAAAACGCGGCTCATCACTAACACTACTAAGCAGACGGATATTAAAATCTTTTGCAACTTGGCTTAAGCGTAAGTAGCTGCTGAGTGCATAGATGGCATTTAAGCCATTTGCCGCACTGGCTAGAGTCAGTGTTGCAAGGCCAGATACCGGACGATTAGGCAGCGGCAATATAACAAGGCTCCCCAGCTCTTTATTTACCATAACGGTGCGCTTACTAATAGCTAAAAGCTGGGATTTGATGACCAGCCACTTATCGGTATGCGGCGAGTAAACACTAACTGCTCGTTCTTCAAAATCACGTGGACTAAGAGAGCGTAGGAATGCACTGTAATGTTGCATCCATGCCGAACTCTCTAATTCCTCAGCAGCCGTAACCATTAGTCCTAAAGGAACGTGTTTGACTAGCGATTCGTAAGATCGGTAATTTAGAGCCTTCATTACCTTTTTGGGCGGAAACTTAGCAATGGCCCGTTTAGCTACCGAAGCTTTAATTACGAAAATAAGATTATTCTTTGTAGCCTGGCTAATTGCTGTAGCTATTCCTTCACTTAAGTTAGCCGCCGCATTCACCTGATAGGCACTAATTGAGCGTAATCGTTTGACTAGTAGACTGTCATCGGTCTTAAGTTTAGTCTGCAAGGCATGAAACAGCTCTTCCCCGGTGGTATCTTCAGGATCTAGTCCCAGTTGGGCTAACTTAGTACGTTGCAGCTGGTTAATAGACTCACTTAGACGAATGTCGTGACCCTGACGCCCGGTGGCCGCTTCCAAACTTGACAGTGTCTGATGAAACTGTGGTTCTTGGGTGTCTAGTAATTGCGCTAACATTTTAGTCATATGCTCTTAGTCCGTTTATATTTTCCCTGCAAGGATAGCTACTCTTATCCTAGCATAAGCGCAAAGTCGGTTACTAGAAAGCTTCAGGGCGATAGTTATCCGGCGCTTTAGAAAGATACTGCTCAATTTGAGCTTCGTTCAGCAGTCCGGCCTGAGCGCCAACCTGCTGTACAACGCTCATTGAATTAATTGGCGCCCATTGCAAAGCTCCAGCTAACGTGTTGCCTTTAATTAAAGCTGCAACGAAAGTGGCCGCAAAAGCATCACCGGCCCCGGTGCGCTCTAGCGGAGGAGCAGGATCAGGGTACAAGGGCATTTTTAAAATTTGCGTCTGGTCACTAGCTACTGCGCCATTCGGGCCATCGGTAATTACGACAATCTTCACGCCCATGTTATGAATGCGTCCCAGCAAGTCATGATAGTCATCGTGGTTGCCACCGGTGATAAAAGCTGCTTCTTCGCGGTTCACAATAACCACTTCGCTCCGCTGATAAATCCGTTTTAGCCGCTCCACACCGGCATCCATTTGGAAAGTGCCAGGCTGAAAGGCCAGTTTGACTTCAGGGTGCTCATCTAACCAGTCGGCTATTTGATCATGATAAGGCAGTGCTTGCCCGGAAATTGAGCTAAAATACAGCCATTTCGGAACTTCATCGGGACGCAAGTGCGGCCAGTGATAATCATAAGCTTCATGCTTAATTAAGATCGTACGCTCCACCTGGTAACGCAAAACATAGTGAATGTTACTGATCTTTCCCGGATTAATACGCACAAAACGACTATCTACATGGTTGGCATGCAATTCATCAATCATCTCCCGGCCAGCTTGATCGTCGCCAACGTTTGCTACATAGGCCGAGGCCAGTCCTAGACGGGCGAAAGCTACGGCGGCATTGGCGGCGTTACCAACACCTTTAATGGTTTGCACGGTATCATAGGGCAGTTTGGTGCCAAAAGGCATGGCCAGCCAGCGTTTATCGTCACTGTCGGCGTAAACCTTAGCCTGATCATCTTCTAACTTTATAAATACGTCGGTAACAATATCACCGATGCTGATTACGTCCGGTTGATTAGACATTCTAAATAATACCCCGCCCTTTTTTGATTAATTTGAACTAAATTGATTGCAGGCGTGCGATTTCACGCTCATGCTCGTTCACCTGGTGGCTCAGGTCGGTAATTGCCGCTTTAGCCACTCTGACGTCTGAGCCCACGTCGCTCAAGATCCGCTCCATATTGTCCAGTTTGGTTTTTATTTCTGGAACGTCTTTAACGGCTTCTTGGATGGCGCTGAGTTGATCGGCTAATACCGAACCCAACACCTGCTTCTTTTCTTCCTCACTCAAAGACTGCATTAACTATAATATAGCGCTTTAGTTATTACTTAGTAAATAGCAGGCAGCAGTTGAAACTTAAATTAAAGCTTTATCCGCGGAGTTAAAATCCGCTAGTTTGCTTTCAACAATTTTAGATACCGCCGGCACAACCGACTTGGTCAACAATTTGGCAACCGAATACTCATCCGGATTTTCTCTTAACACCGTTTCTAAAGCGGTGCGATAGGCTATCCGCATGTCCGAATTAATATTAATTTTGCTGACCCCGATGCGCACCGCGTCTTTAAAGTAATGCCCAGGCGTTCCGCTGCCACCGTGCAAACTAATGTTACAGCTAATTGCCTCGCGAATATTTTTCAGAAGTTCAAGATCAAGCATCTTCGGAACCGGATACTTGCCGTGAAGATTGCCAATTGCAGCAGCAAAAGTATCTATTCCCGTAGCCTCGACAAAAGCCCGAGCTCCATCAGGGGTAGAGAAGGTTTTACGGATTTCTTGGTAGTCAATTTTTTCGGTATGCAAATTAGAACTGCCGCCAAAGTAGTGTGGCTCGCTTTCTACAGAAGCCCCAGTAAGTTTGGCATAAGCCACTACTTCGCGCGTAGCTTCAATAATCTCTTGGTCGCTAGCATCATGATTGGCCTGGCTAATATCGATATGTATAAATTCAAATCCGGCTTCGATACCGGCCTTAGCCGCTTCCACACTTGGGCTATGATCTAAGTTAACGTACATCTCAATGCCGAAGTTACTTTTTGTGTTGTCGACCAGATCTCGGATATTATCCAGGCCGATGTCGTCAACTTCTCCTTGGCTGACCTCGACCAGCACCGGGGCATTATGTTTTTTGGCGGCCAATGCAACCGCAATGAGCGTGGCTTCATCATCTAAGTTAAAAGCCCCAAAGGCCCAGTGCTGAGCCCGAGCAGTAGCCATCCGTTCTCTAGCCCGATAACAATTTTCTCGCATCTGCCTCAGTGTTTGGCTCATAGTAATTATTAACTCTCCTTTTCTTTGTCACTCAATACGGCATGGGCGGCCATACGAATATGCGTTGCATCAAGGCCGAAATGTTTAAGCAATTGTTCTGGTTCACCTGATTCGCCAAATCGGTCACGCATACCAATGCGCTGTATCGGTACTGGACAATGCTCAGCGGCCAGTTCAGCCACCGCAGAACCGAGTCCACCAATAATCTGCCCCTCTTCAGCTGTAACTACAGCCCTAGTCTTACGAATGCTCTTAAGTAGTACCTCACTATCCAAAGGCTTAATTGTAGCTACATGAATCACTTCCGCCTCAATTCCGTCCTTATACAGCAATTCGGCAGCCATTAGAGCGTGATAGGTCATGGTCCCGGTTGCAATCAAGCTAACGTCACTACCGGACTCCAACAACAGGGCTTCCCCTATATGGAACGGTGTCTCGGGCAAGGTTATAATCGGCGTGGCTTCTCTAGCGAGTCGCAGGTAGTTAGGTCGGGGATCATCGGCCATCGCCAGTGTCGCCTTCTCAGCTTCCAGGCTATCGGCAGGCGCAATAACTACCATATTAGGTAATACGCGCATGATGGCCAGATCTTCGAGCATCTGGTGTGTAGCTCCATCCGGTCCAACACTGACTCCGGCATGTGAACCGATAATCTTTACCGGGCGATCGTTTAAACAAATCGTAGTACGTATTTGTTCCCAGTTCCGCCCTGGGCTAAACGCCGCATAGCTACTAACAAAAGGAACTTTTCCGCCAGCCGCCAAACCGGCGCCGACGGTTACTAAATTTTGTTCAGCAATCCCCATTTCGATAAAACGCTCTGGAAATGATTGCTTAAACAAATGCATCTGGGTCGACTCGGTTAAATCGGCGCAAGCGGCGACAACATTGGGATAAATATGACCAGCACGCTCAAGTCCACGGCCGAAACCTGCTCGTAACGGTTCTAGGGATAGCGTATCGCGCGCGACGTCCTTGTGCGGTGCAGGAGGATTACTCATGCTCGCTCCTTATCCTGCCCCCAAGGGTTCTAAGTTCGTGCAGGGCTTCTTTGGCCTGAGCGGGATTAGGCGGCATACCGTGCCAATGGAAGTCGTATTCCATGAAGTCGACACCCTTGCCCGGAATCGTATGGGCGATGATTGCAACCGGTTTTTCGACAATCGCTCTGGCCATCGCGCAGGCGTCAATTACCGCTTCGATATCGTTGCCGTCAATCTCAATCACGTGCCAACCAAAGGCCTCCCACTTGGCACGGTAGTCCTCTAGCGGCATCACCTGTTCGGTCGGACCGTCAATTTGAATATTGTTCCGATCAATAATGGCAATCAGCTTGCTTAGATGATTATTGGCGGCAAACATCGCCGCCTCCCAAATGTTGCCTTCGTCGGTCTCGCCATCACCAATTACGACATAAACCCAACGGTGCAGGATATTATCCATCTTGTGGGCAAGGGCTATACCTGCAGCTTGACTTAAACCGGAGCCTAACGGACCCGAAGTTGTCTCTAGCCCCGGTAGACGAGTACGTTCGGGATGTCCCTGAAGTCTCGAACCCAACTGACGCAAAGTAAGCAATTCTTTACGATCGAAATAACCGGCATTAGCCATTGCCGCATAACGCACCGGGACGCAGTGACCGTTGGAAAGAATTAAAATATCTCGTTCCGACCAGTTCGGGTTTTTAGGATCATGTTTTAAGATATCAAAATACAGCGCCGTAAAAATGTCCGCCAGTCCCATCGGACCGGCTGAGTGTCCACTGCCGGCATGCACAAGCATACGGATAATATCCTCGCGAATATTATTGGCAATGATTTCAAGTTGATTAATGGAGCGGACTTGAGGCATCCTAATTTACGCTTTCTGAAACTGTTATCAGTTTAGCATAAGCGTCTTTTGCGGACTTGGCTCGGGCAATATAGCCACCAACATTAATGACGCTTATTCCGGCTTTAACAATCAGTTTAACGTTATGCTCGTTAACGCCTCCGTCCCAGCCAATCTCAATTGACGGGTTAATATATTTCAGCATCCGAGCCTTCGCAGTAAGTCTTAAATCGGCGCTCGACCCCCCCTGGTAGCCTAGATTTCCAGAAAAAATAAGGACGTGGTCAAAGTAGTTAATAATTAAATCGCTAAACGGCTGAACTTCAGTTTCCGGTAGAATCGCAAGACCGGCTTTTACTCCATTCTGGTGCAGCTCTTGGGCTGCAGCCTTCAAATTGGTTTGTGCCTCAGCATGAATAATAACTAAGTGTGGCCTCAGTTCTTTCGCGATTGCCAGCTCGGCATGAGGATGACGACTCATCACATGGATGTCAGCAATTGTCTTGCGCGGCCAGCGTATTAATCCAATTCCTAGCAGCTCACGCGGCGCCAAAGTACCATCAGAAATATCTATATGAATGCGCGGTGCAAACTTAGTAAGCTTTTTAAGCTGTGCTAGATATTCTTCTTTACTGAGCGCCGTAATGGTCGGACAGATAGCTAGTTGCATATGGGCAGTCTCCCCAGCTTTAGTTCTCAAGTTAGTTGATCTAGCTCTTTAAGTCGGCGGTTAAAACGTGAAGCACCGGCAAAGGCGGTGCTAAGCCAGACACTCACTATCGCTTCGGCCTTAGCGTTAGATGTTGAGCGCGAAGAAAGACAGAGTATATTACTGTTATCGTCGTTTCTGGCAGCGTGCGCTTCTTTGGTATTCCAGCACAAGGCAGCCCGGATACCTTTAAAACGATTCGCGGCCATACACATACCCTGCCCGCTGCCGCAAATTAAGATGCCCTTCGGATCGGCTTCATCACTGGCTAGCATCGCGCTGACCACTCTACCGGCAAAAACCGGAAAATCGTCTTCCGGATTAAGTTTAGTGTTGCCCTCGTCAACCACATCGTATCCCAGTCTTTCTAGGAAATCTTTAAGTGTTTGCTTAAGTTCAAGTCCGTTATGGTCGGTTCCCAAAAATATTTTCATTCCAGTTATCTGCCATCTCTGCCTAAGCAGCCGGAATGCGCAAAAGCTTTCCGGTATCGGCCACCATTTCGACTAAGCGGTTTGAGTAGCCCCATTCATTGTCGTACCAGACAACTACCTTAACTAAATTGCCAGCCACTACATTGGTTAGCTCGAGATCGACAATACCGGAGTTCGAATTACCAATATAGTCAGAGGAAACCAAAGGCTCATCTGAAACGGCAATAATACCCTGGTAATATGGCTCCTTCGAAGCCTTAATTAAAAGATCGTTAATCGTTTCTTTCGACACATTAGCTTTAAGTACCATCGTTACGTCACTCAAGCTGACCACTGGAGTTGGTACGCGGACGCTGATGCCGTCAAACTTACCTACAAGGTTTGGAACAGTTTTGGCTACGGCAATCGCCGCGCCGGTAGTGGTTGGCACGATGTTATACGGAGCCGCACGCCCTTCGCGTAAATCTTTAGAAGGTCCATCGGTCAGTGATTGGCTGGCCGTATCACTGTGAACTGTAGTCAGCATTGCCTTTTCAATACCAAACTCTTGGTCGATAACATCCATAATAGCGGCCACGCTATTAGTGGTGCAGGAGGCGTTAGAGATAATGTTGCCGCAAGTTTTAAGTAGCTCGTCATTTGCGCCAATAACAACCGTCTGTACGTCGTCGCTCTTGGTCGGAGCCGAAATTACCACCCTTTTAGCGCCAGCCGTGATATGCGCACCGGCTGTCTCGGAGGTCGTAAAGCGGCCGGTTGATTCAACTACTACGTCGACGTCCAAATCCTTCCAAGGCAAGGCGGTTGGATCTTTTTCGGCATAAACCCGGATTGCTTTGCCGTCAATAATTAAGTTTTGCTCATCGTACTCTACTTTATGGTGGTAAAGACCATAATTCGTATCGTGTGCCAGCAAGTAGGCTAGAGTCTTGGTATCGGTTAAATCGTTAACCGCAACAATGTCCAAATCCTCTCTGTCATGTGCAATCCTAAAAGTTATTCGACCGATTCTTCCGAAACCGTTAATGGCAACTTTTGTTTTCATCTAAAGCTGTGCCCTCCCATTTTTTTTGTTAATTTATTTATTACTTCTACTCTATACCAGCTTCAGCCCCTGATGCAACCAAGCATCAACTGACTGACTATGGCTTATAGCGCTCAATGGACTCAAAAATAATCTTTTTGGCTTCCTCGATATCTCCCCAGCCTAGAACCTTTGTGGTACCCGGCTTTTTAAGATCCTTATAATGGGTAAAGTGTTCGGCAATCTTTTGCTGCCAACGCTCACCAAGATCGTCAAGGCCGTTAATTGCGTCACCGCTATCCCGATCGTCGGCTGCCACGGCTACAATCTTATGATCACCTTCACCGCCATCTTCAAACTTTAAAACCCCAACTATTCGGCATTCTAACCAAACTCCGGTAGGGACGGGTTCGCTAGTTACCAACAAGACATCTAATTCATCTCCATCTTCGTCCTTGGTCTGAGGGATAAAACCATAATTGACCGGCTTTGCGTAAATACTTGGTTCAATCCGATCAATCATAAAGGCTGCACGCGTCCGGTCATATTCAATTTTTAAATGGCTGCCCATCGGAATCTCAATTACTGCATTCAGCATTCCCTGGTCAATATTGCCCGGTTCAAGAACACGGTTAAAATCTGGCATTAAATATATCTCCGTTTAAAAAGCTTTTTACTGTCTACCTTTTATTGTATCAAGCCGCAGCACTAAGATTGTTTTTGACTTCACGGGTCCGACCCTCAAGATATTCCCGAATCCTGAGTGCTGCGGTAGCCCCTTCACCTGATGCACTGGCAATTTGCATCGTTGCGCCGCTTCTGACGTCACCTGCAGCAAAAACGCCTGGCACGGCAGTTTCAAAATCTTGATTAGTGATCACGAACCCTCTAGCGTCAAGCTCGACCTTAGTGTTTGCTAAAAACGCTGTATTTGGTTTGAGGCCTATAAACACGAATACGCCATCGCAGATAAAATCCTGATCTTTAGAGTCTTTGTTGACACCAACTACTTTAGTCACCCCGTTAGCGTCACCAACAATCTCTTTAGGGGTAATACCAATTTGTAGAGTAATCTTACCGCTGTCAATAAACCGCTGCAACTCTTTAATTAATACTTCGCTGGCCTTTAGCTTGGAACGAACTAAGATATCTATGTGGCTCGCAAAACGAGTCAGAAAAATACTTTCCTGGATTGCCGAGTTACCGCCGCCAATAACAACTAGCTTTTTATCTCTATAAAAGGCACCGTCGCAAGTCGCGCAAAAATGCACACCTCTGGCGTAGAATTTCTCCTCACCGGGAATACCGGTGCGCATATAGTCCGACCCGGTAGCAATTAATACCGATCGGGCCAGTACGTCTCCACTGTCAGTAACCAGGCGCTTATATTCTCCCCCGTTAATGATTGACTTAACTTCACCAAGTTCAATCTTAGCTCCAAAGCGCTCCGCTTGATTGCGTAGTGAATCGGCTAGTTCGAGACCGGTCACGCCTTTGCTAAAACCAGGGTAGTTGTCAATGATGTCAGTAACGGCAGCAAGTCCGCCGATTACGCCACGCTCATAAAGCACGGTTTCAATATCTTCGCGGGTTGTATAAATCGCCGCACTTAAAGCTGCCGGTCCGGCGCCGACAATAACTAGTTCATGCTTTGGCGTATCATCTTTGCTCATAAATAGTCAAACCCCGATTAAGTTAATAATAGTCTTTAAAGTAAATTTAAATTAGAAAATTGTACTAATTTACAGCTGGAGCAAGTTTGGCTAGGTTATAGCCGACAATAATTTCCTGGCTATCGTCAGTTTTAGTGACGACGGTAACCGGGACAGTCAAAGCTCCACTAAGTCGGTGCGCCTCACTTCGGCGATGCGGTTCGTGATCCAGATTAACTTCGTCAAAACCCATGCCCTTAGCCTTAAGATAGGTCTTAACCATCTGACAGTAACCGCAAGTGTTTGTCGTAAAGATAGTGATGTTTTTGACCATTTTTGAGAGTCTCCTTAATCAGACTTTGTCTTAGTTTTACGTTGCTTAAGGCCTTTAGTTGTGTTTGTTTTTGAGAGCTAAGGTCTTATGCGGTACATTATAGAATAGTGTTAGCTTTTCAGTCAATACGCTATATATTGTGCTTTTTACGCTAATTCTTAGTCGAGAGAACTAAAACATAAAACACTAAATCAGAGTTCGGCGGAATAGAACCTACCTGTTGGTTCTTGTACGCCATAGCGGCCGGAATAAGTAACTCGCGCGTGCCACCGACTTTCATCCCCGGAATACCCAGTTGCCAACCTGTAATTACGCCATTAAGCGAAAACGTCGCCGGTCCTCCGTGCGCTCCGGAAGTATCGAAAACTACACCGGTTTTCGCCAGCGCTCCAACATAACAGGCCGACACCGTAGCACCTGATTTAATAACCGCTCCATTCCCGGCTTGCATGTCAGCCACTTCTAGATGCGGAATCGCGGCGGCTTGTGGGGTATATCCCTGTAGTTTAGTCCCGTCGGCTACGTCATAACCGCTCGGACAAGTATGGCTATTGGAACTGGAAGCGTTAGGGTTAGTTGTATTATTGCTAGAACTGCCGGTCAGCGAAAGAACTACGGCAATTGTTAAAGCCGAACTGGTCACTAAGAATAAGGCAGCACCAAAACCCGCAAAAAATCTTTTACCTAAAGCCATAATATTTCGCCTATTATAACTAAAAGAATGCTTGCCTGTCGATAGCGGAATTAAAATTTAGGTTTAAGTTTTTCTAAAATATCAGTAATCTCTTTGTCGGTTAAGGTTCTGTCATTACTTTGGGCGAACAAGCGGAATGTCCAAGAAATATTACCTGAATCAGTAGCCGGTTGATAGGCATCAATGGCTTGCAAAGTATAATCAACATCCTTGGGTACTAAATCTTTTAGCTCAAGGTTCAGTTGCTCATTTAGCTCGCTAAAACTTTTACCGCCGTAAGAGACTGTTAAATCCTGAATAACTTTTGGGTATCGTGATAATTCTCGGTATTGGCGGTGTGAAGACAGTGCTAGTTCACTTAATTTAGCTAGGTTTAGCTCAAAGCCAGAGCAATAAGCAGGTAACTTTAAAGCTTCAGCAGTAGCAGCCTTAAACTCACCCATAATCCCCAAAACTTCGGAGTTAAACTCAACTAGAGCGCTTCGTCCGCTGCGATATGTTTTAGCGGTAGCCTCCCAGAGAGTGTCATAAGTTAAATCAGTCTTCTCCAAAGGTCTAAAACTTAGTAATTCTAAATTACAGTTGAGTGAACTTAGTAAATAATTAAGCCAACTACGGGCTTGGAAATAAGCCTCCCCTTGATATTGTTTTGCACTTTTAGCCTCGGTGGAAATAACCAATGCTAGTCGTTCAGCTTCGAGCGGCAAACCTTCGTCGTCCAATTGGTTGATCTGATGCGCTTTACCAATTTCAAAAATACCAAACCGTTCGAATCCGGCTTTATGGTTAAGATGCACTTTACTTAACAAGCTGGGGATCAATGATAGGCGATAATATTCCAGCTCCGGGGAGAGGGCGTTCATTAGCTTATAGGCTTGGGACGGGTCCTGCCCGGCAGCTTCAATTAAAACCCGGTTAACAAAACTGTAAGAAAGCACTTCGTTAGCGCCGGCCGCAGCGAGCGAAACTCTTACCTGCTGCTTAGTCTTCTGCAACGGATCTACATTTGGCGCGTTAAGTAAACGCCGGGGCAGCTGTTGTGGCAAGTTATCAAATCCATATAAACGAGCAATCTCTTCAATTACGTCAACATCAATACTTAGATCGGTGCGCCAAAAAGGCACTTCAACGATTAGCTTGTCTTCTTCGGAATGAGCTTTAATTTCGGCATTATTAAGTAAGGTTATGACTTCTTTAATGTCAAGCTCAATTCCCAAATAGCTTTTTAGAAGTCCTAGATCGAGACTAAGCGGCGCAAGTTTATGCACCAATCTATCATTGCGCTCGTCAACGACCTCAGAAATTATCTCAGCCTCCGGACACAGCTGCTTTATTAAGTCAAAGGTAAATGCTAAGACCGGCGGACAAGCTAATGCTGAAGGCCCCTTGGTAAATCTAGTTACTGCCTCACTAAATACACCATGAGCCATTGATGAACGCCGAATACGGTACATATCAAAGCTCGCACACTCGAGAACTATTTGGGTCGTATGATCGCTAATCTCCGAATTTTTACCACCCATAACGCCACCTAGTCCAAGCGCATGATCTCGGTTCGCAATAACAATATCTTCTTTAGTCAGCTCAATTTCTGATCCATCAAGTAGCGTTAGTTTCTCTCTAGGAAGAGCATCTCTAACTTGCAGCTCGGCCTTTCCATTGGCACCGACTTTATTTAGGTCGTAAGCATGTAGCGGCTGAGACGACACAAGCATCACGTAATTTGTAATGTCTACGATGTTATTTAACGGCCGGATTCCAGAGCGCGAGAGATAACTTTGCAACCACACGGGACTCGTTTCAACCTTAATATTATTAATTGAAACTGCCATAAAACGCGGGCAAGCTTTATCTTTTAGCTGATTAATGACACTGAGATTGCCGGATAGTTTAGAACTTAGACCTCTGTCCTCGCTATACCAATCCGGACTTTTGAATGACAGATTAAAGGTCGCACACACCTCCCTTGCAATACCTAGCTGCCCAAACAAGTCTGGACGGTGAGTAAACATCTTATTTTCAATGTCAAAGATCGTATCATCTAGGTTAATTAAATCACTGAGTTTGGTACCGTAAGGCGTGTCTTCGGGTAGCACTACAATCCCCTCATGATCACTAGAAAAAGCCAGTTCGCTGGCGCTGGCCAACATTCCATTACTCATTTGATTTAAAATCTTACGGATCTCTAATTTTAAGGGTTCGACAGCTGTCGCGGTAGACGGCACTATACTACCTGGCGGCAACCAGACTACAATCTGATTGGCTTTGACATTAGGCGCCCCACAGACAACTTGGACTAGCCCGTCATTGCCACGCTCGACATTACTTCGCACTTGTCGATCATCAATCTGACATAAGCTTAAGTGATCACTGCCCTCAAGTGGTACTGCGCTAATAACTTTAACGATCATTGCGTCTTGATAAATGGGCCCAAGCTCCAGTTTGTCCTCAATCGCCCCGATTTGCGCGTTAATATGTTGCTCAACTAGGGCTGGGTCGTCCGGGAACGATTCCGCGTTCACCGCCAGTTTGCGCATCAGTGACAAAGAGGCTTTCATGCTTCGCCTCCGGCCGAGAATTGACGTAAAAAGCTTAATTTAGATGATTCAAAATGACGAATATCTTCTATCCCGTACTTCATCATAATTAGCCGCTCTACACCCATACCCCAAGCAAAACCCTGATATTCTTTAGAATCCACACCGGCCTCTTTTAGTACGTTAGGATGAACCATGCCGCAGCCAAGCAGCTCAATCCAACCGCTAAATGAGCAAATCGAACAGCCTTGTTTATTACAAAACGGGCAACTTAGTGAAAACTCTAAGGAGGGCTCGGTAAATGGGAAATAAAAAGGTTGGGTTTTAACACTTAGCTTGTCATTACCAAAATAACTTTGCAAAAAGGTCCTTAAGGTCGCGATTAGGTTGCCAATATTTACACCTTTATCTATATAGACACCCTCAACTTGGTAAAAAGTATGCTCATGACGGGCATCAACGTCTTCATTGCGAAATGTCCGACCCGGTATAACGACCGCAATTGGTTCATTCTTAGCAAGGTTTTCCTTGTAGCGGGCGATGACTCGATTTTGCATTGATGAAGTATGCGCCGGAGCAATAAGCGGTAAACCATCCTTGTCGGTCTGCTCGGTCATGAAAGTGTCATAATCGTCTCTGGCTGGATGGCCTACTGGAAAGTTCAGCGCACCAAACATGTGCCAATCGTCGTCTATTTCTCGTGATTCAATGGCGCTAAAACCCATACTCCTAAAGATAGACAAGATAAGTCCAAGCTCGCGGCTTAACGGATGACAGCTGCCAAGTTCTGCCCCGAACAAACCCGGTCGGCGATTAAACTGGCTATTAAGAGCAAACGGTGCGCTAACATCTACCGTTGGCAGGGCCGACTCAGCTTCACGATGCTCACTAATCAGTTGGGTCAACTCATTTTTCAGCTGATTTACGGCTTGGCCAAAAAAGCCCCTCTGATCCTCTGGCAGTTGGGCGATCCTCTGATAAAGCGCTTTTAAGTCCGAAGACCTAAGAATTATTGTCTTATCCGCAACCTGTTCAAGTTGTTTTAGTAACCGCTCGCGCGCCTTGTCAACTTCGTTTTTTAGATCTTCATTCAACATAAAGTTAGCTTAAGTATATCAGCCTAAAGCCAGGTTTGGCGCGACTTATACATGAGCGCTATACTAAATTCTAAATGGAACCACCTACCAATTTAATTAGTGAAGCTTACGACGTTCTTGATGCTAACGATCAGTCTTCATATACCCAGCCGGCAGCTAATCTTTACCCGCATCAATGGCTTTGGGATAGTTGCTTTATTGCAATTGGGCTTCGGCACCGTGATCCGGAACGGGCTCAAATTGAAATTATAAGTCTGCTTAGAGGTCAGTGGCAAAACGGTATGTTACCAAACATTATTTTTTCTCCAGATAAGCGTTATGAGCGTGATAGAAACTTTTGGCGCAGTTGGATTAACCCGGATGCTCCCTCAGAAGTTGCGACTACCGGAATCACTCAGCCACCTATGTTGGCCGAAGCCATTACGCGCGTTGGCGAGATGCTATCGCCAAGTGAACGACGAGATTGGTACCGTAGAGTGTTTCCTTCACTGCTTAAGTATCATCTATGGCTTTATAACGAACGCGATCCACACGGCGAAGGATTAGTGCTGCAGATACATCCTTGGGAGGTCGGAATGGACAATACTCCGCCATGGATGACCGAATTGCACGAACATCAGCTTAACCTATGGATTAGGGCTGCTAAAAAAACCCACGCTGAGCGGGCTATTGATCTTTTTAGACGAGATACGCGCCGGGTTCCATCGAATGAACGGTTCGACGCCATTGAAGCCTTAGCTCTTTTTGATATTCAGCGCCGTTTACGCCGTAAAATTTATGATATCCGAAGAATTCTTGATCACTCAATGTTTGCAATTGAAGATGTCGGCTTTAATGCCATTCTAATCCGCAATAACGATCGATTAAAAGCCATCGCCGCCGCAATTCACGAACCGCTTCCTGAAGAGTTTACTACCAGGATGAAGAAAACCGAACAAGCTTTTGAAGAACTTTGGGATCCGCTAAGTTCAAACTATTTTAGCCGCGATTTTATAACTCATAAACTATTTAAAGATCCCTCGATCGGGTCATTGCTGGCTCTTTATGCCGGTTCACTTCCTAAAGATAAGGCCGACGCCATTGTAAGCCAGCTGAGCGACAAGCACAGTTTCAATAGTCATTTTCCGGTACCCAGCGTGCCGCTAAATTCAAGTTGGTTTAAGCCCGACAATTACTGGCAGGGACCGACTTGGGTAAACACCAACTGGCTAATCATTGATGGACTAAAACGCTATGGATTTCTTGAAGAAGCCAAACGACTCCGAGAGACTACCTTAAACATGGTCACTAGTTATGGATTTAGTGAATACTTTGATCCGAATGACGGACACGCTCTCGGAACGCCAGCTTTCTCCTGGACAGCCGCTTTAGCAGTGGATTTATCCCTAAGTCCGATCCGAATCTAGAGAACTCGATTCCTCCAGTATCGGTTTTTCTAAAATGATTGGCTCAAGCGATAGTTTGCTTGCTTTGTCTCCAGCTATCTTTAGGACATCTTTATCTACCTTGGACAGTTCCTTGTGTGCAGAATTAAAATGGCTAACCGTAGTGCCTAGTGAATTACCAAGTTTATTCATTAATAGCTGGTAAGTATTTAAATGCCGACCCAGATCGCCAACTCTGGCCTGAATTAGTTTAGCTTGCTCCTCGATATGCAGACTACGTAGACCCTGAAGTACCGTTTGTAAGTAGGCTAAAAAACTAGTCGGGCTAACAATAATGACGTTTTTATCTCTAAAGGCATACTCAATTAAATCACGCGCCGCGACCTGTGTTGAGCCCACCTTGTTAACTAATAAGTCATAATAAATCGCTTCGCTTGGAATAAACATGAATGCGAAATCCATAGTGCCGTCATTTGGCCTGATATATTTGGCCGTCTCATCAATCCTAGCCTTTAGATCAGCCTTAAATTGCTTGGCCAGGGTATCGCGTCGGGCAGGATCACGTTCCTCTATAAGGCGGTTGTAGTTTTCAAGGGAAAACTTCGCGTCAACCGGCAACATTATTCCTTTATCCAAGAAGATTGCAGCATCAACAATCAGCTCTGCGCCATCATCGGTTCTGCCAATTTTTTGTTGCAGCTTGTAACTATCCGGGGGCAGTACATTCTCAAGCACCGTCTGAAGGTAATACTCACCTAGAACCCCGCGCTGTTTTGGGTTTTGAAGGACATTTTGTAAGGTCTTAAGCTCATCAGTAATACTGACAACTTGTTTATTGGATTCTTTAAGTTCGACCAGACTAGAAGTGACCTCGCGAATCAGTTTGGCGCTCTCGCTAAACTGTTTTTGAAGCGATCCGACCATTAAGGCCTGGTTTTTCTCTAGTCGTTCACCAAGTTGGTTTTGCAAGTTGTCTTTAAGAGACCCAATATCCTGACTCAGACGGTCTAAGTCGGCCTTAAGTAGCAGGCCGGACTGTTTGTCTTCAGAGCCCAAATTTCGCCACAGAAGTAAAACCGCCAAGGCCAATACGATAACCGCTAGAATGATAATTGCTACTAACATAACTTGTTTAACTATTATAGATTGATTGTCTTAAGCAGCCAAAAGTGAATCGGGTATAATAAAGAGCGGGATAAGATAAGGAAAGTAAATTTTTACAATTATGAAACACCCTCGTACCGTAGTTTTATTTATCGTTGTTTTAGTCGTGCTCGTCATAGCCTCCGGTTTTGATTTGTATCATTTAAACCGGGCGGCCAGCGATGTTACGGTGAGCACCAGTAAACAGGCAGTAGCCCAGACCAACTTAACGCCTCCGCCACCGCCATCACCTTGCGTTAACAACAACCTGGATAAGCTAATCGTAGTGGGCATTAATCAGCAGCATCTTTGGGCCTGTAGTTTTAATCTAACTTCCTACTCAACTCCAGTTGTTACCGGATACTCAGGTTTGGCAGCAGATATTACACCGGTTGGAAGTTACCAGATATTTGCCAAAGAAACTAACTTGAACCTAACCGGGAGTGACGGAGTTTCTTCTTGGAATGATCATGTGTCATACTGGATGCCTTTTCTCTTTAACAACTATGGGGCTTACGGTTTTCACGATGCCACCTGGAGAACCCCATCCCAATTTGGCAACATCTCACCTACTTCCAAGAACGCCTCACATGGGTGTGTAGAAATGCCCCTAGCCGGAGCTCAGTGGTTATTTAACTGGGCTCAGGTTGGAACTCAAATTAAAATCGAGCAAAGCGCTTAAAAAAGTCAAAAGTGCACTAAAAGACCCGGGTGTTTATTCCCGGGTCTGTTAGGAAGCCTCACACTTCCTAATTCATAGCATAAGCCTTATTGTTGCTACTTGCAATATTCCTATTACAGAGGTCGAGAAAGATAAGCACTGTCGTTTAATACGGCTCGCCATTTCTTTACATTGTTAGCTTTTTCTTTAATTCCAATCCTTGCACCCCACTTAATATCTGAACTTTTAATTGCGGGGTTAAGTTTTAATCTTAGCGGTGCAAGGCTTAAGTCGTGACCATTTAGACTTTTATCTATTTTAAGTGCTTGGGTCAGCCGAGCTGGCCCATTTAGGAGGTTTTTGTTATATCCGCGGTTCGCAAGCATTATTGACTCTCCCTGAATAGGCTGAAGGGCCCTAATTAAAACCGCAGCAGCGCTATCTTTCGGCCCAACAACAACATTAAGGCAAAAGTGCATCCCATATGTAAAATACACATAGGCAAATCCAGCCGGTCCAAACATTACCGCATTCCGCGCGGTCTTACCGTGATAGCTATGGCTGACCGGGTCGTTTTGGTCATAGGCTTCAACTTCTACAATACGTCCGATAAGCTGTTTGCCGTCAATATATCGGATCAGATCGCTACCAATGAGTCTCGACGCCGCATCCGTTGCACTCATTTTAGATAAAACATCCAGCGGAACAGTGACAACTCTTTTCGTCATTCTTTAATTATATGACGGATATCTCAGGGTATACTTAGAGTTATGTTAAGAGATAATGTGCCTTTGGCCGATCGTCTTAGGCCCACCAAACTAAGTCAGGTGATTGGGCAAGAGCAGATTACCGGCAAAGATCAGCTGCTTGAGCGGATAATTAGTATTAAAAAGCCGCTTAGTCTTATTTTTTGGGGGCCGCCAGGAAGCGGTAAAACCACCCTAGCACGAATCATTGCTAACGAGGCTGAGGCTGACTTTGTTGAACTTTCTGCCGTAACTTCTGGCAAGAAAGATGTCCTAGGCGTTATTGACCGTGCGCAAACGAATCTCAGAATCGGACGACAGACGATTTTGTTTGTAGACGAAATTCACCGTTTTAATAAAGCTCAGCAGGATGCCTTTCTGCCTTACGTCGAAAATGGAACGATTTCACTGATTGGTGCAACGACCGAAAATCCGAGTTTTGAAATTATATCTCCGCTTCTTAGCCGAAGTCGGATAGTAGTTCTAGAACCGCTAACCAAGCCAAATATTGAGAAAATTTTACGTCTAGCCACTAAACAGCTTAATTTAAGTCCAGCAAGGTTAAATAGAAATTTACTTGAGCAGATTGCCGAGCTTAGCGGTAGCGATGCCAGAATGGCATTGAATTTGCTTGAGCTAAGCCTCGATTTAGCTGGAGATAAACCGCTTAGTGAAGCAATCATTAATTCCGCAGCTCAAACGCGAGTTCCACTCCATGATAAAGCCGGAGAATCGCACTACAACCTGATCAGTGCATTTATTAAAAGTTTGCGGGGCGGCGATGCCAATGCTTCATTTTACTACTTAGCTCGCCTGCTTCAGGCTGGAGATGATCCTAAATTTATCGTTCGGCGGATGATAGTTTTTGCTAGTGAAGATATTGGGCTCGCCGCACCAGCCGCACTGAACCTAGCCATGTCAACTTTCTTAGCGGTTGAGCGAATCGGTATGCCGGAGGCTCAATACAATATATTTCATTGTGCAGCTGTACTGGCTAAAGCACCAAAATCTAGGGAAGTCACTGATGCGATGAGTAAAGCGTTACGAACAGCGACAGACTTCCCGAATCTTCCGGTACCTCTTTGGCTAAGAAATGCGCCGACTAAACTAATGCGTGATTTAGGTTACAATAGCGGATATAAATGGCAATCGGGATTTAAGCCTGAGCAGGGCTTTTTGCCTGAAGAATTATCTGGTACAGAATTCTTCAATTAATTTTATAACATAGCTATAAGATACCTTTTTGAGGTATAATCTGGCAGTCAGATTGGGGATTGGCCAAGCGGTAAGGCACTGGGTTCTGGTCCCAGGATCGGGGGTTCGAATCCCTCATCCCCAGCCA
>JAJYDV010000007.1 GCA_021777375.1 bacterium | reverse complement strand
CGCCCCCGGCGCCTGGACTGAGATATCTAGCGGTAGCGGCGCCCTGCTGACAGCTACAGCGGCTTTCGGCGCCGTGGCATATAACGGGTATATGTACGCTATTGGGGGGTATAGCGCAGGCTATATCGCAACCGTAGAGTACGCTGGACTACAAACAATCCCCCGAATCGGTCACTATTCGAGGCTAGTGAATATAGGGAATCAGGGAGGAGCGACCAGCGCTCTGCTAACAGCTACATATGCTTTCGGCGCCGTGGCATATAACGGGTATCTGTACGCTATTGGAGGGAATAACGGTAGCGCTCTTGCAACCGTAGAGTATGCACCAATTGGAGCTAATGGTGTCCCCGGCACCTGGACCCAAATATCTAGCGGCAACGGCGCTCTGCTAACAGCTACGCAATCTCTCGGCGCCGTGGCATATAACGGGTATCTGTACGCAATTGGAGGGTATAGCGGCAGCGCCCTTGCAACCGTAGAGTACGCTCCTATTGGAGCTAATGGCGTCCCCGGCGCTTGGACCCAAATATCCAGTGGTACCGGCGCCCTGCTAACGGCTACTTACTCTCTCGGCGCCGTGGCATATAACGGGTATCTGTATGCCATTGGGGGGTATACCGGTACTAGCGTTCTTGCAACCGTAGAGTACGCTCCTATTGGAGCTAATGGCGTCCCCGGCGCCTGGACCCAAATATCCAGTGGTACCGGCGCCTTGCTAATAGCTACATACTCTCTCAGCGCCGTGGCATATAACGGGTATCTGTATGCCATTGGGGGGGCGAACAGCAGCGGTTCTATCATTACAACCGTAGAGTATGCACAAATTGTTGGAGTGGGAGCTCCGGGTTTTTGGAAAGGTACTGCCTACACTAACGGCGCCGATGTCACCCCTATTTCCGTAATGCTTTATGGCAGCAACATTGGTAATCCCGGTCTAGGCGGCTACGCCGGGATAGGAGGCATAGATGTTTCTTATAGGGGTGCTACGGTAAGCTGCCCGACATTTAGCCCTACCGGAACGGTAAATCTGGCTCCTCCGGAAATAAGCACCCCCTTTAATATGGGTCTTACCAGTGATGGTTGCGGTAATACGGATAACCTGGCAGAGTACATATGGGTAGATGTGACGCTTGACGACTCACAAACTGCAACTTTTCCGGATATTTATGGCAACCACACTACAATTACCGGAATCCGGATTTATTATCATCCAGCATCAAGTATGCGACTGCGCGGCGGCGCCACTTTTCTAGGCGGCTCGCTGCAATCACTAGATGCCCCGCCGTATACAAAACAGTAATAAAATAGCGGCTAAGTACTTACTTTTAAGCCGAACTTTAAAATGCCTTATTACGGATGAGCGAACTATCCTCTATTAAGTCTAATGTAACGCCCAATTTGTTATAGATGGCTAAGCATTGCTAGCTCTAACATGGGCATATTGAGCGATGGTATGCAGGGAATAACTTCCAAGTCGTAATCTAAGGTTAATGATCTTAGCTTTGACGTATAATTACAACAAGATAATGCAGGTCATTGTAGATAATCTGGCAGTTAATTATGAGCTTACCGGCAGCGGTAAGACTATAGTCTTGCTGCACGGTTGGGGGGATAACCACGCTACCTTTAATCGGTTAATAGAGCGTCTTCAAGCCCGCTTCAGGTTGTTATCTCTAGATCTACCCGGCTTTGGCGGCAGCCAGCCTCCGCTCGAGCCATGGAACCTAGATAATTACGCTCACTTCGTCGCCTCGTTGCTCAAGAAACTGAACATTACGCCTTACGCTTTTATTGGCCACAGTAACGGCGGGGCCCTAGCAATCCGGGGCTTGTCTCAGGGCGTTCTTGATGCGGACAAATTGGTTCTGCTGGCTTCTGCGGGAGTCCGAAACAGCCAACCGCTGAAGCGCTTAACGACGAAGACGGTAGCAAAAGCCGGCAAGGCTACTACTTTCTGGCTGCCAAGAGACACCCGTCAGGCTTTGAGGCGCAAACTTTATGGTACGATTGGCTCGGACTTACTAGTTGCGCCAATGCTTGAGCAGACCTTTAAACTGACCGTCAGGCAAGACGTGCAAGCCGATGCCGAAAAGCTAACCTTGCCAACGCTAATTATTAACGCCGATCACGATCCGGCGATCCCATTAAGTGACGGGAAGCGCTTTCACGAACTTATACCTGGCTCTAAACTGGAGGTACTTAGTTCTACTACCCATTTTATTCATCAGGAAGAAACGCCTAAAGTTGCTACACTAATCTTAGGATTTCTATGAATTTTCGCCCACTTTCCAGTCTCTACTCCTTCCGTTTGCCGGTAGCTCTAACTTACATGTTGCAATCTAGTGAGTATCAGGCAAAAGATTATCTTAGGTGGCTGGCTCGTACCCGGGATTTTTCGCGGGTTCAACATCGGCGACATCTGGAGCGTACCTCTAAAGCCCGGCTTATTGAAGCCTTCCTCTACCTTGGCATGGGCCTGGAGTTATTAATCGGTATTGCTTTAATCATATATGGAATCATCACGCCGGGGGCAAGCTGGAGCATTGAGATCGGGGCGGCAGTAGCAATTGCTTATCCGTTCGTCTGGGCCTATCTGGTAGTAATTCCCCTGGAACTAGGCCGGTTGCTCTTTGTTGAGCCGAATCAGGCTCGGGCGGTAAGTGTTGCCGAAGATATTTTTGCAAAACACTCCGGAACTATCATTGCGGTTGCCGGAAGTTACGGCAAGACTTCAATGAAGGAGCTACTGAAAACGGTCTTAGGATCTAGGAAAGTGGTTGCTGCCACTTCGGCCAATCATAACGTGGCTATTGAGCACGCTAAGTTGGCAGGTAGGCTTTCCGGCAAAGAAGACATTTTAATTATTGAGTACGGCGAAGGTGCACCCGGAGACGTCGCGGCCTTTGCGCAGAACACCCACCCGGATATGGCGGTAATTACCGGACTTGCACCGGCCCATTTAAATAAGTACCCATCCTTAGAGGCTGCTGCTCGGGATATTATGTCGCTTTCAGGATATCTGCATGATAAGGGGGTGTTTGTTAACGGTGACTCTGAAGCTTTAAAACCTTACATTAAGCCCGCTCATACGCTGTATGGTCATAGCGGGGTAGGCGAGTGGAAAGTCAGCCAGGTTAAGGTTAGCCTTCAGGGCACTAGTTTTAAGCTAAGCAATGACAAACAAGAGCTAAACTTAAGCAGCAAGCTGCTGGGCAGGCATCAAATCGGGCCGTTATCTTTAAGCGCTATCCTGGGAGTCAAGTTCGGCCTAAAAGTGCCGGATATCGAATCGGCAATTGCAAACACCGAACCCTATGAGCACCGCATGCAGCCCTACGAGCTGGACGGCGCTTGGATTATTGATGATACATATAACGGTAATATTGACGGTATTCGCGCTGGAACTGAACTGCTTGGCGAACTTCCGGCTAAGCGCAAGATTTATGTGACTCCCGGATTAGTTGACCAGGGCAAAGAAACTAAGGCTGTGCATTTGCAGGCCGGCAAACTGATTGCAGCAGCCAAACCGGATATCGTGGTGTTGATGAAAAACTCAGCAACCGGCTCAATTAGTGAAGGCTTAAAGGAGGGTGGTTTTAAGGGGGAGCTTAAACTAATTGACGATCCCTTAGACTTCTATAACCACCTGGACCGCTTAGTTGCTAAAGGCGATCTGGTTTTGATGCAAAACGACTGGACGGATAATTATGCCTAGAAAGTTAGGTATACTTAGATTTAACATGAGTAAACTTACAGTCGCAGTAATTTTTGGTTCACGTTCCACCGAGCACGACATTTCAATCGTTACGGCTATTGCTAGCGTCATTAAGCCGCTAGAACTGTCCGGCAAATATAACGTGGTGCCGGTATATATCGACAAGCAAGGCAAGTGGTATTCCGATCCCTTGCTAAGCGACATCAATCTTTACTCAAGCGGCAACATCGAGGCATTTTTATCCAAGCTAAAGCCCTTAGCAATCCGCATGGACGGAAAGCTGGAGCTGGTTTTGAAGCGCAAGAAAGTCATAACTATCGATGTGGCCTTCCCGGCAACGCATGGTACGCACGGCGAAGACGGCGAACTTATGGGACTGCTCGAGATGGCCGGAGTGGCTTACGTTGGCTGTCCGATGCCGGCGGCGGCTCTAGCAATGGATAAAGCGCTGGCTAAAACTTTAGCCGCTGCTGAGGGAATCCCGACCTCTAAATTCGAGTGGTTTTACGCTAGAGACTTTGCTGCCGATCAAGAGGCGGTTCTTAGTAAGCTTGCGGATCTAAAGTATCCGCTGTTTGTTAAGCCGGTGCATTTAGGCTCAAGCATTGCAATCTCAAGAGTCGAAAATAGCAAAGCCCTGGTTCAAGCCATTGAGGTGGCGGCCCATTACGACGATAAAGTATTAGTGGAAGAGGCGGTTAATAATTTAATTGAAGTCACCGTGCCAATAATCGGCAATCATCATCCGCGGGCAGCTTTGGTTGAACAACCACTACTTAAAAACAGCAATCTCTTTGACTTTGAAACTAAGTACCTGAGCGGCGGCAAGAAGGGCAAGGGAGGTAAGAGTGGTGCCCAAGGTTACAGCAAGCTGCCGGCCGATTTGCCGCCCAAACTATATAAGCAAGCTGAAGAAACAGCACTTAAGGTATACAAAACTTTAGGCTGCGCCGGCACCGCGAGAGTCGATCTGTTAATCGACAGCCAGACAAACCAGGTCTACTTCAATGAAGTTAATCCGCTCCCGGGAAGTCTTTACGCCCATAACTGGCGCCAGGCCGGTGTTTCAAACGTCGGGCTAGTAGAAGAGCTGGTAGATTTGGCGCTAGAGCGCGAGCAGGAGAGCAAGAAGCTGACCACTGCGTTTTCTAGCAACTATCTAAAGCAGTACTAGATAAATTTTTTAAGTAATCT
Organism: bacterium; assembly: GCA_021777375.1. Lineage (GTDB taxonomy): Bacteria > Patescibacteriota > Saccharimonadia > Saccharimonadales > UBA4665 > JAJZWH01. Next base: position 27,320 of record JAJYDV010000007.1, on the reverse strand, counting down.
TAAATTTAGGGACGCAACTAGGTTATTAATTACTCTTAGATAGGCTAAGTAATAAGCCGTATTCTTTGGCCGTATCTTATGTTGCAGGTAGCTAAAGGTCAGTCAATGAACAGATAAGGAGTGCTAAAATTCAGAGATGAGCTGAACCGCTGCCGGCCTTAGGCAATTCCTGAAATTGTAGCGACTAAACTATCTGTAGCTGTGCGAAGTACAAAAAAATAAGGGGCTAAGGCTTAGCGACGACTTTAAAGAAATATCTAAGATGGTCGAAAACCTTGAGAGGAAGACTCAAGCAGATTTAAATTGCGTCGGACTCTATGGGCATATATTGCAGATCAAGCATCGGGCATCTATTTCATACGACAAATAATAGGATATTATTAAAAATTATACTAAAATTGTCGCATGAACTTAAACAAGAATACTAGTTACGTATTAATACATATCCTAAATGGCAATGATACTGCTAAGAAAATTAGCGAACAAATGCCAAGCATTGACGTTAGGTCTATTCAACGCGCCCTCGCAAGACTTACCGAACTAGGGTTACTGACGCGTATTGGAACCAACCACCCTAGCTATATGATTAATTATTTCAAGCTACTTAATTACAATATCCCCGACAAGCTATTAGAGGATGAGAATAGGCCAAAAAGCATTTTTAATCATGCTTTAATTGACTGGCTACTTAAAATGTCTGCAGACCAGTTTGAGTTAATACTTAAAAGTAAGCTAAAAGACGAAGCGGTTTTAAAACATTCCAAACAAATGTCTGCCAAAGAACTAGAGTACCTAACAGTTGAACTTTCGTGGAAGTCTTCTGCGTTAGAAGGCAACACTTACACCCTGCTAGATACCCAACTGCTGCTATTAGAAGGCATTAAGGCTAGAAACAGAACAGCATTCGAAACTCAAATGATTCTCAACCACAAAGACACAATAGCTTTCATAATTAAGAACAAAGAGTTATTTGGCAATAATATCAAGTTTAGAACAATTGAAGAGCTGCATAGAATAATCGGCAATAACCTAGGGCTAACTAGCGGTATTAGAAAGCAATTAATCAGGATTACCGCAAGTAATTATGAGCCTCTCTCAAGTCCGCATCAATTAAAAGAAAATGCAGATAGGGTGCTAGAGATAATTAATAAAGTGCCGAATCCTTATATAAAGGCGACTCTAGCACTTGCCCTAATACCGTACTTACAAATATTTGAGGATGGCAACAAGAGAACGGGTCGCATGCTGGCCAATGCTATTTTAATAACCCTTACCAACAGAGGTTTTAGTTTGAGAAAAACAGATGCTAGAAAACTTGCTTTAGCCTATCTAGCCTTCTATGAGTTTAATAGCATTTACGCTTTGAATAGGATCCTTGAGGTTGAGCTGATCAATTAAATACTATCGAAATAAGCCCGAAGAAATACAATTACTAATGCATCAAAAGACAACGGACAAGGGCCGAAAAGATTCCAGGCCGACATGCTTCAATACTCGAATCACCTTTAATGAGGCATTGCATTGGACATTTGAGCCCATAGCTCCCACTAAAGTGTCCAAGATTTAAAGCACTCGGTCTTTTACTTCCCCCTGATATACTTTATCCTAAGGGACGTTAGTTAATATTTCCTATGAGCAGATACAACCCCAAAGAGATTGAGCCTAAATGGCAGGCCGCCTGGGCTAAAAGCGGTATAAGCAAGGCCGTGGATTTTGATGCCAAACGCGAGAAGTACGTGATGCTGACTGAATTTCCCTATCCCTCGGGCTCAGGAATGCACATCGGTCACATGCGCGAGTACACGCTTGGAGATATTATGGCCAGACAGAAGCGGATGCTCGGATATAACGTGCTTTTCCCGATGGCCTATGACGCCTTCGGTCTGCCAACCGAAAATTACGCTATTAAAAACCACATCTCACCGCAGCAGGCCACCGAAGAGGCGGTTGCTAATTTCCAGAGTCAGCTGGAATCGATGGGCTTTAGCTATGATTGGAGCCGCAGCTTTAAAACCACTGATCCGGATTACTACAAATGGACCCAGTGGCTGTTTTTGCGTTTCTTTAAGGCCGGTTTAGCTTACCAGGCAGAAATTGCCGTTAACTGGTGCCCCTTCTGCAAGACCGGACTGTCTAATGAAGAGGTTATTAACGGGCGACACGAACGCTGCGACACGGTGGTAACCAAAAAGCTAATTAAGCAGTGGATGCTCAGGATAACAGATTATGCGGACCGCTTAATTAAAGGTTTAGAGATGGTTGATTATCCCTCACGGATTGCCGACCAGCAAATAAGCTGGATCGGCAAAAGCCAAGGGGCTGAGGTTAGCTTTGAGTTGGAGGATCAGAAAGATCTGAGCCTGAAAGTGTTTACGACCCGGCCGGATACGATTTATGGAGCCACTTTCATGGTCCTAGCGCCGGAGCATCCCTTGGTAGAGCAAATAACCACTGAGGAGATGAAAGCCGCGGTCAAGAACTATCTCGAAACGACCGCCACTAAAAGCGAGCTGGAACGCCAAAGTGCGGATAAAAATAAGAGCGGAGTATTTAGCGGCGCCTATGCACTTAATCCGGCAACCAAGGAAAAGATTCCGATTTGGATTGGGGAATACATCTTAATGGGCTATGGCACCGGAGCCATTATGGCCGTGCCGGGGCATGACGAGCGCGACTTTGAATTCGCACAAGAGCATAACTTGCCAGTTAAGTACGTAATCCAGCCTGCAAAGGGTGAATTGGATACCAGCATCCCCTTTATTGGCGAAGGAACAATAATCAACAGTGGCTCTCAATATAACGGCTTGTCTAGCTCTGACGCGCGCGAGAAAATTACCGCCGATCTAATCAAATCTAAACAAGCTAATGAGCGGGTTAATTACCGCCTGCACGATTGGATTTTCAGCCGCCAGCGTTACTGGGGCGAACCAATCCCAATTATCCATTGTCCGAAACACGGAGCCGTGGCAGTTAATGACAGCGATCTTCCGGTGCTGCTTCCGGAGGTTAAAAACTATCAACCGACTGCTGACGGTCAAAGCCCGTTGGCCGAAATCAGCGATTGGGTAAATACCACTTGCCCGACCTGTGGTCTGCCTGCACGGCGGGAGACTGACACGATGCCTAACTGGGCCGGTAGTAGCTGGTATTACTTGCGCTATTTTGATCCTCATAACTCAAGTGCTTTTGCGGATCCTGAAAAGCTAAAATACTGGGGCAGTGTCGATCTTTACTTAGGCGGCATGGAACATACCACTCTGCACTTGCTTTACTCCCGCTTCTGGCACCAATTCTTTTTTGACCAGGGACTAGTACCAACCCCGGAGCCTTATTTGGCGCGCCGCGGCCAGGGAATAGTACTGGCTGCCGATGGCACCAAAATGAGCAAGAGCAAAGGCAATGTTGTTGATCCGAAAGAGGTCATTGACAGCGGCTACGGAGCCGACGCGCTAAGGCTAGCGATCACCTTCTTGGCGCCATATGACCAAACTACTCCTTGGAGTCCGGAAACTCTAGGTGGCACCTACCGCTTCTTGCAACGTTTCTGGACCTTGGTGGACCAGTATCTTGCCAGTGCGCCGGGCACTAACGGTAACCCCGAGCTTAAGAAGATTATTAACCGGGTAGCCAAGCAGGTAAGTCAAGATCTGGAACAGATGAGCTTTAACACAGCAATCGCCGCCATGATGGAGGGCTTAAACGCTCTATACAAGCTGAAGGCTGAGGACCACTTTAAAGCCAAAGACTGGCAGTGGGCGCTAGAGACCTTCACCAAGCTTTTGTCACCGTTTGCACCGCATATTAGTGAAGAAATCTGGCAACGACTTGGCAACCAACACACGGTATTGCTTGAGAAGTGGCCAGGATATGAGGAGCGCTGGCTAAAACAAGACACAGCTACGATTGCCGTCCAGATTAACGGCAAACTAAGAGGCGAGCTAAGCTTAGCGATCAATAAAAACCAAGATGAAGTAGTTGAGGCTGCTCTTTCTGATCCCAAAATTCAGGCCTATTTAATGGGTAGAGAATTAAAGCGCATCATATATATTCCAAATAAGCTACTCAGCTTGGTAGTCTAGTTAAATCCCTAAGCGTTGAAAAGCTTAGTGCCTATCTGCTAAAGTATAGGTAGCAGATAATATTAATCCTCACTAGTAAGGAGGAGTTTAGCTAAGATATGGGTAAACCCAAAAAACGGACCAGTCCTCGAGCTACCGGAGCCAGACGCAGTCATTTGGTGCTTAAGTTGGCCAGACAAGTTAACAAAACTTCGCCAGTCAAGGTTAGAACAACCAAGCGTGAAAGCGGCAAGACAGCCGCTTAAATTTAGTTGTGCAGCCAGATTTACTAAAGTAAAGTCATTCTAGCCACTTAACTTAAGCTAAAGCCCAAGTTCAGCATTAAACTAAACTCTAGAGGTATAGCATAAAATGGCATCAAATCGACACTTAGGGCGCATCGTAGCTTTGCAAACTCTTTACGAATACGACTTCCGAACCGAAGCCGGTGATCAGAATTTTGATCTAAACGAGGTCTTAAAACGTAATATCAATAGATATGCCGAAACTGTGGAGGATACTGACTTTATCCGACATCTGGTGGAGGGAGTAGTTAAAAACGCCTCTTTACTGGACAGTGAGTTGCAACCAGTTGCTCCGGAGTGGCCGATTGACCAGATTGCCCGCATGGACCGGATCGTGCTGAGGATTGGGTTATGGGAGCTAAAGAACGAAACCGACGTGCCGCCTAAAGTTGCGATTAATGAGGCCGTAGAGTTAGCCAAGGCTTTTGGGGGCGAAAATTCCTCACGTTTTATTAACGGCGTACTCGGAACACTGCTTAAACAATCGATTACGACCCAAGTAAGGACTGCCGACCCCACGAAAACTAAGACCGCCTCTAAGAAGAAGACGGGAAAAAAGGCTTAGCATGCACCGTCCAAAACCGATCAGAAGTTTTCGGCGCTTAGTTACAAGGCGACCGGAAATTGCCGAAGCGGTTCATGAGACAACCGCCGGGGGCATAGTTTGGCGTCGCAATCCTAAAACTAATGACACCGAGCTACTGTTAATTCAAGACTCCAAGCAGCGCTGGACAATCCCAAAAGGCCATGTCGAGCCCAAGGAAGACCCGAAAGCAACTGCCGAGCGCGAAATTCGCGAGGAGACAGGATTAAAAAGCATGCGTGTAATGAGCTGGCTCGGAAAAGTAAACTTCCGTTACCGGCGCAGCCATACGCTAGTATTAATGACGATGCATATTTACTTAGTGCAAGGATTAGGCGATACTGATGATTTGAAAGGCGAGGATTGGCTTAAAGACTTAAAATGGCTTTCAGCTAACGAAGCAATAGATAAGATCGCCTATGAGGATATTGGCAAGCTGATTCTGCTGGGTTTAAAGCAGATCCGCAAAACCGCACACTAGGATTTTTTAAGATCAATGAATGACGCTACCGCTTACCAAAAGTTCGCCCGGGAGACCCTGGGTATCGAATTTAAAAATATTAACCTGTTAATTACGGCCTTCACGCACCGTTCGTACTTAAACGAACACAAGAAAACGGTCTTTGAGCACAATGAGAGACTGGAATTCTTAGGGGATGCCGTTTTGGAACTGGTAGTTACCGAGTATTTGTTTATTAATTACCGGGAGCAAGAAGGGGTACTAACTAACTGGCGTAGCGCTTTAGTGCGCACCGAAAGTATCAGTGCGGCTGCTCAAAGAGGCCAATTTGAAGCAATGCTGCGCTTGAGCCGCGGCGAACGCCGGGGCACCAGAAGAGCCCGGGAGCAGATCCTGGCCAACAGTTTCGAAGCAGTAGTCGGTGCAATTTATCTCGATCAGGGATACCTTGTGGCTAAGGAATATATCGATCGGACGATAGTGTCCACATTTAAGGACATCTTAAATAACGGTACCTGGATTGATCCGAAATCCCAGCTTCAGGAAGTTATCCAAAGCCGTGAGGGGTTGACACCGATATATAAGGTAATCGTCGAGGAAGGACCGGACCACGACAAATCTTTTACCGTTGGCGTCTATATAGGCGGTAAATTAATTGGTCAAGGTAGCGGCCCAAGCAAGCAAGCCGGGCAGCAACAAGCAGCCAGTGAAGCATTGCAAAGCTACCTGAATCAGGATTAAAAAGCAAAGTTTTGTTGACTACAGGTTAGCTAATCTGTAAAATAGTTAACCATTGCCAACGTTTGTTTAAGAGAAGGAATTAGATGCTAGTTATTCGGATGCAGCGTACCGGTCGCAAAGGACATGCCATGTTTAGAGTAGTGGTTCAAGATGCCCGTCGTACACCTACCAGTGGCAAGATTGTCGCTTACCTTGGTTCTTATGACCCCCATGCCAAGCAAGTTAGCCTGGATCACGATAAAGCCAGTTTTTATTTAGAGCACGGAGCCCAGCCTTCGCCTCGAGTGGCCTCAATCCTAAAAGCCGAAAAAGTTAAATTACCCAGTTGGGTGGCAGCGCCGAAAGTTAAAGCTCGGGCTGTTCGTAATCCCGAGAAACGCCGCTCCACAGCGCCGGCGGCAGTAGTTATTAAGGAAGAAAAAGCCACCGTTCCGGCTTTAGAAGACACAGCAGCTGCTCAGCCAGAAGACCAGTCCACCGACAGCAGCCAGCCGGACGAAGCCCCCAGCGAAGCCACCGCTTAAAACAACCGCCAAGCACTATAGTAATAATGCTATACTAGATTTAACACGTCTAACAGTAGGGAGAAGATACTACCAATGAGTAACAGCAGCATTGACCAGCAATTTGTCGAATACGTAGTTAAGTCACTTGTCAGTAAGCCTGACGCGGTATCGATTGAGCGGCGAATAGATGAAAAAGGAGTATTGCTAGAGTTGACCGTCGATCCGGAAGACCTGGGTCGGGTGATTGGTAAGCGTGGTGCTACCGCCCAGAGTTTAAGGACTCTATTGCGGGCCCTAGGTACCAAGAATGATGCCCGGTACAATCTAAAAATTGTCGATAACGGTTTCCCGAGTGAGCGCCGTGAGCCGAGGGTTAGCGAGAGCAGCGAAGCTGCAGCTGAAGTTGAAACTCCGGAACCTCTAGCCGCTGATCAGCCAGAATTGGAAACCAGTTTGCCGGATAATGATGAATCGCCTAAAGATGAACCCGAAACCAAAGATCGCTATAGCAAAACCAGGCGTGAACTTGAAGAGATGGACGATCTCGATCTCTAAGCTGTTGGCTGCCTAGGTACTACGCATCATGTTAATCCAGGTTATTACCCTCTTTCCAGAGATGTTTAAGGGTGTTTTAAACTCTTCAATGCTGTTTAAAGCAGCGGACAAAGGAATTGTCGATTACCGACTGATTAATCTACGGGATTTTGGCAAAGGACTACGCAAGCGGGTGGACGACACGCCTTACGGTGGCGGCGACGGGATGCTTTTAATGGTCGATCCCTTAGTCCGGGCCATTGAGCATGCCAAAAAACTTGACCCTTCAGCCTTTGTTATTTTACCCACTCCGCGCGGTAAAATGTTTAAACAAGACGATGCTAATCAGCTGGCTGCTAAGAATCGCGGGCTAATTATTCTTTGTCCAAGGTATGAAGGCTATGACGAGCGGGTTACTAATTGGGTTGACCTTCAGTACTGTATTGGTCAGTATGTGCTCACCGGGGGTGAGCTGCCGGCAATGATTATTATTGACTCGGTAGTCAGGTTACTCCCGGGCGTTTTGGGCGGCGCCAATTCAGCCAAGGACGAGTCTTTCCAGGGCAGTGAAGCTGTTGAATTCCCGCAGTACACGCGTCCAGAGGAGTATCGCAGCCACGGTATACCGAAAGTCCTGTTGAGCGGTCATCATGCTGAAATTGCCGCTTGGCGTCAGAGTCAGAAGAAGTAAGCCCCAAACTAGGTTATAATTTAAAAACCGACTAATTATTAGAGGGGAGGATTAAACTATTATGCTAAGTCATCTTAGAATTAAGCCAGTCTATGCGCACTGCGATTTACCCTGCGGGGTTTACGACCCAGCGCAGGCTAGAATTGAGGCCGAGTCAATCGTTGAGATTATGAAGCGCTATCCAAACTTCAGCTCAACCGATCAGACCCGAGCGATCATTATAAAAGAGGAACGCGCCGAACTAGTTAAACACCATTTAATGGTGCTTTGGGCGGATTACTTTAAGCCCGAACATTTAGAACGCTTCCCGAAACTGCATGAACAGTTCTGGATGGCTATTAAACAAGCTTCTACTTGCAAGCATTCACTGGACGTTAACGAAGCGCAGAAACTGGTTGATCAAATTGATGCGATCGCCGACATCTTCCGCCAAACCAAAACTGTTTAGAAGGTGGCCACTTCTGCTACGACGGGTAGTTGGCAGCAGTATGAGCCCGAAATTAACTCCGGGGCAACTGTTAGTGGCGAGTGGCTGGTTTAAAACTATCAGCCCGGGAGAGGTCTGTATTTTTTACCAGAACGGGCTGGAGAAAGTAAAACGTGCCGAGCGGGTTACTAAAAACAAGGTTTTCTTTATTGGCGACAACCTGGAATTTAGCAGCGATAGTCGTCATTTCGGTTGGATTAACAAAGAGTCAATTGCCGCAAAAGTAATTTGGCCGAAGGTGCACAACAACTAAGCCTCAATGTAACGGAAGCGGATGGTAGCAAAGACTAGTGTCACAACAAGAGTAATTGCCAAAGCGATTAAGTCGTGCGAAATTGTAAAACGCGAGGTGCCAATCATTGCCCAACGCAGTGCGTCAACGCTGTAAGAAATAGGGTTAACTTCAGCAACAATTCGCAACCAGGTTGGAACTCGAGTTAAGGGATAGAGAGCGCCACTCAAAAAGTAAAGTGGAAAGACCAGAAACTGGTTAATGGCCTGAAAACCCTGCATATCCTGGACAAAAGAACCAATGGCCGAGGAAAAGGCGGCAATCGCTAGGGCCAGCAGACTCATAAAGAGTATGGCAAAGAGCGTCATCGCCCAATGCAGCGGCCGGAAACCCAAAAGCAATGAAATAAAGAAAACCAAGGCACCCTGTAAAACAGCAGTCGTGGCTCCACCTAAGGCACCGCCAATCATAATTTTAAAACGACTGACCGGAGCGACCATTGTTTCCTTCAGAAAGCCGAACTGGCGGTCAAAAATGATCATTGCCCCAAAGAACATAGCCGAAAAAAGCACCGTCTGAACCATAATGCCAGGTACCAGAAAGCGCAAATAATCGCCTTGTCCGGCAGCTTTGTATACCGAACCCAATCCGTATCCTAGGGCCAACAAAAACAGCAGCGGCTGACCTACAGCTCCCACGATTCGCGAGCGGCTACGAAAGTAGCGCTTCAGCTGCCTTAACCAGAGGATGTAGATTACTCTCATCGCATACTCCTTGCCCGGCGGATGGCGCGCCAAGATTCATGAGGATCAACTTCTTCATCGCGGATATTGCTTCCTGTAAGAGCTAAGTAGGCATCCTCTAAACTGGTTGTTTTAGTAAAGGCTTTTAGTTCGGCCGCAGACCCAATACGTAGCAGTTTGCCGTGATCAATGATTGCAATCCTGTTGGCATTGGTCTCGGCTTCCTCTAAGTAATGAGTGGTAAAAAGAATAGTCATTTGTTTTTCTTTAGACAGACTGTCGATGTATTGCCAAAGCAGGTTACGCGTTTGAGTGTCTAAACCAAGCGTCGGCTCGTCTAAAAACAGTACTTTAGGATGATGCAGCAAGCCACGCGCAATTTCCAGCCGGCGTTTCATACCCCCGGAAAAAGTCTTAACCAGACTGCTGCGGCGATCCCATAAGCCTACCAGTCGTAGTAATTCTTCAATCCGAGGATTAACATCGCCGGATGGTACGTTATACATTACGGCGTGCAGCTTCATGTTTTCGACGGCTGTTAAATCGGTATCTAATGATGGATCCTGAAAAACAATACCGAAACTGCTGCGCACCGAGTCTGGATCTTTAGTCACATCATGCCCGTTTAAGGTAAGCTGTCCAGAGGTAGGCTTAAGTAAGGTAGTTAACATCTTAATGGTTGTAGACTTCCCGGCGCCGTTTGGACCAAGCAGCGCAAACAGCTCGCCTTTAGCTACCGAAAAACTAATATCGTCTACAGCAGTCACTCTTCCGTAGCGCTTGGTTAAATGTCTGACTTCGATCAAGCCAAGTCTCCTTTAAGATCAAAACCTTCGCCCTCAGCGTAGGCCTTCCCGCTTTCTCTAAGAGGCATTTCTTTAAGCAGAAAAGCAAAGATTAATGTAATCGCGGCAACGGGTATGGCATAGATAAATAGATCATGAAAAGCTAAAACAAAAGCTCCGTATATCTTTTCTTGAATTGCCAATGGCACGTGAGCAATTCCCTTAGTCCCGCCAGCAATTGAAGCGGCGCTTATTTTGCCCCCGTACTGAGGCAGTAAAATGCGCAAATGGCTGTTAAGCCGGGAGATAAGAATGGTGCCAAATACTGCCCCGCCAAAACTGCTGCCGATACTTCGCGCAAATGATACTGACGAAGTTCCGGCCCCCATTTGCTTAAAGGGAACCGAATTCTGAACTGCCAAAACCGGAACCTGCATAAACATGCCAATGCCCAGTCCGAGCACTACCATCCAGATACTTAATGTTAGCTGGGTAGTAGAAAGGCTAAGTCCCGAGAATAACCACAAACCTAGAATAATAAAAACGCCGCCAATTATCGGGAAAGGCCGGTAATGCCCCCAGCGAGTGATTAACCTTCCGGAGCCAATCGAAGCGGTAAAGATACCAAAGACCATCGGGAAGAGCATCAAGCCTGACTTTATCGGGCTGTAGCCGCGTACGATTTGCTGATACTCCGGAATGTAGAGGATGGTGGCAAACATTACCACTCCGGTAAGCAGGGACAAGATTACCGAGACGCTGAAAATGCTGCTTTTAAAAAGACTAATCGGCATAATCGGCTCTTTTGCCCGGCGCTCGTTTAGAACAAATAGTATGCCTACGAGCAACCCGCCAATCAGCAGGCTGAGAATCTGCCAGGAACCCCAAGCATAAGTAATTCCGGCCCAGACGGAAACGAAGATTAAGGCGCCAGCAGATAAAGATAAAAGCGTAGCACCGCGGTAATCAATCTGATGTTCTGTTACAAATTTTGGCAGATGTAAGCGTGTCGCAATGGCAATTAAGGCCAAAACTCCTAAGGGTACGTTAATGTAGAAAATCCAACGCCAGCCGGAGACCCCAAGCAAGGTATTTGCGTTAGCCAAGAACCCGCCCAGTAGTGGACCGGCAATACTTGCGACACCAAACACTGCTCCAAAATAACCCTGGTAACGGCCTCGCTGACGGGGTGGCACAACATCTCCAATAATTGCTAAAACCAGAGAGATTAAACCGCCGGCACCTAAACCTTGCAGAGCTCTGAAAAACACCAGCTGATCCATGTTTTGTGACAGTCCGCTTAATGCTGAACCGGCTAAGAAGATGATAATTGAAATTTGAAATATCTTTTTGCGACCGTAAAGATCGCCAATTTTCCCATATAGCGGCGTTGAGATAGCGCTAGTTAGCAGATAGGCGGTAGCGACCCAGGATAGTTTGTTGAGCCCATGCAGATCGCTGGCAATTCGGGGCAGGGCGGTAGCAACGATTGTTTGGTCCAGGGCGGCCAGCAGCATAGCTAGCATCAGCGCTGAGATAACTACCATAATTTCAGCGTGCGAACGTTCCTGATGCACGTAGTTTGCGCGGTCCTGAGCCGCAACTTGATTAGTGCTTTTGCGGAGACTCATTTATGACAAGCCGTATCTTTAGAACCATATTGATTTGATAAATCTTTAGCTAAGCGGGACAGTAATTCGCTTAACTTAGCTTTGTCATTTTCCGACCAACTAATCAGGGTATCGTTCAGTATCGAGAAGCGGGCGTCAATAATCTTCCGGGCCAAACTTTTTCCCTCGTTGCTGAGACTTAAAATGTGCACTCGGCGGTCTTCAGTTGGCGAACGCTCGATTAGACCTTCCTGCTCCAGTTCGTGGACTTTACGGCTAATTGAAGGGGCTTCAATACCCAGCTTAGTTACTAAATCGCGGAATTGCAGTGACTGAGCGGAAAGTAGCCTTAAAATGGCGGCAGTAGGGCGGTCAATTTGGCTACCGACCCGGCGCTGAAATTCATCCCAATAACGGGGTCGCTTAGCTACTTTCATAGCGTCGAATAGAGCCGCATCAATAACCGCTAGCTTGGAATTATTATCCATAGTCCCCTATTATATATTAGTTACTTAGGATAAGTAAATACTAATAAGGCTGATTTGGATTAATTGTCTGGCCGCTGTTGAGGGCCGCATTACTCGAAGACTGAAGAAAATTTATTTTCGCACTACCCTGCCCTGAGGCCGGCAAATTGTCCTGCAGGTTAATGGTGTTATTGTTAAGGCCGTTAACCCCAGGTGCTGCCTGGGTGCTACTGGTACTAGTTATGATTGGCAAGGCCGATACATCACCGATTTTACTAGTCGCACCGAGTTTCGGTGCCGGTCCGGAGCTAAAGTGTAATTGATAGACAATGGCGCCAATGGCTAAAAGTACAATTACCAAGACAACACTAAACGACCAAGCAGCAGTCCGGTTCAAGCCGTTCAAGGACGTCTGATCGGTTTCACCTTCGCTCATCGAGTTTTGACCATCTTTTGGTTCGAGCTCAGTTTTAATCATCTTAAGTTATTTCCTTCAAACTACATCCATAGTGTAGCTGAAGTTGTACTAGTCGTCCATTGCCGGATTGGTATATAATAGTGGCCGGTAACGCTCAAACAAAAAATGGCCTCACACTTTTCGTATTACCACTCACCAACTATCCAACAGCGGGCTTCCTTAAGGTCTACCCAGCCTGTTAAACGCAACCAGAAAGGTTTTACCCATCTGGTTATCATGCTTATTGTCTCAGCCTTTTTAATCTGGGCTTCAGTGGCTGTGGCTAGCTTAAGACCGGCTAGCGCCGATTCACCGATTCCTGAGCTACGCTCCGGTCAGCCCGGAAACTGCTTAAGTGTTGCGTCTAGCAAAATACAGGCTGGTTCTTTGTTGATTGCCGCGAGCTGTAACGGTACGGCTGGGCAGAACTTTAATTTTAGCGGCGGGCATTTTACGGTTGCCGGTAATTATTGTCTAACTGTTCCAGGCTCAACGGTCATGCTTGAACCTTGCAGCCAAAGTAACCAGAATCAAGATTGGAAAGCCGACGGAGTAGGTTATCAGAACCTGTCTACTAACCGTTGTCTAAGTATTGCCAAGTCCAAGACTCAACAGGTGATTACCGCCAGCTGCAACCAGTTAGATACTCTAAATGAAACCTGGGTGCCAAGTATTTGGAGCGGCCAATCAATATATAACACCTCCGACCCCAGCTGTAATCAATCTAACCTGGGCCAAAGGGTAGCCTGCCAAGCCGAGCGCCAATGGCTAGCCTGGCAGACGCAGCCAAAGCTTCATAACGCCCTACTTTATGACTATACCGCTGGTAATCCGAGCGAGGAGTGGTGTGCTGATTTCGTAAGCTATATCTATAAGCAGGCCGGTGCGGCGTTTACTAATGGCGAACGCGGCCTAAACGGTTGGGACGAATATAACGCCAATAATATTATTAACCAGGGCTTTACTTACCATGCCGCGGGTAGTGGTTATCTTCCGCAACCCGGAGACATCGCATACTTTAACTACTTGGGTGGTCACGTAGAGGTTGTCGTTAAAGGTGGCAACAACCCGGTGTTTATCTACGGCGATTCTGGGGTTCTTGATCCAATTAGCGGTAATGGCGATATGGCCGAAAACCAGATTGCCAGTGATGGCAGTTTAGGTCAGCTGGAGTACTACCTTTCTCCGATTAATAACTAAGCACTTTTAGTTCTGAGTTTGGCAATTAATTTAGTGAATCGAACTCTTTTAAATAGCAACAAATTAATTAGCAAGTTACTTTTTGGTCGCATAGCTTATTAAATAACTCATGTCTATCGAGGCATCCTTAGATTGGTATTGACTTAAGTTAAGGTTGTCATCAGACAGGTCTGTATAATAGGTTTAAAGTTATGGCTAAGTCTCTGCAGAGATTCTTAAACTATCTGCGCTCGGACAATTTTTACCGTCTGGTGCTAGTTGTCTTTATACTTGAGGCGTCCTGGATTGCCATTTCCGCAGCCTACCCGCAAGCCTTTGATGAAAATTATCACTTCGGTTTAATTAAAATTTACTCGCATAGCTGGCTACCGTTCTTCACGCATCAGCCGCCCAATGCTGATGCCTTTGGGGCAGTAGCCCGCGATCCATCCTATCTTTATCACTACTTGATGAGCTTCCCTTACCGAGTAATCGAGCTGTTTACCAGTCGTCAGATGACCCAAGTAATTCTACTGAGGTTTATTAATGTCGGACTATTTGCTTGGGGTCTAACATTATTCCGCCGGGTACTACGGAGGGCCGGGACCTCAAAAGCCCTAACTAATTTAAGCTTAATGCTGTTTATTTTAATACCAATTGTTCCTCAACTGGCGGCTCAGATTAATTATGACAATCTAATGATTCCGTTAACCGCCGTTATGATCCTGATTAGCTTTAGGCTGACTGACCAAATCCGTTCTCACGCAGTTTCAGTTATTGATGTCAGTTATTTTATTGGTCTGGGCTTACTTACCAGCCTTGTGAAATACGCCTTTTTGCCCATATATGCCGCCATGGCCCTTTTCTTACTGGTAGTAGCCTACCGCGCTAACCACCGCCAGATGCTTAAGCAGTTCTTTAGTCAGCTTAAAGATAGCTGGAGCAAACTTAGCCGGCCAATTGTAAAGGTGGCTTTAATCATTCTGATGGTTGCGCCCCTAGCGATGTTTGTTCAGCGGGACGTTGTCAACCTCGTTGATTATCATGCGATTGAGCCGAACTGCGCCAATGTCTTATCTGTAAAGCAGTGTTTGGCCTACTCGCCATGGGCAGCTAACTACCGCCGGCATTCTAGACTTGTTTCTTCCGGTAGCTCAATATCGCTCAGTACCTTTCTCGTCTATCCTTTCCAATGGCTTTACTGGATGTGGTTCAGGCTCTTTTTTGCAGTGAATGGCCCGAACGGCAACTTTACAAACTATCCGCCCCTGCCTCTACCGAGTGCGGCAACTCTAATTTTGCTGATTGGCGGCGCTATTGCTGTGCTAAAGTGGTGGCGCAAATTATTTAGGAATAATCTGAGACTACTGCTCCTGTTATTTATCTCTGGGGCATATACTGTAGCGCTTATTGGGCAGGGTTTTTATACTTACTCTTACACTAAGGTGCTGGAGAACATGAACGGCCGCTATCTGGTGCCGATCCTACTTTTATTAGCCGCTATCTTTGGGCAGGCCCTAAGCCACATGCTAGCCAAAGCAAATACCCGAAAGGCCTTATTTGCAGCAATTATTCTGCTCTTTTTCTTAGAAGGAGGAGGGGTAATTACCTTTATAGCCCGCAGTAACGCCTCTTGGGATGTCGAGAATAAAACGGTAGTTAAAGTTAATGACGCAGCACGCAAGGTAGTCAAAAAGTTAGTTATTACCGGGCGCAAAAAGTACGATAGTAATCTATGGTTCTTTAACTAAGCGGTTCTTTTGTTGCTTGTCACCGTAGCTATTCTTTTTAGCGAGTTCTAATTGATCCTCTAAGAGCATGCGGTTAATCCGAATCAAGTCAGCAATTACACCAAGAGTAAAGCTGATAAACGCTCCGACAATTAGAATTGAACCTATAATTAGGCCCTGCAGGTGACGCGGACCAACTGGATGCTTAGCTGCAAGATCGATAATTAAAAAGTTGATTAGCGGTACTAAACCAATGATTAGCAATAGCCCGCTGATTGGAAAAAACAAAGCATAGGGCTTATACATAACAAAAGCCCTTACAATTGTGACACTGCTGCGCCTAATGTGTTGCCATGAATTTTTAAACTGTCTGGATTCACGTAATTTAGGGTTTGTCTTAATTGGCAAAATGGTAATGGCGTGCCCCTTATGAGCGGCTTGAATAGTGGTTTCCGTTGCCCAACTGTAATCGGCAATTGGATTAAGTTGCATTGCCGCGGCGCGCGAGTAAGCCCGAAAGCCGCTGATCGCATCAGGCAGATTGGTGCCAGCTGCTAGGTTTAAAACAGCTGTTCCTAATTTCTGGAAAAATTTCTTGCGGCGCGAAAAGTAGGGAATAGTCTGAGTCTGACGATCAGCAATAACGACGTCAGCCTGGCCTGCTAAAATGGGTTTAATTAAATCCGGGATACGCTCTTGGGGGTACTGGTTGTCGCCTTCAGTTAACACAATAATGTCCGCGCCCATCGCGAGAGCCCGGTTTAATCCGTGTCTAAAGGAACGGCTCAAGCCTTGGTTAGTGGTATGGATTAAGAAGTTTTTTACGCCAAGGGCTTTAGCTACGACTCGTGTGCGATCGGTTGAGCCGTCATCAATTAACAGTAGCTCAATCTTATCAATACCCTTAATCCGCTTTGGGATAGTCTTTAGCACTATAGGGAGAGTAGCCTCTTCATTGAGGCAGGGAATCATAATCACCAATTTCATAACAACCTTTGAAGTATAGCAAATTATTGTGAGGGTCTGCTTAAAACCAGAAATGGCGTTCTGAAGCGATTCTTAAATACGGCTTAAAGCAAAGACTGCCAAAGCATATACTGCAGTTAGTCTTATGAAGATATCGGTGCGCGAGACAGACGATAGTGCACTATTACTAAGCGGCGTATTAGTCGGCGTCTTTTTATGGCGCTACCTGCCTAATGACACACTAAAGCTGTATCAGCAGATAAGCTTTTGGGTTAGCGTCCTTTTAGTGGTCTGTGTTGTAATAAGCGGGCTGCTTTCGATAATCTATTGGCGGCGAGCTAAAGCTTTGCGTTTGCAGCCAAAGAAATGGGCGAAAATGAGCGGACTGCAATTTAAGCGCCAAATTGCCATATGGTTAGATAAGAGCGGTTATCGTCCGGTCAGTTCAACCGATTACGACGACCTGGGCATCGATCTCATCGTAATTAAAGACGGCGCTAGCTACGGAGTTAAGGTTAAACACTCGGTGCGCCCAGTTGGCGTGTCTACCGTCCGAGCGGCGGTTAGTGGGTTAAAAAGATACGCTTGTGAGCAAATTATGGTCGTTACAAATGCTGGCTTTACTTCTCAAGCCAAACGTTTAGCAGAAAATCATGACTATCGCTTAATAGACGGCAGTGAACTGCTTCGCAGCCAAAACCGATAGTTGCTACATACCGTGCTCACCGGCTTGTTGGATGCGCGGCGAACTGCCTAAAAGTATGATCCCGGTAATTAGAATAAGTGCAAAACCTAAGCCGGCGGCCATGGCGGAAAGTGAGGAATCATATGAATCGCCAAAGATCATTACCCCAATCGTTACGGCAATAGCTGGTTCGATGACCTCCATTACCGGCTGAGAGATCGCCAGCGGACCTGAGCCGTAAGCATTGACCATTAGGTAGAGCGAAATAATGCCTGAAATTATAAAAGCGTAAACCGGCCAGTCTGCCAGTAGCCTAGCTAGTCCGTGCGCAGCAAATAAGTTAAACGATAATTTAACTAATGCAGCATTCATTGCAAATGAAGTGGCGGCCGCAATGCCGGCCAGTAAAGCGCGCAGATTAGCGGACTTTAGTCTGCGGATAATTATGGCCAAAACGACAACTAAAGGCGTGACGATAGCCGCAAGGATTATCCAGGGAAATGCTTGATAACTTAAATGACCTTGCTGAGGGTTAGCGGCTAAAAACAATCCGGCGAGACCGATCATGACAGCTATGGCTGCCAGCCAGTCGCGAGGTTTAATCCGAATTTTCAATTTAAAGTGGATGATTAGAAGCAGAAAGATAAGATCACTGGTCAGTAAAGGCTCAACTATTATTAGGCCGCCGTTTTTAAGAGCTACCGCTTGAGCAAGAGCGGCTAAAGTTTGCAGTAAAAGTCCAAATAAAAAAAGCCGACTTTTAAATATCTCGTAGGCGAAACGATGCGAAAATAAACGTTTGGCATCCGGCTTCTTGGTAGCCAGCCGTTGAGCAACAGCTGATGAAGCGTTCATCATGGCTGCCAGAATTGCAGCTATATATGTTAGAACAAGCATGCTAGGTAATTAAATTGTAATTCATAGCCTCTGTTTAACAAGCGCCCAATAAACTCTCACCTCTTATTGCGAGGTAGACCCCTAAAGGGTCGTTTGCAAATGGTGCTATAGTGTAATTTAAGGTGTACTTACCTTAAAAGTAAAGTTTCAGGAGAACTCTTTATGAAGTTATCTAAATCGTCATTATGGAGCGCGATTGTCTTTGCGGTAGTAGTTATTGCGTTAGTACTAGTAATTATCTTTGTGCCAAATAGCACTAAAAACAAAAATAATCCCCCTTCAAATGCTAGCCTTAGCAGCTCCCAAAAAACAGCAGCTATTCAAGCCGCTCTTACAAATTTTAATAAGTTCTTTAGTTTAAGCACACCGATGACTGAGCGACAGGCATTGCTGCAAAACGGCAGCCAATTTGCTCAGATTATGAATTCCGAATTTAGCCAGTTGAGTAGTGAGTCGCCAAGCGTGGTTGTCAATAGTTCAAGCTTAACCGACGCCTCGACACTTAAAGTGGATTACACGGTCAATCTAAATGGCCAGCCGGTACTCCAAAACCAGAGCGGCGAGATGCTCAAGCTTAACGGCACTTGGCAAGTTAGCGATTCAACACTCTGCGCTCTCTTAAGTCTAGGCGGATCAGTCCCGGCAGTTTGCAAATAATTAACATGCAGTGTTTTATAAGAAGCCTAAAACGCCATGTTTAACTGGTTGAAGCAACGGACTGCCGGGCACTCGCTGGTAGTTCTGTGCATCATCCTTTTCCTGACATTTCTAGACAACACAATTGTTAGTGTAGTTTTGGCTAACGTCCAGTCATCTCTGGCGGCAGGCGTTCAGGATTTACAATGGATTGTAGATGCCTACATGTTGGCTTTCGCGGTATTTATGCTGTTTGGCGGCACCCTAGGGGATATTTTAGGTCGCAAGAAAGTCATGCTCTCTGGTGTTAGTTTGTTTGTAGTCGGCTCAATAATTTCAATGTTAGCCGGATCGGTGGACATCTTAATTGTCGGCCGTTCGATTATGGGTCTTGGGGCAGCGGCTAGTGAGCCCGGAACTCTTTCCATGATCCGGCAGCTGTATCCGGATAGCCATGCCCGGTCGCGAGCTCTTGGTGTCTGGGCTGCGGTCAGTGGCATCGCGCTAGCCTTCGGTCCAATTATTGGCGGTATCATAATTGGATTTTCTAACTGGCAGGGGGTATTCGCTTTTAGCGCAATTTTTGGCGTAGTAGCTCTAATTGCTGGGTGGATATATTTGCCGGAAAGCTCCGACCGTCAGGGACGTAAACTGGATCTTTTGGGCCTCGTTGCTGGTGGCGCCTCAATCAGTACGGCTTCAGTCGCGGTAATTGTTGGTGAAAATGCTGGCTATGGCAGCCCGCAGATTATTACTCTCTTTGTTCTAGCGGCTCTGTTCATGGCAGCCTTTATATTAATTGAGTTGCACCGTAAGGATCCGGTTTTACCGCTATCGTTATTTAGGAAACTGCACTTCTCAATTGCTAATGCCGTGGCTTTTACTACTAATTTCGGGATTTTTGCAGTCTTTTTCTTCGTGGCTCTTTACTTGCAGTTTATAGCCGGTTTTAGTGGCTATAAGATTGCGTTGTCATTTATCACGATGACTGCAGCTATTGTGCTGTCAGCATTATTCGCGGGCCGAATATATTCTTTTGCGCGAGCTTTGCCTCTAGTAATCATTGGAGCGCTTTTGTCAGGCAGCGGAACCTTAATTTTACGTCAGATAATCAGTCAGAGCGTGACGGTTAATGAGTTGGCCTGGTCTCTGGCTTTAACTGGGTTTGGCTTCGGTATTTTACTAGTTACCATGACCTCTTCTGTACTAAATATCGTTACGCCTAAACGTTCCGGCATGGCCGCTTCGACTGTTAATACCTTTCGCGAGTTAGGCGGCGTGTTTGGTGTGGCGATTTTAGGAGCTATTGTTAACGCTCAGTTGACCTCAGGTATGGTGAATAAACTTAGAGCTTTAAACTTGCCTACTAATTTTCAAGCCTTTGTCATTTATGCTATTACGCACGGCGGACATACTCCCCAAAATGTGCATCTTTCGATAGCTGAATTGGCGTCACATGCCGTTTTAGTAAACAACATAACAAACGCGGCTTACGATGCTTTCGGCAATGGACTACGAATTGCTCTTTTTATTTCTGGCTCCCTCTTACTTTCTACTGCGGCGCTGTCAGGTGTGCTCTATTTGCAGAAGCGTTTGCGTCGAACCGAGTTTTTAACCGAACCGGAAGCTGCCTAGGTCATATTTGTAAAATCTAATTTTAAGCTACTGCTTTTTCTCTGTAAGCGAATGTATAAAAGCGGTTAACGGTTCACGTAGATCGTCTTGCATGAGAGCAAACTCAATTACCGCTTTAATGTAGTCTAATTTGTTGCCGGCATCATAGTAACGTCCGTTTTGAATTTCGCAAGCTACAATTTGTTTATTGTCGGCCAGCATTAATTTTAAGGCGTCATTGCTGTAGAGCTCAGCACCCGGAGCCAAATTAGCTTGAGCTTGGCGGAGGTATTTAAAAATATCCGGTGTTAAGATAAAACCACTTACGGTTGCTAGATTACTCGGTGTATTGGCGCGTCCCGGTTTCTCAATAATGCTGCTAACGTTAATTATTCCGTTTTCCAATTGTTCGCCACCGGCGAAGCCGTACTTTTCATAATCCGAGTCAGCGCTAACCGGGACGACGCTCAGTACCGGGCATTTATAGCGCTTATAGACATCTATCATTTGTTGAAAACGGGCCGGGTTAGCCCGGATAAAGTCATCGCTCCAAGTAAAGATAAACGGTTCGTCGCCAATTAAGTGCTCACTGTTTAATAGCGGTGTGCCGTTACCATATGGGCCTTTTTGGCGAACATAGATAAAGTTTGCCAAATTAGCAATATCTTCCACCATTCCTAAAAGCTTAGCCTTACTGTCGCCGCCATTCTTAATGTTTAAAACTAAATCTTCACTTGGTTTATCAAAATGATCCTCAATGCTGCGTTTGTTCTGTCCAGTGACAATAACAATATCTTCAATTCCGACACTGACTAATTCTTCGACAACATATTGAATTATGGGCTTGTCTACTAGGGGCAGCATCTCTTTAGGCATCGCCTTAGTTTGAGGCAAAAACCTAGTACCGAAACCGGCCGCCGCAATGACGGCTTTGGTTACTTTGTTAGTCATATCGTTACGTAGTTGATACTAGCACAAGTGAATCAAAGTTCCCACATCAGCTTATCTACAGGAAGCTTAGGCATTATAGGGTAAATTATGAAGAAAGCAGTAATTGGTTTTGGCATTTTCGGAGTCTACCTTATTTACTCATTAGGCATCAGGCACCAGCAGCCGGTTATTCCAAAACCGGCCGATTTGCTCAGCAGTAGTAATACTAAAAGTGGTGGATCAACATCCACTTCCGCGGCAACTTCAAATACTACGGCTGCAACTGCCGCACCACCTTCTTCACCCCCGGCAAACAGCTCTAAATACAAAGATGGGACTTATATTGGTAGCGTGGCGGATGCTTATTACGGCAACGTTCAGGTCTCAGTATCCATTAGTAACGGCCGGATTACGAATGTTAAGTTTTTGCAGTACCCGAACACGCATTCCACTTCGGTTTACATTAATCAGCAGGTTATGCCTTATCTGCAACAAGAAACCATTCAAACCCAAAACGCCAACGTTCAGCTGATTACCGGCGCTACTTTCACATCGCAGGCCTTCGTCCAGTCTCTTCAAGCAGCATTAAATAAAGCCTAAAAGACCCCCTAAATTTTTAAAAACGTGAAGCAAACTAAAATTATCATGGGGATGCCGATTACGGTTGAAATAGTTGGGACTAAAGATCAAGCTCCATTTGATAAACTATTTGGCTACTTTAGACAGGTAGATCGACGCTTTAGCCCATATAAAGAGCAAAGCGAGCTCATGAAATATAACCGATCGGAAGGAACAGCAAAACTGTCCTCCGAGATGGAAGAAGTACTCGCTTTGTGCAAGCAAACTAAAGAAATCAGCGGCGGCTATTTTGACATTTCCCGGAGCGACGGAACGCTTGACCCGTCAGGACTAGTTAAAGGTTGGGCGATAGATAATGCCGCTAAAATCCTTAAAAGTGAAGGCTTGAGTAATTTTTATGTTGAAGCCGGAGGTGACATCCAAACGGAGGGGTTAAATGATCAATATGAACCATGGATAATCGGTATTCGCAACCCCTTTAATCTGCAGGAGGTAGTAAAGGTAATCAAGTTAAGTGGCCAGGGTGTTGCAACCAGTGGTACATATATCCGTGGCGAACATATCTATAATCCGCTTAATGATCACCGGAGTCCTAGCGGCGTTTCTAGTCTAACCGTCATTGGCCCGAATATTTTTGAAGCCGACCGGTTTGCGACTGCGGCCTTTGCAATGGGCAAAAAAGGAATTAGTTTTATTGCCAGTTTGCCCGGGTTTGAAGGATACCAGATTGATAATATTGGTCACGCAACATTTACCCAAGGATTTAAGGCTTATGTGGTTTAAGTGGATTGATCCATTAATTAACAAAGTAACGATGTACCGGCTACTGATCTATTACCTGATCGGCCTGCTATTAGTTGCTGCTGGCTTCAGCTCTGTCGGAATCCTTCACCTATCGGCAATTGACATTGTTATCTCCAGCGTTTTACTAGTTAGCGCAAGCTATGTCATCAATAAGATCCTGGCCTACTTTTTTAAGACGTCGGTTAACCCCGAATCGTCAATTATTACCGGACTAATTTTAGCTTTAATAATGCCGCCTAGCCTAAATGGCTATGGCTTATTGTTTGTCCTTGCTGCCGCCGGTCTAGCGATGGCTTCAAAGTATTTAATCACTTACCATAAGAAGCATATTTTTAACCCGGCAGCAGTCGCCGTGTTCTTAACGGCTATCGGACCGCACCAATCCGCGGACTGGTGGGTAGCGACCACCTCAATGTTCCCATTCGTGCTGATTGGAGGCCTGCTGATTATCCGTAAAGTACGACGTGAATCGATGCTAGTCAGCTTTTTGCTTGCGAGCACCTTTACTACTGCTTTCTTCTCGCTCCAAACTGGTTCTAACGTCGGTATAGATCTAAAAAATATGTTACTTAGCTCAGGTTTGTTGTTCCTAGGTTTTGTAATGCTTACCGAGCCATATAGCTCACCGGACACTAAGCTTAAAAGGATATTCTATGGCATTTTAGTTGGCGCCGTCATGGCACCGAAGTTCCATATCGGACATTACTACTCAACTCCAGAGGCTGCGTTGTTAATTGGCAACTTGTATGCCTTTTTAGTTAGCAGCAAGGGTTCAATAATGCCGACTTTAAGACAAAAGTACCGGATTACTAAGGACTCAGCTGAGTTTGTTTTCGCTCCAGAAAGGTCGCTAAGTTATTTACCGGGTCAGTATATGGAGTTTACATTGCCACATACTAAGATGGACAGCCGCGGTGCACGACGCTATTTCACCTTGTCGTCTTCACCCACTGAATCCAACCTGAGCATTGGAGTACGTTTCTATGATCAAAGCAGTAGCTATAAGATAGCACTAGCTGACATTGAAAGAGGAGATATGATTGTCGCCTCTCGACTTGAAGGTGATTTTGTACTGCCTAACGACACATCAAGGAAGCTGCTATTTATTGCCGGCGGTATCGGTATTACTCCATTTCGTAGCATGATCAAGTACCTAATCGATACTAAAGAGCGGCGCGACATAGTCTTGGTTTATGCGGCACGATCGGCTGAACAGATTGCCTACAAAGAAGTATTTGCGCAAGCTGAAGCAGATTTTAAACTGCGCATCCACTATGTTTTATCCAACGGAACAGCCAAAGAAGGTCTTAAGGGGGCAGTTAAGGGAAGACTTAACAGCAGAATGTTGCAGCATCTAGTCTCAGACATTGACTCGCGCAAGATATATATTTCCGGTCCGCCAAATCTAATTAGGGACTTAGAACGATCACTAATCGATAATGGTGTAAGTCGTGCTAACATAAAGGTTGACTTCTTCTCTGGATACTCATAGAAAAGTGAAGTCGTCAGCTAAATAACTTTGTTAGGACTAATTAATATGGTTAAAGACGACAATAAGATTGATTTCTACGATGATAATAACCACGATTACCGGGACTTTTGGGTTGGTCGTGACTATGAACATGAAGCCGAGTTAATTGCCTTTAAAAAGCTGCTTGAGGGAAGGCATTATAAGTTGGCCATGGATTACGGGGGCGGCTATGGCCGGCTAACCCCGACACTACTTGAATATTCAGACCAGGTAATCTTAGTAGATCCTTCTAAGAAGCAGCTGGCTATTGCAAAAGAGAAGTTAGCTGGACTAAATGTTAAGTTTGTTCAGCAACAAGAGAAAGATAATGTACCTGCTGAAGACGCCTCGCTAGATTTTTTAGCCATGATAAGGGTTTCCCATCACCTTCCGAACCCCAATCCAGTGTTTAGCGAAATTGCCCGCGCCCTAAAGCCCGGAGCGGAGTCGGTAATTGAGATTGCCAGTGAGGCGCACTTCGTTAACCGAATGCGCTACTTAAAACAACTTAAAGCCGTGCCAAGTGAGCCGGTTGCTGTTGGCGTACACGCTAACGGAGCGGAAGACGACACTCCTTTTGTGAACCACAACCCAAAGACCATTGAGCATCAGTTAGAGGAGCAGGGCCTTAGGGTTTTAGAAAAGCTATCGGTTTCTAATTTGCGCCACCGAGTATTTAAGGAGAATTTACCGATGTCGGCACTTTTGGGTGTTGAGAAGGTTGCGCAGCGTCCGCTGGCTTATGCAAATTTTGGACCAAGCATTTTCTTCCTAGTTAAGAAGGGATAGATTTTACCAGTACCTCTGATACTTAAATTACCAAAAACCGGCGGCGCTAATTAATCTAGACGCTGTTAGAATAGGGTTAGTTATTTAGAAGTAGTCAATGCATAATATTCAGTCTGCGCAAAACATTCCAAGCTATATCCAGGCCTTGGCCCCAGTGATCAGTCAATACGGATACTTAGCTTTGGCCGGCTTAATGTTTCTAGAAGACTTCGGCTTGCCGGTGCCTGGAGAGACTGTGTTAGTAGCTGCTGCTTTTTACGCCGGTCTTGGCAAGCTGAATATTATTTTAGTAATTTTAATTGGTTTCGCGGCGGCCGTACTAGGCGATAATGTCGGCTATTCGATAGGCAGGCTGGGCGGGCGACCGCTTGTTGAGCGGTGGGGAAGATATATTCTTCTAACTAACGAGCGCTTAGATAAGGCTCAGACTTACTTTAATAATCATGGCGGGAAAATAGTTGCCGGTGCGCGTTTCATAGATGGTCTTAGGCAACTCAACGGCATTATTGCTGGTATTAGTGAGATGCGCTGGGTTAAATTTCTTTCTTTTAACATCCTAGGAGCGGCAGTTTGGGTAAATTTCTGGGCTTTAATTGCCTACTATGGCAGCAGCTACATAAATATATTTCTGAAAGTTGAACTCTATCTGACAATTGCTACGATTTGTCTAATTGCCGGGAGGATAATTTATCGCCGGGCAGTCAAAGCGCGGATTAGAAAAGTCTAATATTTAAAAAATGAGTATAGTCATTCACTAATGCTAATGCTTAGAATATACTGTTAGTTATGGACAACAACACCACTCAATTCGGTCGATCACAAAAAATAGTTATTGTTGAAGATAACGTAAGCCTTGCGGACATTTATAAAACACGGCTTGAACTTCTCGGTTACATTTGTTTTACTGCCTACGATGGGGTAGCGGCGCTTAACATCATCGAGAAAGAACTCCCTAATTTAGTCCTTCTTGACTTAATGGTGCCAAAGATTGCCGGTGACCAAATTCTTGAGACCATGCGCAAAAGCAGCTGGGGCCGGACAATCCCAGTATTTATTATCTCTAATCTTAATGAATCTGATGCACCAGCTGGACTGCGTGACATGGGGATTGAAGGGTACGCCGTAAAGGCAAACTTATCTAATAACCAGCTGGATCAGCTGGTAGATAACATATTAAAGCCGGCTGACCAAAAAGAAGACGTACTCCTTGAAACTAAGGAAGACGAAGGAACGATTCAGCTCGGCGACCACACTACTCAAGGATAAAGAATCATTGAATTTGAAGCTACTAGACTTCAAGAAATTAACTGCTATACTGCTTTAGTGCATCTATGACATAATTAGGAGACTTTGCAAATGTTGAATCATCAGGAATCAAAATTTGAGCATTATCGTCGAGTCCAGCTTGCTAAACGCAAGTACTTAGCTTTAACGGCTCGACCGGAGGCTGATGTTGATTGGACTAAGAGGAGCGAATGCCGCGGCATGGATGATGAGATTTTTTACGGTGCAACCAGCAGTGATGTAGCTGAAGCTAAAGAAGTCTGTGTACACTGTGTAGTTGGTTTAAATTGTTTAAGGTATGCTATTGAAAATGACGAGAAATTCGGAGTTTGGGGTGGTCTAGATGAGCGAGAGTTACGATTGATTAAAAAGATAGAACCAATCTGTCCGGATGCGCCATCTGACCTTAGTGTTGAAGCCTGGGTTTAATTTGGTTCCTGGTGATCAGTAGTTAGTTTGTGCCCTTCCATACTCCGAACAAACCTTTTTACCACCGGGTCGGAGGCATATTTCTTGTCATGTATGATGCTTAATAACCGGGTTTTGTCGGTTTTTAAATGCCGCGCACTCTGTTTAACAATTTCTTCAGCTTGTATCGGAAAACTCTCTTTTGCCTCTAAGTAACTAGCTATTGTCGGTTCTAGTTTAAAGCGGACCAAGTTTTGTATTTGGCTAATTTCAAGCTCACTTCCACGTTTAAGGCTCTGACTTAAAATGCGTGCTAAAATTCTAATTCGATCACTAGTGTAGCTAAGCAGGGCTGGATACTGTTCAATAATGTCGTTTGTGACCAAAGAATAATTCTCTACTCCCCAGGCGCGCGCGGTACTCAAAAGGACTCGATACCTAAACTTAAGGGTTTTTGATGAAATATTTAAAAGTGAAGGGTAACCATTTAAGACGGTAATCGGATTTAGCCCCATATGAGCAAGTTCATCCTTTCTTAGGATAATCGACTCTTCAGGTTTGTTCGCTAAGGCAGGATTACACTCAATCATTTGATTAGCATTCAGACCTTGCTTGCTAAATTTATCCTGAGCATCCTTAAAATCTTTGAT
>JAJYDV010000014.1 GCA_021777375.1 bacterium | reverse complement strand
CCGTTCTTGATACCTGAATAAATGATAGTAATCGTAATTACTAAACCAGCCACAACGCACAGCATGCCAAGATAGATACGGCTGGCGCTGACTGTCTTATTAGTCGCAAACTTAGTTAACTTGTTTAGGAAGGCTGGGACGCCTTTTGCTCCTTGTGCAATTGGGTTGTTGGCAATATTAATATCGACTGGGATAGTGCCAATATTAACTGTTGTCTTTTGGCCGGTCGAACTAGTTAGGCTACTGCTACTTAAGACATTATGGACGCCATCAAATGCCGAAGCGGCCTGGCCTAGAACGAGTGACTCGTTACTATCCGCCTTCATACCAAGACCGCTTAAAGCCGAAATAGTAATATAGTCGCCGACATTAATTGGACCATTTTGGTTGGTAACTAATACTGAGTGTTGGCCAAAATTAGATACATATACTTGCTGCGCAGTTGGAGTTGCTTGGCTAAGAGTAAGGGCTGCCTCACTCGCAGATATGACGACACCAAGCATTTGATTAATGTGCGTCAGATCTAGTGCTGTTACCTGGCCACTGTTGCTGGCATCAAGGCGCACAATCATGCCGGGCTGAAGATTAGACGAACTAGTGTAGGCTTGAGCCACCAGTTGAGCCACGGCCCCTGCCCCATTCGACATTAAAGAGAAGCTCAGCGCAAAGCTGGCTAAGGCTAACCAAGCTGCTGATTTAAAACGGATATGCTTAATGACCATAACGTTAGTATAGCTAATTGCCCCGTATCGGCAATAATCTATCGATACGCATAGGTTATGCTAGACTAAAATAATGTATCTGGGCATCGACGTAGGAGGGACAAAAACCATAGTAGCCGTGCTTGATGATAGTGGCGTTATTACTCAAAGTCAAAGGTTCCCCACTCCCCAAGATTATCAATTATTCCTCAGTAAATTGGCTGAAGTTGTTGACACTTTTACTACTAAAGACTTTAAGGCCGTTGGGGTTGGTATACCCGCAACCAGCATCGATCGTAAAACCGGCATCGCTGTTTCGTTTTCTAATCTCGCCTGGCATCGTGAGCCGGTACAGGCAGATATAGAACGCTTAATTGGCAGTCCAGCAGCAGTCGAAAATGACGCAAAATTAGCAGGACTATCCGAAGCAATGCTAAGAGAACCAACCCGACTACTCTATTTAACAATCAGCACTGGTATTGGCTATAGCTTGGTTGTGGACCGCATAATTGATCAAAACATTGGTGATAGTGGTGGCAGGTTGCTCCTGTTTGAGCACGCTGGAAAATTAACACCCTGGGAACGTTATGCCTCAGGTAAAGCAATCGTTGAAACTTTTGGTAGTGAAGCTAAGGATATTCAAGATCCCGAGATTTGGGACAAGATTGCTCGAAACATTACCCAGGGACTAATTGAACTTATTGCCGTAACAGAACCTCAGGTTGTGGTGATTGGAGGCAGTGTTGGAGTTTACCTTGATCGCTTTATCGAGCCTCTTAATAAGTATCTTAAAGAGCTCGAAACCCCGCTTCTTCAAGTACCACCAGTTGAAGCCGCCAAACGGCCTGAAGACGCCGTCATCTATGGGTGCTATGATTATGCTAAGGAAGTATTTACGTCAACAAAATGATTAACGAACTAACAAAAATCATGCCGGACATCCACTTTATGCCTGGAGAGCGTTTTGCCTGGTCGCCAGCTGAACGCAAGATTACTTACACCGAGAGTCAGATTGAAGCCGACGGTAGATGGGCTCTATTACATGAAACCGGCCACGCCTTACTTGGTCATTTAAGTTATAAGTCCGACATTGAGCTACTTAAAATGGAGGTAGCGGCTTGGGAAAAAGCCAAAGAGTTAGCAAAACGTTTAGGGCTTGAGATTAGTGAGGAGCATATCCAAACCTGTCTTGACAGTTACCGCGACTGGCTACATCAACGGAGCTCTTGTCCTGCCTGTGGCACTAATACGCTCCAAAATGATCTAAGTAGTACTTACGGTTGCTTCAATTGCCATGCCCGCTGGCAAGTATCCCCTTCCCGCTTCTGCCGTTCATATCGCACTCGTAAAGCTGAAACAGAATTTATAATGCTCTAAAAACCGCTCGTCTCAATAGTGAGAAGAGCGGTCTTAGATTTAAAAACGCTTTTTTAAAGTAAACTTTTTAGGCGTTTTTCTTGCTGCGACGACTAATGCGGCCACCGCGAGCACCGGCAATACGGGCTAGTTCACGGTTCTTAAAGAAACCGCCAGTGTGCCCTTTCTTGCCACCTGCAGCGCCAATCCGAGCGTAGAAATCTGCGCCGTACTTAGTCTTGTTGGTCTTAGCGGCAGCTTTGCCGCCATTTTTAGTTCCAGCCATAACGTTTATTACTCCTTATAATTTGCGAAAATAAAAGAGCTATTGCGTATTGTTGGCTTTAGCTCTTTTGCTTTTCGTTTCATATGTTAATATATCACGCTATTGCTTCTTGGTCAACTAGATTTTTTAAACTACCTAGTCTGAAAATGTTGTTCTTATTTAGCTTTAGCGTTCGCAGTTTTTACTGCTAAAACATAATATACCATCTAAATGCTTATGGCTAGCTGTAAGATTTTCAACCATTAGTGCTTTAATTGCGCATAACCCCTGATACTATGTTTAATATAGGCTAAGGTGTTGAGCACCTAATATTAAGCTCTATATTGTAGATATTACATTATTAAAGTGTCTAAAATGAAAAAGACCCCCGCATTCACGGAGGTCTTAATCAAAATTTGGCACCGTGCTATTTTCCCAGGGGTGAACCCCAAGTATTGTAACCGCTGCGAGGCTTAACTGCTGTGTTCGGCATGGGAACAGGTGTTTCCCTCGCGCTATGGGCACCAACCAATCTCTTCCTAAAGCTTTAAGCCGAGCTGGTCAATGTCCAAGCATCACGGTTCACGGTGTTAAAGAAATGTAGCAAATACAAACGGATTTGTAAACACTAAAAACTAGTCAATTGCTGCCCCTAAAGAAATGACCATGAATGGACCACTTCTTTAGAGACCGTAAAAAGTCAATGCCTCTATTAGTATGCTTCGGCTGAATACGTCACCGTACTTACACCTTGCACCTATCAACCTGATCGTCTTTCAGGGAGGTCATAGGGAAACCTAATCTTGAGGTCAGTTTCGCGCTTAATATGCTTTCAGCGCTTATCTGTTCCGTACATAGCTACCCAGCAATGCCCTTGGTAGAACAACTGGTACACCAGAGGTGCGTTCAACTCGGTCCTCTCGTCACTTTTTTCATCATTTCTGATGGAGCAGACTATATCTTTACCCTTCTTGCAAGACACAAGTTAGGGTAGCGGCGTATTATAAAAGACTTCGATTTTTTGAATTGTCTTCTATCTGATCCAGGAAGGATCAAGTCGTTACGGGGTCAAATTAAGTACTTGCAAAAGCTCTTCCCTGGTCCGTTTACGTTTTGTAACGTAATTCTCATTTTGAATGCTCAAAATAAGATCGACTAGTTTAAGCAGTTGTTTTTTGAAAGCTTATTCATATTGTTCTTTGTAAGCTTTCTCAGTACCTGATCGACTTCCCACGGTATTGCCTTTTTAGAGGTTAATGGTCCTTAAGTGAATATTACTACAGATGAACCGATCTGTAACTATTCTAGACCAAAACATATGAAGGTTTCACCGTTATTAGCCGCATTGTCATGGCACATTACTGTGCCAAGTAGCAATTTCTTACTAGAGTTAAATCCTCTCAAGTTTCCTAACGTCCACAGCGGATATAAACCGAACTGTCTCACGCGTGTAATTCCACCATTACTGGTGGCACGGACTATATCTTCACCCTCTTACCCTTAAGTAAGTAGGGGCTGACGTATTATAGGGCTTGGTATAGTTTATTGCCCTATCTTCACCCTAAATAAATAGGGATCCAGTCTCTACGGGGTCATTCCAAATTAATGGAAGACTTCCCTCGGTATTGCCCTCCGGATCGTTCGAAATCCAGGTGGGGTTTCACCGATTTTAGTCAGATTTAATACGATTAAATGTGTGATGTAACACTCGTATTTACTACCTTACGGTAGTAGAACGCAATATAATTTACGTTCTGAACCCAGCTCACGTACCTTTTTAACCGGCGAACAGCCGGACCCTTGGGACCTCATTGTTGTTCTCTCGCATTACTACGAGTATCAGACTATACCTTCACCATGCTCAATCACATCACTGTAATGAGTTATAGGTGCAAGCCGTGTGATGCGCCCTTAAATTTTTTAAATAGGCGTACATCTCTCGATTTAGACCAAACCTAAATCGATCAGTCGTTACGGGAGAATGCTTCTTGGACCTTTAAGACGTAACTATTACGTTGGAGTTTGGATCTAACGTTATAGGAACTTAAAGTATCTGCTATAAATGTTTATAGCTACAGAAACATTCTTTCCCACGGTATTAACCATAACCATATTATATAATTTATGAGCAAATATGCTCTTAAATATATCTTAAATGGTCAAGGCCTTCACCGTTATGAGCTTGTTTATTACCTAAAGGTTTCCCTCTAGGAAAGCAGTTATGTTTGCTTCAGCCCCAGGATAAGATGAGCCGACATCGTACCTTATTCCATAATTTCGTATGGTGTAGACTATATCTTCATCCTCAAAAATATTGAGGAGGTGGCGTGTTATAGAAACCTTAAATTTTCGCTGTTGTGAAGTGATTTCTATCCGATCTATTCGATCGAGTCGTTACGGGGTTTATCGCCAATTTATATTTTAATGAAGGCAAAATATATGGTTCTATAATTGCTTTCATTTTCAAAGAACTATCAGTGGTGACACGAATTCTCAAATACTCTTTGTCCTTATTTAGATGGCTCTCTAGACCAAACGTTTTCAGCAATATATTTTGAAGAACAACCTGTTCTTCTAAAGAAAATTGTTGAGTATTCAGATAGAGTGCTGATCTAATTCTTGTTCCGTCATCCATAAACCACACTGCGAGTGATAATGGATCTAGAACCAACTGTTTTGGGACAATCTTTATCTTACCAACATAGAATTTCTCATAGTATTCTGTAAACACAGGTAGGCTACGAGTTGTGAATCGGTAAGCTACTCGTGGACCTAGGCCTACTCTAGCCTTCGGTGCACTAAGTACGAGATTTTTAAAATGCTCCCACTTCCAATCGACATATTCTTTATCTCGATAAGAATGATTGACTTCGAGTAAGGCGTTAATTCTGTTGCCTTGCCTGCGAAGTGACCCATCTCCGAGTATAGAACCTATCAATACTGATTGTTGAGTTGACGTTAAACTTCCCACGGTATTGCCCTGTTCTTATTATATTCCACAAAAGAACATTGGGGTTCACCGTTATAAGCCACATTTTTGGTGCAGGATTACTCCTGCAGCACCCCGAATTGTTAAGGTGCCAAACCGCGCCGTCTATGTGAACTATTGGGCGCGATAAGCCTGTTATCCCCGGCGTAACTTTTATCCGAAAGCGCTGCCGATACCACGATCTTGTACATGATGTACGGACAGCGGAAAACTTACTCCTACTTTCGTACCTGCTTGGGTTGTCGCCCTCACAGTCAAGCTAGCTTATGCGTATACACTACCACTACGATTTCCATCCGTAGTTAGCTAACCTTTGAACGCCTCCGATACTTTTTAGGCAATTTGTTAACCAAAATATTGATATCTTGGCACCTGCTTTCTATTAAAGACAGGTCTTGTAGTCGCCTACAAGTTCAGACTATATCTTCTCTAATTAAATCAGAGTTTGGCGTTTAGTCGTTGAGGGTTCCTTAATTACTTAAGGCCTTCCCTGCTGATTGTCTGCACTGATCAGATTTTCACTTCTACTAAATGTAGCTAGTACTGTCAGATACTCAGATGTTCCAGCATATAGCCAAATACGCCCCCTTGCTAACCTCGGAGTGAAGTTAGCGTTAAGGCAACCGCCCCAGTTAAACTACCCGCCAGACACGGTCCTTAAACCGGTTAACGGTTTAAGTAAGAACAAGATCATAACAAGGGTGGTATTTCACTGTAGGCTCCACCAAGGCTAGCGCCTCGGCTTCAAAGCCTCCCACCTAAGCTACACATGTTATAACCCAGTTCAATGTCAAGTTGTAGTAAAGCTGCACGGGGTCTTTTCGTCCTGCTGCGGACAGACGGCATCTTTACCGTCAATGCACTTTCACCGAGCTCTTCGTCGAGACAGTACCCATGTCATTACGCCATTCGTGCAGGTCAGAACTTACCTGACAAGGAATTTCGCTCAAATATGTTATCCACAACGTATATTACGTTGTAAACGTTCGTTAGAACCTGCATATCGCTATGCAGAGCGGACTATATCTTCACTATTGCTAGTGTTCGGCGTGTAGTCTCTGAGGGTTCCTTAATTACTTAAGGCCTTCCCTGCTGATTGTCTGCACTGATCAGATTTTCACTTCTACTTAGTGTAGTTAGTACTGTCAGATACTCAGATGTTCCAGCATATAGCCAAATTTTCTTCTTCTAAACCTCACAAACGTGAGGGAAACATGAAGGGAGACTTTCACTCCACTAAGGCAGCATTTTTCACCTTAGGACGGTTCCTTATGTTAACTGCATATCTCTATGCAGAGCGGACTATATCATCCCAAATATTGGGCTCGGCGTGTAGTCTCTGAGGGTTCCTCATAACATTAAATAATTCTTAACTTTAATGTCTTAGAGGCCTTCCCTGCTGATTGTCTCTATTCGATTCTTTTCAAACCACACAGCTTATCCTTTCAGATTACTGTTTGGGTGAATCGACCTAGCGAGAGTTTCCAGCATATAGCCAAGTTTTACAACTACTATGTCACTAATAGTTACCGCCGCCGTTCATCGGGGCTTCAGTTCAAAGCGTACACTTATCCCCTTAACCTTCCGACACTGGGCAGGCGTCAGCCCCTATACATCCACTTTCGTGTTAGCAGAGACCTATGTTTTTGGTAAACAGTTGCATGGGTTCCTTAGCTGCGGCCCCGCCACACTATCTATAAGACAGTGGTGGAGCATTAGCTTAAGGTTTTCTAATTTCTCAACTTACTCGAGAATTTACGTAAAAATTACTCTTTTAAAAATCGTTCACAAGAAAACTCTTAAGGCACTGCCACCCTTATAAACAGAGTGGCGGGGCAGGCCTTATCCCGAAGTTACGGCCGCTTGTTTGCCGAGTTCCTTGACGAAGACTCACTCGTACACCTTGGTCTACTCGACCTGAGCACCTGTGTCGGTTTGCGGTACGGATAGCTTTGTCCATATGTAATAAAGCTTTTCTGGTCAGCACTGTCACTGCAATCAAATCCCAAAAGGGATCCTTTCATTCGTAGGTATTTATCCTACTTAGACGAGCATAACCATGAGCTCGCTGCAGCTAAAATGCCGCGTCGCTTATTACGATAACAAAACTAGTACGGGAATATTAACCCGTTGTCCATCGCCTACGCTTATCCGCCTCGGCTTAGGACCGACTAACCCTGGGACGATTACCGTGGCCCAGGAAACCTTGCTCTTTCGGTGGGCAGGATTCTCACCTGCCTTGAAGTTACTCATTCCAGCATTCTCACTTGATAGCGCTC
>JAJYDV010000006.1 GCA_021777375.1 bacterium | reverse complement strand
GGCTTATCCGAAAGCTTAGAACCGACTATCCCTACCTTTCCTCTAAGAAGCTGGCCCGGATAGTACTCAGAGACTACGGCATCGGCTACTCGGCTGCTACTATTGGACGCATCATTAAACGCTTTGGGCTATTCTACTGGGCTGGAGAGATGCCGGTTTGATTGAGCCTTCTATTGCTAGAGTACATCGTCTGTCTGCCTTGCTTCAGTCA
This sequence comes from bacterium, assembly GCA_021777375.1. Classification (GTDB taxonomy): domain Bacteria; phylum Patescibacteriota; class Saccharimonadia; order Saccharimonadales; family UBA4665; genus JAJZWH01. The sequence continues at coordinate 36,891 of JAJYDV010000006.1, read as the reverse complement.
GAATTAACAAGCCAGCTTGGTATATTGAGCAATGACGATCAGGCTAGTTTATTCAAGGCTTTAAAAAAGTTGCTTGTAATAAAGGAAGAGAAGCTATGACAACTACAAAAAACAAGATATCCAACTTCAAAAGTCGTGAAGAAGAAGTAGCTTGGTTTGAAGCACAGACAGCTGAATATTGGAACAAGGCAAAGCCAGTTGATATTCGTTTTACAAAAAACCTATCTGCCGGCCTCAACTTCTGATTTGATTCTGACAGTTTGCCTAAAATACGGTCAGTTGCTAGAGAAAAAGTTATTGTGGTCCGGCCGCCCTAGTCCGCATGTGGGTCATGGAACGCGGTCTCGTCTTTTGGGTGCATAATCCTGGTTGCGGGGGGCTCGAACCGAACCATAACCGTATTACCGTGGCTTTTGCTAATCGTCCTATACTAGCATAGCTCTTGACCCTGTCAGGATATTTCTTGTTCACAAGTTTTGTTTATAATTTTAGTCTGAGTGAGCTGAGGTTAAGTTAGGTATTGCAACATGGTAGGATGAATAATGGTAATACCTCGAAATTCTTTCAGCCTAAGTAGGCCCTTGTCTGCACTTACTATCATCTTGGCGTTTGCTTCAAGAGCGCATTCTAAAATGATATGGTCAGCAGCATCTTTTAAAACTCCGCTTATTTTTTGTTTCGGTTGAATTAATGTTGCATATATCATGACCATCTCAATAAATATCCCTGACTCTTCAGCCGTATAACCAAACTTTAATTCAAGCTTGCTTCGTATCTCTATAATAATCTCCGGGGAAATATAGAGTTGATACGGCCCATTCGGCCTTGCTCGCTGTAACTGTATTCGAGCGTAGCTACTTTGTTTACTTGCTGCCAGATAGACGTTGGTGTCGAATACGGTCTTTATAGGTTTCATCGTTCTCCAAATATTCATAGAGCTCGTTCTCGGACTGAATGCCAAGTTTATCTAGCACGGTATCATACTTCTCGGTATTTTTGTCGAGTTGTTGGTTAAACTGGTAGATATATATCATGTCGCGGAATAAATCACTCTTTGATTTTTTAGCGCGTTTAGCCCACGCCGTAAAATCACGCTTAATGTCTTCTTCTACTGAAAAGCTCATAGTACTCATGACAATATGCTAACTTTCTGATTTATTAGTGTCAATAATTATTTATTGATAACAGATTAATTATTCGAGCTTAAAGGTCATGGAGCACGGCCTCGTACTTTGAGTGCATGATTTGGTCGCCCATGTACATTCGAATTGAAACCTTGTCTTGGCGGAGTTGAGTCGGTGGAATAAGCTTTTAGGAAATGCACCGCTGTTGTGCTTACGCTACCGCGTCATACTAGAACCCCGCGGACTCCATATGAAGTTTAGAAAGCTTACTGTAACGGGTTGACTACTTTCATGCCTTCAATATGCTTAAAGTCTTCAATGTTCACCGTCCATAGCTCAAGGTCATACTCTAAAGCAGTAGCAGCAATTATGGCGTCGCCAAGATTCATCCTTTTTGCCTGTCTTAGCTGGACAGCTCGGTCAACTACCGCATCAGTCAACGGCATGTTATATGACTCATTGAACAGACTCGAAAGTATTAACAATTCGTTTGCGGGTATAGTCGAAAAACCGAGAGCTTCAATTTTAGTGATACTTGCATGCCCAATGTCTGTCTTAGCAATAATCTCAGTAGGCAGAGTACCATTTGCAATGTATATAAAGATGTTCGTATCAAGAAGAGTCATACTAGGTTCTACTAGGCAGCGGTCGATCTTTGCGTATTTCTCGCTGCCAAGTGGCCGGGTCTTTAATGTCTTTGTAAGCTCCAAGCTCCTGGAGTTGCTTAAAAAGTGCTTGAACTCGGGCTCGATTCTGCTTAGCTTCAGGAATGGGTAGCTGTATGATAGCTTTTTGCCCTAGCTGCAGATTCGCGTCGTTAATATATTGCTTTGGAACCCGCAGCGCATACGAGTTACCGGTTCTAATGACTGTAGTAATGTATCTATTCATAGTAACTACTATTATAATTACATGTTCATCAATATCAAGATTTTTAGTGTTTGCTATGGTCAACAGACCCCAATTATCCTAGCAGGACTCGAGATAATTAACTTCTTGAAGAATTTAGACAAACAAAAACCTCTGTCGCAATAACAGAGGTTGAATGGTTTTGGTTGAACACTTGGGTCTGGAACCTGGATACCGTTGGCCAACCTTCCTTGCAATAAGCTGGTTTTAATGGCCGGACAATTGGCTCGAGATATATCAAGCGAATTGCCTGACCATTATTTTACAGCCAACCAGGCGTTCTAATTTTACCATTAAAAAATCCGGAAGGCCTAGACTTTACAGACCAGCATACTGTGCTTAGCTTGGTTGAGCATATCGGTCTAGAACTTTGATAAAATTAAAAGGCTTGGACGGGTTGGTTTTCAGCCGCCCGTTAAACGAGTCGGAGAGAAGCCAAACATCCAAGCTTTATAAAAAATAATCTCATTGGTTGCCAGGAATAGACTCGAACCACCCCATATTACCACCTGATTTTAGGCTCGCCTTACCATAGCTTACGGCCGGCTCTTTGTAAACTAACTTTTTAGAACATGTGCACGAGCCGGTCATGGGTCGTGACGGTATCGTGGCTGCCGCTGCATGAAGCCGGATCTTGCGTATTGTCATAGTGTTTAGCAGTGCTAGGAATGGCGTTGTATTCCTGCTTGCGCGTTGACTGGCTTTCGTCGCCAAAGCTAACCAGTAGCTTGTCCTTGTCATTGATAACCGTATCCTGCAATCCGCCAAAATCAGTGTAGTCCTGACCATTTAGGACGAGATTCAGTTTGTTGTTGCCGCTTTCCTGGTACATTGTGCCGTCTTTATTAACTATGTAAGTCGGCCCCAAGCTCCACCCTAGGTTTTGGAAAAACTGCCCCCACGTTACAGCGTGGTCTTCGACATGTATAACGTTATTAACATTGTCGTGCATATGGACTCGTTCCGCAGGCGTCATAACATTGCTTGCCACACACGCCTGAACCTCTGTGTAGTAGCTGGCGTCCTTAAACATTTCCTGCTGTCCGTTTACATAGACCGCAAAGTTGGCATGGTAATGGACGTTATCCAGTTTATAGGTGAAGAACCGTATACCAAGGACAATACCAGCCCCTAGAACTAGGCAAGCCGCACCAATAAACCATTTGCTTTTTACAAACTGTAAGTACTTACGCATGTATATCTCCATTACTAATAACCATATTTGACATAATACCCCCAGGGGGTATATAGTGCAAGTATGATTGACGACATTAAACGTAGAGCATTGCACCGCAGTAAGATCCTTCAAGGACAGCTTAAAGGTATTGAAAAAATGATCGAAAACGAGGATTACTGTATGGACATAATCACGCAGTCGCTGGCTATTCAAAAATCACTCAGTTCTCTTAACAAACTTATATTGGAAAACCACCTTAAGACCCACATCAAAGAGGACTTCTCTTCCGGCAGCGACAAGCGCCGACAACACGCTACCCAGGAATTACTTGATCTATACGAGCTTACCAACATAAGGGCCAATAATAAGTAGGGGGGCATATGATAGATCGCATTAAAAAACCAAGAGTTGGAGCCTACGTTGCCATCAGTTTGATATCGATTGCCTTTTTAACTTTCTCGCCGATGGTCTCGGCACAAATGATGGGGGGTTATCAAGGACAAAAACCGCCTTCCCAAAGCGAGCTTCAGGATGAGACTAATATGCAAAATGCCGGTCAGGCGATATATAACAACCTGCAAAGCGGTAAGACTTCCTGCCAAAAGCTGACCGATAACGACTACGAAAAACTGGGTGAATACTTCATGGGGCTATCGGCTGGTAGTACTGAAAACCATGTGTACTGGGATAACAATATACAGCAAATGATGGGCGACCAAGGCGATACCGATGTCCACATAGCCTGGGGCAAGCGAGGCAGCGGCTGCCAAACCAACGCCGCCATTCCTACCAATACCCCCTCTTTTATAAGCGGCATGATGAATGACCGACTCGCTGGCGGCGACAACGGTACTATGATGTACGGCTATAACAACAGTTCTTGGAATGGCATGGATACAACGTTGGCGGCATTGTTAGCCATCGCGATCGTTGCCGGAGCATATGGATGGATACATCGCTCTAATCCGACACGGAGAACAAAAACTAGTGCTACAAGCCGACGGAAGTGAACTTGGGATTGAAGCATTATGACCGATGAAATAGGCAAAACTTTTACCTGTCCCATGCATCCGGATATCCAACAGGATAGGCCTGGTATGTGCCCGGAATGCGGCATGCAGCTCGTGCCAACCAAGCGTACACCAAAGCATGGCCATGAGAGCATGGAGCACACGGATCACGACAAACATGCTGGTCATAGCCCCAACATGTTCAAGCAGAAATTCTGGTGGAGCCTGGCGCTAACCATTCCTGTTTTGGTATTTTCAAACTCCATCCAACACTGGCTGCACTACAGCCTGACATTCAGCGGCAGCGAATACATCTCGGCGGTCTTTGGCCTCATCCTGTTCTGGTACGGCGGCCTGGTATTCCTAAAGAGCGCCAAAGTTGAAATAGAAGGCCGCCAGCCCGGTATGATGACCCTGATAGCAATGGCCATCACCGTGGCCTTGGGCTACAGCCTGGCCATAACGCTCAAATTACTCCACGGCATGGACTTTTGGTGGGAACTTGCCACGCTAATCACCATCATGATCTTCGGCCATTGGATGGAGATGGCTTCGGTGCAGAATGCCCAAGGAGCTTTAAAAGAACTGGCTAAACTACTGCCCGACGAAGCCGAACTTATTACCAAAGACGGTACCAAGAAAGTAGCTGTCAGTGAGCTGAAGGTAGGTGATCAGGTGCTGGTACGGCCAGGCGCCAAACTGCCGGCCGATGGTGAAGTCGTAAAGGGTGAGTCCGACGTCAATGAATCAATGCTGACCGGCGAATCCAAACCGGTCAAAAAAGTGGTCAAAGCGCAAGTTGTGGCTGGAACTATCAACGGTAGTGGATCACTGACAGTGCGGGTCAGTAAGATCGGTGACGACACCGCTCTGGCCGGAATTATGAAATTGGTTGCGGAAGCCCAGAGCAGCAAGTCCAAAACTCAGATACTGGCCGACAGGGCGGCATTTTATCTGACATTTATAGCTATAGGCGCGGCAGTAATTACGCTACTGGGGTGGGCAATCTTCAGCAACCAGCCAGCAACCTTTATTCTGGCCCGGGTCGTTACGGTGCTGGTCATTGCTTGCCCGCACGCCCTTGGTTTAGCTATTCCGCTCGTTACAGCTATTTCAACCACACTGGCCGCTAAGAACGGCCTGCTCATCCGCCAGCGCATGGCATTGGAAGCTGCCCGTAACATTGACGTGATTCTCTTTGATAAAACCGGCACGCTTACCAAAGGCGAGCAAGGCGTAGTAGATATCGTGACCGACGACAACAAGCAAGAACTTCTCGGCATAGCGGCGGCAGTCGAAGCCGAATCAGAGCACCCTATAGCACGGGCCATAGTTAAGGCGGCCAACGATCAAAACCGAAAAGTCCCGCAAGCGTCAAGCTTTACCTCGCTCGCCGGACGCGGCGCCAAAGCAGTAGTTATGGGTCGCCATGAAGTATATGTTGGCGGTCCGCGCTTGGTACAAGAACTGAACGCCAACATGTCCGAAACACTTAAAAAGGCTGCGGAACTGGCATCTGAGGAGGGTAAAACTGTCGTATACGTGATTGACCAACATAAGACTGTGCGCGGCGCTGTCATGCTGGCTGACGTTATTCGTGAAGAGTCTAAGGAAGCAGTCGATACTTTGCATGCCATGGGCAAACGCGTAGCTATGTTAACCGGCGACAATAAGGGTGTGGCCGCCTGGGCAGCAAAAGAGCTGGGCATCAAAGAATACTTTGCCGAAGTATTGCCAGAGAATAAGGCAGAAACAGTCAAGCAGCTGCAGGCGGACGGCAGCAGAGTGGCCATGGTCGGCGATGGAGTAAATGATGCTCCGGCCCTAACGCAAGCTGACATCGGCATTGCTATAGGCGCTGGCACGGACGTAGCTATTGAATCAGCCGGTATTGTCCTAGCTTCTAGCGACCCGCGCGGCGTGGCCAAGGTTGTCAAGCTATCCAAGGCAACTTACCGTAAGATGCAGCAGAACCTGGCGTGGGCAACCGGCTACAATGCCTTTGCCATTCCGCTGGCGGCTGGCGTGACGGCGAGCTTAGGCTTTGTGCTGTCGCCTGCTATCGGTGCCATACTGATGTCATTATCTACCATCATCGTGGCCTTCAACGCGCAGTTCCTGCGCCGTTTGAAGCTCAAGGAGGCAACGGAATGAACCGGCGAGTTTTTATTACTCTCGCAGTTAGCGTAGCCATTATTGGAGTAATCAGCCTAGCAATTATTGGTAATAAGGGAACAACTTCGCCCAATAATAGCGTAACTCCTTCTGGTTCCGAGCGTGTCGTACAACTTACCCGCGATTCAGGGACGATCTCTACTCCAGGCCATCTTACCACTGTGCTCCTAAAAGGCACTATGCCCAGCGGTGCTGTGACCGGAGTTGTCACTACTGACAAAAATTGTACGCCCGACCAGGCTGGGTACTCTCACTGCACGAATGACATCCGCATAGCAGGCAGCAAAATGATCGAAGTACGCCATAATCATATGATGTCGGTAGTGCCGTGCCTTGAACCCGGCGAACATGTAATAGTACGAGGAGCATAGACGACAGCCGATATTCGTAATGGTAGATCAGACACATACAGATTGAAAACCCCTATTAGAACGGTTAAGCTGAAGTTAATAAATACGAAGAAATGACCAACAACACATCCACTAGGAAAAAGCCAAAAAATAATGTTATCTAGGATTGGAACCGATCATGGAACACGGTCAGTTTTTGAAGTGTCCAGTCCTCATGGTAGTGGTCGGTCAATTACGGAACGTTTTTAAGAAGTTAATAACGATTTATAAGAGCTTTTGACGGTTCGAGCGTAGCTCACTCACCTCTCAAGTAATTTAAAGGTTCGCTCTTAAGCTTGGCTCAACAGGGGTAAATAAATAGAGACCGGTCATGGAACACGGTCTCGTATTTTGGGTGCATGATTTGGTTGCGGGGGCAGGACTCGAACCTGCGACCTCGTGGTTATGAGCCACGCGAGCTGCCGCTGCTCCACCCCGCGATAAATACCATGACATCTTATCAAACAGGGGTAGTTTAGTCAACGAAAGCAAATTATTAAGTTGGTCTACTTACGGTTTAAAAAGAAGTTTGCCCAGTCATTAATGTGTTGCTGCAGCGATGGAACCGAAACCCGCTTGGGTTCAGTGTTCTGGATACTAACTTTTGGGGCATAGTATAATGCCACACTTTGCGGTACTAGTATTTCTTTTTCTCCCGGGCTAGCCAAACCGAAGTTTAGTCTGGCCTGTAGCTCAAGGTACTGGTTGGAATTATAGTATTCGTTTTGGAGTTGCAGATTATTGTTTTGGAGCTGCTGGACCTCGTTTTCCTGCTTCGCGGTAGCTATCTGTTTTTCTAGTTTATAGTTCAGCTGAATAGCCTTTACGCCGCTCCAGCTAATTAGTAGAACAATCACCACAAACACAACCTGTCCGGTAAAGCGGATATCTCGTAGTCTATAGGTAAAATCTGAGGCTACTGCCCGCAGATATTTGATGTTTATTTGCATTATGGCCTCTTATAGCTAATTATATATCTTTAAGCACCTAGTGTAGTTGAATACTCCGCTAACGTAGCTATCTGGGGATGTAGCTCAGTGGTTAGAGCAGTCGGCTCATAACCGATTGGTCGCAGGTTCAAATCCGGCCATCCCCACCATTGAATATTTATAATTTACGTTCTAAGTTTAATTTTTACGTCAAAAGCTTGAAACAAGATACGTTTACGCATATGCTTAAGATGCTATTAAAAATTTAAAAACAGGGAGTGGATGAGGAAAAATTAAATCTAGATCGGCAAAAAGCTGATTTAAAAAGTTTAACTGGTACATTTTAAGGCACTTTAAGCGATAAAAACCTCAACCAACAAAATACCTCAACGACTTCTCTAAATAAGTCGCTAAGCTAAGCCAAAATTACTTCTTGCATCTGCTGGACAGTATTTGTTTGGGCTAGTTTTTCTCTAAGTTCTTTAGCTCCATCAAATCCGTTTATATATATTTTGGCGTACTTATTCAGTCGCTTTACTCCCTTGTCGGGATTATCTGCCCATTCCCTATATAACGTCAGATGCCGTAAAAACAGTTTAATACGTTCCTCGGTAGGGACGTTTTGCCAGGGACTGTTAAAACTAAAGGCAAACGGATCATGAAATACTCCCCGCCCAATCATCACGCCGTCAATACCGTACTCCTTAATTATCTCTTCGCCTTGAGCCCTGTTTAAAATATCTCCGTTAGCAATAAGCAAAGTCGATGGCGAAATGCGGTCTCTCTCTTTAACTAGACGGGTTAGCTCTTTGTAGTGTGCAGGTACCAGACTCATCTCTTTTACAGTACGCAAATGCACACTTAGCATGTCTATGCCGCTAGCAAACAGAAACCTGGTCCATTCCGGATCAATGTGGTCATATCCAAGCCGTGTTTTCACGCTTAGTGGAAGTCGGCCTTTAGCGCCTCGCTTCGTAGCGGCAATAATTTCAGCTGCCAGGTTCGGGGTTTTAATTAAGCCTGCGCCGGCACCAACCTTAAGTACCGCCTTTGCCGGACAGCCCATATTTAAATCAATACCGGCGAATTCTTTAGGGTTTCCCAGCTCTTTAGCTAATTCCCCGCCGGACAACGAATCAGCGACAGCTTCAAAGTTTTGAGGTTTAAGCCCCCAGATGTGAGCTACTAGCGGCGGCTCGCTGGATGAACTTTCTAGTTTTCTTTGCAAACGCTTGCGCCCTGGACTCATTAGACCGTCGACATTAACAAACTCACTAAAGCAAAGATCAGGTTTAGCACAAGAACTAATAACCTGGCGGAATGGCATGTCTGTCACATCGTCCATTGGAGCCAGGATGTAAAGTGGCTTTTTGCTATGTATCGAATGCATCATTGCTAAGTATAAGCTAAAGGGGTTAACTAGATTTTATTGAGATTGCGAAACTAATAAAACTGCCGGCCCATTAGAGGCCGGCAGCAATCTTTTAGGTAATAGCCTAAATTATTTGCGCTTAACGGTCAGGAACCCGTTACGTGGGTTTTCGTTGACTTCGCGGTCTGAAGGCAAATCAGTTGCTTCAGGACGCTTGTCCTTACTGAAGTAGTAAATGGTCTGCACCTTGCCACCTCTAAGCGTGACCTGCTTCGAGTTTAAGTAGTATGTAACACCCTTTGAATTTGTGTGCTGGTATGCCATATGTGTATACCTCTCCCTCTTAAAAAGTTGTTGGTACACCTACCATACTCTGTTAGCTTTCAGCTTGTCAATATTTAAAGAGAATAACACTTCATTGTTGCGTAAGTTATAAGGTTTGTAATACACTGTTAGGGTTAAGCATTATCATTAATTTTGGGTGGAGAAAAAAACACTTATGGATTTCACCAATCGCGGTAGCAATGCGCCAACTGCAGGACAGCCGCTCAATACTAACAACAGTAACCCGCCGACATTTCCAAACAACAATATCGGCAATCGCCCACATCGAACTAAAGCCAAATCAGACGCCCGCTTGTATAAATGGGGGTCCATGGGCATAGGAGTCATAGTAGTGCTACTAGTTGTGGCGATGCTATTGGCTATAGTTTTCACTAATCCAAAATCCCAATCAGAGTATGTCTACTCCAATAAGCTACAGGCAGTATTTCTAAACACCGGCCAGGTATATTTCGGTAACATTGCCTCTATTAACGCCCAATACCTGGTACTGGATAACATTTTTTACCTGCAATCTAATTCCAGCAGCTCGTCATCTACCAGTACCAGCAATAGTTCTAATGTTTCGCTAGTTAAGCTGGGCTGTGAGCTTCATGCTCCATATGACCAAATGGTCATTAACATGCAGCAAGTTACTTTCTGGGAGAACCTACAGGCTACCGGCCAAGTCGCTAAGGCTGTAGCCCAGTACGAAAAAACATATCCGCACGGTCAGACCTGTTCCAACAACAGCACTTCTAGCTCAACACCTAGCAGTGTAACTCCGGCCACTACTAAGCCATAACGCTTAGTTGCCCTAAAACCCGCGGTGCCATAAAAAGTATCGCGGGTTTTTTATTACCTACCAGTCAGTCTTTTTAAAGAAACGGTGAAATACTAGTGAAGAAGTAAAGAACAAGGTTAGAACCGCAAAAAGAATTGTTGCTAAGATCATCCAACCCGCCAAGTCCGGACTCCAGATCGGAGAGATAAAGTCAAATTCATAAAGGGCGGTTGGGATTGTTGGAGCTTTGCTACCTAACGAGCCATGGGTGCTGACATAGTTCTCGATACAAGGAACTCGGTTATGACCAGAGAAGTAATTAGGTATAACCGTCTGGCAGTAAGCCTGGGCAGCGGTATATAGGCCGGTGTCGGCACTTAGTGCTGCCTGATTTTGCGCTTGAACTAGCCGCTGGTAGGTATATTCAAGCTGGATTGGCGGATAAACCGATCCGGCGCCACTCGATAGGTTAGTATTCATATGCGCGGTAACATACTCCTGAAGATTAGTTAGTGCCTGGGGGACGTTCACGCCACTTTTATCTGCTGCATAGAGTGCACTTCTAAGCTTTGCCATGTGCTCATTGTTGGAGCGCAGTGCGGCAACCGTAATGCCACCGCAGATAAGGGTCAAGGCAAGGCTAAGCAGCGTTAAGTACTTGGTTACTTGCTTATTAAGCCTTAGTGTTCTGCTTCGGTGCTTGGTTTGCATAGTTGTTCTAATACCATTCTATCCTAAAGTCATAGAGGTAGGTGCGTGCTAGACTATGGTTATGCACATTTATTTTTCCGGTATCGGGGGCGCAGGAATCGGTCCATTGGCTGAAATTGCCATGCAGGCCGGTTATGAGGTGTCCGGATCCGATAAGCAGCATAGTACTTACATCGATCAGCTAAAGAAGCTAGGCATTACAGATATTTATCTAGACCAAAGTTACGAGCGTATTACCCAGGTCCATGCCAAACACCCAATTGATTGGTTGGTTTACAGTTCTGCCTTAACTATGGAGCAGCCCGACGCACCGGAAATCCGTTTTGCTCAAGATAATAATATCCGTGTCAGCAAACGTGACGAGCTCATTAACGTGATAACGAAAGATAAGCATTTAAAACTGATTGCCGTAGCCGGTACTCATGGCAAGACAACCACAACCGCTCAAATCGTTTGGCTTTGCTATCAGCACCAAATACCAATCAGCTATTTATTGCCGGCCAAGACCAGTTTCGGTCCAATGGGGCGTTATCTTAAAGATAGTCAATATTTTGTTTTTGAAGCAGATGAGTTTGACCGTAATTTCCTTCATTTTGAGCCCTGGCTGAGTGTAATCAGTGGGGTCAGTTGGGATCATCATGAGATTTTTCCATCCCGAGAGAGCTACCAACAGGCTTTTATTGAGTTTATTTCCCAAAGTCGCCATACCCTAATCTGGCAAGACGACGCGCTTTACTTAGGTCTCAAGAATGGCCCCAGCATCTCTGTTCAAGAGCCGGACAACCTGAAGCTAAGTACAATTAAGTTAAGAGGCCTTTATAACCGTCTGGACGGTTGGCTGGCCGTTTCGGCCGTTGAAAGAATCGCTACGTCTTCTACTCAAGAGTTAATTGCAAGCTTGAACCTCTTCCCTGGTCTGTCCAGACGCATGGAACAACTGATACCTAACCTTTACAGCGATTATGCGCATACCCCGGAAAAGATTAGAGCCGCGATGAGCGTAGCTAAAGAAATGGCTAGTCCTGGGCAAAATATTGTCGTGGTCTACGAACCGTTAACTAACCGGCGTCAGCACTACATGATGAATGATTACCGGGACTGTTTTGACGGAGCGGCAGAAGTCTATTGGCTGCCCAGCTACCTAGCGCGTGAAGATCCCGCAATGCGCATTTTGCCACCATCTGAGTTAATTACTCACCTGTCTGATCCAACACTAGCCGTTCCGGCTAAACGCGATGACGGACTAAAACGCACGATTGACGCGCATCTAGATAGAGGCGATATGGTAGTCTGCATTGCTGGCGGTGGCGGTAACAGCTTGGATGACTGGCTAAGAGAACGCTACTACGTCTAGTAAGCTTACTTTTTGAAGTAGGCAAAAACTACTAAGATTGCGATGATGATTATGATAATTGCGGCAACAACGGTAGCCGAACTTCCAGCTGTAGCTGTTTTGTCCAACGGTTTTTTGCTCTTTTGAGGCTGAGGCGGTGGGGTTGAAGAACCGGCCCTAGCGTCTGTCGGCGCAGCCAATGGAGGTGCCGCTTTTACCGGAGGATTTACGTCATTAACCGCCTGGACAGGTGGAGAAACTGGAGCTGGAACTGGTGTCTCAGGCTCCTGAGGCGCTTGATTCGTTTTGTCGTCATTCATAGTTTCTTATGTTTATTATATACCTTACAAATGGCGCCGAATTGCACTCCAGTGCAAATGACTAAGCGGATTGTGGAGTGATGGGTTAATAATAAAAACGGCCATAGCAATGGCAATTATGCAAACTAGTGCTACAAGTGTCCAAAATATACGATGCGTATGCTTACCCTCCCTAATTATTGTTCTTTCCGCCACTGCTGGACTAGATTCTGGATCATCTTGCTCGGATAATGCAATGTCGCCTTCGTGAGCCACAATATCTTCAATCGCCTTGGCCGTTAATGGATCATCGAAACTCTCAGATCTTGGTGCGGCCGGTTCTTCTTCAATCGGAGTAACTTCTTCCTTAGGCTCTTTTATTTCTGGCCTTGAGGAATTTTTCTTGTCTTTCTTTACTTCAATCTTAGCTTCGTTTTCTGCGTTATCCGGACTGGTCTCTAAAAGAGGCGCTCCTGGCGTGTCGGCAAAAATATCTAGTGGCGAGAGTGGGGTAGATGATTGATCCTCAGAATTCGCTTCGTCGGTGATAATGGCAATCTTTTTCTTGGATTTAGGGCTTGGTGTGGCGGTTTTTGGTTCCGGCATGGCGGTCTCCGGTTCATAATCGGGTGTCATGTCCTGATGTTCGGTAGCCATCATTTTATCTACCTTAACAATCAGCTGCTGCTCGTCTTTCGAAAGATCCGTTTTTGGTTGATTTGTTTTTTTTGCCATAGCTTCCTAACTATTATCCAAACTAATTAAGATTATTCAAAGGTAAATGAATCGAGCATTATTAAAATAGGGGCTGAAAAGCTATTGTCGTTCCAATCCGTAGAAGCCAGCGTTAAAGGCTGACGTGATGTTACTGGGCACTGACTGCTCGCACAAGAGTAGAAGCTAACATAGACCAGCGGGTCTACTGAAGCTAAATCAGAAGCCGGTATTGTTTGATCCTTTTGGTAACCATAGTTACCACTTAAATATATTGCATCCATACCGCCCGGCGTCACCGTAGAAGGATATTGAATAAAGCTAATATAACTAGCAGCGGCCTGTGTGGTTGAAGGCTGCGTAAAGGTGATTTTTTGGGAGGTCATGACGGCAACCGATTGAGTGCCGAAAGCGCTTGGCATAGTGCCTTTATTAGCGAGGGTTAAGACCACCTGGCCTAAGACACTTGAGCCGTTAGCAGCTTTTAGTTGCATCGTCGGTGAGGTTACGCTAAGCGGGGCGCTACCGCTGTCCACAATTGTCCAGCTGCTTGGGTAATTGAAAGTGGTACTAAAATTAACCGAAGTATAGCTAGTGCTGGGGATATTAGGGGTTGGCTGAGTTGCAGGCGAAGTACTAGGCGTAGAGGTCTGCTGCTTAGTTGGGGCCGGGGTAGAGGAGCTAGAGGATTTATGATGCTTGTGCAGGTAAAGATTGCCACCCAGAACGGCAACTGCCAGCAAGACAATTACAACAATCACGCTCATTACCATCCTACGGCGTTTCGTTTTTGAAAGGAGGCTATTTTTGCCGTACTTATGTGGCGGCGGTGGGGGTAAGACGGGAAAGTTGTCTTTGGGGGTTAACTCAGGTGAGGAAAACCCTCTAAAACGTTCTGGATCCATGCCACTAGTTTAATCCAATCTAGCTAAAACAATAAGCTTTAAGGGGATTTAAACTACCCAGTGCAAACGAAAGGAAGGCTACCTCATACCGTTAGCGGTGATATGAACCTTAGGGTAGTTTTCACCGCCCTGTATATTGAAACCAACCAGTGAAGGATTTGCGTTAGCAGTTGATGTCGAAGCGTAGATACCTGCGCCTTCAAGTATGGCATCATGTTGATTCTGAAGGTGTACTGACATGTTTTCGCCAGGTTGTTTTGGTTTGCCCATCTGAATCTCTAGCGGGCTAATACTAATTTGCCCTTTGGCATTACTTACCGGAATTCCAACCCAAGTCCCATCTAGAAGCTTATTGTTCTCATCTATCTGGGCGGCTGTATGACTTGCCTCTAAGATTATTGGGTTTCTTAAAACAACTTTGTTATGAATCGAAGGTTCGGTGATCTCAACCATGCCATTCAGAATTCCGGGCACTGCTACACCTTTGGGGAAATTTCTAGCGTCGTAAAGTTCACGTGTAATTTTTGCAGCTAAACGGGTCGCTTGCACTTGTCTTGGGGACATCGGAGTAGCTGATTCAGCTCCGGCTGTCTGGGCAGCGCCCGCAAATAGCGCTGCGGTTAAAGCAATTGTTTTTGTCGTACGTTCTATGGATTTATTCATGACATTATAGTAGCATATTCTTGATTATTAGTCAACTATCTATGGGGTCAGCCGGTTAATATCTCTCGGGAATAAAATGGCTTCTTTAATATTGCCTAAACCGATTACCTTCTCTGTTAAACGGTCAATGCCAAAACCGCATCCGCCGTGCATCGGCAGACCGTGCTTAAACGCCTGAAGATAGAACTTATATGCCGGGTCATCTTCTTTAATCCCAGCCGCCGCCATTTGCTTAACTAAAACATCATAACGATTTTCTCGGACCGGGATGGTTGCCAGTTCCAGCCCACGAAACAAAAGATCAGCACTAAAAGCGGAATCTTCATCTTTGGCCATGTGGTAAAACTTCATTTTGGCGCGTGGTAAATCGGTAGCAAATACCGCTTCGCAGCCATCATGTTCTTTGGCGTACTCACAGATCCAGCGCTCCTCGTCGGGTGTTAAATCAATCTCTTGGCTCATATCCTTATTGTTGGCTGTGCCGTAAAGCTCGTGAATCTGGCGCATGCTGTAACACGGAAATTTAGCACTTAAAACCGGTTTAATCGCCTTTAACTCTTCAAGAGCACGCTCCTGCTCCTGCCAGACCTTGGTTAGTACAAAATTCAATAAGTCCTGCAGTAGATCCAGCACCTCCTCATGATTTTGGATAAAGGCCATCTCAATATCCAGCATCGTGACTTCTGATACGTGACGCGTAGTAGCGCTTGGCTCCGCCCGAAAGGCCGGCCCGATTTCAAAAACTCGTTCAAAGACTCCTACCATAACTTGCTTATATAACTGAGGGGATTGAGCTAAAGAGGCTTGCTTGCCGAAATAGTCCAGCTTAAATACTTCGGCTCCGCCTTCAGCCGCGTTAGCGACCAGCTTAGGCGTCTGGATCTCAATAAAGTCCTGTGCGTAAAGAAATTCACGGATTAGCTTTAGTAGCGTCGAACGGATTAAAAAGACCTTGGATTCAGTCGGATTCCTTAGACCAATCGAACGGTATTCAAACAAGGTGTCTAAGTTCTCCGGTTTATGACTCAGCGGTTTATCTATTTCAATTGGCGGTTCTTCGCTTACCGCTACCATGACCGTAATTTTGGCATCATGCAGCTCGACGCCGCCTGGTGCACGCTCTTCTTTAACCACTACGCCATCTAAAGCTAGTACCGTACCGGTATACAGGCCTCTAAGTTTATCTACTTCAGCTTTGTCCTTAAGTACGGCTTGAACAATACCGCCCCTGTCGCGCAGGTTAATGAAAGTCAGCCCGCCGAGCAGACGCTTTTTGTGCAGCCAGCCTTCGAGGTGCACGTTTTCCCCGACTTTGCTCGCAAGTTCACTCGAAATAACTCTCATGCCTGACTTAACTCTCCTTCGGTCTCTTCTTCACTATTTTTCTCAGCAGCCGTTTCTTTAATGTTACCGGCTGAAGGTTTATGTAAAACCAGTAAGGCGTCTAGGGCATCTTTTAGGCTTAGTGTCCCTACCGCTTCACTTTCCTTGTCTAATACTATCAGTAATGGGGTTGAACTGTGAGCAAAACTCAGCAATGCGTCTTCAATTGAGTCGTCACGACCGATAGTTGCAATTTCACTGCGCATGTAGTCGCTGACTTTACCTTCGCTGGTCAGCCCGACAACATCCCGGCTTAACACTCCGGATATTTGATGGCTGTTCTTTTGTTTGGTTACGGCAAAGGATAGTTGTTTGGAGCGGTGCATTTCATCAAGCAGTTTCGGCCCAATGATATCCGTCTCGGCCAGTTTAAAGGTTGCTTTCCAGGGCTTAAAGAAGTGGTTGACTTTGGCTTCTTCAAAAGAGACTAGTTTATCTAGACGATTGAGTTGCTGCGGAGAAATACGATTATCTGACTGCTGAGCCTGCAGCCTTAAGAAGCGTCTTAAATCCGGATACTCATAGACTCCGGTATGAACTTTGTTATAGCGCTCGGGGATGCGCTCCAGATGCTTTAGTACTGGGTGCGCCCAATTAAAAAGCCAGATGAAAAACGGAGCGCTGAATGCCGCTAAGTGATAATCCAGACTGGAAGTGTTACGGTTGGGTAGCCAAGAGTAAAATAACCAGATGAAAAGAACGGCAATAATGATACCAAGCACTACGCCTACATTAAGGCTCACTAGCACCAGGAAGGCAGCCACTAGTGCTGTCATTAACAGCCAGAGCAGCCCGCGTAGCGACGGGTAGGCGGCGGGCGGATACAACTTTTTAAAAATTTTGTCTTGGTTAATCGCCCGGCGCTTCAGTTCATAGACCGGCAATGAAAAGTAGCCCTTCCGGAGCATTGACATTAAGAGAGCCAGCAACAAGTAAATACCGGCCGTAGTTAGATTAGTCATATATCTTCAATCTTAGCACTTTTTGTTAGCTGTATCTGGTATACTATAGCAATCTAATCTAGGGAGTTGGAGACGCCGTGAGTAAAGGATTTTGGAGCATTATTGTCGGTATCGTATTAATTTTTGGACTGGTCTTTTACTTTAATCATAGCTCGAGCAGTACAGGTAGCGGACAACCGACGCAAAATATTGAGGGCTTAGATAAAGCCGGAGTTACTTTAGTTGAATATGGCGACTATGAATGCCCCTACTGCCAAGAGTATGCCCCAGTAGTTAAACAAGTCGTTAGTGACGAGTTTAACAATATTCGCTTCCAGTTCGTAAACTTCCCGCTAACCAATATTCACCCGAACGCTTTTGCCGGTGCTCGAGCTGCTCAAGCCGCTGGCCTAATGGGTAAGTTCTGGCAAATGCATGACGCCCTCTACACTTACTCCAACTGGCAGCAGTGGAGCACCGCATCAAACCCAATACCTTACTTCCAGACTTACGCTAAGCAGCTAGGATTAAATGTAACTACTTACATGAATTACTTCAATTCAAGTAAGGTTAACAATATGATTGAAGCTGACTTAAATAAGGGCAACGCTCTAAATATCCAAGGCACACCGACATTCTTCCTTGACGGCAAGCAGATCCAGGTTGGACCCCAGGTAAGTAACTTTGAATCGTTAATTAATGCGGCAATCGCTGCTCACGGCAAAGTAACCAAAAGTAGCAGTGGCAGCACTGCTCAAACTGCTAAGTAGTAATCGTCCTAGTAGACAATAAACTCTTGCCAGCTTGGTCGGCGAACGCGAACCTCAACAGTTTGCTCTGCGGTATTGTTTGTTTCGACTGTGATTGACATTTTCTTACCCTTCTTTTGGTCTCAAGCTAGATCAGCCTTGTCTTGCTTTAAGACTTTTTTGTTAATTTATATTTTTTGGTTTTTGTTTATCCTTTAAGCTCGGTGCTTAAACTAGATTAGGCCGATTGTAACTAAGCGCTAACCCCTTTGTCAAGGAGTTAATTTGTGTACTCGGTAGTAGAAAGTATCAAGCAATAGCTAACACCTTAAGCGGATTGGTTTAAGACCGGTGAATAAAAAAATAAATATGCACTTTTTAAGCCAGGGAGATATATAACCAGTTACGGTTGCTATACCGCCGAACACTGGGCAGAATCCCATCGGTATGTTCATCCCGTCTGAGAGCTTCGCGTATTTTGGTTGATGAAACGGCTGGTTTCAGACTAGTGATCAGATGGACGGCGCTAGGTTTGAGAGGCAACGCCGCAAGCCAGCTAGTAATCGCCGCTTCATCACCCTCACGAACCCCAATCACCAGCTCGCTGCCTTTCAGTAAATGATTAACGCCTTCCCACTGCGGCAAGTTGCTCAAAGTATCTGAACCCATGAGAAAGACCAGTTTGGCGTCCTTAAATTGGTTTATAAGTTTCGGGAGGGTTTTTGCCACGCTAAATGTAATGTCGCTATTTTCAATAATACCTAAAGATCGGTGCGGCTTAATTGCCTGGCGTATCATGGCTACCCGGTGACCATAGTGCGCAACATCGATTTTATGCGGGCGATAGCGTTCAGGCATCAGATAAACTCGGTCCAGTTTAGCTCCCTTGAGCGCCTGCAAAGCGAAACTGACGTGTCCGGCATGGACTGGATTAAAGGTTCCGCTGTAGATACCGATGCGCCGTTGCTTCATAGGTTCATTAGTCCTTCAACGCACTGCCAAGTTGATAGTTTAGAGCTTAGGTAACGACCCGATGCTAGGTTATTAATTAAATAAACGGCACGGTTATAACAGATTGAATACAGTGAGGGTAAGATTGCTGGCTTGAGATTGACCGTTAAGGCTCTAGTCATAGTCATATTTTACTATCTAAGCTTAAGCCTAGCTGCATTTGACGCTAATTTTACATACCTTACAGCGCTCAATGAGATGATTCTTAGGCCGAGTGTTCAGGTGACCCTTCGGACAAAAGAAAGAAAGCGACCCGTATTTGTCTGTATCATCTTCTTTCAATGCGCTGGTCTGATTGAGTACTTCGCCCAGCCCAAGCCTGGACATTAAGCTACTTGCTGCTCCGGGGCAAGAAGTGGAAGTGTCAAAAAGCCGGGCCTGAGAGATGGACCTATCAAGTTTCTCTTGGTCACCGCGGACTAATGCTTCACGGGCCGCCAAGATATGCTTTGCTGAAATTGCACCAAACACTTTCGGATCGACCCAGGTGTTCCCTACCGCCATTTTTAAACTATGCTCCCGAGACAGTCGATCGAGCATTATTGAAGCCTTAAGCGGAGTATCTAAGCCGGGCGACTGGGCAATTAACTGACTGGCTACCTGATCGCAGGCTTCCCTGTATCCTAGTGCCTGCTTTTGGCACTCTTCTTTATGGGTTAAGTAGTCCTGGCGCGGGCGCTGTTGACCGTAAAAGGTTCCCCCGTTTAGGTCATCATATATTTTAACTAATTCAACTGCTCCGTTTTCTAAAAATGAGTTGTGAACTAATAAGGGATGGTCGAGTATCTCGGCGTTGGAAAAAGTTAATATTTTATCCCCTATTGCGTGGTCAAGAAGCTGGTTATAAATTTGACTCACCACTTCGCGGTCGTGCTCTCTTCCGCTCTCGTCCTTACCGGCCACAAAGGCGGTCTCTGTAACAAGCTCATCTCCTTGGCGACGACTGACCTGAATCGCCAGAGTGTTGGTGTCGCTATAGAAATACTCCGGCATGTCCCGCTCGGCCAATGAGAAAACTACAAAGCTATACTCATCAAGCAAGTGCTCATTAATCAGCTTTTCAAGACGGAAATAATTCTTGGTTTCCGCCCAGACCCGCTCCCGCATTACCGGTTGAGAGGTATAGCGCAGACTGTTGGCCTGAACCGAACGGTAGCTTTGTCCGTGCTGGAACAGTTGGCTATCCTTTGTAATCTCCATCTTGCTAATTGAGACAAAACCGGCTTTAATGGTGCGCTCCATGAGGTCGGTTGCGACATTGGCGCGCACCAGACTAACGGCCCTTTGGTCTCCCTGGCGCGCGAGCCTTAAAGCGTCCATTAAAGAATTAGCCGGAGCATTCTCTGCCAGCTCGACAAGCTGCTCCACCAAAACTGAACCGGCAAAACGGATGGTTTGATCAAGTGTTTGCCGCTCATCAAGAACTTCAGAGACGGGCAGAGCTCGGATTGGCTCCTGCCAAACATTGTGATGCTCGAGAACCACTTCGGGAAACATAAAAATACCCTCTTATTTCATCTATCTCAAGAAAGAGGGTCTTAGGTATTACCTATGCGTCTCTTGCTCGAGAGATATTTCGTTTTCTACCGTGTCTGGCTTGCTAAGTTAGGCTTATTCCTTCATAGCTTACAGTTGCGGCACAGCTCAGGTTTCTCACCTGATTCCGGTATAATCTACTTTTTAAAGTATCGCTATATAGTGTAGCGCATAAACTACTACGCTACATATAGTATAAATTACCGCAGTAAAATTAACTTAGTTTGGCTTTAAGTGCTTTGAGGCGTGGTAAGTAGCTTTGGGCCGCCGCCTCAAGGCCAAGAACCTTGAGCGCGCCAATCAGAACAAATAAATTATCTACCTCGGTTTGCTGAGGCAAGGCGCTCTGCTCTGCTTCACGAAAAAGGTGTTCAACCTTATCAATCAGCCACTTTTCCTGGTTCGGGGTAACCTCATTGGTTAAAAGTACTGATTTGCCCGGATTCACTCCTACGACCTCCAAAGAGCGAGCTGAACGGTCACGTTTAATTAATTGGCCGCGTTTTATTAAACTGCTGACGTGCAAAGCGACAGTCGCCACGGAGTTATACCCAAGGCCGTTCATAATTTCGCGGTAGCTCGGGCTATAACCATGCTCGGCAATGAATTCCGAGATATAGTTAAGTAACTCACGCTGTTTTTTGGTCGGGCGAATCTGGTGTGAAGGTTTACTGGGGGTAGCTTCATCCATACCTAGATTTTAGCTCCTGGATACCTGATCCGTTAGCGACTTTTTACTCTTAGTAACGCTTGGCACTACGGCAATACAGAGCCCGGCTAGTCCCCACCAAAGATAACTTAATGTGTCATCGGTCCAAGACAGAGCCAGTAAGTTAACAAACGTGATACCGACTAGTGAAGCTAGTAGGGTTAGGGCAAACGGCGAACGGCGTCGTTGCCAGAGCAGCCAGCCGAGATAGACATTAATAGCCATGAAGAGAATCATCCCAATCCAACCAGACTCCGCTCCAACCGACAGGAAATAGTTTTCCGGAATAAGCGGCGGGCGGTAATGGTTATAGACACTGGCCGGACCGGAAGACCCTGGACCCTCACCGAACGGATGGTTTACGACTTGTTTCACCCCGTCTTTTAAGGCGCTTAAGTGGGCCTGGTTTGAGCTAACGGCCACTTTAGAGTTGCTCTGAGTGTGGTAGAAGATATTTTGAAAGCGCGATGAATGAGACAATAAAACAAAGCCAAGCGCGAGAGCAATAATTATTAATCCTAGCGCCCCGAACAATAATTTTTGATGCTTGCGCAGCCATTGCTTGCTGATAATAACTAGGCCAATAACTAATAACGAAAGTAGCGCGCCAATCCAGGCGGCCCGCGAATAACTGCCGAATAAAACAACCATGGCAGCGATTAATAGCGCTAAGGCTAACCAGTCTTTAAGGCGCCCTTTAAACTTAACCAGCAGTACCGCTAGAGCGCTAATTGGCAGAATCAGGTAAGCTCCCAGCGGATCGGCTCCCCGCAGGGTTGAAAGAATCCGCACATAATGAGAGTTATTATTAATTGTTTCAAAGGGCATTATGGTTTTGGGGCCATAACCGAAATGGGTAAGTACGTTGGCCGGCAAAACGCTCATTTGCAACAATCCGAACAAAACTACGATTACCGCCGGCCAGAGGATTAACTTTTGCCAATGGGCATTAAGTAGTTTGGATTTAATCGCCGCCGCATAGCAGATAATAAACATTGCAAGAAAACGTAAATCATCCAGCAAACCGTAAGCTAGCGCTTTAGAGCTGACCGAATGTTGCTCTTTGGCCACCAAGGCTAGAATTAGATCGAGCGCGCTGTAAGCAAGAATCAACCATGAAAGCCGGTTACCAAAGATTGCGCTACGAAGCTTGGAGTCAGTTATTAACCACCCAATAACAATCAGACCGGCAATCGTAACTAAACCCTCTTTCCAGAGACGGGCGATCGTGTAATGACCAAAGTTAGAGGCCACCCAAACGGTTAAGAAAGCATGGAAAGGTAGTAGCAAGATTACTACGGTAATTATTGCAAGAACTAAAGACAAAGCTCTACTGTGTTTTAGGCTTATGGCGCTCACTAATAACCATTATACTTATATACCTACAGCGCTACTATTAGGAGCAAGAATCTGCCTCTAAAAAGGCACCTACTGTACAAATACCCTCTATAGAAGGTATCCTAAGGATACGGCCTGATGTTTGCTCTTGTGTTTTGGCGGCCAACACAAACCTATATAACTCATGAAAAATAACGCCTCGCTTATTTATAACGTTTTTTTAATCGTCGGTGACTTTTTAGCGTTAGTGGGCGCTTTCTCCATCGCCTATATCCTTCGGGTTAGCATCAGCCACCGTCATATTGCAACTCCCATCAGGGCATTAACGTACCTCGAAACCTTCCTCGTGCTACTGCCCTTCTTTATCCTTTTCTTTGGTCTGCTTGGGCTTTACTCGCGTGAGATATATGAGCAGCGTTTTAAAGAAACCGGACGCCTGATTGTAGGCGTATTTGTCGGCATCCTATTTATTATTAGTTACGGCTATATCTTCAATTTGTCAATCTTTCCAGCCAAACTAGTCATTCTTTATGGCTTTTTGCTGGCCTTAATTCTAATCCTGGCCTTCCGTAATTTAATGCGTCTAGCGCGCCGTTTGCTGTTCCGCTATGGCAAGGGCATCAATAACGTTTTACTAGTCGGCGACACTAAACTAAGCCGGAAATTAATTAATCTACTGACTCCTTCTGAGATTTCAGGATACCGCGTGATGGGTGTGGTCGGGGGCGTAAAGCAGCCTCTAAAGTCGTCAGCCGCCTATGCCTTGTTTGCCAATTTCGAACAAGCAATCAGTAAACTCGGTCCAGCCTTAGACACGATTATCCAGACTGAGCTCTACAGTGATGAAGCCAAAAACAGTCAAGTCCTGACTTATGCTCAGGAACACCACATTGCTTACCGCTTTGTACCTGGAAACAGTGAATTATTTGTCGGTAACCTGGAAGCTGAGGTCTTCCGCGGCGTTCCGGTAATTGAAGTCCACCAAACCGCCCTTTTTGGCTGGGGAAGAATTGTTAAGCGAACTGTTGATTTAGTGCTTGGCGTACCAGCCTTAATCATCGCCTCGCCGGTAATGCTCCTTACGGCCTTGTCTATAATGTTGTCCGATCCCGGTCCGGTATTTTTCCGTCAGGTCCGCTTGACCCGGTATGACCAGAAATTTAAGGTCTATAAGTTCCGCACTATCAAGAACGAATATAACGGACTGTCCCCAGAACAAGCCTTTGCTAAAATGGGGCGTCCGGACTTAGCAGCTGCCTACCGCAAAAACGGCGATTTTATTAACGGCGACCCCCGCATCTCTCGTCTCGGCAAACAACTCAGACGTTTTTCAATTGACGAGCTGCCGCAGCTAATCAACGTAGTTAAGGGCGATCTAAGCTTAGTCGGGCCAAGAGCTTTGGTTCCTAGCGAGCTCGATATGTATACCAAACGTTATGCTATTTTAAGTGTGCGGTCCGGATTAACCGGTTTAGCCGTGGTGTCCGGGCGAAGAGATATCTCTTTTGACGAAAGACGGCAGCTTGATCTCTACTACGTCCAGAACTGGACCTTCTGGGGAGACCTGGTAATTTTAGTGAAGACGGTTAAGGCGGTACTTAGCCATAAAGGAGCCTTCTAATGGCTAATAAAAAGCTAAAGGTGGCCATTGTCTGCGACTGGCTGCTAGGAACCGGCGGCGCTGAGCGGGTAGTTTACGAACTACACAAGCTTTATCCCGAGGCTCCAATTTATACATCACAGTACGATAGCAACCCAAAGATCTGGTACGGCTATAACTGGTTTGAAGGAGCGGATATTCGGACCACCAAACTCCAAAAGCTTCCTAAAAGTCTGAAGAAATTCATGCCGGTTTTAAGAGCTCTAACTTTCCCGCGCATCGATTTAAGCGAATACGATTTAGTAATATCTTCATCCGGAGCAGAGGCTAAATCCGTTCACACCCAAGCGAAAACCTTGCATATTTGCTACTGTCACTCGCCGACGCATTACTATTGGCAGCGTTACGAGCAGTACATTAAGCGTCCTGGTTTTCCGCACGGTACCAACTGGCTAGCTAAAATTGGCTTGCGTCTGTTAGTTTCTCCCCTTAGAGCCTGGGATCGCCACGCCGCAAAACAACCGGACATTATGATCGCCAATTCTACGCACACTCAAGAAGCCATTAAGAAGTACTATCGGCGCGAATCAAGTGTCATCTTTCCTCCGGTAGACATTGAACGCTTTAAACTGAGAGGTGCGGCGCAGGATCGCCATGGCTTCGTAGTTGCCGGGCGACAGGCACCGTATAAGCGGATCGATTTGGCAGTACAGGCCTGCACTAAACTTAAGCTCCCCTTAGTAGTTATTGGCAACGGGCCGGAGCACAAACAGCTCGAGAAACTAGCCGGACGCAATGTGACCTTCCTAACTTCAGTGAGTGATGAGGACCTGCCAAAGCACTTCAGTTCATCTCTAGCTTTAATCTTCCCGACTAATACTGAAGACTTCGGCATCACACCAATTGAAGCGATGGCCGCCGGTACGCCGGTAATTGCATACCGTAAGGGCGGTCCGCAGGACTATATTCAACCCAACAAAACCGGCCTCTTTTTCGATAAGTTAACTGTCAGCAGCCTAGCCCAAACCTTAGAGCACTTTAACCCAAACCGCTATGATCCAAAGGAAATTTCGGCTTTCAGCGAAAACTTCTCGGCCGCTAAATTTAGAGAACGCATGACAAAACTAGTTGAACAGTCTTTAAAAGAGTCTGGTAGCTAGCTATGTGCGGAATTGTTGGCTACCTTGGCGATAAACAAGCTACCGACGTAGTAATTGAGGGACTTGCGGCGTTGGAATACCGCGGTTATGACTCGGTAGGAGTAGCTTTCATAAGTAAAGACCGAGCCGGCAAGGTCGTTAAGCAGGCCGGCCGGGTTGAAAGCCTAGTACCTTTGGTTAAGCAGCAGGCCCTGGCTGGTTGCCATATCTCAATCGGGCACACCAGGTGGGCGACCCATGGTCTTCCGAACTCCAAAAACGCCCATCCGCACGCCAATAACGACAACACTATTTTTGTGGTTCATAACGGGATTATTGAAAATTACCAGGAATTGCGCGATCAGTTAATTAAAATTGGCTACAACTTTTATTCAGAAACCGATACTGAGGTTATCCCTAACTTAATCGATTACTACAATAAAAAGACCGGCTCATTAGAGCAAGCGATAAGAGACACTCTTAACGATTTGTCCGGAGCCTTCGCAGTTGCCATATTATCTACTCTCGAGCCTGACACTATCTATGCTGCCCGAGTATCTAGCCCGCTCGTCATAGGTGTCGGCGAAAACCAGGACTACATTCTAGCCTCCGACCCAAACGCCATCATGGAGCACACCAAGAAAGTCATTTTCCTCGACGACAATGATCTGGCGGTCATTAAAAAGGGCAAACTTAAAATTAGCGACTTTAAGGCCAATACCGCTAAAGACCCGAAAGTTGAACTGCTCGACTACGACCAGGAAAAAGCCTCGTTAGGTGACTTCCCTAATTTCATGCTTAAAGAGATATTTGAGGCACCCCAAACTATTAAGACAGCAACTCTGGGCAGAGTGCTGGCTGATGAAGGAATCATTAAGCTAGGCGGGTTGGAAAGCATCAATGCTCAGCTTCGGTATATTGATAGGATTGTCATCGTAGCTTGTGGAACGTCGTATTATGCCGGCATGGTTGGCGAATACTTAATTGAGGAGCTGGCTGGAATTCCGGTAGAAGTTCAGCAAGCCAGTGAATTTAAATACCGCCATGAGCCTTTCTCGCGCTCTACTATCCTTCTTGCCATTTCTCAGTCCGGCGAAACAGCCGATACTCTGGCCGCCTTAGAAAAAGTTAAAGACTTTGGCTGCTTAAGGCTTGGGGTTGTAAACGCTACCGGCAGCAGCATAGCGAGACTGACGGACGCAGGGGTCTATTGCCATGCCGGGCCGGAGCGGGCTGTGGCCTCAACTAAAGCTTTTATTGCCCAGGTAACGGTGCTTACCCTGATCGCCCTCTATCTATCCAAAGGTGAACATAAATCATACCGTAAACTGCTTAAAGAACTCGAGCTATTGCCCGAAAAAGCCAAAGCCGTCCTCGATCAGGCAAACGAGATTAAACGGATTGCCTTAAAGTACAAGGATTCTAGTGAGTTCTTGTATATTGGACGCACCATCCTCTACCCGTGCGCCTTGGAAGGAGCACTCAAGCTTAAGGAGATCTCCTACATCCACGCTGAAGGCTACGCGGCAGGTGAGATGAAACACGGACCGCTGGCGCTTATCGATAAAAACTTTCCAACATTTGCCTTGGCTACAAATTCCGCTGTCTTAGAGAAAACCCTGTCTAACATTGAAGAGATAAAAGCCCGAGGCGGACCAATTATTGCTCTGGCCACCTTAGGCAACAAGAAAATTCAGCCTTTAGCCGATGAAGTAATTTATCTCCCGGAAACTCTAGAGCAGACTCAGCCGATTCTTGCAGCCCTCGCTATGCAGTTGTTCGCCTATTTCGTTGCGGAAGCAAAAGGCCTAGACATTGATCGCCCGCGTAATTTAGCCAAGTCGGTGACAGTAGAATGAACCAGCCGCAAATTGTGTTGCTTGGCGGTGGCACCGGCAGTTTTACTCTGCTGCAGGAACTTAAGAACTGGACGAATAATATTACGGCAATCGTTAATATGAGCGATAGCGGCGGATCGACCGGCATGCTTAGAGACGAGCTCGGTGTGCTGCCGCCAGGAGATTTAAGACAGTGCTTGGTGGCGCTCAGCAACCACCCGGAAACCAGAGACCTGTTTAGCTACCGCTTCGCTAAGGGTAAATTATCCAGTCACGCTGTTGGCAATATTATGCTTTCGGCACTGGAGCTACAGACCGGGAGCATCATTAAAGCGATCCGGATTGCTTCAGAATTCCTCAAAATTACCGGTAAGGTTGTACCGGTAACTAGCGAAAAACATACCTTAGTTCTAAACGACGGAAACGTTATTGTCCGTTCTGAGCACAAAATTAAGACACACAAGATTAAAAACCGGGACGCCTTAATTAGCCTGAAACCAAAAGCTATACTAAACCGGGACGGCGCAAGCGCCATAAAGCGAGCCGATCTGGTAATTCTCGCTCCCGGAGATCTATACTCGTCCTTGCTGCCCATGCTTGCGGTAGAGGGCATGCCTAAAGCCCTAAGTGATACCGGAGCGATGGTCGTAATGGTCGCTAACCTAGTTAACAAACCAAAGCACACTCTAAATTGGCATATTGCAGACTATTTGCGTGAAATGGAGCGCTACATTGGTCCCGGCACAATAGATTTTGTCCTTTATAACACCAAGCCGCCTTCTAAAGAGCTCCTGGATAAATATGCCGGGGATCAAGAGTTCCCGCCACGCTCCGACGCTGAAGGCTTTGCCGGCATCAGTGCACGACTCATTGGCGCGCCCCTAGTTGCCACTAAGCCTTTCCGCCAAGATCCGGCCGATACTTTAATTAAACGCACCCTGATCAGGCATGACGCCTTGGCCGTTAAACAACAACTTGAAAATATCTTAAAATCAAAGGATCAGACAACGTGAAGGATAGCCTCAAGAGCCAGCGCCGTATCCCGCCAATCCGAAACTTCTAAGCTATCGATACCCATAGCTTTAACCGGATAGTCGTTGCCGCCCTCCTGGAGCTTATCGCCAAAGAAAAGGACATCTTCTTTACTTAGGTCCAGCTGCTCAATGAGCTTCTGCATGCCGTAAGCCTTATCGATGCCTTTCTTAGTGATGTCGATAGTTGTCGTACCCCCGGCACGCACTTCAAACTCCGGCAAGAGCGGCGCCACCATGTCCCTAATTTTCAGTTTTTTAGAGTTATCCGGATCCCAGGCCTCTTTTTGTTTGACCCCTTCCTCGCCTAAAACATCAACAATATCCTGCCCCAATGCCGACCAGGAAATCTGGCTGCCCCGGTCTTCTATCTGCTCGCCGTAAACCTTAACCTTGTCTAGGCCGAGCGCATGAATTACGCTCTGAAGTGTTTTAGTAATCTGAGCCTTTTGGACGGCACTAAAATCTTCGGCATATACCTTGTCCCAGGATTTAGAAGGCGCTGCGTAAAGGTAGTAGCGGGTACCGCAAGTCGGCATAATATGCAGCTTGCTAAGCTCGTCCTGTCCGGTCTTTAAGTTAGAGAGGAGCTGGTTGTCGAACTGTTCGAATTTGCCGCCGGATATAACACAGACATGGAAAGTCTTTAGAAGTTCCCCTAAAAGTTCGGCAATCCGGTCCGGCACCGCTGACTTGCTGGGCGCCAATGTACCGTCTAGATCAAAAGCTAGTACTTTCTTCATTTGTCCTTCCTGGCAGCAACTCGTTTAGCAATGTCCCCCACCTTCTGCGCCAGGTCTTTCCTGGTAACCAGTATTCCTTCTTCGGTATTAATCACTGCAACATTATCTAAACCAATTACCGCTAGAGGTTTATCCTCAAAGTTTTGAATAAAAGCATTCTCGACATCTTCGATCTCTACGTCGCCGTGTATATGGTTACCGTTTAAATCTGACCCGACGGCCTTATGCAGGTCGCCGTATGAGCCAAGATCCATCCAGTCAAAAGAAGCTGGGGTAACTAACAGGCTCGGGACTTTTTCAATCAAAGCGTAGTCTATGGCTTCATTTTCAAAATTAACATAAGTCTTTTGGTAAGTTTCCGGGGTTGCTTTTTCTAAAAGTTGGTAGTTGTTATATAGCTTTGGGGCGTAGTTTTTCATTGATGACGTAAAAGTATTAAATGAGCCAACGAAATAACCGCAGTTCCACAAATACTCGCCACTCTTGTAGTAAGCGACCGCTGATTCGTAACCTGGCTTTTCTTTGAAAGAGTCTACGTTGTAGACGTAGGGCTCCTCGCTAAGCAGCTCTCCTTTCTTGATGTAGCCAAAACCGGTTGCCGGATAGTCCGGCTCAACGCCAACAAGCACAATTCTCTTTTCCTTAGAAGTTGTCTGCGCGGCAATAGTAAAGGTGTGTTGAAACCCCTTATTGTCTCTTATGTAGTGATCGGCATGGATTGATGCTATCGGCTCATCCTTGTCGTGATGTTTGCCAATATATGCCAGAGCGGCGACTATGCAGTTAGCCGTGCCCCTTCGTTCCGGCTCGACTATAAAGGCACTATCTGGCAGGTCTTTCAGCTGCTCTTTGACATGCGCTATATGTCCTACTTCAGAGACAACATAAATTTTGTCAGTAAGCCGCTTTGCTCTCTCGTAGGTGAATTGCAGTAATGAGCTCTTGCTACCATTAACTCTCAAGAGATGCTTCGGGTAACCTGGTGTTGATAACGGCCATAACCTAGTACCAGAACCACCGGCAATAATAATGACTATCATTATTATGATCATATCAATATATAAAACTACCAACAACCCTCTATTAGATAAAAAGAAGGTTACTAAAAAACCATTTGTTAGGTAGTAATTAGGCTGGCGCAGAAGTTTATAGCGCGGCCCAATAGCGTTACATGTTACCTAGCTATTAGTACTTCTTTGAAATAATCTATTGTCTTTAATAATCCCTCCTCTAGCTGTATGACAGGCTCCCAGTCTATCTTGTCTTTTGCTAAAGATATATCCGGCTGCCTTCGCCTAGGATCGTCTGACGGTAGTTCTTTGTAAACAATCTCGCTAGTACTGTCTGGTAAGAGGTATAATATTTTTTCAGCAAGCTCTTTAACGGTAAACTCGTTTGGATTCCCTAAGTTTACGGGGCCGCTAAAGTCTTGGATATCCATCATCCTAACCATCCCCTCTACCAAGTCATCTATATACTGAAAACTTCTAGTTTGTTTACCTGTTCCATAAATAGTTATTGGTTCGTTCTTTAATGCCTGAACTATAAAATTAGAAACAACCCTGCCGTCATTAGGGTTCATATTAGGTCCATAGGTATTAAATATCCTGACGATCCTAATATCAGTTTTGAATTTACGACTATAATCGAAAAATAGTGTTTCTGCGCACCTTTTACCTTCGTCGTAGCAAGACCTGAGTCCAATTGAGTTAACATTTCCCCAATAGGATTCCGGCTGAGGATGGACATCGGGATCGCCATATACTTCGCTGGTTGAAGCTTGAAGCACCCGAGCTTCGTTTTTATTTGCTAACTCAAGCACATTGATTGCACCATACACGCTCGTCTTTAACGTGTGTATGGGATCAAACTGATAATGATGCGGAGATGCTGGACACGCCAAGTTGAAAATCCTGTCTATGCCTTTCACTTCGATAGGATTAACTATATCGTGCACAATAACGGTAAAGTGTTTGTTTCCTTCTAGCTTCTTAAGATTCGAACGAGAACCAGTAAAAAAATTATCTAAGCATACAACTTCATGACCTTCGTTTAGCAACCTGGAACATAGATGCGAACCAATAAAACCTGCTCCACCGGTAATTAAAACTTTACTCATTTAGTTTATTATCTTTCTGCCGATACTCTCATAATGAAATCCCAGTTCCTTCATTTTATTCAAATTATATAAGTTCCTGCCATCAAAAATCACTGGATTTTTTAAACTGCTCTTAATTTTTCTAAAATCTGGGTTTTGGAATTCTGACCAATCGGTCGCGATTATTAATGCATCTGCTCCTTTAACAGCAAGGTATTCATTTTCTACAAACTTAATTTTTAAGTTTGTATCTAGCTTGGATTTTACATTGCTCATGGCTTGGGGGTCAAAAGCTGCTACTCTAGCATTCTTGCGAGTTAAGATGTTGATTATTTCTAATGAAGGCGCTTCTCTTATGTCATCAGTATCAGGCTTAAAGGACAGTCCCCAAAGTGCAAAAAGTTTACCCTCTATATCTCCCTTATAATAACGTTCTATTTTCCTAATCAGGACTAGTTTCTGTCTTTCATTAACTTCTTGAGCAGCTTCTATAATCGATAGAGAATAATCATGCTCTTGAGCGGTTCCAATGAAGGCTTTCACGTCTTTTGGAAAACAGCTTCCGCCATATCCAATGCCGGGGAACAGAAAACGTTTGCCAATTCTCTCATCCGAACCTATGCCTAGCCTTACGCAGTCTACGTTTGCCCCAACTTTTTCGCATAAGTTTGCTAGTTCATTCATAAAAGATATCTTCGTTGCTAAAAAAGTATTAGCAGCATATTTAGTAACCTCAGCTGATGCTTCATCCATCTCAATAATAGAATCACCCTGTCGTACAAATGGTTCATATAAGTCTCTCAGTATACCTTTTGCTTTTATTGATGAGCTCCCAACGACAATACGGTCTGGATTCATAAAATCCTGAACAGCGAATCCTTCCCTTAAAAACTCTGGGTTAGATACAACATCAAAATCTGATTGTGAGCGTTTTCTAATCCTTTCTTCTACTTTGGGTGAAGTCCCAACAGGCACAGTACTCTTATTAACAATAACCTTGTATGAAGTAATAGTCTCGCCAATACTTTCCGCAACATCTAGGACAGATGACAAATCAGCCGAGCCGTCTACGCGAGGAGGTGTAGGTAGCGCTAAAAATACCACCAGAGCATCTCTGACGCCATCATGGAGGCTAGTCGTAAATTTAATTCTTCCTTCTTGAATATTCCTTTTGAATATTTGCTCTAACCCCGGCTCATAAATAGGAATGATGCCTTTTTGCATTTTAGAAACTTTTTCTTTATTAATATCTACGCATACAACATCATTACCTTTTTCTGCGAAGCAAGTGCCGGTGACCAGACCTACGTAACCCGTACCAACTACAGCGATCTTCATTTAAATACTCCATTAATTAATTGTAGGTAACATCTTTCCATATAACGTATCTTGTCCATCCAAAATTCCATAATAATGCAACCGCAGAACTAAGAGCTAACGCGTATAAATTACCTAGATGCACATATCTTTCAAGCAAACTAACCATTATAGAACTCCCCAAAATAGCGGGCCAAGAGGAAATATGGAATTGAATTAATAGCCTTTTAATACTTTTATGAACGTTGTGTTTCTTGTAAGTCCACCGATCATGCAGAATAAAATTATAAAAAAGTGCAACTTCCGCACCAATTAGTTGAGCAAAGAAAACTGGCAAATTAAAAAGATGTCGTAAAGAAACCAAAAATATAAAGTTTATTACAAAACCCGTCCCCCCGACTATGGAGAAACGTATAAATTCAATCTTAAGTAAACGGTCAATCCTTTGGACAATATCCGTTGCCATGCTTCAAATATGTTAACATAAAATAATCTGATTGGTTTATTATGAGCAAGACTAAAAAACTATCTATTGTGATCCCGTGCTTCAACGAATGTAAAACAATTGAAAAAATTCTTAATGAGATAGAAGAAGTAAATTTAGGTAGTACTGAGAAGGAGATCATTGTTGTTGATGACGGATCAACCGATGGCACTAAAGAAATTTTAAAAAATATAGCAAAAAGAAATAAGGATTTACGAATTGTATTGCAAGAAAAGAATGCAGGAAAGGGATCAGCTTTAAAAAAAGGGATACTATTATCTACTGGGGATGTTTTAGTTATCCAAGATGCAGATCTAGAGTATGATCCCCAAGATTACAAAAGATTAATATACCCGATAGAACGAGGCCATGCTGACGTAGTTTACGGCTCACGATTCATCGGCGGGGAGCCTCACAGGATTATTTATTACAGAAACCAGATTGCTAACAAATTATTAACCACCTTGTCAAATCTGCTAACAGGACTAAATCTAACCGATATGGAGACTTGCTACAAGATGATTGATGGTTCACTAGCTAGACAATTAGCCATGGGGTTACAAGCAAAACGGTTCGGTTTTGAGCCCGAAATAACCGCCAGAATTGCTAAACGTAAAGTTAGGGTTTACGAGATTGGGATAAGTTACTATGGCCGTAGTAAAGAAGAAGGTAAGAAAATAGGTTTTAGGGACGGGCTTAAGGCAATATGGGAAATATTATATTTTAATATCTTTACGAAAAACTAAACATGAAAAAACCGCTAAAATATACAAAACAAATCATAGAAAATAAAAAATTTGTATACATAGGGGTTTTTCTTTCTTTCTTTCTTTTAGTCTTAAGCCTTGCTCTTACCTACCACATAAGATCATACAACAGCGATGATGTTGGAATTCAAAACGCTCTGCTGAGCTGGACTCCCTTTAACCACCAAACACTGTACTTAAGCCCGGACACTTGGATTATTAACATCCCTTTCTATGAAGTATTTCAACACTTATTTGCACCTAGTAGGGGTTTAGTTTTTGTCGAAGGAGTGTTTTTTGCAGTCATTAATCTTGCGCTATTTTATGTGGCGGTAAAATATTTCTATAATAAACTGAAAATAAAATTCAACATCTTTACAATCTTACCAATTCTCTGGGTAGCAAGTTTTGGCTATTACTACACAATTTTATTTTTAAATACTAATCTGCGTAACTTTGAGATAGGTCTAACTTTTATTTTATTCATGCTGGTATCAAAAATTTTATCTGGTGAATTTGATCCACTAAAATCAGTAAAGTCTATCCTTCTAAGTGTACTGTTCTGTGCGTTAATTGGAGTTTTAATTTTAAATGATCCTATGTTCCTTTACTACGGAGTTCTGCCATTAATAATTTTGGTCTTTATTTTTTATTTAAAATCTCCTGGTACCAGAAGAATAATAAGAACTATTTTTTATGGATTATTATTGTCAGGGGTTTTTTATGAAATTACTAAATTTATCGTCATAAAAAGCGGAATAGATATTAGCCCTCAGCCAATATCTTTTGTCCATTTTTCTAGTATTTTTTCTAATCTAAGTACCGCAACCCATGGTCTGATTCTACTATTCGGAGCAAATATATTCGGAAGAGCAGTCCTTAACCTGGCCACCATTTGTTCCTTATTAAATTTAGTATTATTGGGGTTAATAATTTACATAATTTTTTCTAGCACTAAACTTAAGCCAATATTAAAATCTACTCCTATTGATTCGTCATCAATAATAAAACACTTCTTCGCTTGGTTGTCGGTTTATATTTTTATTATATATGTAATAAGTAATCAATTACTCAATTTATATACGTATCGCTACTTAGTAATGCTGCCCTTTATTGCAATCATCCTTCTAGCCGGCGAATCTTATTTTTATGATAAAAATATAAAGAATCTTATTGGTATGGTTCTTATTCTAAGCATAGTATTTAATGTAGGTACCTTGCTCGCATATTCCAAAGCGCCAAATATTGTTAGCTATGGCTCAGTAACAAATCAGCCAAATTCTCTAAACTTTAATTTAATTAAAGTTTTAGAAGCTAAGGGTCTATATAAAGGATACAGCCAGTATTGGGATGCAAATATAACTTCTTATTTGTCAAATAATAAAATAGATATTTCTCCGGTAGTGTGTTCTGATTATAATAAAACAATCCCTTTTAATTGGTTTGTTGCAGGAAACCAACTTAATAAGCCAAGCAAAAATAGTTTTATAATTTTAGATTATACAGGCACTCCTATGTGCACAATGACAAGTATTTCCTCGCAATTCGGTAAACCCGAAAGTTCATTTAGCATAGATGGCTTAAAGATCCTCGTATATAATTACGATATTGGTTCAATACTCAAAGCAAAGTAAATATTTCATATATCCGTAGAGCATAAGAACAGTACTAAAATTTACTTTTTAAAGCTATCAAGAAAAAGGCATGTACTATCAGTACTCCTCAGGAATGGAGTTCAAGCAAGCTGGCGGGTATGTAGGCACGACACCAACAGCATTCTCCAATTTGCCCCTGATTGCTTCTCTGCTAAACGAGATGCCCGATCCAAATTTTAAAACCGACTTATACCGCTTCTGCAAAGCGCATGCTGTTATTAAGATAATCTATACCCCATCAATAAGCCCGTACTTAAAAGGCGCTCTTGAATCCCTACATTGGAGAACACTGGTTGTCGGCACTGCTACAATTATATCGGTACCTTCGTCCCAATAGAGATATGTACTCAATCTAACTTTCTCAATTTATGAGTAGCTTTTGAATTATCTCTTAGATTATCGGAATTAACTTGGTCACTTGGCCATATTGGCTTTATTTTTATATTAAATTTATTAGAATATAGAAGGTGAGTAAAAATAAAAAAATTCTATTGGTTAGTAGCATAATAATTCTGGCTCTAGTTATCGGAGGAGCTTTCTATTTGGGTGCTTTTAAAAACACCCAGAAATCTAGTACGACCACCAATAAACAAAGCGATACGCAAAGCAAATCTCAGCCTACAAAGTCTAGTCAGAGCCAGTCACCCTCTTCCCCTTCATCGAGCAGCACTAGTAGCCAGCCAAGCCCTACGGCTAAGGCCTCAGGTTCAAATCAATCTGGCTCTAGCACGTTGCTCCAAACTCCTTTCGGCCAATTCGTTAGTAATCAAAACCCAAGCTTGAGTAATCCCTCTCAACAATTAGAAGAGTCTGTATGTGAAACAACGCCCGGTGCAAATTGTTATATTCAGTTTACTAAAAGTGAAAGCCCAACAATAACCCTTCCTACTCAAGTAACAAACTCTCAAGGAGTAGCATCTTGGAGCTGGAATTTATCTAATGAAGGCTTTACGACAGGAACTTGGCAAGTTACTGCCATAGCTACTTTGGGAAGTCAAACTAAGAGCGCCTCTGAAACATTAACAGTAACCCAATGAAAAGAATTAAGTCATTGACTTTAAAACGGACGTTCCTATTATTTGGAGCGTTCATCTTTGTTCTCTCAAGCTTTATTTTAATTTCAAGGCCCGTTAGCGCAGCCTTTAATGCGAACAACTTGATGGATGATGGGGTTTTTGACAATTCCGGAACAATGACTGCTGCACAAATCGACAGTTGGTTAAACTCCAACTGGGGTAGTGCAAGTTGTATCAGCACCGATCATGGCTTCGCTGCACCGCAGCCAATAGGATATTCACCGACCGGACCAGCCGCGACTGGAGGATTTACCTATGGAGGAGATGTTTCAGCTGGGACAGTCATCTATGATGCCGCTAAAGTATACGGTCTTAATCCCCAAGTTTTACTGACCACTCTAGAAAAAGAAGAGGGATTGTTAGATGGTACAGGATTATATGGGTGCACCGTCACTGCATATACCCAAGCTTTAGGTTACAACTGTCCAGACGGAGGATCAGTTTACCAATACTCAGGCTTTGAGCTATACAGTATCAACGGGACTCCCGTAACATCTACGTCTCCTAATGGAACTTGCGTTAATAACCCAGCTACAGCCGGATTCTCTCGACAGGTTATTGTGGCTGCTTGGCAGCTAAGATATAACCAGGAAAGATCGGAGGGTAATGTTAATTGGAATGTTCAGGTATCTAATTTCCCGCAGGCTGGAGATATTTGGGACAACTCTGACGACCCCCCTAG